>NZ_FYDW01000012.1:0-148866 GCF_900187555.1 Pseudomonas sp. Irchel s3f19 | reverse complement strand
GAGGGCGATGCGTCGACGCCGTTCGGTGGCTACAAAGAGTCCGGCTTTGGTGGGCGTGACAAGTCCATCTGGGCCCATGACCAGTACACGGAGTTGAAGACCATCTGGATCAACGCTGCGTGAGCTGGTCGCGGCTTCAGGCCGCTGCCTGGCGCTGGGCCACATGGTGCCGGAGCTTGTCGAACACCCAGTTGTACACCACGGTGTAGGGCAGGATGATCACAAAGAAGCCCAGCTCGACCATGAACGCCTGCAGCAGCGAAATATCCAGCATCCAGGCCGCCACAGGCAGGCACCACACCACCAACCCCGCCTCGAAGCCCAGGCCATGCACCACGCGCGCCCGGGCTTTCCAGTGAACCCGCTCGGTCTGCACAAAGCGGTCGACCACTGCGTTGTAGACCATGTTCCACACCATGGCGATTACCGACAAGGTGACCGCCAGTGTGCCCGCGGTGGCCAAAGACTTACCCAGCACCCAGGACAACAGCGGTGCGCACAGCAGCACGGCGAACACTTCATAACCCACCGCATGGACCATACGCTCGGTGAAAGAGACCTTTTTCATTACTAATTCCATCGATTGCTTAAGACGTGCTTTCTATTTTCTTTGATAGAACAGATACTCGCGACATAGCACCCATCGATTTTATCAATACCTATGCGCTACTCACCGGAAGCCCTGCTTGCCTTTGTCGAAGCTGCCTCGCTCGGCTCGTTTTCTGCGGCGGCGCGCAAACTCAAGAAAAGCCAGTCCACCGTCAGCATCGCCATTGCCAATTTCGAGGCCGATATCGGCTGCACTCTGTTCGACCGAGGAGGCCGCCACCCCACGCTCAATGCCGCAGGCCGACAGGTGTTGCCGCACGTCGAAGCGATCCTCGATGCCAGCGCCGGGCTCGACGCCCTGGCGCTGAGGTTGGGCGAGCATGTTGAAGCGCTGGTCTCGGTGGTGATGTCGGACAGCTACAGCGTCACGTTCCAAAGTGCGGTCATGGCCGGCTTCGCCGACCGCTACCCGCACACCGAACTGCGCTGCGGCCCGTCTGAAGACGCTGATGTGATCGAGCTGGTGCAACTGGACATGGCCCAGATCGGCATACTGGCCGCACAGCCCCACTACCCTGCCGACGTCGCCGTGGCGCGCCTGCCTGAACAGGCGGAGTTTTGCGTGTATGTCAGCGCCGACCACCCGCTGGCGGCACTGCGCACGGTGCAGCGCCAGCAGCTGGAGAGCGTGCGCCAGCTGTACATCAAGACGTACGCCCCCAGCTTGCATCACGACCGCGGCCAAGCCTGGTCGGCACCGGATTACCTGACCTTGCTGGAGTTCGCCGACCGTGGTTTTGGCTGGGCAGAACTGCCCAAAGCGCTGGTCACCCGCTTTGGCAGCGGCCTGGTGCAATTGCAGGTGGCCGGTTACCCGCGGCGGGTCGACATGGATATCGCCTGGTCACGCCGCCGCGCCCTCGGCCCGGCCGGGCAGTGGCTGGTACAGCAGTTGCTGGGCCGATAGGCCGCCGCCACAGAACCCCAGCGGAATAATTGCCCGACCCCGTGCACCCACGCGCAACAAGCAGTACACCCACCGACAAGTCAGCCGTCCCCCTCCCCCCGTAGCCTGTCACCACGCGCCGAGCTCTGCGGCACGCACCCAAAGCACAACAAGAAACGTTGGTGACCCATGAAAACAGTAGATCCGATCACCCTTGCGGTTGTCCGGGGTGCGCTGGAGACAGCGCAGCGGGAAATGACCTTGACCCTGGAAAAGACTGGCCGCTCCAGTGTGTTCAACCTGGCCCACGACTACTCGAACTCGCTGTTCGACCACCTCCCCGAAATGATCCTGCAAGGCCAGGACATCCCCATCCATCTGGGTTCGCTGATCCCCGCGATGAAGTGCGTGGCCGAATTCTTCGGTGACGACATCGCCGAAGGTGACGTGATCTACCACAACGACCCGGCGTACAAGGGCAGCCACATCCTCGACTGCTGCATGTACAAGCCGGTGTACTACCAGGGCGAGCTGGTGTTCTGGACCGTGTGCAAGGGCCACCTGACCGACATCGGTGGGCCGGTACCCGCTGGCTACAACCCGGACGCCAAAGAGATCTACGCCGAGGGCCTGCGCATCCCGCCCGTCAAACTGTGGGAAAAGGGCAAGCGCCGGGAAGACGTGATCAACTTCATGCTCACCAACATGCGCGCCCGCCCGTACCAGGAAGGCGACCTCAATGCCCAGTACGGGGCCTGCAAAGTCGGTGAACGGCACTTGCTCGACTTGCTCGACAAGTACGGCGTCGAGCAAGTACGCGCCTGCATCGCCGAGCTGAAGAACATGGCCGACCGCCACATGCGCGCCCTGCTGCGCGACGTGCCGGACGGCCAGTACAGCGGCACCGCCGTGCTCGAAGACTCCGGCCACGGCCTGGGCGAGCTGGCCATCACCGCCCATGTCGAGATCCGTGGCGACCAAGCCCACGTGCGTATCGAAAGCCCACCGCAGGTGCCTTACTTCATCAACTCCTACGAGGGCAACTCGGTTTCCGGCGTGTACCTTGGGCTGATGATGTTCGCCCAGGTCGCACCGCCCTACAACGAGGGCCTGTATCGCTGCGTCACGGTCGATGTCGGCGCCAAGGGCACCCTGTGCAACGCCCAGGAGCCGGCACCGCATGTCAACTGCACCACCACCCCGATGGAAACCCTGGCCGATGCCGTGCGCACGGCGCTGGAGCAAGCCTCGCCGCAGCGGGTCACCGCCTCGTGGGGCCATACCAGCGGCATCAACATTGCCGGCCACGACCCGCGCCATGGCAACAGCGAGTACGTCACCATGGTACTGGCCTCGATCATTGCCGGCGCCGGCGCCAACAAAGTCATGGATGGCTGGCACGCATGCGGGCCGTTGTGCTGCTTTGGCGCGCTGATGAGCGGCGACATCGAGTTGCTCGAGCACGCCTACCCGGTGCTTATCCACCGCTACAGCCTGATGGCCGACAGTGGCGGTGCCGGTGAGTTTCGCGGCGGTTCCGGCACCCGCCTGGAGATCGAACCGCTGCAACACGCGATGACCGTGGTCGGCTTCGGCGAAGGCCGCCAACTGCCCACGGCCGGCGCAGCCGGAGCACGCAATGGCCTGCTCGCACCCAAGCTCGGCCGGTTGATCCACCAGCACGCTGATGGCACGCAAGACCACTACACCCAGAACCCCATGCTCACCCTGCAGCCCGGCGAGCGGATCATCAACATCAACCCTGGCGGTGGTGGCTACGGCGACCCGTTGCGCCGCCCGGTAGCTGCCGTGCTGCAAGACCTGCGCAACGGCCTGGTGTCGCCACAGGGCGCAGCCCTGGACTACGCAGTGATCGTCGATGCCGACGGCCAGCTCGACGAAACCGCCACCCGCCTTGCCCGCGACCTGCACTGACCGGAGACCCATCATGCGCAATCAATATCGCCTGGGCATCGACGCCGGCGGCACCTTTACCGACTTCATCCTGGCTGACCGCGACGGTGGCGTGCAGCTGTTCAAAGCCCCATCCACGCCGCAGGATGGCACCCTGGCCATTCGCGCCGGCCTGGCGCAGATCGCCGACGCCACCGGCCGCACGCCGGCCGAGATCATCGCCAACTGCGACCTGTGCATCAACGGCACCACGGTCGCCCTCAACGCCCTGATCGAGCGCACCGGGGTCAAGGTCGGCCTGCTGTGCACCGAGGGCCACGAAGACAGCCTGGAGATCCGCCTCGGCCACAAGGAAGAGGGCCACCGCTATGACGCCCACTACCCGCCGGCGCACATGCTTGCCCCGCGTCACCTGCGCCGTCCCATCGGCGGCCGGATCCTCGGTGATGGCCGCGAACACACCCCGCTGGACGAACGCGCGGTACACGAGGCCATCGATTACTTGCGTGCCGAAGGCGTGCAAGCGGTGGCCATCTCCTTCCTCTGGTCGGTGCGCAACCCCAGCCATGAGCAGCGCGCCGCCGAGCTGGTACGGGCGGCGCTGCCCGGGGTGTTCGTCTGCACAGGCGTTGAAGTGTTCCCGCAAATCCGCGAATACACCCGTACCTCCACCACCGTGGTCAACGCCTACCTGAGCCCGGTGATGGCGCGTTACGTGGCACGCATCGACAGCCTGTTCGAGGAACTGGGCGCGCAGCAACCGGTACGCTACTTCCAGTCCAACGGCGGCCTGGCACCCGGCCACCTAATGCGTGAGCGTGCGGTCAACGCGATCAACTCGGGGCCTGCCTCGGCGCCCCAGGCCGGGCTCGCGGTAGCGCGCCCGTTCGGCATCGACAACGTCATCACCGTGGACATGGGGGGCACCTCGTTCGACATTACCCTGACCAACGCCGGGCGCACCAATTTCAGCAAGGATGTGGACTTTCTACGCCAGCGTATCGGCGTGCCGATGATCCAGGTGGAAACCCTGGGCGCCGGCGGTGGCTCCATCGCCCACCTCGACGAATTCGGCATGCTCCAGGTCGGCCCACGCAGCGCTGGCGCCACGCCCGGCCCGGTGTGCTATGGCAAAGGCGGCACTGAACCCACCGTCACCGATGCCAACCTGGCCCTGGGTTACCTGCCCGACGGCGCATTGCTCGGTGGCAGCATTCGCCTGAACCGCCAGGCGGCGCTGGACGCCATCCGCATCAAGGTCGCCGAGCCGCTGGGCATCAGCGTGGAACGCGCCGCGTTTGGCATTACCACCCTGGTCAACCTGAACATGGTCAACGGTATCCGCCGGGTGTCCATCGAACGCGGCCACGACCCTCGCGACTTCGCCCTGATCGGGGCGGGCGGCGCGGCGGGCATGCACGTGGTGCGCCTGGCCGAAGAAATCGGCATGCACACCGTGCTGATCCCCAAGGTGGCCTCAGGGCTGTGCGCCTTCGGCCAGATCCTCTCGGATGTGCGTTATGACCAGCTGACCAGCCTGTCGATGCGCCTGGACGCGCAGCACGCTGACCTGGCGCAGCTCAACCATGCCCTCGCCGAGCTGCGCCAGCAAGGCCTGGCGAACCTGCGCGAAGACGGTTTCGGCGACCAGGCCAGCAGTTGCCACTACACCCTGGAAATGCGCTACCGAGGGCAGATCCACGAATGCAGCGTGCAGCTGGAACGCCACGCCCTGGACAGCAACGGGCTGGCAGCGCTGATCGAGGCTTTCCACGTACGCCACCAGACGCTCTATTCGTACAGCGAGCCAGAGAGCCCGGTAGAGCTGGTCAACCTGGAGTGCTCGGTCATCGGTCACCTGCCCCGCCCGCCACAGCCAACGCTGCAAGGGCCGGCCCAGCCACCGGCCGCAGCCCCGGACAGCGAGCGCCCGATGCTGTTCAGTGCCGATGGTGAGTGGCAACGCACGCCGGTGTTCAACGGTAACCGCCTGCTGCCTGGGCAGACCGTGCAGGGACCCTGTGTGATCGAGGAGGACACCACCAACATCGTCGTGCCGCCAGGCTGGCAAGCCTGCCTGGAGCCGTCTGCCACCTACCGGGTGACACGCGGCGCTTGATCTGAAGGTCGGCACGCGCCGATCATGGGCGTGATACCTGCCCGGCCGCTTTGCGCAGCCGGGCTTTTTTGCACAATAACAAGAGCTGCTTGAGTAGCTTGCCTGCAGTTCCTTTTTTCAATGCTGCCCTCTTTGAAAAAGGACCCACCATGCCCACAGAACTCTCGACCCACGGCTGGGCGCAGCCCGAACGCCAGGCACGCTGGGCCGAAGCGATCAGTGATACGTACTTCCCGTTGAGCCTGGAATTTGCCGCCGAACAGCCATTCGACGGCCACTTGCAGCGCTGGAGCACGCCCACCACCCCGCTCAGCCTGTCACGCCTGCGCTCCAGCCAGCTCGGCTATTCACGCAACAAGGCGCACATCGGCCAGGACTCTGACGCGTTCTACCTGGTTACCGTCCCTAGCCGCAGCGAGGTGCATTTCGAGCAGGATGGCCACCAACTGAGCTGCCGCCCTGGCGGTTTTATCGTCGAGCGCGGCGACGCCCCTTACCGCTTCCACTACCGCGCGGACAATGACCTGTGGGTACTGAAGCTGCCGGAGCGTGCGCTGAAGGCGAACCTGCTCGGGCACAGGCGCTACACCCGCCACTGCTTCGACGCCAGCCAAGGTTTGGGGCGCATCTTCGTCGAGCAGCTGGACCTCTGCGCGCGCCACTTCGACGCCAGCCCCGCAGCGGCACGCCACCTGCTGCTGGAGCAAGCAAGTGCGACTCTGCTGCTGGCCCTGCAACAGGATGAGCGCGTGCTGGGCAGCGAAGGCTCCAACCTCAGCACGCTGCACCTGACCCGGGTCGAGCGTTATGTACTGCAAAACCTCGGCGACCCCGACCTGTCACCGCAAGCCATCGCCAATGCCTGCGGCCTGTCACTGCGCTACCTGCACAAGCTATTCTCGATCACGCCCTACACCCTCGGCGAATGGGTGCGCCAACAGCGCCTGGAGGCGGTGTATCAGCAACTGCGCGACCCGCACTGCCACCAGGCGATCGGCGAGCTGGCGTTTCGCTGGGGCTTCACCGACCAGGCCCAGTTCACCCGCGCCTTTCGCCAACGCTATGGCTGTACCGCACGCGAGGTGCGCGCGGTGCGCACGCACTGAATGCAGCGGCGCAAGGATGCGCCGGCTTCAGCCGCCAACAGGGGTATCGACCAGCTTCCAGCTGTCGTCGGGGTCGAAGCGCTTCATGGCCTTGGCGAGCTTCTCTCCTTCTGGCCCAAGGTCCTTTTCGAAGACCTGCCCGTCGTGGCTGATCATGAAACTCATCACCCCGCTGTCGTCATATTTGGCAGGCCAGGCAACCAGGGCGAAACCACGGCTCATCTGGTTGCCGATCAGGTAGCTGTAGGCGCCCCCGGGCGCTGACGGGCCTTGTGCAGCGAGGATGCGGAAACGGTAGCCGTACCAGTCATCACCGACCACATCCCGGCCGAACAGTGGCCCCAATGGGCTGACCTGGCCATCGCCGGCATCTTCCCAGTACAGGCCGTCGTGCTTGCCGGGCGTACTGAGGATCTTCTGTGCATACTCGAGCGCACCGTTGCCATTGCGGTCCTGCGAGGCGTAATCGAGCTGCGCGTCGTGGTAGGCCAGCACCGACTGCAACGCCGCCAGCTCGTTGCGGCCGATGCGCCTGGCGCGGATTTCGGCGCTGCCGGCCTTGAGGTCGAAACGCCAACCGCGGCTGCCTTGGATGATGGGAATGGGCAGTGTCCATCGTTCGTGCCCCACTGCCAGGATGGCCTGGTGCTCATGGGGCCTTTCAACGCGGTGCGCTTCGCGGTACTGCTGCAAGAACGCATCCACGTCGCTGCGCTGTACGCCGCCGCTGGGGATATAGGTTCGCCAGTCATCCCCCAACAACTGTGCCAGGCGTGTCTCGTCGGCGTGCTCCTTGCCCAGCGCTGCAACAAAGGCTTCGGCGGCCTTTTCGGGCGTCGGGAAGGCCTCCTGCGCCGTCACCAGGCACGAGCCCGCCATCCCTGCGACCAACAACCAACAACGGGCACAGGCAACCCACCCTGATCGACGGTTCATCGACGGCCCCCTCCACCACGGCGCATGGGCGCACTGGGCCTGGAAATCTGATGCCCGGCGGCTCGCGCAGTGTGCGGCCGCTGGGCAAACGACTGGCTGATGCGACCTCGGTCGGCCTGCGCACGGGTGCTCGATGGCGAGCGCACGCCATCGAAGGCGTTATTGCGGGCACGGCCAGCGCTGTTGGCCGGCCGCGCTTGCGCCACCTGCTGCCTGGCCTGCAGGTTGTCACGGCTACTGCCCGCCTGCGCTCGGCGCTCGGCAGGCCGTGGGGTGTTCGCCTGCGCCTCGCGCACCCGGTCGCGCGCCTCGCGGTTGCTGGTGGCAGGCCGTTCGATGCCTGCCCTGTCCATCGAGGCGCGCGCCTTGTCCCGTGCCTGGGCACGCTGGGCATCGTCACCCCGGAAGGCGGTGCGCTGCGCGGCGCCGTCCAGTTGCCGGCCATATTGCTGACGGCTGCGTGCATCGCGGTATGGCACGCCTTCGCGATTTACCGCATTGTGCTGCCACTTGTTCTGGTTGTTGCTGATGCGGTTGTTGACGTTGATGTTGTTGTAGCGATTGACGTCGATATCGATGTCGTTGTGGCCCCAGTCGCAATTGCCCCACAGCGAACTGACAATCGCAACGCCGGTACCGAACGCCAGCCCCGCCACCAGTGCGGAGCCTGCGTAATACATCGGCGGCGGCGGGTAATACACCGGCGGTGAGGCCGGGTAGGCCCAGGTGCCGTAGGCGGTGGTCGGGTTGTAGCTGGGCACGTACACCACCTGCGGTTCGGCGGGCTCGATGATGATGGTGGTCGGCGCGCTGCTGGCCGGAGCACTGGCCTTGGGCGCCGGTGCCGCCTGCACAGTCACCTGCTGGTACTGGTTGCTCTGCAGGTTACCGGCAGCCTGGGCCTGGTGACGCAGGCGCTGCACGCCATTCATGACATCGTCGGGTTGCGCGAGGAAGGCATCGCCCAGACGCTGGACCCAGACCGGGTCCTGGCCGAGGGTTGCCAGCACCTGCGGGAAGGCGACCAGCGCCTGCACACTCGGGTCCCAGGCCTGGTTGGCCACTTGCTTGACCGCAGCGTCGCCAGTGGCCTTAGGGTTGGCCTTGGACCAGGCCACCGCCTCGGCCACTTGCCCGGGGTAGGTCGCCGCCATCAGTACCTGCGCCAGCAGCGCATCCGGGTAAAGGGCAAGGGGCGCCAGCATCTGGTCCAGTTGCTCCTGGGTGAACACCGCCTCCTTGGCGGCGACTGCGGCGGTTTGCGGCGCCGCAGCATCCTCGGCCTTGACCAGCCCCGGTACGCCTTGCAGGCACAGCACCGCCGACAAGACCCCGAACAATGGCATGCGCATGACTTATCCCTATGTGGTCGAACCGCGTGGGTTAACGGTAGCAAAGCTCAGCCGTATTGCCCGCCAGAAGGTGCTGTCGATAGTCACTATCGAGCAAGGCAATTTCTACTGATCGAGGATGCCCAATAACCTTGCTCCATCGCTTCGATCCCTGCGCCCCCCAAACTCTGGAGCTGCTCGATGAAAACCTCGGCCCGCCTGTTGCTCACTGCCCTGATTGCCACCGCCATGACCGTGTTGAGCGGCTGCGCCAGCCACCCTGAACTGCGCGCCTACACCGCCGAGGAAACCCGGCAGTTGCAACTCGAAGCGTTGCAACGCCAGGGCCTTTCCCTGGACGAATACGAACAACGGCGGTTGGTCATCCAGCGCGCTGGCAGCGATCAAGTGGTGACAGAGGTTGCCGAACGCTCCTCCTCCAGCCAAGGCTAGGCCCGGCCACGTTCAGTGCGCGCGAAAATTCCAGATGATTTCCACCACCCGCGACGCCAGAACCAGGTACAGCAAACACAGTGCAACCTGCAGCGCCGTGTGATACGGCAGCTTGGCCAAGCGGTGCAGCGTATCGCTGACATTCAACAGCAGCAGCAATGCCGACACGATGATCAACCCCCAGCCGGTCACGCTCGGTACCCACAGCCCGAGGAACACGGGGTCGCTGTTGTGCAGGGCATCCGTACCGGCGGCAAACAGCAGGCCGCAGACCAACAGGTTCTTGAAATTGTCAAAAACCTTGGTGCTCAGGTCCGCATCCAGCAGGTCGAGGTATTTCCGCCACAGTCTGCGCATGGCCTGGGCCTTGGAGTGGAAAGTGTTCAGGCAATTCTAGAAGAGAATGTGCGACGCTCGGGCGTAAACGCACGATCAGCGCTAGCCCTGCCGCCTGGGTGGCGCGCCGAACGGTTTGCACCCTTGGCCAACACGGGTATCCTTGGGCGCTCTACAGCAAGCCTTCCAGGACGGTGACCATGACCAGGCCCATTCTGTTGCTGAGCGCAGCGCTGCTGTTCAGCGCCGCGTTGCAGGCCCAGCAGATACAGCGCCAATTGGGCGATTTCGACTTCAAACTTGGCACTACGCCGACGCGCAGCATGGCCCAGGGGCTTATTTCGCCGAGCGCCGTGGGGGCCTTTCATAGCGGCCTCGACCTCAGCCACCTCAACGGCTGGTACTTGGGGCAATACGCCCCGAGCATGGGCCTGTCGCCCGACTCCACCCTGCGCCTGGACAGCTACATGGGCTACCAGCACCACTTCGACAGCACCCTGGGCTATGAAGTGGGGTTGATCCACTACAGCCAACCCAACCTCTCAGGCCCTGACAGCTACGCCGTCTACGGGGGCATCTCGGTATACGGCAGCCGTTTTGGTGGCGCGTTGCGTGACAACCCCGACAACCGCACCAGCACCCTGTTCGCCGACCTCGGTCAACTGCCCCTGCTCGACGCCGACTTTACCGTCAAGCTGGCCCATCATCGTTTGGGCACGCCGTTCACGATTGGCGATGGCAGCCAGGTCAGCGCGTTTTCCGACTGGTCGCTGGAGCTGTCGCGGCCTTGGCTGGGCATCGACCTCAATTTGATCTACAGCAACTCCAACCTCAGCGGTTCCGGTTGCGATGCCTATGCCGGTATCAATGCGTATTGCGAGAGTGTGGTCACGTTCAAGGCGCAGCGCAGTTTCTTCTAGCCTGAGGCGCTGATCAGTCCGTTGCCGCCACGGCCTCGATTTCCATGAACATCCCGTCCAGCGCCAAGCGCGGTAGCGGTATCTTGGCCGGCGATATACAGCAACTCGCACGGGGGAAGAAAGGCCCGAGTATCAGACCTCGCGTTAGCTTGAGGTCAAGAACGCCGTAAGACTTTTCTGATAGCGAAGTCGGAGCATTGAACCACGTGTGTGTTTTCAGCGAGGTCTGTCAGCCGCTAGATTGCAAGACCCGGCACGGAGGCCAGCCTGCAACAAGGAAAGCGACAATGACCAAGCATCATTTTCAACTCGCCTACACCATCAACCCACGGCATGAAGGCGATGAGGACGAAGCCGCGAGCGCACGCCTGCATCTGCGCAAAATCGGCTGGGATACCGTTGAGCACATTGAAACCACGTTGTTGGGTGTGGTTCACCTCTACCATGCGACGACGGCGGACCGGATCGACGAGGCCGAGAAGCAGATACGCGACCGCATCCACGAAGAGCTCAAGAGCTTGCGTGTGCTGTCGCGCGTCAGGTTTCACGGCTGCTTGATGGTGGATGGCCTGGGCCAGGCCATCCGTTTCAGCATCCTGCCCTGAGGCGTTGACGGTGGCCGCATCAGGCGCCCCCGCGCCTGATGCTCTGGCTATTACTTTTCCTGCAATACCGCCCTGCCCTTCACTGCGCGCGGCCCGCGCCAAGCCCAGAACAGCAAGCCTGGCAACGGTGCATAGACCACGAATACGACCCATAGCATCTTGCGCTCGGCGCGCCGGTCACTGCCGATGATGTGCCAGATGGCCCAGATTTCCAGAAGAATCACGACGGCTGCGAGGATGATCCAGATCGTTCCGATTTCCATGAGCGCTCTCCCATTGGCGTGTAATGCGTTGGGCTGTGGCAGGCGCTGAGGGTTCAATTTGGTTAGAAGGTACGCCGTCAGGGTTTCGGCGCCTATGAGATCGAGCGCCGCCCGCGCGGCGCTTCGCGGGGCAAGCCCGCTCCCACTGTCTACCTTCGGCCAATTATGCCTGTGACATCTTCACTGTCCGCCTCGTATGTTCGACTCGATATCGAGCCGGTGCATCGTTCGGATCCCCTTAAGCTCATGCCATGCACCAAGGCTTGCAGTGGAGATCTCACTGACAAAACTGGCCGGAGGTGGACAGTGGGAGCGGGCTTGCCCCGCGAAGCGCCGCGCGGGCGGCGCTCGATCTCATAGGCGCTGGAAAATTCAAGCCATGCACTCCCCCCGCCCAATTGCCTGAACACGACCTCAAATACGACACCCCCACCCCGGAGATTGTCTTTCCCCCTGCCACCGAGCACACTCCCCAGGCCAGCCAGGAAGCGGAGTCCAGAGTGCCCACCCCACGTCAGTTCAGCAAAAAGACCAGCACCAGCAACATGCTGCGGCTCAAGTCCACCACCGCAAATGCCCAAGCGCCCTATCGGGTCGACTTCGTATTGCTGGAACACTTCTCCATGGCCAGCTTCACCGTGGCCATGGATGTGCTGGTCACCGCCAACCTGCTGCGCACCGACAGCTTCCAGTTCACCCCGCTGTCGCTGGACGGTGACCGGGTGTTGAGCGACCTGGGGCTGGAGTTGGTGGCCAGCGACCTGTCGGCCGAAGCACTGCGCGAGCTGGACCTGCTGATCATCTGCGGCGGCCTGCGTACGCCGCTCAAATACCCTGAACTCGATCGACTGCTGCACGATTGCGCAGCCCACGGCATGGCCCTGGGCGGCCTGTGGAACGGCGCCTGGTTCCTCGGCCGCGCGGGCGTGCTGGATGACTATGGCTGCAGCATCCACCCCGAGCAACGCGCCAGCCTCTCGGAGCGCAGCCCGCAAACCCGCATCACCCCGGCCAGTTTCACCCTCGACCGTGACCGCCTCAGCGCCGCCAGCCCCAATGGCGCCATGGAGCTGATGCTCGGCCTGGTTCGCAGGCTCTACGGCGACGGCCTGGCCGAAGGCGTCGAAGAAATCCTGTCGTTCTCGGGCGCGCGCTATCGCCAGGTCGGCCCGGGGGCGAAAAAGTCCATGAGCCTGCACATGCGCACCATCGTCGAGCTGATGGAGAACAACCTCGAAGAAACCCTCAGCCTCGATCAGCTGGCCGCCTACAGCGGGCGCTCGCGGCGCCAGATCGACCGCTTGTTCCAGGCCCAACTGGGCACCTCGCCGCGGCGCTACTACATGGAATTGCGCATCACCAAGAGCCGCCGCCTGCTGCAGTACTCCGACCTGTCGGTGATGGACGTGGCAGTGGCCTGCGGGTTCGTTTCGGTGTCGCACTTCAGCAAGTGCTACGCCGCATACTTCGGCTACCCGCCGTCACGCGAGCAACGGCTGGGCGAATGACACCGCTCAGGCGCGGATGTAGCGAATGACCGCGTCACCGATCATGGTCTTGTGGCGCTGCTTGATGGCTTCGTCGGCGAGGTCTATCTGGAAGATCTCGCCGAAGGTGTGGCGGTTCGACACCCGGTAGAAACAGAACGAGCTCATCAGCATGTGCAGGTCGATGACCTCGATACCGGCACGGAACACGCCTTCCTGCTCGCCCCGGCGCAGGGTACTGCCAAGGGCTTCGAGCACCAGGCTGCTCATTTCGCGAATGACCGGCGACTGTTTGACGTACTCGCCGTAGTGAATGTTCTCGGTGCAGATGATGCGCACGAAATCGACATTGCGGTCGTGGTGATCGAAGGTGAACTCCACCAGACGGCGGATCGCCTGCTCGGCCGGCAGCGACTCCAGGTCCAGGCTTTGCTCGGTCTTGCGGATATCACCGTAGAGTTTGACCAGGCACTCGACGTACAACTGCTCCTTGCTGCCGAAGTAGTAGTAGATCATGCGTTTGGAGGTGGCGGTGCGCTCGGCGATGGCATCGACGCGCGCGCCGGCCAGGCCCTGCTGGACGAACTCGTTGATGGCGGCCTGAAGGATATCCTCGCGCGTTTTCTCGGGGTTGTTCTTGCGCGACTTGCGCACCCCTTCGATCTCAGGCTGGCCGAGGCTGACTACGGAATCACTCATACCCACTCACAGGCTGTTTATTGGAATACAGTGATTATCCGTGAGCGCGGCCATGCAGGGAAGCACGCTGTTGGTCGGGTAGCCACGAAACGGCGTTGCAGGCAAACCGCCGACGGCGCTTGAAGTCACGCCCCGCAACCCGCTAGCCTGCGTTCCTCTGCCCTGGACGGACCCTGCCCCATGCAACCGCGTGACTTTGCCGCCTACCTGTTTCTGGCCATTGCCTGGGGATTTTCCTTTCTGGTCCTGCTCAAGGTGGTGCACGCCTTCGGCTGGGTCGGCGCGGTCAGCCTGCGGGCGCTGATTGCCGGCAGTACCCTGGCGATTCTGGCCGCCTTGCTCGGGCGCACCCTGCGCCTGCGCCCGCTGTTGAAACCGCTGCTGGTGATCGGCGCTACCACCGTGGCCGGGCAGTTGATCGGCATGTCCTATGCCACCCCGCGGATCGGTACGGCCATGGCGGCGATCTTCGTGGCCACCATCCCACTGTTCTCGATGATCATCGGCCGTGTCTGGGGGCTGGAGAAAATCACCTTGCAGGGCCTGGCGGGCCTGCTTCTGGGCTTCGTCGGTATCGCCATGCTGGTGGGGTTTCCGGCCCAGCCGGTCAGCGACGTGTTCATCCACGGCTGCATCGCTTCGCTGTTCGGTGCCTTGAGCGCCGCGTTCGGCAGCAACTACGCCAGCCTGCACCTGCGTGGCCAGGACCCGTGGACCGTCACCGGCGGCGCCTTCCTGGCCGGCGGCCTGCTGACCCTGCCCCTGCTGTGGGTGGTGCCGGTGCCCAGCGTGCCGCAAGCCAGCGACTGGCTGTACTTGATGATCAGCGGCGCGGTCATGAGCGCCACCACGTACGTGCTGTATTTCGGCCTGGTGGCGCGCATCGGCGCCACCCGTGCCCTCAGTGTCGAGTTCGTGGTGACGTTGGTCGCGGTACTGGTGGGCGCGCTGTTCCTCGACGAAGCCTTGAGCCTGCTGCAACTGGCGGGCGGCGCGGTGGTGCTGGTCGGCTGCCTGCTGGTGCTGGGCCTGCTGCCAGGGCGCAAACCGCGCCTGCCAAACTGAGCCCTCAGTCGCGCTGCGCGGTATTGCGCTCTACCGGAGGGGACAGGTGCAGTACGCGGTTACGCCCGCCTTCGGCAAGCAGGTAACCACCTTTGCCATCGGCAACGATTGCCTGGGGCGCCTTGAGGAACGACAGCACCGTCTGGCGCGTGCCATCGGCGTCGATGCGCAGCAGGCGGGCGCGGTGCGTGTTGTCTTCGCTGATCCACAAGCCGCGCTGGTCGCAAAACAGGAAGGTCGGGTTGCGCAGGCCATCGACCACCACCGGGTCCTGGCCGTCCTCGGACAATGCGCGAACCTTGCCGTTGGCTTTCTCGGTATACAGCAGGCGGCCATCGTTGCAGCGGGTCAGGCCTTCGGTTTCGCTGAGCCCTGTGCGCAGCACATCCAGCTGGCCGCTGCGCCAGTCATAGCGCATCAACCGCCCATTGCCCTTGCGGTCTTCGATCGCATAGAGGTGATCGCCATCGTTCCACAACCCTTGCACGCTCTCGCCGTCGAACAGGTGGGTGACCTGGCCGTCGCGAGACAGGCTGACCGGCGCAAGGCCACCCTCCTGGCTGAAGACCCAGCCGCCCTCGGCCGCGACCATGCCGTCGGGCTTGGACAGGTTGTCGATCACCACCACGCGGTCACCCTGGGCAGTAATCTTGAGGATGCTGCCACGGCCGTCGTCCAGCTCGCGGCTGACCAGCAGGCTGCCGTCGGCCTGCGGCAACAACGACGCAGCCTTGGTCACGTCGCGGTGCAAGACCTCGACATCCCAACCGCTGGCAGCCTGGACGGGGTAAAAACTCTGCCAGGCGAAGAAGCCCAGCGTGGCAGCGAGCAGGCTGGCGGTGGCGGTCAGGGCGATGCGGGTGCTGCGTTTGCGCAGGATGTGCGGCATGAAAAAGGGCTCCTCGAGAGTGCGGGGATCCTAGCAAGAAGATGTGAAAAAAAGGTCATGGCACACTGCTATTTGCCGTGTAACGGGTGCTGAATCATGAATTACAAAAAGGATATAAAAATAACTAAACATTCTAACTAAACGGAATAAACAAATTGAAAGCCAAACGCCACCTCCTTAGTCTGGGCGCATCGATTGCCACCCCATTCAAGGAATACGCCTCATGCCCGTCCGTGCCTTCTCGCCCCTGCGTCGCCTGCTAATCGGCGGCCTGCTGGCCAGTGTCGCCAGCGCCCTGTTGCCTTGGTCCAATGCCCTGGCCGAAGACGCCAAGACCCTGCGTATCGGTTACCAGAAGTTCAACAGCATCAATATTCTCAAAGGCAGCGGCGCCCTGGAGAAAGCCCTCGCCCCGCAAGGCGTGACCGTCAGCTGGCACGAGTTCGCCGCAGGCCCGCAATTGCTCGAAGCCCTGAGCACCGGCGCCATCGACCTCGGCCACGCCGCTGACGCCCCGTCAGTATTTGCCCAGGCCGCCGGTAAACCGGTGGTCTACCTGGCCGCCGAACAACCCTACCCACGCGGTATCGGCCTGGTGGTACGCGAGCAAGACCACCTCACCAGCGTGCAGGACCTCAAAGGCAAGCGGGTAGCCACCGGCCGCGGCTGGAACGCCCAGTACCTGCTGGCCGTCGCGCTGGAGCAAGCCGGCCTGAGCTACCAGGACATCACCCCCGCCTACGTCAATAATGCCGCCGACGCAGTGGCGGCCCTGCAATCAGGCAGCGTCCAGGCCGTGACCCTGTGGGACCCATTCCTCGCGGCGGCAGAAAGCCAGCCAGGGCTCAAGAACCTGCGCGACGGCAGCGGCCTGACCAACAACCGCACGTTCTACCTTTCCACTGCTGCGTTCGCCGACCAGCACCGCCCGCTGCTCAAGGCCTTCTTCGCCGAACTGGGCAAGGTCAGCCAATGGGCCAACGCCGAGCCTGCGCAAGTCGCCGCGCTGCTGGCGCCGCAGTTGGGGATCAAGGCCGACGTGCTGCAAGTGGCCAGCGAACGCCGTAACTACAACGCCGTCGCCATTACCCCGCAGATCGTCGCCGAACAGCAGAAGCTGGCCGACACCTTCCAGGGCCTGGGCCTGATTCCGCGCAAGTTGCAGGTAGCCGATGCGGTCTACCCGGCTTCCGTGCTGCCGTGACCGGAGACTGATCGCCATGCCCCGTCCCATCCGCTTCAACGCCTTCAGCATGAACGCCGCCAGCCACCAGTCCCCTGGCCTGTGGCGCCACCCGCGTAACACCAGCGTGGCTTTCAACCGCCTGGACTACTGGACCGACCTGGCCCGCCTGCTGGAGCGCGGCCTGTTCGATGCGCTGTTCATCGCCGATGTGCTGGGCATCTACGACGTCTATCAGGGTGGCCCCGAAGCAGCCCTGCGCGGCGGCGTGCAGGTGCCGGTCAACGACCCACTGCTGCTGGTTCCGGCCATGGCCGGGGTCACCGAGCACCTGGGCTTTGGCGTGACCTTCTCACTGACCTACGAGCACCCCTACCCGTTTGCCCGGCGCATGTCCACGCTTGACCACCTGAGCAATGGCCGAGTCGGCTGGAACATTGTCACCGGCTACCTGGACAGCGCCGCGCGCAACCTGGGCCTGGCTCGCCAGCTTGGCCACGACCAGCGTTACGACCTGGCCGAGGAGTACCTGCAGGTGCTGTACAAACTGTGGGAAAAAAGCTGGGACGACGATGCGGTGGTGCTTGAGCGTGACAGCGGCCGCTACATCGATCCTGCCCGGGTACACCCGATCAGCCATGCCGGCGAGCACTTCCAGGTGCCTGGCATGCACCTGTGCCAGCCCTCGCCGCAGCGCACGCCGGTGCTGTTCCAGGCGGGGGCCTCGGCACGCGGCCAGCAGTTCGCCGCGCAACATGCCGAGTGCGTGTTCATCAGCGGGCCTACGGCCACGGTGCTGCGCCGCTATGCCGACGGCATCCGCCAGGCCAGCGAGGCTGCCGGGCGTGGCCGCGACGAGGTACTGATCTACGCCCAGGCCCTGCTGATCGTCGCCCCCACCCGTGAAGAAGCCGAAGCGCGCTTCGCCGAGTACCGTGGCTACGTTGACCTGGACGCCGCCCTGGCCCTGCTGTCGGGCTGGACCGGCATCGACTTCGCCGGCCTCGACCCGGATGCCCCCATCGAATATGTCGAGAACGATGCCGGCCGCGCGGCCCTGGCCGCCTTCACCGCGGCCGACCCCAACCGCCGCTGGACCGTGCGCGAGGCCGCCGAGTTCGTTGGCCTGGGGGGCCGCGGCCCGGTGCTGGTGGGCGCAGCCAGTGATATTGCCGATCAGTTGGAAAGCTGGCTGGACGAGACCGGCATCGACGGGTTCAACCTCACCTACGCCGTGCAACCTGATGACCTGGCCAATGTGGTCGAGCTGCTGATACCCGAGCTGCAACGTCGCGGCCGCTACCCCCTGCACTACCAGGACGGCACCTTGCGCCACAAGCTGTTCGGCCAGGGCAACCGCCTGCCGGAGCAACATGCAGGGCGCCAGGTTAGCATTCAGCCGGCAAATACCGGGTATTCCAACATTTAATTTGTAGATGGCACGCGCTCGACCCTATTCTGTCGGCACATCCCCTGCGCCGCACCGGCCGGTGCGGTTCACGGCACGGGGAGAGAACAACAAGTCGAGATCGTCCATGTCGAATCATTCCTACTTCGCCCCCCACGGTGGGCACCCGGCTCAAACCGAGCTGCTGACTGACCGTGCCATGTTCACCGAAGCCTATGCCGTCATCCCCAAGGGCGTGATGCGTGACATCGTCACCAGCCACCTGCCGTTCTGGGACAAGATGCGCATGTGGGTCATCGCCCGCCCGCTGACCGGCTTTGCCGAGACCTTCTCGCAGTACATCGTCGAAGTTGCCCCGGAAGGCGGCAGCGAGCGCCCGGAACTGGACCCCAACGCCGAAGCCGTGGTGTTCGTGGTCGAGGGTGAGCTCGACATCACCCTGGAAGGCAAGCACCACACCCTGACCCAGGGCGGCTACGCCTTCATCGCCCCAGGCGCCGAGTGGAGCCTGCGCAACCACAGCAAGGCCAACGTCACCTTCCACTGGCTGCGCAAGCACTACCAGAAGGTTGAAGGCCTGGACCTGCCAGAGTCCTTCGTCACCCACCGCGACAATGCCACTGTCATTGAAATGCCGGGTACCGAAGGCCGCTGGATCACCACCCGCTTCGTCGACATGGCCGACATGCGCCACGACATGCACGTCAACATCGTGACCTTCCAGCCAGGCGGCGTCATTCCGTTCGCTGAAACCCACGTCATGGAGCACGGCCTGTATGTGCTGGAAGGCAAGGCGGTGTATCGCCTGAACCAGGACTGGGTCGAAGTCGAAGCCGGCGACTTCATGTGGCTGCGCGCCTTCTGCCCGCAAGCCTGCTACGCCGGTGGCCCAGGCAACTTCAGCTACCTGCTGTACAAGGACGTCAACCGCCACGTGCACCTGACCCTCAACCCACAGCGTTGAGCCCAGGCTGATGGTCCGAAGCCCGCCACCTGGCGGGCTTTCTGTTTGCCGCTCATACTGATCACCCCTGCCCTGCGCGGTGCTCATCATGAACCGCTATCGCCTGCTTGCCGCCCTGTTGCTGGCGCTGTCCGGCGCTGCTCAGGCAGCCGACGACTGGAACCTGGCCTACGACAGAGAAGGCATCCGCGTCTACCTCAGTGCCGCTGCCGGCTCCCCTTACCAGCAATTTCGCGGTGTCAGCACCATGAAGGCCAGCGTGCGCACGCTCACCGACCTGCAGGAAAACCTGCGGGTGGCATGCAAATGGCTGTACGCCTGTGCCGAAATGCGCCTGCTGGAGGTCGACGGCGACAGTACCTGGGTGTACCTGACCACCGACCTGCCGTGGCCGACGATGCCGCGGGATATCGTGCTCAAGGTCACCACCGAACTGCGCGACGATGGCACCCTGTTGCGCCACCTGCGCGCCGACCCCGGCAAGGTCCCCGAGGTGGCCGGGCTGATACGCGTGCAGCGCCTCACGGGCGAATGGGTGATGAAACCGCTGGGTGAACGGCAAACCGAGGTTACCTACCAGCTCAAGGCAGACCCTGCCGGGGATGTGCCCGGCTGGCTGGCCAACCGCTTCGTGGTGGATGCGCCGGTGGTCACCCTGCGCACCCTGCGGGCGGTGGCCGAGCGCCAACGCTGAGGCCCGCTCGCCGATGCCTGGGGTTTCAGGACACCGTGGCAGCCATCTGGCGGGCACACACCTTGACCCGGCGCCGGTAGGCCAGCAGCAAACCGATATACCACAGCGGCATGACATACAGCGCCGTACGCGTATCAGGCTCCAGGGCCAGCAGGCACAACACGAAGATCAGAAACAGCTGCGCCATGGCCGCCGTCGTCTTGCCACCCGGCAGCTTGAACCTAGACTGCTCATGTGCCTTGGGGTTCTGACGGCGGTAGGCGAAGTAGGACATCAGAATCAACGACCAGGTAACGATGATCATCACCGCAGAAATGGTCGATACCAGGGTGAACACGGTCATGACCTCGGGGATCACGAACAGCAGCGTCAGCGCAATCGCCATGCACACCCCCGAGAACATCAACGCCCTGACCGGCGTACCCGACCCGGACAGGCGCCCGAATGCCGTGGGTGCCTGCTGTTGATGCGCCAGGCCATAGAGCATCCGCGACCCCGAGTACACACCGCTGTTGGCGGACGAGGCCGCAGAGGTCAGCACGACAAAGTTGATGATCCCGGCAGCAGCCGGCAGGCCGCCGAGCAGGAACAGCTCGACGAATGGGCTGCGATTGGCAGGCACGTTGGCCCACGAGACCACACTGATGATGCACACCAGCGAACAGATGTAGAACAGCAGGATACGCACCGGAATGGTGTTGATCGCCTTGGGCAGGGTCCTTTCGGGGTCCTTGGCCTCGGCTGCCGCCGTACCGATCAGTTCGGTGCCGACAAACGAGAAGATCGCGATCTGGAACCCGGCAAGGAAGCCGAGAATGCCGTGGGGCATGACCACACCGGGCGCCACCAGGTGGCTGAAGGAGGCTGTGACCCCGCCTGGGGTGGTGTACGACGTGGCGACCATCACCAGCCCCGTCACCACCAGCAACACGATCGCAACGATCTTGATCAGCCCGAACCAGAACTCGACTTCGCCGAAGGCCTTCACGGCAAGCATGTTCAGGCCCAGCAGCAGGAACATCGTGGTAAAAGCCGGTAGCCAGGTGGGCACGCCGGGGTACCAGTACTGGAAGAAACCTGCCACCACCACCACATCGCCCACCGCCGCCACCACCCAGCTGAGCCAGTATGACCAACTGAGGATGTAACCGGCACGCGGCCCCAGGTAGTTATGCACCAGGTCTGCGAACGACTCCATGTGCAGGTTGGCGAGCAGCATCTCACCCATCGCACGCATGATGCAGAACACGAAAAAGCCGATGATGGCGTACACCAGAATGATCGAGGTGCCTGATAGCGCGATAATCTTGCCCGACCCCATGAACAGCCCGGTACCGATCGCGCCACTGATCGAAATGAGCTGAATATGCCTGTTTTCCAGCCGTCGTTTCAGTGTGCGGCCAGCCTCCGGAGTCGCGTCTTGCGAGTTGCACGTTGGATGCATAGTTGACCTCTTATTCTTTTTCTGTAAAACCCTCGCCCTCGCCACTGCGGCCGTTAGTTGGCACGAAAGTGCAAACGCCTTGTGATAGCAAGCGTCAGGAGGTAGGGGTATTAATGCAGATGGATAAGCACGCCCAGATGAACTTTTCATCAGGCCTGAGAGTGATTGAAAGCCCACCACAAGTGCACGCCCATTATTCGGGGAGATGCCTGGCAAGACAGTGTTGAACGTGAAATACATGGCGCTGAAGCTGTTTCATTTTGCCAGCCGATAAGGTCAATCGGAACGCTACAGAGTGCGCACACGAAATGGGATATGTTGCACAGTGAAAAGCCCGGGTGACAGTTTGCTCTACGCCGCTACCCAATTGGGTTATCGACCTGATCACATCTTGTAGGTGGAGAGCAAAATGCTGGTCTCGGTGTTTTCGATGTGCGGTATCGAGCGGATGGTGTTCAGCGCCCGGTCGAAGGCTTCGAGGGTGTCGGCCCGCAGCTCGGCCATCAGGTCCCAGCGGCCATTGGTGGTGTGGATGGCCACGACATTGGGATGCCCGCGTAGCGCGTGCTTGACCTCCGCCGCGTGATGGCCACTGATGCCGATGCTGGTAATCGCCCGCACGCCCTGGTCCAGGGCATCAGACCTCAGGCGTATCGTATAACCGATGATTACCCCTTGTTCTTCAAGCTTGGTGATGCGGTTTTGCACCGTTGCCCGGGCGACCTTGAGCTTCTTCGCCAGGGTCAGGATGGGCGTGCGCGCATTATCACGCAATAGCGCGATCAGTTCCCGATCTACAGTGTCCATGGTGCCTGCCAAGTAATCAGATTGTTATTCTGGGGTAACAGATTGTCTAGAAAGTTGACGAAACTGGCAACCTGCTCTCTTCAATTTGACGCAACCTTTCATCAAAATTGTCGTGCTGGCAACCCCTCAACAATCGTAAGCGTTCACCCTGCGGCAACGGGTGAGAACGCCCACAATAAGGTGCAAGAGCATGACGTATTTCATTGATGTTCCAACCATGTCCGACTTGGTGCATGACATTGGCGTAGCGCCGTTCATGGGTGAACTGGCCGCCGCCCTGCGCGAAGACTTTAAACGCTGGCAGGACTTTGATAAGTCCGCACGCGTTGCCAGCCATTCGGACGTCGGCGTTATCGAATTGATGCCAGTCGCGGACACACATCGATATGCCTTCAAATACGTCAACGGGCACCCGGCCAACACTGCCAAAGACCTGCATACGGTCATGGCATTTGGCGTGCTGGCCGATGTGGCGACGGGGTACCCGGTGTTACTGTCGGAACTGACCATCGCCACTGCCCTGCGCACCGCCGCAACCTCGCTGATGGCCGCACAGGCACTGGCCCGGCCAAACTCGAAGAAAATGGCGCTGATCGGCAATGGCGCGCAAAGCGAATTCCAGGCGCTGGCCTTCCATAAGCACCTGGGGATCGAAGAAATCGTCGCCTACGACACCGACCCGCTGGCCACCGCCAAACTGATTGCCAACCTCAAGGAATACACGGGCCTGAGCATTCGCAAAGCCGGCTCGGTGGCAGAAGCGGTCAAAGGTGCCGACATCATCACCACCGTGACCGCCGACAAGGCCTACGCAACCATCATCACCCCCGAGATGCTCGAACCTGGCATGCACTTGAATGCGGTAGGCGGCGACTGCCCAGGCAAGACCGAACTGCATGCCGACGTACTGCGCAACGCGCGCGTGTTCGTCGAGTACGAACCGCAAACCCGCATCGAAGGTGACATCCAGCAGTTGCCCGCCGACTTCCCGGTCGTTGACTTGTGGCGTGTACTGCGCGGTGAAACCGAAGGCCGGCAAAGTGAAAGCCAGGTGACAGTGTTCGACTCAGTAGGCTTCGCGCTGGAAGATTACACTGTACTACGGTACGTACTACAGCAAGCCGAGAAGCGCGGCATGGGTTCGAAGATAGACCTGGTACCGTGGGTGGACGAAGACCCTAAAGACCTGTTCAGCCACACCCGCGGCCGCGCTGCAAAAAGCCGTATCCGACGCGTTGCATAACTCTCCTACTCTCGGTATTCCAGATGGCATTTCCAACGCGTTCCATTCAAGCACCTGCGGCCGTGGTCATGGTCAGGCCGCACGCCTTCACCCCCAACCCGGAAACAGCAGCAGACAATTCGTTCCAGAGCACCCACCCCGACATCACCGCCCAGGCCTTGGCCAATGTGGCGCGCGACGAGGTTACCCAGGCAGCAGGTAGGCTCGAAGCAGAGGGTGTGCGGGTGCACCTGTTCGATGACTTCGGCGAGCAGAACACGCCGGACTCGGTGTTCCCCAACAACTGGTTCTCTACCCACCCGGGCGGCCATGTCGCGATCTACTCGATGTACTCGCGCAACCGTCGGCGCGAGCGCCGCGCGGACGTCATCGAAATGCTCAAGCATGAGTACCGCGTGCAGGATGTGATCGACTATTCCGGCCTGGAGCAGGACGAGCTGTTTCTGGAGGGTACCGGGGCGATGGTGTTCGACCATCTGTCCAGGGTTGCCTATACCGCACGCTCCAACCGCGCCGACCCGATCGCCCTCGAGCGTTTCAGCACCCACTTCAACTTCGAGCCCATGGTGTTCGACACGGCAGACGAGCACGGCACGCCGATCTATCACACCAACGTGCTGATGTGCGTAGCCACCGAGTTTGCACTAGTCGGGTTTGGCACGTTCACCAACCGCGCCCGCGCACTAGAGGTGCGCATGCGGCTGATCGAGTCGGGCCGGGATGTCATCGACCTGAGCAACCAGCAGATCAGCCAGTTTGCAGGTAACGCCATCGAGCTGTCGGGCAGCGATGGTCGGATTCTGGCGCTCTCGCGCAAAGCGTTCGACAGCCTTACCGGTGAGCAGCGTCAACGCATCGAGCGTTCGGCGCGGCTGGTGCCGCTGGATGTACCGACCATTGAAATGGCCGGCGGCTCGGTGCGCTGTATGATCGCCGGGATTCACCTGTCACCGAGGGGCGCGCGGGGGGCGGTTGACTGATCTGGGGTGTATTGCTGAGTTTTGAGGATCGTCTGGGAGGGTATTGGGGCTAGCGGTGCCTGCCTTGGTTTCTTCAGGGGGGCGGATATCGAGCGCCGCCCGCGCGGCGCTTCGCGGGGCAAGCCCGCTCCCACTGTCTAACTCCGGCCAGTGCTGTCAGTTACATTTCCACTGCCAGCCTTGGTGCATGCATGAGATTGAGGTGAAGCAAACAGCACCCGCCTCAATATCGAGTCGGGCACACAAGGCGGACAGTGAAGATGCCACAGGCATAATTGGCCGAAGGTAGACAGTGGGAGCGGGCTTGCCCCGCGAAGCGCCGCGCGGGCGGCGCTCGATCTCACAGGCGCTGAAAATGTTGTGGCGAACACCTATTACTGCACAACCCCACACGCCACGCGTGCACCGCCACCGCCCAGTTTTTCAGGGTGGTCGCTGTGGTTGTCGCCACCGGCATGCACCATCAGCGCATGGGCTTTGAAGTCCTCGGCCTTGAGGCGGGGCGCAAGCACGGGGTAGGTGGCCTTGCCGTCGGCACCGACGTACAACGCCGGCAGGTCGCCACGGTGGCCGCTGTCATCGAACGGGCCCTTGTGCGCCTGGGTCGAATCCGGGTCCCAGTGGCCGCCCGCGCCACCTGCAGGCACAGGTTTGCCGTTTTCCTCGGTAGGCGCGCACGACGCCTTCTGATGCAAGTGGAACCCGTGCACGCCAGGCGGCAGGTCCTTGAGATCAGGGGTCAACAGCGCGCCGTACTTGTTCTGTTCGATGCTGATGGTGCCTATCGACTTGCCTGGGCCGTCGGGGCCTGCCAGCTTGAGCTCCACCTTCTCGGCGGCCTGGGCGAGGCCGGCGCTGGCCAGCAATGCGATGAAAAGCGCTGCTTTCATGTTGTTTCTCCATGGCATGGGGAGGATGGGTGTCGTACCCGGATAACAAGTGGGACTGCATAACCTGTCAGATATTCCATTCGGCCACAGACTGAAACACTTCCTTTGCACGAGGCAGCAAGGGGCTCTAGATCCCGCCGCCAGCCAGCAACTGTGTCATCACCTCGGCCAATGCCTTGACCATCACGTCCGCCGTGGGCCGGTGCACGATGACGATCTCGTAGCTGTCGACCTCGGGCAGCCCTTGCTCGCCCCCCAGTACCTGGTGTTCACGCGTTGCCGCCCGAGGTGGCAGCAGGCTGATACCCATGCCATCGGCTACCGCAGCCTGGATGCCGCTGAGGCTGGAACTGGTGAAGCTGATACGCCAGCGCCGGCCCATGCCTTCGATGGCGGTGATCATGTCGTCGCGGTACAAACCGCGCGGCGGAAAGGTCACCAACGGAATCGGGTCGAGCTCGAAAGACGGCATGCGTGCACTGTCTATCCACTGCAGGCGCTCTGGCCAGCACGCCACCCCTTCGCGGCTGTTGCGCCGTTGTTTGAGCAGCACCAGGTCTAGCTCGCCATTGTCATAGGCCTGGCTGAGGTCGCGGCACAGCCCGCTGGTCACCTCCAGTTTGACCTGGGGGTGCAGGCGGCTGAACGCCGACAAGGCATTGGTGGTGCGCCCACCGACGAAGTCCTCGGGCACGCCCAGGCGCACTGTGACACCCACCATCGCCCCGGCCAACGCTTCGAGCATCTGGTCGTTCAAGGCCAGCATATGGCGGGCGTAGCCGAGCAAGGTCTGCCCGGCGTCGGTCGGCAGCACATCACGGTTGCCGCGCACCAGCAGACGGTGGCCGACCATTTCTTCGAGGCGCCGCACCTTCTGGCTGATGGTGGATTGGGTCGAATGCAGCCGCGCGGCGGCGGTGGTGAAACTGCCGCAATCGGCCACCACGACAATAGCGCGCAGCAGGTCGAGGTCGAACAGGGCTCTATTCGATTTCACGCTGATAGACATCTTGATATTCAACTTCTAAATGACAAGGGTGATTTCTACCACGCTACCTGATGCCCCGCAACGCGCGCCCTCAATCGCCGAGCGCCACGCCTTCGCGCCGCGGGTCGGCGCCGCCTGACCAACCGTTGGTATCGCGCTGGATGATCTGCATGCCACTGGTCATGGTCATGGGCGTGACCTCGTGCCCCCAGGCCGCCAGCTGGCGGATCAGCGCCGGGCTGGTCAACTGTGCTTCCACCTCGGTAGCGGCATTGCGGCTGCCGAAGTTGGGCAGGCTGCTGGCCTGCTGTGGGTCGAGCTGCCAGTCCAGCAAGCCGACCAGGGCCTTGTTCACGTAACCGATGATCTGCGACCCACCGGGCGAACCGAGGCTGGCCACCAGCTCCCCCGAGTTACGTGAAAACACCAGGGTCGGTGCCATGGCCGACAAGGGCCGCTTGCCCGGTTCGACCCTGTTCGCCACCGGCTTGCCATGCTCCTGCGGCAGGAAGGAAAAGTCGGTCAGGTGGTTGTTCAACAGGAAGCCCTTGACCATCAGGTGCGCGCCGAACGCGGCCTCCACCGACGTGGTCATCGCCAAGGCCTGCCCACTGTCGTCCACTGCAGAAAGATGCGAGGTGGAAATGCGCAGCGGCGAACGGTCAGGGGCCATGGCCAGGTCCGCGCCCTGCGGGGTGCCTGGGCGGGCGCGCTTCATGCTGTACTCGCCGATCAGCGCTGCTCGGCTGGCCAGATAGGTGGCGTCGATCAGGCCCTTGACCGGGACCGGCACGTAATCGCTGTCGGCCAGGTACTGAGCGCGGTCGGCATAGGCCAGGCGCTCGGCCTCGGCGATCAGGTGCACGGCCAGCGGCGATGCCTCCAGGCCTGCCGGGGACGCGTTCGCCAGCGGCCGCAATGCTGCCAGATCGCGTTGTGGCGTGGCGCGCTGCACGGCTTCAAGCACGCCCAGCGTCTGCAACACCGTTACCCCACCCGACGATGGCGGCGGCATGCCGCAGATACGCCAGGCCTTGTAGGGGCCGCACACCGGCTCGCGCTCTTTGGCGCGGTACTGCTCAAGGTCCTGCAACGACAGGTAACCGGCATTGGCATGGCTGCGCACCTTGGCCACGATGGCCCCGGCGATTTCACCGGTATAGAACGCTCGGGGACCGTGCGCGGCAATCTGCTCGAAGGTTTGCGCAAGCTCGGGGTTGCGCAACCTCGTGCCCACCGGCAGCGGCTTGCCCTTTTCATCCAGGAAGTAGCGGGCCATGGAGGGTGAACGGCGAATATACGGGTCGCCCGCCACCAGGGTGTGAAGGCGTTCGGAAACCGGGAAACCGTTACGTGCCAGCGCAATGGCCGGGGCAAAGAGTTGCTGCCAAGGCAGCTTGCCGTGCTGCTCGTGAGCCAGTTTTAGCGCGCGCAGTACCCCGGGTACACCCACTGAGCGCCCGCCGATCTGCGCCGTCTTGAACGGCATCGGCGAACCATCGGCTTGCAAAAACAGTTTTTCCGTTACCTGCGCCGGGGCAGTCTCTCGGCCGTCGAAAGCCTGCACGCGCTTGCCGTCCCAGTACAGGATAAAAGCCCCACCACCGATGCCGCTGGATTGCGGCTCGACCAGGGTCAGCACCATTTGCATGGCGATGGCCGCGTCGATGGCGCTGCCGCCGGCACGCAGCATCGCCCGCCCCGCTTCGGTGGCCAGCGGGTTGGCGGCGGCGGCCATATGCCGGTTGGCGTGCACCGGCTGCAGGCCAGTGCGATAGCCGGACGCCAGCTCGGGTGGTGCGGGCATCACCTGGTCGGCACAGGCCCACCCACTCGCGACCGCCAGGCACAGCGCGCTCATCAGCGGTGTAGAGAACTTCATCGTTTTGCTTCCTGCCTTGTCTATTCAGCAGACCACTGTCGGTCATGCGCAAACTTAACTTCAAGACCTGGTGTGATTTTTCTAGGATGCAGACAGGTCACCAAGGAGCCCATCCCATGCGTATACCACTCGCAACCATGCTGTTCGCCCTGTTCACCAGCCTTGCCGCCCACGCCGAGAACACCACCATGGACAACCACCTGCACAACGCTGCCAGTCACGATGACGTGCGCACCTTGCAACAGTTGCTGACACAAGGTGCCCGACTGGAAAGCCGTGATGAGCAAGGGCGCACTGCCCTGATGGTGGCCACTCACGGCAACCAGGTTGCGGCGGCCCAAGCGCTGATCGAGGCCGGTGCCGACGTGAACGCCAAGGACAATATTGATGACAGCCCTTATCTGTATGCCGGCGCCCGGGGCCTGAACGACATCCTGCGGCTGACCCTGAGCCACGGTGCCGACCTCCGGAGCACCAACCGATACGGGGGAACTGCGTTGATCCCTGCGGCGGAGCGTGGGCACGTCGAGACCGTGCAGATGCTGATAGACGCCGGGGTGGACGTGAACCACCTGAACCGGCTGCACTGGACCGCGCTTATGGAGGCAGTGATCCTGGGGGATGGCGGGCCGCGGCATGTAGAGATTGTGCGCCGGCTGCTGGCTGCGGGGGCGGATCGGCAGAGTGCCGACAAGGACGGGGTTACCGCGCTGGAGCATGCGCGCCAGCGGGGATACCGGGAGATGGAGGCGCTACTGACTCGCTAATTTCGAGGCAGGCACAATTCGTTTGCGCAATGGCAGGTCAGACTACTGCTTCGTACGGCAGCCCCACATAGTTCTCGGCAATGTTCAGCAGCCCCGCCGGGGAGTTCAGGAAGTACTCGCGGTCTGCCTCCTGCATCTTCTGGTCCCAGGCATCCTTGTGGCTGCCGAAGTCATGCAGCAGCTGGGTCATGAACCAGCTGAAACGCTCGCCCTTCCATACCCGGCGCAGGGCCAGCGGCGAATATTGCAGAAGCAGGTCGGTACGCCCTTCGCCGTACACCTTGACCAGGATGCGGTAGAGGTAGTTGACGTCCGAAGCTGCCAGGTTCAAACCTTTGGCGCCGGTGGGTGGGACGATGTGCGCAGCGTCACCGACCAGGAACAGGTGGCCGTACTGCATCGGTTCGACCACCAGGCTACGCAGCGGCGCGATGCTTTTTTCCAGGGCTGGGCCAGTGACCAGGTCAGCCGCAACCTCGGCGGGCAAACGGGCCTTGAGTTCGTCCCAGAAACGCTCGTCGGACCAGGCTTCGACCTTATCGTCCAGCGGCACTTGCAGGTAATAGCGGCTGCGCGTCTGCGAGCGTTGGCTGCACAGCGCGAAACCCCGCTCGTGGTGGGCATAGATCAGTTCGTGATTGACCGGGGGCGTATCGGACAACAAGCCAAGCCAGCCAAATGGATAGACCCGCTCGTACTGCTTGAGCACGCCCTCGGGAATGCTCTGCCGGGAAACCCCGTGGAAACCATCGCAACCGGCGATGTAGTCACACTCCAGGCGGTGGGCCTGGCCGTCCTTCTCGAACGTCAGGTACGGCCGCTCGCCTTTGAGCTCATGCGGCTGCACATTGTTCGCCGCGTAGATGATCGGCGCCCCACTGGCTTCACGCGCCTGCATCAGGTCACGGGTGACCTCGGTCTGGCCGTAGACCATCACTGTCTTGCCGCCGGTCAGGGCCTTGAGGTCCAACCGCTGGCGACGCCCGCCGACCAGCAGTTCGACACCTTCATGCACCAGGCCTTCACGGTCCATGCGCGCCGATACACCGGCCTCACGCAACAGGTCGACAGTGCCTTGCTCAAGCACCCCGGCACGGATGCGCCCAAGCACGTATTCAGGGGTCTGGCGTTCGACGATGACGGTCTCGATACCAGCATTGTGCAGCAATTGGCCGAGCAGCAGGCCAGACGGACCTGCACCGATAATTGCAACCTGAGTTTTCATTGTTGTTGTCTCTAGTCGGGCGATGCCGGCCTGGACTGGCAGTGGCCGGGCATCTGCTGTTAGGGTTTGCACCTGCATTTTTACGGGCAACAGCAGCCGTTTAAGTGTGCTATTCCATGCAAAACCTGCACTTTTACAAAAAACGTTCGATTAACGGACAGGCATCCCTTCATGAAATCCACCCTCCCCGGCATTCCGTTGTTCCAGCTGTATGGCGAAAACCAGGCGTGGCCCGGCACCGACCTGCTGCACTGCGAGTCGATCCCGGCACGCAGCCGCCTGCACCACTGGGAAATCAAACCGCACCAGCACGCCGAGCTGTTCCAGCTGTTGTATGTGCAACGTGGCCAGGCCGAGGTGGAGATCGAAGGTGTTCGCCGCGCGATCAGCCAAGCCTCGATCCAGGTAGTACCGCCATTGACCGTGCACGGCTTTCGCTTCAGTGCCGACATCCAAGGGCATGTGCTGACCTTCGGCACCGCGCTGGTGGCGGGCCTTGAGCAGCAACTGGGCGCGCCGCTGGGCATGCTTGCCGCGCCGGCGTGCTATGCGCTGGGCAAGGACCGCCAGCGCTTGCGCAGCCTGATCGACACCTTGCAGCAGGAGTACCAGGGCAATGCCCCGGCCCGGGCGACGATGCTGCAGGCGCTGGTCACAGCATTGATGGTGTGGATCAGCCGCCAGCAGCAACTGGGGCAGACGCCACGCAACCGTGACGAACGTGACCGGCAATTGCTCGGGCAATACCTGCGCCTGGTCGAGGCCCATTACCGCGAGCACCTGTCCGTGGAAGATTTTGCTGCGCGGCTGAACGTCTCGAGCCTGCAGCTGAACCAGCTGTGCCGCGCTTTGAGCGGGCAGACCGCCTTGCAGGTGGTGCATCAGCGCCTGCTGCTGGAGGCGCGCCGCAACCTCCTCTATACCCGCATGAGCATCGGGCAGTTGTCGGATACCCTGGGGTTTACCGACCCGACTTACTTTGCGCGGTTTTTCAAGCGACTAAGTGGGCAGACACCCAATCAGTATCGGCGCACAGGCGTGCCAGATTAGAAACCCTCACACGCCTTCAAGCCCTGCTTGACGTATACGTCAACCTGCATTCAGGATACCTGCATACTCCACGCCGAGCCCCAGCATGAGCCTTCAGACCTACAGCATCTCCGACCTGTCCCGCGAGCTGGACATCACCACCCGCGCCATCCGCTTCTACGAGGAACAGGGCTTGCTGAGCCCCGAGCGGCGCGGCCTGGAACGCATCTATTCGGCACGTGACAAGGTCAGCCTGAAACTCATCCTGCGCGGCAAGCGCATCGGCTTTTCCCTCGCCGAATGCCGCGAGCTGATCGAGCTGTACGACCCCACCAGCGGCAATCTCAAGCAGCTCAACAGCATGCTGGTGAAAATCGCCGAACGACGCGCCCAGCTGGAACAGCAGATGCTCGACATCCACCAGATGCAGCTCGAACTCGACACCGCCCAGGAGCGCTGTGAACAAGCCCTCGCCGCGACCTTGAACAATAAAGACAACCGTTGACCCGCCACAGGAAACCCGCCATGCCCTTGCCCAAAGAAGTCCGTCTGGTCGAAGTCGGCCCCCGCGACGGCCTGCAAAACGAAGCCCAGCCCATCAGCGTCGCTGACAAGGTACGCCTGGTGGACGACCTCACCGAGGCGGGCCTGGCCTACATCGAAGTCGGCAGTTTTGTCTCGCCCAAGTGGGTACCGCAGATGGCCGGTTCCGCCGAAGTCTTCGCCGCAATCCAGCAAAAGCCCGGTGTCACCTACGCAGCCCTGGCCCCCAACCTGCGGGGTTTCGAAGATGCCTTGGCGGCAGGGGTAAAGGAGGTGGCGGTGTTCGCCGCAGCGTCCGAGGCCTTCTCGCAGCGCAACATCAACTGTTCGATCAGCGACAGCCTCAAACGCTTCGAGCCGATCATGGAAGCCGCGCGCAGCCACGGCGTGCGCGTGCGTGGCTATGTCTCCTGCGTGCTGGGCTGCCCCTATGAAGGCACGGTCAGCGCCGAACAGGTTGCCCCGGTCGCCCGAGCCCTGCATGAAATGGGCTGCTATGAGGTGTCGCTGGGTGACACCATCGGTACCGGTACCGCCGGTGATACCCGTCGGCTGTTCGACATCGTCTCGGCCCAGGTGCCCCGCCAGCAGCTGGCCGGGCACTTCCACGACACCTACGGCCAGGCCTTGGCCAATGTGTATGCCAGCCTGCTTGAAGGCATCAGCGTGTTTGACAGCTCGGTAGCGGGCTTGGGGGGGTGCCCCTATGCCAAAGGCGCCACCGGCAATATCGCCACCGAAGACGTGCTGTACCTGCTCCAGGGGCTGGGCATCGAAACCGGCATCGACCTGGACCGCTTGATTGCTGCGGGGCAACGCATCAGCCAGGTGCTTGGCCGGGCCAACGGCTCGCGGGTGGCGCGGGCACGCAGCGCGCAGTAAGTCATACGGGTGTCACATGAATGTGGGTGGAGTGTTACCTCCCCCACGTTTCACAGCAAAAAATCGGGTAACAGGGAAACAAATCGACAAAATTTCAGGTTCGGTGTTTTTGCCATAAACGCTTAAGTGATTGATTTTAAAGGGTTTGCAAAAGTTGGCACGGGCCCTGCTATATCTTTGGTACAAGAACAAGAAAAACGACACACCCAATAAAAACAACAGGTAACGGCTCTGACATAACAAGAACAACACGGCAGAGGCGTAGCAAGCAGATCTTTTTGGAGTAGGCACGCTTTTCAGGGGTACGCCCCGCGGTCTGACACAGAACAATAAAACTACCTCAAGGTAGCAGCAGTCAGCACCGGACCAGTCATGGTGAAAGCAGGTCAGCGCTCAAAAAAATACGTTTGCTCTTGACCCCGCATGGGGGTCGCTCGCAACACAAAGGCAGGCTTACAAAAACAACAAAAGGCCAGTCTTCAATAATAAAAAAGAGCAGGCAACATCACTTTGAGGGGAGCTTAGGCTCCCCTCAGTGCTTCCTGCCCTCCTCCTCTTCCTCCTGCTTCGCCTCATCCACATTCTCGACCTTCTCCACCAGCAAAGGCATCGTGCCCAGCACCAGCAAGGCCAGCACCGTGCTGATCAATGCCGTGGCCTCACGCCCCATGCCGGCAGCCGTGCCGATGGCGGCGGTCATCCACAACCCGGCAGCGGTAGTCAGCCCTTTCACATGGCTGGTGTCCTGGCCGTTACCCTTGAGAATGGTCCCCGCGCCCAGAAAGCCGATACCGGCGACAATGCCCTGGATCACCCGGCTCAGCGCCTGCTCGTCAGCGCCGGCCATGCTCGGTGACAACACAAACAGTGCAGCGCCAAGCGAGACCAGCATGTGCGTGCGCACGCCGGCAGACTTGCCTTTGTGCTCGCGCTCGAAACCCAGTACCGCACCGAGCAGCGCGGCCATCAGCAGGCGCACGAGGACCTGGGTCACTTCGCGCTCGTCGGTGATGTCGGCGAACTCGGCTTGTATGGCCTGCCAGATGGGGTGCCACCAGGGGTTCATAGTGATGCTCCTCGACCGGGCTCGGCGTGCGGCCCTTCTGAGGGTTGACCCGCTGCGCGCTGACAAGTGCGATGCCGCCCGCCCGGCGGAACGATGCAGCAACCCGCCATGTGCTGCGGTCACAACCTGTAACCGCCACCAAGAGGATGTTCCCATGCCGGTTGAAATCGACGAAAGCACCCGCCGCTGCACCCTCATCGGCGACGATGTGCATCTGGAAGGCGATGGCCCAGCCATCGAAATCATCACCGACGAACAGCTGCGCATGTCGGTGGCGCTGCTCGCCGGGCAACGCGTACCAATCACCGAGGCAGAGGCCGATGCCCTGACCGTGGCGGGTGCGGTGGATAGCCGCAGGCATCTGAAGACAAGCGTTCCAGGCTCGGTAATATGAGGCCTGGCGGCCTTCAGCTGCGCATCTGATACGGTTTTTATCGCAAAACCTGAGCCTGTGCTGATAACAGCTCGGGGGCCATAGTGCTCATGCCTGATCGAGGCCTGATGAGCACCGAGCCATGAACGATAGAATTCAATTTACCGAGATTGCCGCGCCCGTAGTCACCGCCGCCAAACGCCATGTCGACAGCGGCATTCACACCCGCAGTTTCACCGGGCTGTACCGCAACCTGCGCATCGGCTTCGCCGGGCTGTTGTTTCTCCTGTTTTTCGGCACCGTCTGGCTCGACTGGAACGGCCGCCAGGCCGTGCTGTGGGACTTGAGCAGCAGCAAGTTCCATATCTTTGGCGCCACCTTCTGGCCGCAGGACTTCATCCTGCTGTCGGCGCTGTTGATCATCTGCGCCTTCGGCCTGTTCGCCATCACTGTCTACGCCGGCCGTGTGTGGTGCGGTTACAGTTGCCCGCAAAGCACCTGGACCTGGCTGTTCATGTGGTGTGAAAAGATCAGCGAAGGCGACCGCAACCAACGCATCAAGCTCGCCGCAGCCCCTTGGGGCCTGGAGAAGCTGGCCCGCCGCTCACTGAAGCACGGGTTGTGGCTGGCCATCGGCCTGCTCACCGGCCTGACCTTCGTTGGCTACTTCACCCCGATCAAGTCCCTGGCGGCGGAGCTGTTCACCCTGCAACTGGGCGGCGTCGCGCTGTTCTGGGTGCTGTTCTTCACCGCCGCCACCTACATCAATGCCGGTCTGTTGCGCGAAGCGGTCTGCCTGCACATGTGCCCATATGCCCGTTTTCAGAGCGTGATGTTCGACAAAGACACCCTGGCGGTAGCCTACGACCCGCGTCGGGGCGAAACCCGTGGCCCGCGCAAGAAAAGCAGCAACGCCCAAGCCCAAGGCCTGGGCGACTGCATCGACTGCACGATGTGCGTGCAAGTCTGCCCCACCGGCATCGATATCCGCGACGGCCTGCAAATGGCCTGTATCGGTTGCGCGGCCTGCATCGATGCCTGCGACGGGGTCATGGACAAGATGGGTTACGCCCGCGGCCTGATCGGTTACAAGTCCGAACACAGCCTGCAGGGCGGCACCACCCACTGGCTGCGGCCGCGCCTGCTGGGCTATGCCGCCGCGCTGGTGGTGATGGTCGGCGCACTGGTGCTTGCCTTGCAGTGGCGCCCGATGGTGTCGCTGGACGTGATCAAGGACCGTGGCCTGTTCCGCGAAAACGCCCTGGGCCAGATCGAGAACATCTACCTGCTCAAAGTCATCAACAAGACCGAAAGCACCCAGCGCTATCACCTGCGGTTGCTGGACGCCGACGGCTTCACCCTACAGGGCAAGACCGAGTTCATCATCCCGGCCGGCGAAATGAGCGAACTGCCTGTCTCGGTGGCGATGCTCGCCGAGCGCCCCGCCAGCAGCTCGCAGACCTTGAGTTTCGAGGTGCAGGACAGCGACGAACCTGCTGTACGCAGTGTTGCCCAAAGCCGCTTCGTCGCGCCGATGAACCGCTGATCCCTTAAACTGTTTGTCTACCTTGCCTGCCAGGCTTCGACAGAAGGCCAGAATGAAACGCTACGAACGATTCGCCGACGACATTGCCGAACTGATCCGCTCGGGTGTGCTGGGCCCCGGCCAGCGCGTACCCTCGGTACGCTATGCCAGCCAGACTCACGGGGTCAGCCCGTCCACGGTGTTCCAGGCCTATTACCTGCTTGAGCGGCGCGGGCTGATCCGCGCACGGCCGCGCTCGGGGTATTTCGTCAACGCCCATGCACCGCGCCAGTTCAGTGAGCCGCAGGCGTTGCAACCGGTCAGCGAGTCCACCGATGTCGACGTCAGCGCGTTGGTCTTCTCCATCCTCGACTCGATCAAGGACCCCAACACCGTGCCGTTCGGCTCGGCGTTCCCAAGCCCCGAACTGTTCCCGCTGCAGCGCTTGTCGCGCTCGCTGGCCAGCGCCAGCCGCGCAATGGACCCGCGCATGGTGGTCACCGACCTGTCCCCTGGCAACCCCCAGTTGCGCCGGCAGATCGCCCTGCGCTACATGGTCGGCGGGCTCATGCTGCCGATGGAAGAGCTGCTGATCACCAACGGCGCTCTCGAAGCCCTCAACCTGTGCCTGCAGGCCGTGACCGAACCCGGCGACCTGGTGGCGATCGAAGCACCGGCCTTCTATGCCTGCCTGCAGGTGCTGGAACGGCTGAAACTCAAAGCGGTGGAAATCCCCGTTCACCCGCGCGAGGGCATGGACCTGAGCGTGCTGGCGCAGACCCTGGAGAAGCACCCGGTCAAGGCCGTATGGTGCATGACCAACTTCCAGAACCCGGTGGGTGCGAGCATGCCGGAGGCCAAGAAGCAGGCGCTGGTCGAGCTGCTGGCACGCCACCAGGTGCCGCTGATTGAAGACGACGTCTATGCCGAACTGTATTACGCGCAACAGGCGCCCAAGCCAGCCAAGGCCTTCGATACGCAAGGCTTGGTGATGCACTGCGGTTCGTTCGCCAAGAGCCTGGCGCCCGGCTACCGGATCGGTTGGGTGGCCGCCGGGCGCTTCGCCCAGAAGATCGAACGGCTCAAGCTGATGACCTCGCTGTGCGCCTCGATGCCCGCCCAGGCAGCCATCGCCGACTACCTGCAGCACGGTGGCTATGACCGCCACCTGCGCAAGCTGCGTTACGCCCTGGAAGGCCAGCAAGCCAACATGCTCGCAGCCATTTCCCGGTACTTTCCGGCACAGACGCGGGTCAGCCAGCCCTCCGGCGGCTACTTTCTGTGGCTCGAACTGCCAGAGCAGATGGACGCACTGAAGCTGTTCCACATGGCCTTGGCCCAAGGCATCAGCGTTGCGCCCGGGCCGATCTTCTCGCCAACGCGACGCTTCGGCAATTGCATCCGCCTGAATTACGGTAGCCCCTGGCATGACGGTGCCGAACGGGCGATGGAGACCCTGGGGCGCATCATTCGTTCATTTTGATGGCTGGGGGCATTGAGACACGACTATAGTTTGTGCGAATTGTTCAACGGATCGAACAGCATGCCGCCAGTCACTCAACCCTCCTACCAGCAGCTGCAGGCACGTGTCGCAGAGTTGGAAGCTCTGCTGACCGAGCGCGAGGACATCGCGCAGGCCAACAACAAACTGCTCGGTCAACTGGTCGACAGCAGCCTGGCCAACGTGTTTGCGGCCGACCGAAAGATGCGCCTGGTGGCAATCAACCGCACTGCCCGCTAAACCTTCCAGCGTTTGCGCGGTTTTGTGCCACAGATCGGCGACTACATTCCGCAGTTCCTTGCCAACCAACCGGACATCATGGGCCGGTTGGCCCCGGTATGGCCGCGCCTGCTGGCCGGCGAAGCATTCATCGATACCATCTCCCTCGGGCCACCTGACGACCTGCGCCACTACGAAATCCGCTACAACCCGCTGCGCGATGAGCAGCAGCGCATTCAGGGTGGCTACATGTTCGCCTATGACATCACCGAACGGGTTGCCGAGCAGGAGCGCCTGCGCCAAACCGAAGAAGCCCTGCGCCAATCGCAGAAAATGGAAGCGGTCGGCCAGTTGACCGGCGGCATTGCCCATGACTTCAACAACCTGCTGGGGAGCATGCTTGGCGCACTGGAGCTGGCCGAGCAACGCCTGGGCCAACAGCGCTACTTCGACACTGCCAGGATGCTCGACGTCGGCAAGCACAATGCATTGCGCGCGGCTTCGCTGGTGCAACGCCTGCTGGCATTTTCGCGCCAGCAGACACTGTTGGCGCAACCGGTCGACGTGCAGTTGCTGGTGGCTGACATGAACGACCTGATCCGTAGCTCGATTGATTCGCACATCGACTTCCAGGACCTGACCCAGGCAGGACTGTGGTCGATCTGCATCGACCCTCAGCAGCTGGAAAATGCCCTGCTCAACCTGTGCATCAACGCCCGCGACGCCATGCCGCTGGGCGGCACATTGCGCATTGGTTGCGAAAACGCCGAACTCGACAAAGACCAGGCGAGCAGCATGGACCTGCCGTCGGGGCAGTTCTTGCATATCCGCGTGGACGACACCGGCATAGGCATGAGCAAGGACATTATGCAGCGTGCGCTTGATCCCTTCTTCACCACCAAGCCCATGGGCCAGGGTACTGGCCTTGGGTTGTCGATGGTCTACGGCTTTGTGCGCCAGTCGGGCGGCCAGTTACGCATCGACAGTACGCCGGGCCAAGGCACCACCGTTCACCTGTATCTGCCTCGGGACGAAAGTATCACGCCCCCAGCACCCTGTGTGGCACCCGAAGAGATCCTCGAAAAGCCGCAACACAGGCCTTATCGGATCATGCTGGTTGAAGATCAGGCGACCATGCGCCTGGTGCTCAGCGAAGTGCTGCAAGAACTGGGGCACGAGGTCCAGGTTTGCGAGGACGGCCTTAGCGCCTTCAATGCATTGCGGGAGGGGCCGTTGCCGGACTTGCTGATCACCGATGTCGGCCTGCCCGGCGGCATCGATGGGCAGCAACTCGCCGGGGCCTACCGAAGCCTTGCCAGTGAGGCGCCGGTGATACTGATCACCGGTTATGACATCACCAGCAGCGTGGCCAGCAGTCTGCCTGCCGGCCCCACCGAAGTGCTTTGCAAGCCGTTCGAGCTCAAGGCACTTGCGCAGCGCATCGATCGCCTGCTGGGCGTTAACGCGTATTTGCGTTGAGCGGCTTTTCGCCCTCGCCGTGAACGCGTTAAGCCATTGTGGCAACGTGCGCTGTCGGGCGAGCAGTTCACCTTGACCCAGCATTTAGGCAATGGGGCTGCACAGCGGCATTACGAGCTGTGCTTCAATTGCTTGCGTGCCCCTGATGGCGTTGTTCAAGGCGCCTACCTGTTCGCCCACGACATCAGCGAACGGGTCACGGCCCAACAACGTCTGCTCAAGGCTGAGGAGGCATTGCGTCATGCCAAGAAGATGGAGGCCGTTGGCCGCTTGAGTGGCGGCATTGCCCAGTACCGCGTACGTCACCCGCACATCAAAGTACTGTTCATTACGGGTACGATGAAAGCGCCATACTCAGCAACGGTCAGCCACTGGAGGCTTCCAGCGTGCTGACCAAACCTTTCGACCTGGCTGATTAACCAACGGCCACTGGATAGCGATGGAGCGCAAAGGATGCCCAGTGACTCTCGCTTGAGCACTACCGATGAATTGAGTTTTCTACGCCAATGGGTTGATCAACTCGAACGGCGCAATACCGAGTTGAGCAGCGAATTGTCGCGGTTGCACGAGCGCACTCAGGAGGCGGAAGGTTACCGATTCCTGTTCGAGAACATGGAAGAAGGCTTCTGCATCATCCAGTTCATCGACGGCCCTCTGGGGCCATTGAGCGACTACGTGCACTTGATGGCCAACCCCGCTTACTGCCGCCATGCCGGGCTGCCCGATGTGGTGGGCCGCACCCTGCGTGAAGTGATCCCCAACGAGGCCGAGGTCTGGCTCGACTATTTCGGTACGGTGGAGCGCACCGGCAAACCCCTGTATTTCGAGCACGAGCTGCTGGCCACCGAACGCTGCCTGGGCCTTGCGGCAATCCGTATTGAGCCTGCTCACAATCATCAGGTTGCGGTGATCTTTCGTGACGTGACGGCACGCAAGCGCGCTGAAAGCGCCCTGCAGCACCTCAACGCAGAGCTCGAACAGCGCGTGGAACTGGCCGTGGCGCAGAGCCAGAAGGCCGAGGAAGCGTTGCGCCAGGCGCAAAAGGTCGAAGCCGTAGGGCAATTGACGGGGGGCATCGCGCACGACTTCAACAACCTGCTCGGCGGCATCCTCGGCGCTCTGGAACTGGCCAGAGACAGGCTTGCAGCCGACCAGCGCAAAGCAACGATCAGCCCGCTGCTCGACAGCGCCCACGGTGCTGCGCAACGGGCAGCTGCGCTTGTGCATCGGCTACTGGCGTTCTCCAGGCAGCAAACCTTGCAACCTCGCCCGACGGATGTCGCCGAGTTGGTCAGCGGCATGCTGGACCTGATCAGCCGCAGCACCGGCCCCCACATCGCAATCGACTACCAGTGCGAAGACGCCCTCTGGGCGGTACGTATCGACCCTCCTCAACTTGAGAGTGCCCTGCTCAACCTGTGCATCAATGCCCGCGATGCCATGCCCAATGGCGGCCGGGTCCGTATCGCGCTGTGCAATACCTCGCTCACGCTTGACCACGCCAGCGAGCTGGAACTGGTACCTGGCGACTATCTGTGCCTGAGTGTCGAGGACACGGGTGGCGGCATGGCGGATGACACGCTCAGCCGCGCCGTGGACCCTTTCTTCACTACAAAACCACTGGGCCGCGGCACAGGCCTGGGCTTGTCTATGACCTACGGCTTTGTGCGGCAATCCGGCGGGCAGTTGAAAATCACATCGACGCTTGGGCACGGCACACAGGTGCTGCTGTACCTGCCGAGGTACCACGCGCAATTTGCCCCTGCCGCGCTCAAGCCCCTGGCGCCGGCAGCGCGCCCGAGCAGCGGCGCCGCAAAGCGGATCGTCGTGGTCGAGGATGTAAGCGCGATGCGCCTGGTCATTGCAGAAGTGCTGCATGACCTGGGCCATGAGGTGGAGATGTACGAGGATGGCCCCATGGCGATTGCCGGGCTGGAAAATCAGCCGCCACCCGACCTGCTGGTCAGTGACGTGGGCTTGCCGGGTGGCATCAACGGGCGCCAGTTGGCCGACCGGCTGCGCCTGCGCTACACCGGGCTCAAGGTGCTGTTCGTCACAGGCTACGACGAGAGCACGGCGCTTGGCCAAGGCGACTTCGATAGGGACATGCGTGTGCTGACCAAGCCCTTCACCCTTGAAGCGCTGGCCGAGCAGGTCGGCCAGTTGCTTGACGGCTGATAGCCCTCAGCGCCCGCCGCCCAGGTCGACGAAGCTGCCGGTGGAATAGGACGCTTTGTCCGAGAGCAACCAGATGATCGCCTCGGCGACTTCTTCAGGCCGGCCACCACGGCCCATGGGCAAACCGGTTTCGAGTTTGGCGACGCGGTCGGGGTCGCCGGAAAGCGCATGGAAGCCGGTGTGTATGTAGCCTGGGCGCACGCCATTGACTCGCACACCGTCCCCCGCCACTTCCTTGGCCAAGCCAAGGGTGAAGGTATCCAGTGCGCCCTTGGAGGCGGCGTAATCGACATACTCGTTGGGCGAGCCCAGGCGAGCGGCCACCGAAGAGACGTTGACGATAGCCCCGCCCTGCCCGCCATGCCGGCGTGCCATGCGCAGCAGGGCATGTTTGGCGCAGAGCATGGGGCCGACGACGTTGGTCTTCATCACCTTGAGCAGGCGAAACTCGGACATCTCCTCGACGCGGCTTTGCTGGCCGATGGTGCCAGCATTGTTGACCAGCGCAGTGACAGGACCGAGTTCCTGGTCGACGCGCTGAAACAGCTGGATGACCTCATCCTCGACGCTGGCGTCGGCGCGCACGGCAATCGCCTCGGCGCCCAATGCCCGCACCTGGCTGAGGATATGCTCGGCGGCCTGGTTGTCGGCGTAATAGTTGATGCAGATGCGATAACCCTGCTGTGCTGCCAGCAGCGCGGTGGCCGCGCCGATACCTCGACTGGCGCCAGTGATGACGATGACATTCTCCATGGGTCTGCCAATGTGTTCGAAAGTGGGGCTTCGACAATAGGGGAAATGCCAACTCAAGGGAATGACATCAACCCTGCAAAGTGTGCTATCCCCCCCGCTCTTGATCTGGCTCTTGATCCAGCTCTTGATCTTGATCTTGATCTTCAGCGACTCAGGAGGCCGAGCGCAGGCGTCTGGAGGGCCAGGTGCGCAGCACCCTTCGGCGTAGCCGAAGGCGCGAGATGTAGGTTTGCGCAGCAAACCGTAGGCCGCGCGGGCCCGGAAGGCGCCGGAGCGAGGGGACCCCGAAGCGCAGCGTAGGGGCCGTATGATGGAGCGCAGCCCTTTTTGGTTACTTTTTGGGGCGTTTGCCAAAAAGTGACCCGCTGTAAGAGCGGAAAGGTGACTAAGCGTCACCCTCGCAAATGGACGTTGCCAGATATCAATACCAACCGATCAATATCACCGATCAATATCACCGACCAACCAATCAATGCCCAGCCGAAGCCGGCCCAGCCTTGGCCGTAAACGGCGGCCGCGCAAACCACACCAACAAGATCAACCCAGCAAACACCCACGTCATCATCATGAAGTAGTCCACCGTCGACATCATGTAAGCCTGCGCATTCAGAATCTGCTCCAACTGCGCATAATTCTGCGGGCTAGCCCCCCCAAGCTGCTCGAGCGTATGCCGAGTCGCCGGGTCAAACTGGCTGATGTTCTCGCTCAAGTAGGCATGATGCTGATCAGCCCGGCGAATCCAGATCCAGGTCGTCAACGACGCCGCAAAACTCCCCCCCAGCGTACGCAGGAACGTCGCCAGCCCCGAGCCATCGGCAATCTGATGCGGCGGCAGGTCCGAAAGCAGAATGCTCAACGTCGGCATGAAGAACAGCGCAACGCCAATCCCCATGAACAACTGCACCAACGCCACATGCTGGAAGTCCACCTCACTGGTAAACCCGGCACGCATGAAGCAACTGGTCCCAATGGCCAGAAACGCCAACCCTGCCAACAGGCGCAAGTCAAACCGGTGCGCGTACTTGCCGACAAAGGGCGACATGATCACCGGCAACAGCCCGATGGGTGCCACCGCCAGCCCCGCCCAGGTAGCCGTATAGCCCATCTGCGTCTGCAGCCACTGCGGCAGGATCAGGTTGATACCGAAGAACCCCGCATACCCCCCGACCAAGACGATGGTGCCGACCCGGAAGTTGCGGTGCACGAACAACCGCAGGTTCACCACCGGGTGCCGGTCGGTCAGTTCCCAGATCACGAACACCGCCAGGAACACCACCGAAATCAGGCTGCCGATGATGATGAACGACGACTCGAACCAGTCCAGGTCATTGCCCTTGTCGAGCACCACCTGCAACGCGCCGACACCGACGATCAGCGTCAGCAGGCCGATGTAGTCCATCGGCTGACGGCTGGTCACCACCGGCCGCGTGCGCATCTGTTGGCGTACCACGGCGGCGGCGAACAGGCCGATGGGGACGTTGATGAAGAAGATCCATGGCCAGCTGTAACTGTCGGTGATCCAGCCCCCCAGTATCGGCCCGGCAATCGGCGCCACCACCGTGACCATCGCCAGCAGCGCCAGGGCCATGCCCCGCTTGGCCGGGGGGTACACGGCAATCAGCAAGGTCTGGGTCATCGGGTACAACGGCCCCGCCACCACCCCTTGCAGCACACGAAAGCCCACCAGCTCCGGCATCGACTGGGCGATCCCGCACAGGAACGATGCCAGCACGAACAGTAACGTGGCCCAGATGAACAGCTTCACCTCACCAAAGCGCCGGCTCAGCCAGCCCGTCAGCGGCAAGGCGATCGCGTTGCTCACCGCGAACGAGGTGATCACCCATGTGCCCTGCTCGTAGCTCACCCCCAGGTTGCCGGAGATGGTCGGCAAGGCCACGTTGGCGATGGTGGTGTCGAGCACCTGCATGAACGTCGCCAACGACAGGCCGATGGTGGTCAGCAACAGGCTCGGCGGGGTGAACTGGGCGGCGGCCTGGTTGCTCATCGCTGCGCCGTCTTGCCGGATGCGCTGTTGTCGTGAATCAGCCGGGCAATCAGGTGGTCGGCTTCGACCAACTGGCGGTCATACACCTGGGTGGTGTAGCTGGCCTGTTGCGGGGGTTGCTGGGCCAGGGTCGGGCCGCTCTGGTCGTGCAGGTCGACCTCGACCACCGTGGACAGGCCGATCCGCAGCGGATGGTCCTTGAGCTGATCAGGGCTCAAGTGAATACGCACCGGTACCCGCTGCACGATCTTGATCCAGTTGCCGGTGGCATTTTGCGCCGGCAGCAGCGCGAAGGCGCTGCCCGTACCTGCACCGAGGCTGTCCACCGTGCCGCTGTACTTGACCTCGCTGCCGTACAGGTCGGCGCTGATTTCCACCGGCTGACCGATGCGCATGTCGCGCAGCTGGGTTTCCTTGAAGTTGGCATCGATCCACACCTGGTCCAGGGGGATCACCGCCATGGTCGCGGTGCCAGGTTGCAGGCGCTGCCCCAGCTGCACGGTGCGCTTGGCGACATAACCGGTCACCGGCGCCACCAAGGTGGTGCGGGCATTGTCCAGGTAGGCCTGGCGCAGGTCGGCCGCGGCCGCCATGACTTCGGGGTGCGAGGACACCACGGTGTCATCGACCAGCGCGGTGCTGGTATTGAGCTGTTGGCGGGCGCTGGTGAGGGCGCTCTGAGCGACGCTCAGGTCGTCGCGAGCGTGGGAGATTTCTTCCGCCGCAATCGCCCCGCTGTCGGCCAGCACCTTGCGCCGGTTGTAGTTGTCCTGGGCCTTCTGCAACTCGGCCTGGCGTGTCTGCAACTGGGCCTTGAGCGCATCCACGTTGCTGTACAGGCCACGCACCTGGCGCACCGTGCGCGCCAGCTTGGCTTCAGCGGACTGCAGCGCCACCTCGCTGTCGGCCGGGTCGAACTGCAGCAACACCTGGCCGGCATGCACCAGGTCGCCGTCATCGGCACCAATGCTGGTGACGGTACCGGTCACCAGCGGGGTGATCTCTACCACGTTGCCGTTGACGTAGGCGTCATCGGTGCTCTCGTGCCAACGCCCGACCAGGGAGTACCAGGCCCAGGCGCCGATGCCGCCAACAATCAACAGCAGCAGCAGGCCGAGCAGCCAGGCCTTGCGTTTGCGCGACGGCTCGGGCGCGTCGGCGGGGGGTGTGGTGTCTGTGGGAGTAGCCATGACAATACCTTGGAAAATGCGTAACAGGGATCAACGATCGCCGAAGCGGCGGATCGTCAGAGGGTCGCCAGCGCTGAGCAGCACCTTGGCCAGCAAGCCCTCGAGGGTCTTGAGTTCTTCAGGTTGCAGCACGCCGCACAACTCGTTCATCGCCGCCGCACCGATCTCTGGCAGCCGATCAGCCAGGCGCTGGCCATCGTCGGTCAGGGCCAGGCGCACCTGGCGGCGATCGTCAGCGCAGCGGTTGCGTACGATCAGGCCCTTCTGTTCGAGGCGATCGAGCATGCGGGTCATCGAACCACTGTCCAGGCCCAGGTAGCGGCACAGCTCGGCCGGGGTGTCGACCTGGTACTGGGTGACGATGATCAACACTTTGAACTGCGCGGCGGTGACGCCCTCGGATTCAAGGTGCCAGTCAAGAATGCGGTCCTTGAGGATCGCCGCGCGGCCCAACAGCATGCCAATGGCACAGGTCTGGAAATTCTCGGGAGAAAAATGCGCCATAGGATCTGCCGTGGGTAATTGTGTAGAAATGTTACTGCCTAGGCAGTGAATGTCAAAGCTTTGATTAGGCTGCTATGCAAAACTTCATGATTTGACGCTCATGACTTGCTGATGTGGTTGCGCTGCTACGCCAACGCCGGCACCGCGCCACAGGCAATCGCCATGCCCACCAGCTCGGCCAGGCTGCCGGCCTGCAGCCGTTTCATCACCCGCCCCCGGTACAAGTCCACGGTCTTCACGCTAACCCCCAACTGCACGGCGATCTCGCGGTTGCTCAGGCCTTGGGCCAGCGGCACGAACACATCGCGCTCGCGCGGTGTCAGGCCATCGATGCGCGCCTGCACCTGGGCCAGCGCCTGGTTGCCCTGACGCGCGCGGCCGGCGCGCTCAAGCGCTTCCTGCACACTGTCGAGCAGCAACTGGTCACTGTACGGCTTCTCGATGAAGTCGCAGGCACCGGCCTTGAATGCCCGCACCACGATCGGCACATCGGCATGGCCGCTGACGAAGATCACCGGTAAGTCCAGACCCCGCTCCCTCATCAGCTGCTGCACCGCCAGCCCACCCAGCCCCGGCATCCGCACATCCAGCAGCACACAGGCGGGCCCATCATCCCGGCACGCGTCCAGAAACGCCTGACCACTGGCAAACGACAGGGCCTCAAGCCCCACCGACTGCAACAGCCAGACCGTGGAATCACGCATGCCCTGGTCGTCGTCGACCACATACACTTTCGCTTGCACCCTGACCTCCTCTTAGCCCCTGCTCACCGCCAGGCGGCAGCACACTACCAAACCGCCCTGCTCGCCCGCACGTGCCCACACACTGCCGCCAAACCCTTCGACAAGGCTGCGGCTCATGCTCAAGCCCAGCCCCAGACCATCGGCCTTGCTGGTGGTGAACGGGGTAAAAATGTCTTCCAGGCGTTCGGCCGCAACCCCTGGCCCTTGGTCCGCCACCTCCACCAACACCCCATCACCCTCGCGCACGGCGGCCAGGAGGATACGTGACGGGCGTTCGCCATGCTGCTCGCGGTTGGCATCAATGGCGTTGCGCAGCAGGTTCAGCAGCACCTGCTCAAGCAATACCCGATCGGCATACACCGCCGGCAATTGCGCGCTCACGCGCAGCTCGATGCTGACCTGGTCACGGGCCGCCTCCCAGGCACACAGGCGCATGGCCTCGTTGACGACATCCAGCATGTCCAGTGCCTGTAGCCGCCGCGGCCCTTTACGCAGAAACGCCCGTAGCCTGCGGATCACTTGCGCGGCGTGGGTCGCCTGCTCAGTGATGCGTTGCAGCCCCTGCCCGACCCGCACGCGTGCCTGCGGGTCGCGCTCCAGGCCCTGCAGGTAACGCTGACTGGCATTGGCATAGTTGACCACCGCCGCCAACGGTTGATTGATCTCGTGGGCGATGCCCGAGGCCAACTCGCCGAGGGTGGCGAGCCGGGCACTGTGCGCCAGGTTCTCCTGGGCCTCGATGCGCAAGGTGATATCACGCGAGACACTGACGATCTCCACCACGGCCCCGGTATAGGTTTCGCGGATGGCGCGGCTGGCGATCTCGAACCAGCGGTAGCCGCCAGCGGCCTGGCGCACCCGGCAGGTCATGGTGTGATAACCGTCCTGGTCCAGGGCGGCGGCCGCCTGAGCCAGCACCTGGCGGCGCTCGCGCGGGTGCAGCAAGGTCCGTACGGCCATGCCTCGCAGTTGCTCTGGCCACAGGCCCAACAGGCGGAACGCCGCCGGTGAGGCATCAAGAAAACGGCCATCGGGGCTGTGCCGGGAAATCAGGTCGGTGGTGTTCTCGATGATCAAGCGGTACAGGCGCCGGGCGCGGCTGGCTTCGCGCGCTCCCTGGCGCTCGGCGCTGGCGTCACGGCAGCGGCCGAGCACCTGCTGGCCTTGGTCGTCGGGGATGAACGTCCACAGCACGATGCGCTCGCCCACTTCTACTTGCACATCGGCAATTGCCCGGTGCTGTCGCAGGCAGGCGCGCACCAGTGCGGCGCAGTTGGCCGGCAGCCAGCAGGCCAGCGCAGGGCCTTCATCAACCCAGGCCTGCAAGGCCGGGTTGCAGGCCAGCGGCCTGGCATCGGCGGCCAGCAGCAGGCTGGGCTGGGGGTCTTTGGCGAGCAAGGGAGAGAGGGTCTTGTCCACGATGTGAGGCTCGTTGCTATAGTAGTTTTACTATATTGCTATAGTCGATATTCCATCTACCATAGCGACTCGCGTAAAACTGCGACAGGGGAATTGCGGCCAACCGTACGCCTTCCCACACCCTGAACAGAGCTAACAATCAGCCACCGGGGGCCAAGCGCACAGGCTGCGCCTGCCTCCCCTACAGGATTACCGCATGTCGATCTATGCCCAGGGCCTGATGCCCGCTGCCGTCAACCACGTCGCCCTCACCCCACTGAGCTTCATCGAACGCACCGCAGCCGTGTATGGCAACTACCCGGCTGTCATCCATGGCGCCATCCGCCGCACCTGGCAGGAAACCTACCAACGCTGCCGGCGCCTGGCCAGCGCACTGGCCGGCCGTGGCGTCGGGCGTGGCGACACGGTAGCGGTCATGCTGCCAAACACCCCGGCCATGCTCGAAGCGCACTTCGGCATCCCCATGACCGGTGCAGTGCTCAACACCCTCAACGTTCGCCTGGACGCCGAAGCCATCGCCTTCATGCTGCAACACGGCGAGGCCAAGGTGCTGATCACCGACCGCGAATTCCACTCGGTCATCGAAGCCGCCCTCGCCTTGCTCGAACACCCGCCCCTGGTGGTCGATGTCGATGACCCGGAGTACGGCGAAGGCCGCGCGGTCAGCGAGCTGGATTACGAGGCCCTGCTGGCCGAGGGTGACCCGGACTTCGCCTGGGAATGGCCCGATGACGAATGGCAGGCCATTTCGCTCAACTACACCTCCGGCACCACCGGCAACCCCAAGGGCGTGGTCTATCACCATCGCGGCGCTTACCTCAATGCCCTGGGCAACCAGATGACCTGGGCCATGGGCCACCGCCCGGTGTACCTGTGGACCCTGCCGATGTTCCACTGCAACGGCTGGTGCTACCCCTGGACCATCACCGCCCTGGCAGGCACCCACGTGTTCCTGCGCCGGGTCGACCCGCAGAAGATCCTCACCCTGATCCGCGAACATCGGGTCACGCACCTGTGCGGCGCACCCATCGTGCTCAACGCCCTGGTCAACATGCCTGAGGCCGCCAAGGCTGCCATCGAGCACCCGGTGCAGGCGATGGTCGCAGGTGCCGCGCCACCGGCCAAGGTGATTGGTGCAGTGGAAGAAATGGGCATTCAGGTGACCCACACCTACGGCCTGACCGAGGTATACGGGCCAGTGACGGTATGCGCCTGGCATGAAGCGTGGGACGGGTTGCCGCTCGAGGAACGTGCGCGCATCAAGTCGCGCCAGGGCGTGCGCTACCCTACCCTCGACGGCCTGATGGTCGCCGACCCGCAAACCCTCGCGCCGGTACCGCGTGACGGTAACACCCTGGGCGAGATCTTCATGCGTGGCAACACAGTGATGAAGGGCTACCTGAAAAACCCCGAAGCCACGGCCGAAGCCTTCCGCGGTGGCTGGTTCCATACTGGGGACCTGGCCGTGTGGCACGCCGATGGCTATGTCGAGATCAAGGATCGGCTCAAGGACATCATCATCTCCGGTGGCGAGAATATCTCTACCATCGAGGTCGAGGACGCCCTGTACAAGCACCCGGCGGTGCTTGAAGCCGCCGTGGTGGCACGCCCCGACGAGAAATGGGGCGAGACACCGTGCGCCTTCGTTGCCCTCAAGCCTGGCCGGGAAGACACCCGCGAAGCCGACATCAGCAGTTGGTGCCGGGAGCACTTGGCCGGCTTCAAGGTGCCCAAGACGGTGATCTTCGGCGAACTGCCGAAGACCTCCACCGGCAAGATCCAGAAGTACCTCCTGCGCGACCGGGCCAAAGCCCTCTGACCGTTCATTGGCCTCGTCGTCGGCAATCCGCCGCCGAGGCCAGCACCACACCCGTTGCTTCTACACCTACCGAGCCGCTGATGACCGACTACATCGCCCCCCTGCGCGACATGCGCTTTATCCTGCGTGACGTTTTCAACGCCCCTGCCCTGTGGGCACGCCTGCCCGCCCTGGCCGAGCGCATCGACGCCGACACCGCCGATGCCATCCTCGAAGAAGCGGCCAAGGTCACCGGCCACCTGATCGCCCCGCTCAGCCGCAACGGTGACGAACAAGGCGTGCACTTCGAGGCCGGCCGGGTGAGCACCCCGGACGGTTTCCGCAAAGCCTGGCGCATCTACCGGGAAGGCGGCTGGGTCGGCTTGGGGGGCAACCCCGAGCATGGCGGCATGGGCATGCCGAAGATGCTTGGCGTGCTGTTTGAAGAGATGCTCTACGCCGCCGACTGCAGCTTCAGCCTGTATTCCGCCTTGAGCGCCGGCAGTTGCCTGGCGATCGATGCCCACGCCAGCGAGACGCTCAAGGCCATCTACCTGCCACCGCTCTACGAAGGCCGCTGGGCCGGCACCATGTGCCTGACCGAGCCCCAGGCCGGCACCGACCTGGGGTTGATCCGCACCCGCGCCGAGCCACAGGCCGATGGCAGTTATCGCATCACGGGCAGCAAGATATTCATCACCGGTGGCGAGCAGGACCTGACCGAGAATATCGTCCACCTGGTGCTGGCCAAGCTGCCGGATGCCCCCACTGGCGCCAAAGGTATCTCGCTGTTCCTGGTGCCCAAGTACCAGGTCAATGCCGATCGCAGCCTGGGTGAGCGCAACGCCGCGCATTGCGGCTCGGTCGAGCACAAAATGGGCATCAAGGCCTCGGCCACCTGCGTGATGAACTTCGATGGCGCCACGGGCTACCTGGTGGGCGAGGCGAACAAGGGCCTGGCGGCCATGTTCACCATGATGAACTACGAGCGGTTGTCCATCGGCATCCAGGGTATCGGCTGCGCCGAAGCGTCGTACCAGAGCGCTGCGCGCTACGCCAGCGAACGCCTGCAGAGCCGCGCCGCCAGCGGCCCGCAGGCACGGGGCAAGGTGGCCGACCCGATCATCCAGCATGGCGATGTGCGGCGTATGCTGCTGACCATGCGCACCCTCACCGAGGGCGGCCGGGCATTCGCGGCCTACGTGGGGCAACAACTGGACCTGGCCCGTTATGCCGAAGACACAGGCGAGCGTGAACATGCCCAACGCCTGGTGGCGCTACTCACGCCGGTGGCCAAGGCCTTTTTCACCGACAATGGCCTGGAAAGCTGCGTGCTCGGCCAGCAGGTATACGGGGGCCATGGCTACATCCGCGAATGGGGCCAGGAACAGCGTGTGCGCGACGTGCGCATCGCGCAGATCTACGAAGGCACCAACGGCATCCAGGCCCTCGACCTGCTCGGGCGCAAGGTACTGGCCGATGGTGGCCAGGCCCTGGCCAGCTTCACCGCCGAAGTGCGCGCGTTCAGCGTTGCCGCGCCGCTGCATCGCGAAGCTCTACAGGCCAGCGTTGCGCGCCTGGAGGCGACCAGTGCGTGGCTGCGGGCCCAGGCCGGTGAAGACGCCAACCTGGTCAGCAGCGTGGCCGTGGAGTACCTGCACCTGTTCGGCCTAACCGCCTATGCCTACATGTGGGCGCGCATGGCAGCCGTGGCGCAGGCCAAGCATGAACAAGACCCCGCTTTCCATGGAGCGAAGCTGGCCTGTGCGGCGTTCTTCTTTCAGCGCATCCTGCCGCGCAGTCTTGGGCTGGAGGCAAGCATCCGGGCGGGCAGCGCCAGCCTTTATGGCATGACAGAAGCGCAGTTCTGATCGGCCCAGGGGGTGCGCAGCGCCCCCTGGCATTGCCCGCGAAGGGTTCTCAAACGCTGAAATTCCATTGCAAATCCGACGAAAAACCGTCACAACTGATAGTCATTCGCCATTACCTCGGTTCTCGGGACCCCTTAGCAAGGGTAGAATGCGCAAAACCCGGAGCCGCAATGAACCACGACCGCCTCAATCCCAGCTCAGACGATGCCATCACCGACGCCGCCGCGCATTGGTGCATGCGCCTGCACGCCGAAGATTGCACTGCGGCCGAGCGTGAGGCGTTCGCCCGCTGGCTGGCGGCCGACCCACGGCACGCCGAGGAATACCACGCGATGCTGGAGATCTGGCAAACCGCCGACCTGCTGCCACGCAACGCCACCGTGGTCGATTTCAACCCGCTTGCACGCCAAGCACCGCGGGTACGCAACTGGCGCCCGCTGGCCTCGGCCGCGGCCATTGCCCTGGCGGTGCTGCCCTTGGCCGGCTGGCTAGGCTGGGAACAAGGCTGGCTGCCGAACCACTACCAGCACTTTGAAGCCAGCAACCGGATGCAGACGGTGGAGCTGAGCGACGGCAGCACGGTGGAACTCAACCTCAACACCGAGCTGACCTACCTCAACTACAAAGACCAACGTCAGGTCACCCTCAAGCGCGGCGAGGCGTTTTTCAAGGTGCAGCACGACAGTGCACACCCGTTCATCGTCCGCGCAGGCCGCGGCCAGACCCGCGTCACCGGCACCCAGTTCAACGTGTGGAAGTACCAGGACCAGGTCAAGGTCACGCTGGTGGAAGGCTCGGTGCTGGTCACCAGTGACGGCAGCGCGGGCGGTTACCGCCTCGGCCCTGGGATGCAGGCCAGCTATCACAAAGGTGATTTCGAGCCACAACTGGAGCAGAGCGACGATTACGGCAATACCCTGGCCTGGCGCAGTGGCAAGCTGGTGCTCGACAACCTGAGCCTGGAGCAGGCGTTGCCGGTCATCAACCGCTACCTCGACGCCCCGCTGCTGCTGGCTGATGCCAGCACCGGCCGGATCCGCATCAGCGGCATCTACAACACCCGTGAAGTCGGGCGCCTGGTCAACAACCTGCCCAAGGTACTGCCGGTGTACCTCACCCGCAGCAAGGACGGCAGCACCGTCCTCAACCGCATTTCGCCGCCGCCCGGCAAGGGCTAACGCCTTACAGCGTCATCGCCGCCAACCAGCCGAAGGCCAACAGCGGCAGGTTGTAATGAAGGAAGGTCGGCACCACGGTGTCCCAGATATGGTGATGCTGGCCATCCACATTCAAACCCGAGGTCGGCCCCAGGGTCGAGTCCGACGCTGGCGAACCAGCATCCCCCAACGCCCCCGCGGTGCCGACAATACACACCGTGGCCAGTGGGTCGAAGCCCAGCTGCACGCACAGTGGCACGAAGATCGCCGCCAGGATGGGCACGGTGGAGAACGACGAGCCGATGCCCATGGTCACCAGCAGGCCCACCAGCAGCATCAGCAAAGCGCCGACGCCCTTGCTGTGGTCGATCCACTGCGCTGACGCCTGGACCAGGCTGTTGACCTCGCCGGTGGCCTTCATCACATCGGCAAAGCCCGAGGCGGCAATCATGATGAAGCCGATCATGGCCATCATCTTCATGCCTTCGGTGAACAGGTCGTCGGTGTCTTTCCAGCACACGATGCCAGACAGCGAGAAGATCAGGAACCCGACCATGGCGCCGATGATCATCGAGTTCAGCCACAGCTGAACAATGAACGCTGCGGCGATCGCCAGGCCCGCGACCATCAGGGTCAACGGGTTGTATTGCACACTCACCTGCTCGACCTGCTCGATACGCGCCAGGTCGTAATCGCGCTTCTTGCGGTAACTGAACAACACCGCCAGCAGCAGGCCGGCGAGCATGCCAGCCGCCGGAATGGCCATGGCATGGGTGACGTTGACGCCACTCACATCGACCCCGGCCCGGGCGACGTTGGCCAGCAGGATTTCGTTGAGGAAGATGTTGCCAAAACCCACCGGCAGGAACATGTAGGGCGTGATCAGGCCAAAGGTGATCACGCAGGCGACCAGCCGGCGGTCGATGCGCAAGCGCGTCAGCACATACAGCAGCGGCGGCACCAGCAGCGGGATGAAGGCGATGTGGATGGGCAGGATGTTCTGCGATGACACCGCCACTACCAGCATCAGGCCGATCAGCAGCCACTTGACCTTGCCACCATTGGCATGCCCCTGGCGATCGATCATGGACAAGGCACGGTCAGCCAGGGCATGCGCCAGCCCGGACTTGGCGATGGCTACCGCAAAGGCACCCAGTAGCGCATACGACAACGCCACCGTGGCCCCCCCGCCCAGGCCGCCGTTGAAGGCCTTGAGCGTCCCCTCGATGCCCAGCCCGCCGACCAGGCCACCGACCAGCGCGCCGATGATCAGGGCGATGACCACGTGCACGCGCGACAGGCTGAGTATCAGCATGATGCCGACTGCGGCGATCACTGCATTCATGGTTTGGCTTTCCTCGTAGCTGCGGACAAAAAAGCGGGCACTCTGAAGCAGTGGGCGGCAGATGTCAAAAGCGCCACGTGTCGGCGCATTACCCAGCCCCTTCGAGTTTAAATTGAACGTTTGAATAAAGAAAAAAGCGCCACGGCCGACACAGTCGTCAGCCAGCACTATTACAAGGGATTCGCCCCATGCCTTTGCGACAACTTTCCATCCAGTGGAAGATCACCCTGCTTGCCGGTCTCTGCCTGGCCGGTATCGTCACCCTGCTCGTCGGCCTCTCGCTGTACCGCATGGACCACAGTTCAGACCTGGTCAAGGCAAGCAGCATGCAGATGCTCACCGAGGCGGCCCAGGGGCGCATCGAGTCGCAAGGTGAAGTGCAGGCCTTGAACATTCGCCGTCAGTTCATGGACGCCTACCAGTACGGCGCCGGCTTCGCCCGCCAGGTACTGTTCCTGCGCGAGCAGGCTGAAAAGCGCTTTCTCGATGCCTACGACCTGCGCGAGGACATGACGCGCCAGGTACGTGCCGCGCTGCAGGCCAACCCTGACCTGCTCGGTTTGTCGCTGGTGTTCGAGCCCAACGCCCTGGACAACAAGGACAACCTGTTCACCGCCAAGCCCGAGCTGGGCAGCAACGAAACCGGGCGTTTCGCGCTGTACTGGTCGCAACCGCGTGCCGGCCAACTGACGGCCATGGCCCTGCCCGAACAGGACATGGCCAACACCGAGATCGGCCCCAGCGGCCAGCCCGCCAACACCTGGTGGGTGTGCCCGCGCAGCACTGGCAAGGTCTGCGTGGTGGAGCCCTACTTCTATGACATCGATGGCCAGCGGGTGCTGATGACCAGCATCGTCTTCCCCCTGGCAGTCAACGGCAAGGTGATCGCCACCCTGTCCATCGACATCAACCTCAACAGCCTGCAGGCCTTGACCCAGAATGCCAGCCGCAGCCTCTACGAAGGCCGCACCACCGTCGGCATCCTCAGCCCGGTGGGCCTGCTGGCCGGCTACAGCGCCGATGCCGGCAAGCTGGCCCAGCGCTTCGACCAGGTCGACACGGCCAAGGGTGCCGAACTGGTGCGCAAGCTGGCCGAAGGCAAGTTGAGCATCCTGCATGACCAGCAGCGCCTCAAGGTGCTTGCTGCCTTCGAGCCGATCCCCGGCGCCCAGCCCTGGGGCGTGCTGCTGGATGTACCGGAAAACGCGCTGACCGGGCCTGCCGAAACGCTGAAGCAGGAACTGGACGCACTGAACACCAGCGGCACCCTGCTGGAGCTGGGCCTGGGCCTGGCCGCTGCGATCGCCGGCCTGCTGCTGGTGTGGTTGATGGCCCGCGGTGTTACCCGGCCGATTCTCGGTGTGGCAGCGATGCTCAAGGACATCGCCAGCGGCGAAGGTGACCTGACCCGTCGCCTGACCTACCAGAAGCACGACGAACTGGGCGAGCTGGCGGGATGGTTCAACCGCTTCCTCGACAAGCTGCAGCCGACCATTGCCGAGGTCAAACAATCGGTACAGGCCGCCCGAGGCACCGCCGACCAGTCCTCGGCCATCGCCAGCGAAACCAGCGCCGGCATGGAGCAGCAGTACCGCCAGGTCGACCAGGTGGCGACTGCCTCGCACGAGATGAGCGCCACCGCCCAGGACGTTGCCCGCAGCGCCGCCCAGGCTGCGCAGGCGGCCCGTGAAGCCGACCAGGCCACCCGTGAAGGCCTGGCCGTGATCGACCGCACCACCCACAGCATCGACGCCCTGGCTGCCGACATGAACAACGCCATGGCCGAAGTCGAAGGCCTGGCACAGAACAGCGAGAAGATCGGTTCGGTGCTGGAAGTGATCCGTTCGATTGCCGAACAGACCAACCTGCTGGCGCTCAACGCCGCGATCGAAGCTGCCCGCGCCGGCGAGGCAGGCCGTGGTTTTGCCGTAGTCGCCGATGAAGTGCGCAACCTGGCCCGACGCACCCAGGAATCGGTGGAAGAAACCCGCCAGGTGATCGAAGCCCTGCAAGCCGGTACCCGCGAAGTGGTCGGCGCCATGGACAACAGCCACCGCCAGGCCCAGGGTGGCGTGGAACAGGTCGGCCAGGCCGTCACCGCGCTGCAGCGCATCGGCCAGGCAGTGACGGTGATCACCGACATGAACCTGCAGATCGCCTCGGCCGCCGAAGAGCAAAGCGCAGTGGCCGAGGAGATCAACAGCAACGTCGCGACCATTCGTGATGTGACCGAGTCGCTGTCAGGGCAGGCCAACGAATCGGCACGGGTCAGCCAGTCGCTCAATAGCCTGGCCAACCAGCAGCAGGCATTGATGGATCAGTTCCGGGTCTAGGCCTGTGGCGCGCACTCGTCGCCGCAGAAACCATCGTCCGGCAGGTGAAACCGACCGGCCTGGAGGATTTGATCGAGCAACACCAAGGCGCCCAGCACATTCGGCCGGGCGCCCATGGGTAGCCTGCTTGCGTCTGGCAACGTGGCGTCCTTATACCCCGATTGCATCACCAGCAGGTGCATCTGGTTGGCGTTCAGGTACAGGTGGTGCTGCTCGATGGCATACGACTGGATCAAGGCCAGGGCACCGGTCACCATCGGCGTGGCACTGGAGGTACCCCCATAGGTGCTGGTGTAGTCGCGATCGTGCCCGTTCTTGTCCTGCAGTGCCCCATACCCTAGCGTTGCGACGCTATCCCCCCAGCCATTGAGCATGCGGTAGCGGTAGTTGTAATTGGAGTACTGATGCGGTTTGCCATCCCAGGAATGGCAGGCGCCCACCAGAATTGCATCGGCCTCACCATGGTCGTCGAAGTAACGCCACTGCTCCAGGTCGACGCCGTAACCTTGAGTGGTACGGGCGTTGTGATCGGACACGCTGGTACCATTGCACGCCGCATTGAGCACCACGACGCCTCGCTCGGTCAGCGACCGGGTGACATCCCACCAGGTCCTGTCATGCAAAGAAGGCAGGAAGGTCCCCAGGACATTCACATTGGCTGTCTGGCGGTTGACGCCAACGATATCGCCAGCCCTTGCATAAGCCAGCAGCTTTTTCAGTGTCTGGGAATACCCACGTGCATCGTAGGCACGGTTGTCATACAGGAACAACTCCGCGGCATGGCAAATACCGGTCATGCCCAACCCATTGTCATGTGCCAGCAACACCCCCACCGAAGCCGTGCCGTGGTCAGGCTCCGAATCGACTGTTGGCGGGATGACTTTGAGCCTGGGGTTACCACGCAAGTCTTCGTGATTGGCATAGAGCCCACCGTCGGAGAAATGCACGCGTACCCCTCTGCCCTGCACTCCCGCCTGCCATGCGTTGCAGATATTCAAGCCTTTGGCGCTGCTGTCTGGCTCGTTCAGGTAGCGCTGCAGCGCTTCAAAGTCGGGTGTGGGCTGCGCTTGCTCATTGGCATTGGTGCCAGCGGCGTAGGCACCGCCAGTCAGCAGCGTCGCGATGACAGCGGCAGCAGCGAAGGCCAGCAGATTGCCCGGTTCGAGTTGCGGGGGGAGCAGCGCGCTGTCTTCGACGTATTCAAGCCCATTCAGGCTTTGGACCAGGGCGCTGAAGGTTGCGTTGGGCATGCCCTGCGGCTGCTCGACCCAGTAGTGGTTGGCGAGTACCTGCAAGTGCTCATCCTCACGCTCGTGAGGTTCCAGAAACGGCTGCAGGTCAATGATTTTCTGAAGGCCGGGCCAATCATGGGCCAATGACGAGCTGGCATCAGCTTGCACATCAGCCATGAAACGCGCATGCCCCCCTTCACTGAACACCAGAATCAGCGCGAGGTAACGCTGCCCTTCAGGCAGAGGCGGGAGCGTTGCGCCCTCCTGCGCGGCCCGCCTTCGCCGGGTGCCGGACGACGACAGCGGCACCGTATCAAGAATGCGCCGGGTCAGTTCACCTTCACTGACCTCGATCAGCAATGGCCCCTCACGCAAGGTAGCGTCTGCATCAGCGTCCAGGTCCTGCTTGATGACTTCGCTGTCGATCAGCGTGACCAGCGGGGTGATCCTGTAGGTACCTGCCAGCACCTCGCAACTGAGGGTGGCAGGGCATCCATGATTGGCGACCGTGCCACTGTGAACCTGTGAAAGCACGTTAACGCCATCCAGCTGAACCACACCTTCGGGGACCTCGCGCTCAAGTAGATACTGGATGGACTTGACCTTGTGCAGGTCGTCCCCTGTACAACGCACATGAAACTTCCCATCGAACGTGAAGTTGCGGTAATACACGAAATCCAGATTGAAACCCATTGCGTACTCCTGTCAGCGCTACGTGCCCAGCGGCCGCGGGCACAGGTGCATAGCCTTGCAACCTGTATCCAACGCGCCTAGACAGAAGCGGTTCCTGCTGGTGCAGCAGGGGCCGCAGTAACTTCGGCTACAAGTACCTTCGACTACACTTTCGCGGCAACTGGAATGACAACCCACGAGGCCCCGATGAAAAAAATTCCAACGTTGCTGGCCAGCCTGCTGCTCGCCGCCGGCCTGGCCAGCACCGACAGCGCCGCCTCAGCGGAGCGCACCACGCCCATTCACTTTGGCGCCATTGGCTGGGAAAGCGGCGCCCTGACCACCGAAATACTGCGGCTGATCGTCGAGCGTGGGTATGGCTACCCCACCGACACCCTGCCCGGCAGCACCGTGAGCATGGAAGTGGCGTTGGCCCGCAACGACCTGCAGGTGATCGCCGAGGAGTGGGCCGGGCGCAGCCCCGCCTGGGTCAAGGCCGAACAGGCCGGGCAAGTGTTCGCTCTGGGCGATACCGTCAAGCACGCCGAGGAAGGCTGGTGGGTGCCGGCTTACGTGATCGAAGGCGACCCTTCGCGCAACCTCAAGGCCCTGGCGCCGGACCTGCGCAGTGTCGATGACCTCAAGCGCTACCCACAGGTGTTCCGCGACCCCGAGTCGCCGGCCAAAGGGCGCTTCCTCAACAGCCCCAGCGGCTGGACCTCCGAAACGGTCAACAGCCAGAAGCTCAAGGCCTACGGGCTCAGCGACAGCTATAGCAACTTTCGCAGTGGCTCCGGCGCGGCGCTGGATGCCGAAATCGGCTCCGCGATCCGGCGCGGTCAACCGGTGTTGTTCTACTACTGGAACCCGACCCCATTGATGGGGCGCTACAAACTGATACGCCTGCAAGAACCGCCCTTCAATGCCCAGGCCTGGTCCACCCTGACAGATGCCAGCAACCCCAACCCGCAAGGCAGCCAGTCACTGCCGGCCAAATTGTCGATTGGCGTGTCCAAGGCGTTCCACGATCGTTACCCGGATTTGGTGGCCGTGTTCGAAAAGGTCGACCTGCCGATCGATCGGCTCAACCGCGCCCTGGCCGAGATGAGCGAAAAACGCACACCACCGAACAAGGCTGCCCTCACCTTCCTGCGTGACAACCCAGACGTCTGGAAAGCCTGGTTGCCGGCAGACGTCGCCGCCAAGGTCGAGGGCAGCCTATGAGTGGCGGCTTTCCCGAAGCGCTGCAATTTTCCTTCGCCGAACGCGTCAACCAGCTGGTCGACTGGCTGGTGCTGAACTACGGCGATCACCTGCGCAGCGTCTCGGACCAGCTGCTGCAACTGTTGGTAAGCCTGGAGAACCTGCTGCGCCTGCTGCCCTGGTGGGCACTCTTGCTGCTGGTCGGGCTGCTCGCCTGGCATGCCAGCCGCAGCGTACTGCGCAGCGTGGCGATGGTTACCCTGCTCGCCTTGATCGGCGTGCTCGGGCTGTGGGACAAGCTGCTGCAGACCTTGGCCCTGGTGCTGGTCAGCACCGGCCTGTGCGTGCTGGTCGGGGTGCCGCTGGGCATCCTGCTGGCGTCACGCCCGCTGGCTCGGCGGTTGTTGATGCCGGTGCTGGATGTGATGCAGACACTCCCCGCCTTCGTCTACCTGATCCCGGTGCTCATGCTGTTTGGCCTGGGCAAGGTACCGGCAGTGTTCGCCACCCTGATCTACGCCTTGCCGCCACTGGTGCGGCTGACCGACCTGGGCTTACGGCAGATCGACCCGTCGTTGCTGCAAGCCGCACACGGTTTGGGCGCCAGCCGCTGGCAGCGGCTGCAGCGCATTGCCCTGCCGTTGGCCCTGCCGAGCATCATGGCCGGCCTCAACCAGTCAGTCATGATGGCGTTGTCGATGGTGGTAGTGGCTTCGATGATCGGCGCGCGCGGCCTGGGTGAGGATGTACTGGCCGGCATTCAGACCCTCAACGTCGGCCAGGGCGTTGAAGCGGGGCTGGCGATCGTGGCCCTGGCCATGGTGATTGACCGCATCAGCCAGGCGTATGGGCAGGTCAAACGCTGATCTCGGCATCTACCGGCTTGCCGGCGGCCGGGCCGGCGCTGACAATGCGCTACCATCCGCTCAGCCTTGGAGCCTTTCAGCGTGTCCCTCAAAGCCCTGCGCACCTTGGTGACCATCGCTCGCCACGGCACCTTTGCCCGAGCGGCCGATCTGCTCAGCCTCACCCCTTCAGCCGTGAGCCTGCACATCAAGAGCCTCGAAGACGAGCTGCAGGTCAGCCTGTTCGATCGCAGCCGGCGCCAGGTGGTGCTGACCGAAGCCGGCCAGCTGGCAGTAGCGCGCGCCGAGGGCATCCTCGGCGCCTATGACGAATTGGCCGACGCCTTGGCCAGTGGCCCGAGCTTGCGCGGCCGCTTGCGCCTAGGGGCGATCCACACCGTGCTGGCCCGGCGCCTGCCCAAGGCGCTGCTGTGGATCAAGACCCATCACCCGCAGCTGCATATCAGCGTCGCTTCAGGCATGTCGGCGGAACTGGCGCGGCGCGTCGAAGACGGCGAACTCGATGCGGCGATCACCACCGAGCCAATCAGCCCCTACCCCCAGTGCCTGGTCTTCACACCCTTGTTCGCTGACCGCTTCTGGGCCATCGCCAGCCCTGAACTGGCGGGCCAGAGCCTGCCAGCGCTGTTGGCCAGCCAACCGTTTTTGCGCTTTGACAAGCGCGCCTGGGCCGGGCGACAGATCGAACAGGAGCTGCGCCGCCAGCACCTGCAAGTGAGCGAACAGATGGAGCTGGACAGCCAAGAAGCCCTGGCACGCATGGCGGTGATGGGCCTGGGGGTGGCGATCATCCCGATGGCCGACGAAGACCTGCAACGCTTACCAGCGGCCACCTGCCTGCCCTTTGGCGAGCCGCAACTGACGCGGCGGGTGGTGCTGCTGGAACATGAAAAAAGTCAGCGGCGCCACTTGAGCGCCGTATTGAAGACGGCACTGGAGGCCTGACCCAAGCAGACCGTGCATTTATTCTCAACGGTCACTGAAGAAAACAACGTTTTTCCAAACCAAAGCGTCCCCGTAGGCTTTAGCGATACCCGACTACGGAAGGCCGACCATGCTCCACCTGCTGCTGACCACGCTGTTACCGATCATCCTGCTGATCGCATTGGGCACCTTTCTGCGTGTTCGCGGTTTTCTTGCCGACACCTTCTGGCCCGGTGCTGAACGCCTGAGCTATTACGTGCTGCTGCCGTCGCTGTTCCTCCACGGCCTGGCCACTGCCAACCTCGACGGGGTGCCGGTGCTGGGCATGGTCGGTGTGCTGATGCTCTCGACCCTGCTCGGCGCCCTGCTGTTGGTGCTCTACCAAGGTGCGGTCAACCATGACGGCGCCGATTTCACCTCGGTATTCCAAGGTGGCGTACGCTTCAACAACTACATCGGCGCTACCCTGGCCGCTGGGATCTATGGCAGTGCCGGCATCGCCCTGGCGGCGGTGGCCAATGCCGCCATCGTGCCCTTGGTCAACCTGCTGTGCGTCCTGGTGTTCGCCCGTTTCAGCGCCCGCCACAGCTCACCGGCCACGGTGTTGCGTGCGATTTTCGCCAACCCGCTGATCGTTGGCTGTACCGGCGGCCTGCTGCTGCGGGTCACCGGGCTTGGCTTGCCCGCAGGGCTTGAGCCTACCGTCAAGGCCCTCGGCCAGGCCGCCCTGCCCCTGGGCCTGCTGTGCGTGGGCGCGGCCCTGGGGGGCGCCCGCGTCGGCCAACAGGTGCGCCCGTTGATGGCAGCCTCGGCATTCAAGTTTCTGGTGATGCCACTGACCACCTGGGGCCTGTGCCGCATCCTTGGCCTGAGTGGCCAGGCGGCAGTGGTGGCCGTGCTGTTCCAGGCGCTGCCTACCGCATCCTCTTCCTATGTGATGGCCAGGCAGATGGGCGGCAACGCCCCGCTGATGGCCACCATCATCGCCCTGCAGACCGTGGCCGCTGCCGCAACCCTTCCTTTGGTGCTAATGCTTACGCTTGGCTAGACTGTGATTCAACCCACAGTTCGGAAGCTCGGCCATGCGCCTTTCGTGGATGCTGATCGGTTTGACTAGCGCCCTGCTTGCAGGCCCAGTGCACGCAGTTGACACGGCCAAGGCCGCCGTCGCCGAAGACAAGGCCGAAGTGCTTGAGGAAAAGGTGGTGGAGGATGCCCCACCACCGAAAAAGGCCGAGACCATCACCCCGGGCGAGGTGAAGGCCGTGGACCCGGCCGGCAAGTCGCCGCTGGACGACAGCATCACCTGTCTGGCCCGTACCATCTACTGGGAAGCCAAGGGTGCCGATGCCAAGGACATGACCGCAGTGGCCAGCGTGGTGCTCAACCGCCTGGGCCACGATGGCTTCCCAGACACCATCTGCGGTGTCGTCAAGCAGGGCGTGGAGACCAAGGCCTGCCAGTTTTCCTGGTGGTGCGACGGGCGCTCCGATCAGGTTGAAGAGGCGCAACGCTACGACATCGCCAAAGAGATCGCGCGCAAGGCGCTGAACCAGCAGCTCAAGGACCCCACCGGCGGGGCGCTGTACTTTCACGACCGCAATGTGCACCCGCAGTGGGCCAAGGCCTACCGCAGGACGGCCGAGACCACGCACTTTCTGTTCTACAAGCCTCATCAGGCGCTCGCCCGTTGAGCGGCGCTGTCAGAAGTCAATCGAGCCAGAGAACTTGACCAGGCGCGGGTCGCCCTGGGTCAGGTAGCCGCCGTTGGCGGAAGCCCAATAGTGCTTGTCGGTGAGGTTTTCCACGTTCATGCGCAGGGTGACCTCCTTTTGCTGCACCTTGAAGCGGTAGCGTGCGCCCACATCGAAGCGGTTCCAGGTCGGCAGGCTGAGGGTGTTGGCCGGGTTGGCGTACTGCCCCCCGGTACGTAGCATACGGGCGTTGAGCGCCACGCCCTGCAAGCCAGGCACGTCCCAATCGACGCTGGCGTTCAACTGGAAGGTCGGCACCCCGACCGCATGGTTGCCGTCATCGGCCCCGCCCTGGGTGTTTTTCAGCTCGGTGTCCATGCGCGTTCCGCCGGCCATCAAGCGCAGCCCCTGCACCGGCTCGCCGAACACACTCAGTTCGACGCCCTTGTTGACCTGCTCGCCATCCTGGACGAATACATCGCCCTGAACAAAACCGTCGGTGGGCCGCTCGATACGGAACAGCGCCAGGTTGGCACCGAAGGTCTGGTAGTCGAGCTTGACCCCGGCCTCGACCTGCTTGGTCTTGGCCGGCGGGAACACCTCCCCGGCATTGATCACCTGGCCCGATGCAGTCGCCCCTTGCGCGAGCCCTTCGATGCGATTGGCGTACAGCGAGATCGACGGGTTTACCTTGTAGACAATGCCGTAGACAGGCGTGGTGACCGACTCATCGTAGAAGGCGTTGCGGCCAAGGTCCGGCCCCTCGCCGTCATAGGCATAGCCTTCGACGCGCAACTGCTGGCGCCGCACGCCGACGGTGACCAGCAAGGTATCGTCGAACAGGCCCAGCGTGTCGGACACGGCAAGGCTGCGGTTGCGCGTCTTGCCGGTGACCCCCGGGGTCGTCCAGCTTGCCACCGGTGAAGGTGGGGGTGGTGGGCTTGGGCAACGGGTCGGTGTTGTAGAGGTTGGTGGCCTGCGAATTGTAGAAGACGAACGCGTTTTCTTGCTGGGTCCAGATGCTGGCAGCGCCGAGGTTCACCTGGTGGCTGACCGGGCCGGTCTGCAAGCGGCCGTTGATGCCGCCCATGAAGGTGGTGTTGTCTTCGTTATGAGGGATTTTCGAACCGCCGATGGTGGCAGCACCGCTAGCGGCGTCAGTGAGAACCGGCGTGCCATAAAAACCGTTCTCGTGGGTGTGCTTGACGCCCCCGGCCAGGTAACCGCTCCAGGTGTCGTTGAAGTCGTAATCGCCGCGGACCATGCCGAAGGTGTCTTCGGTCTCGGTCCAGGCCCAGTCCTGGCCATAATTATGGTCGGCATCCGGCGCCCGGGGGATATCGCTCAGGCCGGCCCCCAGGCGTACCGAGTTGCGCATGTGGTTGACCCGCTGCTTCTGGTAGCCGATGTCGGTAGACAGGCGCAGCTTGTCGCCACGGTAGTCGAGGCCGACGATGAACAGCTTGCTGCGTTGGTCCTGGTCGTCGACTGCGGTTTCACCTTCACGTTGCGACAGGTTCAGGCGCACGCCAAAGCGATTGTCCTCACCAAAGCGCTGGCCGAGGTCCAGGTGCTCACCCAGGCGGCCATCGCTGCTGATGTCCTGGGTGTAGCGGCGGGTCGGCGTATCGCCGGCACGCTTGGGCTGCAGGTTGACGTTACCGCCCAGGCCAGTACCCGTGGGGCTGGCGCCGTTGAGAAAGGCGTTCGGCCCCTTCAGCAGCTCGACCCGCTCCACGGCATCGGTGCTGATCATCTGCCTGGGCAGCACGCCATACAGACCATTGAACGCCACATCATCGCCGTTGAGCGGCAACCCCCGAATGACGAAGACCTGCGACTGGTTGCCGAAACCGAACGACTGGCGCACCGACGGGTCATTGAGCAGTACATCGCCGATGTCCTCGGCTTGCTGGTCTTCGATCAACTGCGAGGTGTAGCTGGTCATGGTGAACGGCACGTCCATCATGTCCTGATTGCCCAGCACGCCCATCTGGCCACCACGGGCAACCTGGCCGCCGGCAAAGGCTTCCGGGGCTTCGCCCTTGCGCTTGGCGGACTCGGCATTGATGGCGGTGGCGTCCAGCTGGATAACGCCGTCAGCCGCCTGTGCGGTAACGGCGACGGAACAGCAGACAGCGAGAAAGGTCGATTGATACTGACGGGATCGTGCCATGCAAGGCGCCTCGATAGGGGATGGGGCCTTCCTGGCACAGTGAAGCTAAGAGCGATTGAGTCTTGTTTCTAGCCGAAATTACGAATGATTACCAAGTGATCGCACTTTTGGGGCGACCAGTGGTCTACTCCCTCTTTTGCCGCCTGCAACGATTGCCGGCGTTTTCATTGCTTTACACGATACCGGGCCAAAAACCCTGGGCTTGTGTAGGATGAGCAGCGCTTACCACGACGCTGCCAGTCATAGGGAGATTCACATGCGCGTCCTGTCATCTGTTGCCGCCTTGTCGCTGGGCCTGGTCATCTCGACCGGGGCCTTCGCCGTGACTGGCGAAGAGGGGCAACTGATCGATTCGATCAATGCCTACCGCAGCAAGGCCCAGCCTTGCGGTGGCGAAGCGTCGCTGGAGCTTCCCCCCCTCAACAGCGACACCCGCCTGGCATTGTCCCCCGAGGGCACCCGCGACTTGCAGCAGGCCATGACCCGCGCTGCCTACCCGATGGTCAACGTGCAGGCGATCAGCCTCTCGGGCCCGCGTGATGCACAAGCAGCCATGCATGCCATCGAAGAAAGTTTCTGCCAAGTGGTGCTCGACCCGCAGTTCGTCGATATCGGCGTCAGCCAGGAAGGCCGCGACTGGCGCATCGTCCTCGCCCGCCCGTTGCTCAGCGGGCGCCTCGGTGACTGGCAAGCCGAGGGGCAGAAGGTGCTGCAGGAAATCAACGCTGCGCGCAAGTTGCCGCGCCAGTGCGGCGGCCAGCCCTTTGCTGGCGCACCGGCGCTGACCTGGAATACCACCTTGGCCGGCGTGGCCGCCGACCACACCCGGGCCATGGCCAACCAGAACTTCTTCGACCACATCGACAAGGACGGCCGTACCCCCGGCGATCGGGCGGAGCTGGCCGGTTACCTGTATCAGCAGGTCGGCGAGAACATCGCTGCCGGCCGCGACAGCGCGCACAAGGTGGTCGACGGCTGGCTGGCCAGCCCTGGGCATTGCGCTACGTTGATGAACCCTGATTTGCGCGAGTTGGGGGCCGCCTATGCGGTGGACCCGAAGAGTGATGCCGGGATCTACTGGACGGCCTTGTTCGGTACCCCGCAATAAGCACCTGAACAGCCTGGGCGGCCTCAGCCAGCAGCCGCCCCGCTGCGCAGTTGCAACGCCGTACAGCCAAACCGCCGCCGCACGCACTTGCCCAGGTGGCTGGCATCGCCCAACCCGACTTCATCGGCAATCTGCGCCAGGCTGTGGCTGGAATTGAGCAACCGCCAGCGCGCCTGCTGCAAGCGCATTTCCAGCCACCAGGCCTTGGCGCTCATGCCCTGGCTGGCCAGGAACTGTCGATCGAGCTGCCGACGGCTGATGCACAGCTCTGCCGCCAGGTGCTCGACCGACAACGGTGAACCCAGGTGATGGCGCATCAACGCCAATGCGCGCTGAACCTGCCGCCCCTGCCCCGCCCCCAGCTCCAGCTCCAGCGAGCGCAAGGCGTGGCGGCTATCGCGCGTTTCGTCTACCAGCATGTCGGCCAGGCCCTTCAGCGCTCGGGCTCGCCCACAGGCGCGTGACAACAGCTCCACGGCCAGGTCGACGGCCGCCGTCCCCCCAGCACAGGTGACGCGCCCGCCTTGAATGCAATAAAGCTGATCGCGCAGGACCTTCAGATGAGGGAACGCGGTACGGAACTCGGCCTCATGCCGCCAGTGGACCACCACGTCGTGCCCCTCCAGCAGGCCGCACGCGGCCAGTAGAAACGCCGCGTTATCGACACCCACCAGCTTGACGCCAGCCTTGGCGGCCCGTTTCAGCAAGCCCTTGTAAGACGGTGCCAGCTCGGCGGTGGCCATGGCGTTGCGGCCGCCAAACAGCACCAGGTAATCGTACTGCTGCAGGTCGAGCTGTTCGGCGATGGCCTCTACCTGCACCACCACGCCACTGCTGGCGGGCACCGGCTCGCGGGTCAGTCCTGCCAGGGTCCAGCTGCAGTAGCGCTGACGGCTGTAGTCTTCGTCATCGGCGCTGAAGCGGAGCTTGTCGAGAAACGCCCCGAACGGCAGCAAGGCGAATTCTGGCAGCGGCACGATCAGCAGGCGGATATCAGGGGGCATCGCAGGGCGTCCGGATTGAACCATATAATGTCCAGATAATACCCTCTAAAAACGTCGTCGTAGCCTAGACTGGCGCCCTGTGAACCTACAAGGCATTACCCATGGCACTCGACACTTGGCTTATCTACCTGCTGGCCAGCATTGGCCTGTCGCTGACCCCAGGCCCTAACAGTTTGCTGGCCTTGACCCACGGTGCACTGTATGGCGCGCGCCGCACCCTGTTCACCATCGTTGGCGGGGTATTCGGCTTCAGCGCCCTGATCGCCCTGGCGATGTTCGGCCTCAGTGCGTTGCTGCAAACCTCTGCATCGGTGCTTGGCATCCTCAAGTGGGTGGGTGGCGCCTACTTGGTCTGGCTGGGTGTGCAGCTGTGGCGCAGCCCGGCGCTGCACCTGGAGGTGACCCAGCGAACCCCGCGCTTGAGCAATGCGAGCCTGTTCCGTCAGGGGCTGCTGTCGGCCATGGCCAACCCCAAGGTGCTGTTGTTCTATGGCGCGTTCCTGCCGCAGTTCCTCGACCCCCAACGGGGGCTGTTGCTGCAGTTCGTGGTGATGGCGGCGACCTTTGCCAGCGTGGAGTTTGTGGTCGAGTACCTGCTGGCACGGCTGGCGTTTCGCATTCGGCCCTGGCTGGCCAAAGGCGGAAAAGGGTTCAATCGCTGCTGCGGGACTTTGTTCGCCGTGATTGGCGTGGCGTTGCCCCTGAGCCGCTGAGTGGCCGTTTGTAGGAGCGGCCTTGCGTCGCGAAAGGGCTGCGCAGCGGCCCCAGATTTCAGCTTCGCCGCATAGATTGTCGGGGCCGCTGCGCAGCCCTTTCGCGACGCAAGGCCGCTCCTACAAACCCCGCCGGGCCTGGATGAGGAACACGATCAACGCCACCCCAGGCAACCCGGCACCCACCAGCGCTACCCCGTGCCAGCCGAACTGGGCAAACAGCGCACTGGCCACCGCCGAGCCCAACGCCCCGCCCAGAAATGTTCATCTGCACCGCGAAGTCCAACAGCACGCCTGTCAGCGCCAGGCCGATCACGCTGAATCCAGGCGAATGTAGGAGCGGCCTTGCGTCGCGAAAGGGGCGCGTAGCGGCCCCAGATTTCAGCTTCGCCGCATAGATTGTCGGGGCCGCTGCGCAGCCCTTTCGCGACGCAAGGCCGCTCCTACAAACCCCGCCGGGCCTGGATGAGGAACACGATCAGCGCCACCCCAGGCAACCCGGCGCCCACCAGCGCTACCCCGTGCCAGCCGAACTGGGCAAACAGCGCACTGGCCACCGCCGAGCCCAACGCCCCGCCCAGAAAGATGCTGGTCATGTACACCGCGTTCAGCCGCCCACGGCTTGCCGGGTCCAGGGCATACACTTCACGCTGGCCTATGACCATGTTCATCTGCACCGCGAAGTCCAACAGCACGCCTGTCAGCGCCAGGCCGATCACGCTGAAGCCAGGCGAAGTCAGCCCGATCAGCAGCGCCACCGGCGCCAGCAGCAAGGCCGCCAGCGAACCGGCACGGGCATGCCCGGCATCGGCCAGGCGCCCGGCCAAGGGCGCGGCCACAGCGCCCACCGCACCGACCAGAGCAAACAGCGCGATCTGGCTCTGCGACAGGCCGTACTGCCCTGCCAACGCCAGTGGCACCGCGGTCCAGTACAGGCTGAAGGCCGCGAACATCAATGCCTGATACAGCGAACGCTGACGCAGCACCGGATAACGGCGCAGCAGCGCGATCAGCGACATCATCAGCGCGGCATAGCTGGCCTTGTGCTCGGGCACTCGCCGCGGCAGGGTCAGGGCCAGCAGCACGATGATCGCCAGCATCACCCCTGCCGCGCCGATGAACACGGTTCGCCAGCCGAAATGGTCGGCCACCAGGCTCGACAACGGCCGCGCCAGCAGAATGCCCAACAGCAGCCCGCCCATGATGTTGCCGACCACACGCCCACGCTGCTGCTCGGGTGCCAGGTGCGCCGCCAGCGGTATCAGCATCTGCACCGCCACCGAACTGAACCCGATCAACAGCGCATAGCCCAGAAACAGCTGGCCCTGGCCACTGCCGCTGGTGCCTGCCAGTAGCAGGCTGATGCAGGCCAGCACCGCAGTGGCGATCATCAGCCAGCGGTTTTCCAGCAGGTCGGCCAGCGGTACCAGCAACAGCAGGCCCAGCGCGTAACCCAGCTGGGTCAGGGAAACGATCAGGCTAGCGTGCTCGTTGGAAAGCCCCAGGTCTGGCGCGATCAGCCCGACGATGGGCTGGGCATAGTAGATATTCGCGACGATGGCGCCGCAACAAAACGCCAGCAGTGTCACCAGGGCCCGGCTCAGGCCGATGGCCGAGGGCTGCTCTGCAGCTAGGGAGGGGTTCATGCGATGTACCTCGACAAGGGACGGAATATGCCGCACACCTTACCCAGGCGTGCCGCAGGCGAGAATCCGGCCAGCACGCAACAGGGCTTTGCACCCTGCGCAACGCTGGTGTTTCAGGGGGCCAGCAAGCCTTCACAGAAGCCGATGAACGCCTGCACCCGACGCGAGCCGCGGTGGTTGGGCAAGTACAACGCATTGATGCTGTCATTGGCGGTGCCGGGGCTGACCTGCCAATCAGCGAACACGCGCTGCAGCGCGCCGCCAGCCACATCCTCACGCACCAGCCAGTCGGCCAGCAGGGCAATCCCGCTACCCGCCAGCGCGGCTTCACGCAACAGGTCGGCATTGGCGCTGCGCAGCGGCCCGCTCACGTCCAGCTCCAGCACCTGCTGCCCGCGGGACAGGCGCCAGGGGCGAGCTTTTTGCCCATAGCGAAAACGCAGGCAGGCGTGCTCCATCAACTGTTGCGGGTGGGCCAGCGTTTCGCGACCGCGCAGGTAGGCGGGGCAGGCCACCAGCCAACGCTCGAACCGACCCAGAGGGCGGCACACCAGCTCATCATTCGGCGCAGGGTCGCCCAGGCGGATCGACAAGTCGTAACGGCCATCGAGCAAGTCATCCAGGCGATCGCTCAGGTCGATGTCCAGCTCCAGGGCCGGGTGCCTGGCCAGAAACGCCCCCAGGTGCGGCGCGATCACCCGGCGCCCGAATTCCACTGGCAGGCACAGGCGCAGTACGCCGACCGGCTCCTCGCCCCGGTCGGCGACACTGGCATCGGCTTCGTCCAACGCTTCGAAGATGCCCCGGGCACGCGCGTAGTAGCGGGCGCCCGCCTCGGTCAGGCTGACCTGGCGGGTCGAGCGGTTCAACAAGGTCGCCCCAAGCTCCGCCTCCAAGGCATCGACCAGGCGTGTCACCGACGATGTCGCCAGCCCGAGCTTGCGCGCTGCTGCAGAAAACCCCTGAGCATCGACGGTCGCCGCGAACATCTTCATGGCCAGGAGTTTGTCCATTTTTCGTCCATCGTTGAAAACTCGGAACGGTCCTACAATCTAGTGGGCGGGTCAAGAAGCGCGCGGCCCGGCAATCACGTCCATAGTGGAAGCACCTCCCTTTGAACGAGATGACACATGGTGCCCCTCAACGTGCTCAGCCCCCTCCCGCCCTGCGAACCGACCTCTGCCGAGCGGGTCGACGAGCTGCTCAGCCGCCCCGGCGTGCGGATAGAGCGCATTGTCTCGAGCGGCCAATGCAGCCCGCCGGGGTACTGGTACGACCAGGCCGAAGGTGAATGGATCGTGCTGCTGAGCGGCGCAGCCGGCCTGCGCTTCGAGCATGAAAAGCATACCCGGCTGCTGGAGCCTGGCGATTGTTTGGACATCCCGGCGCATTACCGCCACCGCGTGGAATGGACCGCACCCGGTACCCCGACTGTCTGGCTCGCGGTGTTCTACAGCAGCACCAACCCGTGGCCCGACTGAGGCTGTGCGGTGCAATCGGGGCCTGCAGGTGCTGCAGGCTTTCGCGGGTAGCGACTCGACCAAAGTATGAGTACCGATTGCATAGCCCGCATGAACGCCTTGTTTACTGCAATTTTCAGCGCCTGATCTAAACTTTTGCCGACACCTTGGCAAGTTCAGCCCTGCGACAATCAGCCTCACAAAACTTTGTACTAACTTGTTAATTAGCTTGCTAAGGGCTTAAACTGCGCACATTCCACCTGCTGAGATCCCTGGCATGAAAGAAACACCGCGCGCCTCTGGCGCCACAACCCTCATTCTGGTCGGCCTGGGCGTTATCGTCGCCCTGCTCGGCCTGCTCCTGGCCGCTGGCGGCATCAAACTGGCCGGCCTCGGCGGCTCCTGGTATTTCCTGGTCGGCGGGCTGGCCATGGCCATCGCCGGTATCCTCATCGCCCGTCGCAAGGTCGCTGGGGCCTGGCTGTATGCCGTGTTCCTGATCGGCACCGCGATCTGGGCACTGATCGACGCGGGCCTGGTGTTCTGGCCGCTGTTCTCCCGCGTGTTCATGTTCGCCGCGATCGGTATGGTGGTGGCGCTGGTCTACCCGCAGCTGGTCCGCGCCAACGGCGGCACCACCGGGCGTGGCGCCTACGGCATCGCCGGTGTGCTGGCGGTGGCGCTGGTGGTTGCTGCAGGCAACATGTTCGTCGCCCACCCAAGCGTCGCCCCTACCGGCAAAGGCCCTGGCATGACCCCGGTCGAAGCGGGCAAGGAGCAGAAGGACTGGGCCCACTACGGCAACACCGAAGGTGGCAGCCGCTTCGCTGCGCTCGACCAGATCAACCGTGACAACGTCAACAAGCTGAAGGTGGCCTGGACCTACCACACCGGTGACGTCGCCATCAGCGACGGCAACGGCGCCGAGGACCAACTGACCCCGCTGCAGGTTGGCAACAAGGTGTTCATCTGCACCCCGCACAACAACCTGATCGCACTCGACGCCGACACCGGCAAAGAGCTGTGGAAGAACGCAATCAACGCCCAGTCCAAGGTCTGGCAGCGTTGCCGCGGCATGGCCTACTTCGACGCCACCGCGCCGCTGGCCCAACCGACCCAGCCGAACAGCTCGCCGATTGCCGCGGCCACTGTGGCGGCCGGTGCCAACTGCCAGCGCCGCTTGCTCACCAACACCATCGACGGCCGCCTGATCGCAGTCGACGCCGACACCGGTGAGTTCTGCCAGGGCTTCGGCAACAACGGCCAGGTCAACCTCATGGCCGGCCTGGGTGACGTGCCGGACTCCTTCTACCAACTGTCGTCCGCACCGCTGATGGCCGGTACCACCGTGGTGGTTGGCGGTCGCGTTGCCGATAACGTCCAGACCGACATGCCAGGCGGCGTGATCCGTGGCTTCGACGTCATCACCGGGGCCATGCGCTGGGCGTTCGACCCAGGCAACCCGGAAGACCGCAACGCCCCGGCCGACGGCAGCAGCTACGTGCGCAGCACCCCGAACAGCTGGGCACCGATGTCCTACGACCCGGCCATGAACACCGTGTTCCTGCCGATGGGTTCGTCGTCCACCGACATCTATGGCGTTGAACGCAACACGCTGGATCACACCTACGGTGCGTCGGTACTGGCGCTGGATGCCACCACCGGCAATCAGAAATGGGTCTACCAGACCGTACACAACGACCTCTGGGACTTCGACCTGCCGATGCAGCCAAGCCTGATCGACTTCACCAAGGACGACGGCAAGACCGTGCCTGCGGTGGTGATCGGTACCAAGGCCGGGCAGATCTACGTGCTTGACCGTGCCACCGGCAAACCGCTGACCCAGGTCGACGAAGTACCGGTCAAACCGAGCAACATCCCCAATGAGCCGTACTCCCCGACCCAGCCGAAATCGGTAGGCATGCCTCAGATCGGCGCGCAGACCCTGACCGAATCGGACATGTGGGGCGCTACCCCGTATGACCAGTTGCTGTGCCGCATCGACTTCAAGAAAATGCGCTACGACGGACTGTACACCGCGCCAGGCACCGACCTGTCGCTGAGCTTCCCGGGCTCGCTGGGTGGCATGAACTGGGGCAGCATTTCCACCGACCCGGTGCATGGTTTCATCTTCGTTAACGACATGCGCCTAGGCCTGTGGATCCAGATGATCCCGTCGCAGAACAAAGGCGATGCCGCTTCGGGTGGCGAAGCACTGAACACCGGCATGGGCGCCGTACCCCTCAAGGGCACGCCTTATGCGGTGAACAAGAACCGCTTCCTGTCGGTTGCCGGCATCCCCTGCCAGGCACCGCCGTTCGGCACCCTCACCGCCGTCGACATGAAAACCCGCCAGATCGCCTGGCAGGTACCGGTCGGCACCGTCGAGGACACCGGCCCGCTGGGTATCCGCATGCACCTGCCGATCAAGATCGGCCTGCCCACCCTGGGCGGCACGCTGTCGACCCAAGGCGGCCTGGTGTTCATCGCCGGCACCCAGGACTTCTACCTGCGCGCCTACGACAGCAGCAACGGTAATGAAGTGTGGAAGGCCCGCCTGCCGGTAGGCAGCCAGGGTGGCCCAATGACCTACGTTTCGCCGAAAACCGGCAAGCAGTATGTGGTGATCACCGCCGGTGGCGCGCGTCAGTCGACTGACCGTGGCGACTACGTGATTTCTTACGCACTGCCATAAACCGCGTCACCCCCCTCGCTGGCAAGCCGGCTTCCACAGGCCCTACACGGAACCTGTGGGGGCCGGCTTGCCAGCGATGAGGCCCTGAAAGATCAATCGAGACCCCGCAATGCCATCCGCAATTCGCATCACGTCTTCCCTGCTGCTTGCCTTGGCCAGCAGCAGTGCCCTCGCCGACGGCGACCTCATGAACCGCAGCACGATGACCGGTGACTGGGGTGGCCTGCGCCATCAGCTCGAAGAAGACGGCGTCAAGTTCACCGGCGACTACAGCGGTGAAACCGCCTACAACGCCCACGGCGGCCTGCACCGTTCGGCCCGTTACTCGCAGAACCTCAAGCTTGGCGTGCAGTTCGACCTGTCGAAACTGTATGGCCTGGAGAACGGCGGCAAGGTTCAGTTGACCATCAACGACCGCCGCGGCAACAGCGCCTCGGAAGACCTGGTGGGCAACCGCCTGCCGATCCAGGAGAACTTCGGTGGCCTGTACACCCGCCTGACCGAACTGAGCTACGAGCGCACCCTGTTCACCCCGGCCCTCAACGTCAAGCTCGGCTACATGGCCATGGGCAACGACCTCGGCGGCCTGGACAGCGGCATTCTGTGCAACTTCATGAACGCCGGTTTCTGCGGCCACCCGCTGAACATGTCCGGCGGCAGCGGCTGGACCAACTACCCCAACGCGCACCTTGGCGTGCGGGTCAAATACGACCTGTCACCGTCCTGGCAGCTGCGGGTGGCGGCGTTCAACGTCGACCCCGAAAGCAACGGCAACTCCAGCCGTGCCTGGCACCTGGGGCCCAAGCACACCACAGGCACCGTGGTGCCGGTGGAGCTGGTGTACAAACTGCAAGGCGAGCTGCCAGGCGAGTACAAGCTGGGCTACTACTACGACAGCTCCGACGTGAAACGTATCGGCAGCGACAAGGACGTGTCCGGCCGTGGCGGCCATTACGTGTTGATCGACCAGGCCGTGTGGAACGACCAGGGCTCGCCGGGCCGCAGCCTGCATGCCTTTGGCCAGTACTCGGCATCGAGCAAGGCCGCTTCGCCGTTCACCAAGTGGTATGGCGCTGGCGTGGTGCTGTACAAGCCGTTCGAAGGCCGCCCGCGCGATACCGTGGCCCTGGGCTATGGCCGCGCCGTGCCCAACCCGCGCAGCCGCGATGTGCTGGAAGACGCCGCGTTCGACGCAGGCCAGCAGTTCCCGGACATCGACAGCGCCGAACAGTTGATCGAACTGAGCTACGGCTACCAGGCCACCCCTTGGCTGAACCTGCGGCCGGATGTGCAGTACATCATCGAGCCTGGGGCGTTTTCGGGCAAAGCCATCGACAATGCGTTGGTCGTCGGTTTGCAGGTCAAGGCGACGTTCTGACCTAATTGGCAGTGACATCCTGGGGCCGCAACGCGGCCCCCGTTTTTCAGCCCTGCCGCAGGTAATCCACCAGCCGCAGCAACATGGCATCACACCCCTGCAACTGCTCGACACTGACAAACTCGTCCGGCTTGTGACCCTGCTCCATACTGCCAGGCCCGCAGACCACCGTCGGGATTCCCGCCTGATCGAACAGGCCGCCTTCGGTACCGAACGCTACCGTGCCGAACGCTTGCGAACCACTGAGCAACGCCACCAGCTGCGCCGCCTCGCTGTCAGCCGGCGTGGCCAGCCCCGGGTAGGCACTGAGTGCTTGCAGGCGGATATCGGCGCCCTCGTTGACGGCGCGCATGCGCGGCAGCAACTCGGCCTCGGCGTAGCCCTGCAACTGGTCAGCCACGCCTTGCGCGTCGAAGCCCGGCAAGGCACGCACCTCGAAGTCGAACTCGCACTCCTCGGGCACGATGTTCAGCGCCCTGCCCCCCTTGATCACGCCGGTCTGCACCGTGGAGAACGGCGGATCGAAACGCACGTCATGCTGCTCGGGCTGCGCCAGCCCCTCACCAATCTCGCCCAGCTTGCCGATCAGGCGCGCCGCGTACTCGATGGCATTCACCCCATAAGGCGCATAGGCCGAATGGCAGGCCGCGCCATGGACCTGACAACGCATGGCCAGCTTGCCCTTGTGGCCTAGCACCGGCTTGAGCTCGGTCGGCTCGCCAATCAGGCACAGCCGCGGTTTATGGGGCCGCTGTTCAAGCGCCGCGAGCATCGAACGTACCCCCAGGCAACCGACTTCTTCGTCATAGGAGAACGCCAGGTGCAGCGGCATACGCAAAGGCCGCGCGAGAAACGCCGGGACCGCCGCCAGCACCGAGGCAATGAAGCCCTTCATGTCCGCAGCGCCGCGCCCGTACAAGCGTCCATCACGTTCGCTCAGGGCAAACGGCTCGACCGTCCAGGCCTGGCCGTCCACCGGTACCACGTCGGTGTGCCCCGACAGCACCACACCGCCCACGTCCTGCGGGCCGATGGTGGCAAACAGGTTGGCCTTGGTGCCTTCGGCGTTATGGAACAACTCGCAGTCCACGCCAAGACCCGCCAAGTAGTCACGGATGAAGCCAATCAGCGCCAGGTTGGAATCGCGGCTGACCGTGGCAAAGCCGATCAGCCGGGCAAGCAGCGCGCGGCTGGCGAACTCACTCATTCCCCGGTACCCCGTAGCTTGGCGCTGCCGTGGGGTCGAGGGCGCGGGTCACGTAGTCCTGCATCTGGGGGCGATAGGCCTGCCACAGGCCATCCAGTTGCCCGATCGGGTCCTCATCGGCCCAGTCGACACGCAGGTCCACCAAGGGCCAGGTCAGCTCCCCGGCAATCTTCAATGCCGCAGAGTGCACAGGGCCGGCCTCGCCCCCCGCCGCCATGGCCGCGTGCATGGCCGCCAGCAGGCGGTCGGCCAGATGCCCCTCGGCCTGTTCGAAGGCGTGCACCATGGCCTCGATCACCTGCCGGGAAGACAGCAAGTTACCGGCCGCAGCGCACTGCTCGCCCGCCACGGCATCATGTACACCCAGGGCCTGCTTGCCGGTGAACAGCGCAACTTGGCCATGGCTGTCGATCACCGTGACCTGGCGGTATTCGCTCCAGCCGTTGGCATTGAGCACCCGGTCCAGCGCAGCAGGCGGCAGCTGCCCCTGCTCCAAGGCATCGAGCAGCTGCGGCCCGAGGGCCGGCAAGGTGATGTTCTGGGTCGCGACCGCACCCACACCTGCACGTACCCAGGGGCAGCGTGCCCCTACCGCAATGCTCGACGAACTGATGGCGATACCGACCTGGCCGGTTTCCTGGCAGCGACCGATGATGGAGAAAGTCATGTCATGGCTCCTGTTGTTCTGTCCAATGCACGCCATTCTGGGTGGAAGCATCCAGCACGCGAAACGACCTTTTTCCGAGGGCTTGAGCAGGAAAAAACTAAGCCCCTTGCCCGCGCTGCGAAAAAACGCCAAAACACCGCTGCAAGCCACGCGAATCAAGGCCTTCGCCGTTTTATCGGCAAGCACCAGCTAAATACTATTTTCGCCATTTGTGCTGCATCCCTAGTCTGGCCCCAGGCAACGGCGGTCCTCCAAACCGACCTTACAAAAACCGCCAGAAAAGGGCTCGGACATGACTCTGAACAACATCGAAATCGACACCCTCGTCGTCGGCGCCGGCCAAGCCGGCGTGGCCATGAGTGAACACCTGAACAAGCTCGGCGTGCCGCACCTGGTACTGGAGCGCAACCGCATCGCCGAAGCCTGGCGCACCGGCCGCTGGGACTCGCTGGTCGCCAACGGCCCGGTCTGGCATGACCGCTTCCCGGGGCTCGAATTCAACCTCGATGCCGATGCCTTCGCTGGCAAGGAGCAGGTCGCCGACTACTTCGAACAGTACGTGCGCAAGTACAACCTGCCGGTACGCACCGGCATCGAAGTGAAGAAGGTGGTGCGCAACAGCGACCGCCCCGGCTTCACCATCGAAACCAACGAGGGCGTGATCCGCGCCAACCGCGTGGTCGCCGCCACCGGCCCGTTCCAGCGCCCGGTGATTCCGGCCATTGCGCCGCAAGACCCGCGTCTGCACCAGATCCACTCCGCCGCCTATTTCAACCCCGAGCAGTTGCCCGCAGGCGCCGTACTGGTGGTTGGGGCAGGCTCTTCGGGCGTGCAGATCGCCGAAGAACTGATGCGCGCCGGGCGCCAGGTGTACCTCTCGGTCGGCGCCCATGACCGCCCGCCGCGGGCCTACCGCAACCGCGACTTCTGCTGGTGGCTGGGCGTGCTGGGCGAGTGGGACGCAGAAATCGCCAAGCCCGGCCGTGAGCACGTGACCATTGCCGTCAGCGGCGCACGCGGCGGCCACACGGTGGACTTCCGCGCCCTCGCCCACCAAGGCATGACCCTGGTCGGCCTCACTCAGTCGTTCAGCGAAGGCGTTGCCCGCTTCCAGGACAACCTGGCGGACAACATTCGCCGTGGCGACGAGAACTACCTGGCCCTGCTCGATGCCGCCGACGCCTACATCGAACGCAACGGCCTGGACCTGCCAGAAGAGCCCGCAGCTCGCGAGCGACTGCCCGACCCAGAGTGCGTCAGCAACCCGCTGCTCGAACTCGACCTGATAAAGGCCGGCGTCAGCAGCATCATCTGGGCCACCGGCTATGGCGTGGACTTCAGCTGGTTGCAGGTCGACACCTTCGACGCCAACGGCAAGCCTCAACACCAGCGTGGCGTTGCCCGCGAACCGGGCGTGTACTTCCTCGGCCTGCCCTGGCTGTCACGTCGCGGCTCGTCGTTCATCTGGGGCGTGTGGCACGACGCCAAGCACGTCGCCGGCCACATCGCCACGCAACGGACCTACCTGGCCTACCGCGACAGCGATCAACGCGCAGCGGATGACCAGCAACAACCCACGATCAGCAACGTCAGCACCCTCGGAGCCCACTGATGCCTACCCATACCCGTATCCGCATGTTCAACACCAAGGTCACCTACCCCAACCAGACCCTGGACAACGACCTGTGCCAGGCAGTGCGCGCCGGCAACACCGTCTACGTACGCGGCCAGGTGGGCACCGACTTCGAAGGGCGACTGGTGGGCCTGGGTGACCCACGGGCACAAGCCGAACAGGCGATGAAAAACGTCAAGCAGCTGCTTGAAGAGGCAGGCTCGGACCTGTCGCACATCGTCAAGACCACCACCTACATCACCGACCCGCGCTTCCGCGAGCCGGTGTACAAGGAAGTCGGCAAGTGGCTCAAGGGCGTGTTCCCAATTTCCACCGGGCTGGTGGTGGCAGGCCTTGCCCAGGCCGAGTGGCTGATGGAGATCGATGTGATCGCCGTGGTGCCGGATCAGGCTTGAGCCACCGCCTGCGCACTCAGCCAGGCCTGCGTTACCCGCGCAGCCGCCGTTAGCCGCTGTGCCCCGTGCAACTGGGCTGACGGCACTTCCACGCTGAGGCTGACGCCTTTGGGCAAGGCTGCGAGCAACTGCACCAACGGCAGTTGCCCGTCGCCCGGCAACTGCCGGCCCTGGCGCGCTTCCTGGATGATGCCGCTCTCGGGTGGCGCCTGCAGGGGCGCATCGCATAACTGCACGGCCTGCAAGTAACGCGGGTCGATGTGGGCAAGGTCCGCCACCTGCCCCCCCGCGCGAAACAAGTGCAGGGCATCGACCAGCACACCGCTGTTGCCTTGCCCCGCCCCTGCCACCACGCTGTAGGCCTGCTGCACGGTCGCCACCGGCCGCCAGCGCATGAACTCAAGGTCCACGCGCAGGCCATAACCCCGCGCCAGCACGCACAAGGCCGCGAAGTGCCCGGTCAGCCGCGTGAAATCGGCGTCATCCCCCGACACCGTCAAGCTCACCGCCCCCAGCTCTGCACCTGCCGCCAGCAAAGGCTCGTAATCGGCGACCACCACCTCGGGTGTCAATGACACGAACTCGATGTCAGCGACCCGCACGCCCTCGCCCGCCATCACCGCCTTGAGCTCACGCAGCGCCTGGCTACCCGCCGCTTCCGGGTAAGCCAGTGCACCCGGCAGCACCGGATGCAAGCGCAGCCCCACCGAACTGAAGCCGGCACGGCGCGCCTCGCGCACCAGCACCGCAGGCGCCAGGTCCAGCGCCGTCAGGTGAGCGACGCCGAGGCCACTCAATAGGTCGCCCTCCCGCCGCTGAGGTCGAACACGAAGCCGGTGGTGAAACTGCACTCGGGCCCGGCGATCCAGCTCACCATGTTGGCGATTTCCTCTACCTTCAGGAACCGCCCCATGGGGATCTTGGCCTTGCTCGCGGCAATGTGCTCCGGGGTCATCTCGGCCATCAGCGGTGTTTCGACCATGGCCGGCGCCACGCAGTTGAGCAACACGCCATCCTGCGCCAGCTCCTTGGCCGCGGCCTTGGTGAAGGCGATCACCCCCGCCTTGGCTGCCGAGTACGCCGAGATGTATTGCACGCCATCCTTGCCGGCCATCGAGGCGACATTGACGATGCGCCCGTAGCCGCGCTCACGCATGTGCGGGATGGCGGTGCGGCAGCAATAGAACACGCCGTTCAGGTCAATGGCGATGACCTTGTCCCAGGCCGCTGGCGGGTATTCCCACGCAGGCACCACCGGGCCATTGATACCGGCGTTGTTGACCAGGATCTCGACCTGCCCGACCTGCGCCAGCACATGGGCGAAGGCCGCCTCTACCGAGGCCAGAGACGACACATCAACCGACTGACGCAGCACAGGCTCGAAACCCTGCTCGGCCGCGTCCCAGCCATCGACCGCGAGGTCCCAGATCACCACCTGGGCGCCGGCAGCGTGCAACCGCTGCGCAATGCCCAGGCCGATGCCACGCATGCCGCCGGTGACGATTGCAGTCTGCCCTTGCAGGTATTGGCTCATTGCTTTGCTCCATTATCGAGAGAGGGAACGTCTGGCAGGCGACGCAGGTCGCTCACCATGAACAGGTAACACAGCGCCCCCAGGACGGTGATCGACGACACGAAGACCAGGGCCCAGACAAACGAGCCGGTCATTGACACGATGATGCCGATGGTCAGTGGGGTGACGATGCCCGCCGCGTTGGCGAACAGGTTGAACAGGCCGCCACTCAAGCCCAGCAGGCCTTTGGGCGCGATATCGGAGACGATCATCCAGGCCAGCGCCGACATGCCCTGGGCAAAGTAGGCGATGCAGAGAATGGCGATCACCAGCGCGTCGGACTCGACATAGTTGGCCAACACAATCACCGAGGCCGTGAGCAGGCCGGCAATCACCGGCAGCTTGCGCGCCACGTTCAGGGAGTAGCCACGGCGCAGCAAGGCGTCGGACAACCAGCCGCCGACCAGGGTCCCCAGCGACGCGGCGATGAAAGGCAGCACTGCGACCCAGCCGACCTTCAGCCACGGCATGTGCCGCTCGGTCACCAGGTACGTCGGAAACCAGGTCAGGAAGAACACGTTGGTCGAGTTGCAGGCAAACTGCCCCAGGCAGATACCCAGCATGTTGCGGTGCTTGAGCAACGCCGGGATCTGCGACCAGCGGAACACCGTGGCTTTCTGGCCACCGTCGACCACGCCGCCGCCGGCGGCGATGTAGTCGAGTTCGGCCTGATTAGCCGTGGTGGACTGGTGCGGTTCATGGTATTTGCGCCACCAGACCAGGCCATACAGGATGCCCATCAGCCCGACCGCCATCAGCAGAAAACGCCAGCCGTAGGCATGCAGCACCCAGAACAGCAGCGGCGTTAAAAAGGCCAGCCCGGTGTACTCGGCGAAGGTGTAGATACCGGTCGCCCTGGCCCGTTCACTCTGCGGGAACCAGGTCGCTACCACGCGGCTGTTGGTGGGGAAGCACGGTGCTTCGGTCACCCCCACCAGAAAACGCATGCCCAACAGCGACAGAAAGCCCTGGGCCAACCCCTGCAAGCCGGTGAACAGCGACCACAGCGTCAAGGCCAGCCAGTAGGTAAACTTGGTACCCAGCCGGTCGATGAGGATCCCGCCCGGGATCTGCGCCGCCGCGTAGGTCCAGGAAAACGCCGAAAAAATCACCCCCATCATCGCCGCATTCAGGCCCAGGTCGGCACTGATACTGGGCGCCGCAATGCCCATCACGCTGCGGTCGAGGTAGTTGATCATGGTGCCGCCAGATATCAGCGCCAGGATCATGAAGCGCGTGCGGGTGCGTTGTTGCAGGCGTGCAGGGGTGTCGAACACCCCCAAGCCGATGTTCTGCTCAGTGTTCATGACGGTTGCTCTCTTGTTATTGGAATGGCAAAGGGCGCTGCGTCAGGCGAACCCGAACAGACGTCGCGGCGTGTCCCACATGACCTTGCGGCGCAGTTGCGCATCCGGCATCAGGCGCTCGGCCAGTTTCAGCAAGGGCCCGTAGTCCACGCGCGCGCGCTGACGAATGAACGGCCAGTCGGAGCCCCACACACAGGCATCCGGGCCAAAGGCCTCGATCAGGGCATGGACGTAGGCACTGCTCTGCGCCAGCAGCGCATCGGCCGCGGCAAACTTCTGCATACCGGACAGCTTGACGCTGGCCCGGCCGCTGCCAGCCAACTGCAGCAAGGCCTGGAAGCCCGGCTGCTGGACGCCGGCGCGTACGTCTGGTCGGCCGCAGTGGTCGATCAACAGGCGTGCCGAGGTACGCTGCAGCAGCCCGCGCAACGCCAGTAACTGGTCTTCGCAGACCTGGACCTGGGCAAACAGGTCGAGCTCGGCGAGCTTGCCGAACAAACCGTCGACCGCGTCGAGGCTCGCCACCCCGTACAGCGCCGGGTTGAAAGCCACCCCGACCACCCCTTGGGCCTGCAGCGCGGCCAGCGCATCGAGGGTGATGCCAGGATCGACCACCGCTACGCCCTTGAAACGCCCCTGCCCCACGGCCAGGGCGTGCAACAGGCAACGGTTGTCGGTGTGGTAGCCACTGTTGGGGCCTACCAGCAAGGCATGCTGCACACCGTAGGCTTCCATCACCCGGTTGAACTGCTCGAGGGTGGCGACCTCCTGCCCGGACGGTGCATAGGGCGCGTCGGGGTGATAGGCAAAGCGGGCGGGGTCAAACAAATGGTTATGGCAATCGATCTTGGGTTCGTCAAAGATGTTCACGCAGCACTCCCGTCAAGCGCCGCTGCGCTTGCCTGCAGATCTTGTTATTGTGCGCCGCAAAGGCGGCTCGGCTGGGTTCAAGATACTGCGTGCCCAACGGATGCGCTCATACCCAGATGGCGAAGACCATAACCAAAGGTAATGCTCATGCCCCTCGAGAACGAAGGCCCCGAAGCCCGCGCGCTGGTGTTCAAACTGCGGCACATGGAAGTGTTTCGTGCGGTGATGCTGACCGGGTCGATCAGCGCGGCGGCGAAAATGCTGTATGTGTCGCAGCCGGCGGTGAGCAAGTTGATCCAGTACATCGAGGGGCGCCTGGCGTACCGGTTGTTCGAGCGCATCAACAACCGCCTGGTGCCAACCCACGAGGCGCAGATTCTCTTTCGCGAAGTCGAGCGGGTGTATCAGGCGGCGCTGGAGGTCAATGAATGTGCGTTGTCACTGGCCAGTGGCGGCCATCGCAACCTGCGCATCTCCTGCAGCGCATCACTGTCGACCGTGGTCATCCCGATTGCGCTGGCCCAGCTCAAGCGCGAGTCGCCCTCGCTGAACATCGAGTGGCAAACCTCGCTGATGGGTGAAATGCCGAACCAGATCCTGTCGAAGAAGGTCGACCTGTCGATTGCCGCCTTGCCGGTGATCCACGATCACCTGCATTCACGGGCGTTCATGCGTGGGCGCATGGTGGTGGTGATGCCGCAGGAGCACGCCCTGGCGCGGCAGGCATCCCTGACCCTGGAGCAACTGCAAGGCCATGACTTGCTGCTGTTCAGGCCCGACATGCCGTTTGGCAAACTGCTGGCCGAACACATCCACCAGCGCGGCCTGCAGCTGCAATCATTGTTGTCGTTCACCAATGCCAACGAAGCCGTGGCCCTGGTCAAGCAAGGCATGGGCTTACCCTGATCGACGAGTTCGTGGCGCAGGACAGCGGCTTGGCGGTGGTGCCACTGGCCGAAGAAATCCACTTCGACATCAGCTTTGTCTATTCGCGCTTCGAACCGCCCTCGCACTCGGCGCTGCACCTGATGCAGGTGCTGCATGCGCAGGCGTTGAAGCTTGGGCGTGGGGTTGCCGGGTTCGAGCTGCCTACCGCCTGAGGCAGAGAAGCGGCCCGGCAAGGCCGCCTCTGCAGGGAATCAGGCGATGGCGGCGTCCACCAACACCTGCGCTTCCTGCACCAGGCGCTGCAGGTGCGCCTCGTCGATGAAGCTCTCGGCGTAGATCTTGTAGATGTCCTCGGTGCCCGACGGCCGCGCGGCAAACCAGCCGTTGGCGGTCATCACCTTCAACCCGCCAATCGCCTGGCCGTTGCCTGGCGCATGGCTGAGGATCTGCACGATCGGCTCACCGGCCAGTTCGGTCGACTTGACCTGTTCGGGTGCCAGCTTGCTCAGCAACGCCTTCTGCCGTACATCGGCCTTGGCCTCGACACGCGTAGCAAACGGCTTGCCCAGTGCCGCCGTCAGGTCCGCATAGGCCTGGCTCGGATTGCGCCCGGTACGTGCGGTCATCTCTGCAGCCAGCAAGGCCGGGATCAACCCGTCCTTGTCAGTGGCCCAGACCGAGCCATCGCGGCGCAGGAACGACGCCCCCGCGCTTTCCTCGCCACCAAAACCCAACGAACCATCGAACAGGCCCTGGGCAAAGAACTTGAAGCCCACCGGCACCTCATACAGTTCACGGCCCAGGCGTTCGGTGACGCGGTCGATCAGGCCGCTGGACACAACGGTCTTGCCCACTGCCGCGTCGCTGCGCCATTGCGGGCGGTGACGGAACAGGTAGTCGATGGCCACAGCCAGGTAATTGTTCGGCTGCAACAGGCCATCCGGGGTGACGATGCCATGGCGGTCGTGGTCCGGGTCGCAGGCAAACGCCACGTCGAAGCGCTCGCGCAGGCCAATCAGGCCCTGCATGGCGTGGGGCGAGGATGGGTCCATGCGGATCTGGCCGTCCCAGTCGACGGTCATGAAGCGGAAGGTCGGGTCGACCTCGGTGTTGACCACTTCCAGGTTGAGCTTGTAATGCTCGGCGATCGCCGACCAGTAATGCACCCCGGCCCCACCCAACGGGTCAACGCCCAGGCGCAGGTTGGCGCTGCGAATCAAATCGAAGTCGATGACATTGCCCAGGTCTGCCACGTAGTGGCTCACGTAGTCGTGGCGATGGGTGGTGGCAGCTTGCAAGGCCTGGGCATGGTCCATGCGCTTGACGCCCGCCAGGTTCGCCGCCAGCAGTTCGTTGGCCTTGGCCTCGACCCACTTGGTCACGTCGCTGTCGGCCGGGCCGCCATTGGGCGGGTTGTACTTGAAGCCCCCGCTTTGCGGCGGGTTGTGCGACGGCGTGATGACGATGCCGTCGGCAAGGCCTTGTTCGCGGCCACGGTTGTAGCAAAGGATGGCGTGGGACACCGCCGGGGTCGGCGTGTACTCGTCGTCTTTGGACAACATCACCTGCACGCCGTTGGCCGCCAGCACTTCCAGCGCACTGGCCGAGGCCGGTGCCGACAGCGCGTGGGTGTCGGCGCCGATGAACAGCGGGCCGTCGATGCCCTTCTCCTGGCGGTACAGGCAGATGGCCTGGGTGATGGCCAGCACGTGGTACTCGTTGAAACTCAACTCGAAGGAAGTACCTCGGTGCCCCGAGGTGCCGAAGGCCACCCGCTGGGCCGCCACCGCCGCGTCGGGGCGGCCGGTGTAGTAAGCGGTGAGCAGTCGGGGAATATCGACCAGCACGCTGGCCGGAGCCAGCTTGCCTGCCAAAGGACTGAGCGTCATGCAGAAACCTCGAGTTCAACGGATGTTGGTGTTGGAGCCTGCAGTGTACTGAGAGTTGCAATGCCGCGCGATGGTCTAGAGTATTTGCCATCACTCCCCGGCAACGAGGCCCCATGGCTGTCCACCGCCTGACCCGCACTCACCCCCGCCTCACGTTCGCTGCCCTGGTCGGCATCATCGGCGCCTGGCTGGTCCCGGCAGGTGACACCGTCCAGCACATCCTCGTCGGCTGGAACCTCGGCGTCTGGCTTTACCTGCTGCTGGTGCTGTGGCTGACCTGGAACGCCAACCCGGATAAAGTCCGCAAGGTCGCCCAGATCGAGGACGAAAACGCCGGGCTGGTTCTGTTTACCGTGTGCATCGCCGCCATCGCCAGCCTGGCCGCGATCACCCTGCAACTGGTCTCAAGCCGCGGCCTGCAAGGTAATGCGCTGGCCCTGCACTACCTCTACACCGGCTTGACCGTGGCCGGCTCCTGGCTGCTGATCGGCTGCATTTTCAGCCTGCACTACGCCCGGCTGTTCTATAACGGGCAAAACCACGAACCCCCACTGCGCTTCGCCGATGGCGAACGCAACCCCGATTACTGGGACTTCCACTACTTCTCGTTCACCATCAGCGTGGCGGTGCAAACGTCCGATGTCGGCGTCGCCGGGCGCGGGCTGCGGCGGGTGGTGCTGGCGCACTCCGTGGTTGGCTTCGTGTTCAACACGGCGATTCTGGGGTTCACCATCAATATTGCGGCGGGCCTGCTGGGCTAGCACCGGTTCAACCCCCACCGCTCGTCAGAAAACGCTGCACGCCTGACAATCGTGAAATTGGCAGAATCTGCCGGGTTGTTCGGCACCGCCGCGCAAGGAAAACGTTTGCCGGGCCTTTTGCCGCCAGCCGCTGTCCGAGACGCTAATGTGACGTGGGTCAAGCCTCATCGCTTTGGTCGGACTCAGCCACTGGGCACTGGCGTGGCAGGTGCTATGGTTACATTCCCGGCGGCCGTGCCTGCGGCCACCCGCTCACCGCGTCCAGGTAAGGACAAGGAGGCTGGCATGAACAAGATGACGTTCCCGAACGCCTGCCAGGTGATGCGCTGGCATTTCCACCCGTTGGGCTTCGAGGCCAGCATGGATGCGCCGCGCAGCATGATCGCGCGCCTGTTCGACCGCGCCACCGGGGAAACCCTGCTGGCCATCGCCGGCATCCCTTGCGCCGCCATCATGGCCGCAGCGGATGTCGAGCGCATCATCGAAGCGGTCGAGGCCGAAATGGACGCCTTCGTACCGGTCTTCGCCTTGCGCGACACAGGCTAAACCGGCACCTCGGGTTCCTGGCGCAGCGCCTGCAAATTGCCCATGAACTGCTCTGCCGGCACCGGCTGGCCCAGCAGATAACCTTGCAGCGAATCGCACCCCAGGCGGGTGAGGAAGTCTTGCTGTTTGTCGGTCTCTACCCCTTCGGCAACGATGCGCAACCCCAGTGCCTGGCCCAGGGCAACGATTGCAGAGACAATCGCGGCGTCATCGCTGTCCTGCTCCAGATCACGCACGAAACCACGGTCGATCTTCAGTTCGTTGGCCGGCAGGCGCTTGAGGTACATGAGGCTGGAGTAACCAGTGCCAAAGTCATCGATGGACAAGTCCACGCCCATGTCGGACAGGCGTTGCAGCACCGTCAGGCTGGCATCGGCGTCGTGCATGGCGGTGGTTTCGGTGATTTCCAGGGTCAGGCAGTTGGCCGGCAGGCCATTCTCGCTCAAAGCCCGGGCCACGCTTTCGACCAGCCCAGCGTGGCAGAACTGGATGGCCGAAAGGTTGACCGCCATGCGCCAGCCCAGGTGCCCTTGGTCCAGCCACTGGCGCATCTGCCGGCAGGCTTCGTCGAGCACCCATTCGCCAATGGGGATGATCAGGCCGGTTTTTTCCGCCAGGCCGATGAACCGATCAGGCAGCAACAACCCCTGCTGCGGGTGCTCCCAGCGCAGCAGGGCTTCGGCACCGATCGGCTGGCAGGCCTGAGCATCGAACTTGGGCTGGTAATGCAGGCGGAACTGGCCCTGCTCCAGCGCCTGGCGCAGGTCCTGCAGCAACTGCAGCTGCTGCCGGGCGTTGCTGTTCATCGACACGTCGAAGAAGCTGTAGCCATTCTTGCCTGCGCTTTTGGCGTGGTACATCGCGGCATCGGCATTGCGCAGCAACTCGTGCTGGTCCAGGCCATTGCCGGGGTACAAGACGATGCCCAGGCTGGCCGTGAGTTGCAGATCATGCTCGGCGACACGGAACGGCCGCGACACCAGGTTGACCTGCTTGACCGCCACGTCCATGGCATCGTTCGGCTCCCGCAATTCCACCAGCAGCACGAACTCGTCGCCGCCAATGCGCGCCAAGGTGTCCTGGCTGTGCAAGTGGCCACGCAAACGGCCGGCCACGGCCTTGAGCAACAAGTCGCCGACATGATGACCAAAGGCATCGTTGACCGGTTTGAAGCCATCCAGGTCGATGAACATCAAGGCAAAGCACCCGCCCTGCTCCGCCACCTTGCCGATGGCCTGCTCGATGCGGTCGGCCAGCAGGGTACGGTTGGGCAGGTCGGTGAGCGTGTCGTGCAGGGCCAACTGGGTCAGCTCCTGGTTGGCCAGGGTCAGCGAGCGGGCAAGTTCAGCGGTGCGCGCTTCCAGGCGCGCGTCCAGCACCGAGGTCAGCAACGCCACCGCCAATACCGCCAGGGTGGTGATCAGCACCAGGTAGACCAGCCCGTCGCCTTGCAGCCCGCCGCCCAGCGCACCACAGAAGCTACCCGCAGGGAAATTGGCCGCCGCCATGCCGGTGTAGTGCATGCCCACTATGGCAACCCCCATGATCACGGCCGCCAGGCCCCGGATCTGGCGCACGTAAGGGGTGTGCCTGCGCAAGCGAAACGCGATCCACAGCGCCGCCGCCGAGGCGCCAACGGCGATCAACAGCGAAGCGCCGAACAGCGTTGGGTCATAGTCGATGCCCGGTAGCATGCGCAGCGCGGCCATACCGGTGTAGTGCATGCAACTGATGCCTGCCCCCATGATCAACGCACCGAAGCCCAATTGCAGCCAGGGCAGGCTTGGCTGGCTCACCAGCCACAAGGCAAAGCCTGACGACAGCACAGCGATCAACAGCGAAAACGCCGTGAGCCCAAGGTCGTAGCCCAGGTCGATGGGCAGGCTGAACGCGAGCATGCCGATGAAGTGCATCGACCACACGCCGATGCCCATGGCCAGCGCGCCGCCCCCCATCCACAGGTGCATAGCCCTGCCTTTGGCCGTGGCAATACGGCCGGTCAGGTCAAGGGCGGTATAGGACGCCAGGATCGCCACACACAGCGAAATCAACACCAACGAAGAGGAGTAGCTGCCTGTGAGCATTGGGAGTTCCAGCGACAGGCCAGGGGGCCCGGAAAAAGCTGACGATTGTACTCAAGCTTTGGCGAAACGCACGGGGTTTTTGAGAATGGGAATGGATCCAACATCCCCTTCTTAGGCCCTGCCCAGGCGCGGCCTGTGGTAGCGGGCTTGCCCCGCGAAGCAGGCACCGCGGAGAATGGCACGGGCTTCGCCCGTATTCGCGGGGCAAGCCCGCTCCTACTGGGTCATGCGTGTTTTCTGAATTTCGAGCAAGACAGGTGCTCCCACAGCCCTAGGGCTGGGCGACCTCCTACTCGGCAAACGCCTGCTCGGCATCCCAACCGCCGCCCAGCGCAGCAATCAGCTGCACACTCGCCACCAACCGCCCTTGCAGCAGGTTCAGCACACTGCGCTCGTTACTCAACGCCGTGGTCTGCACGTTCACCACATCCAGGTAGCCGATCAACCCCGCGCGGTACTGATTCTCCGTCAGGCGAAGCGACTCACGCGCCGCGTCCAATGCCTCCTGGCGTACCACCGCTTCATCGCCGTATACCTTCAGCTGCACCAGGTAGTTCTCCACTTCCTTGAAGCCATCGAGCACGGTCTGGCGATACTGCGCTACGGTCTGGTCATACACCGCCACGGTACGGTCCACCTCGGCGCTGCGCTTGCCCGCATCGAACAGGGTCATGGCCAGCGAAGGCCCTACCGACCAGTACCGGTTCGGCAGTTCGATCCAGTTGCTGAAGCTGCTGCTGGAATAGCCCCCACTCAGGCTCAGGCTCAGGTCGGGGAAGTAGGCAGCCCGCGATACGCCGATATTGGCGTTGGCGGCCATCACGTTGCGCTCGGCCGAGGCAATGTCCGGGCGGCGCTCGAGCAATTGCGAGGGCAATGTCACGGGGATGTCCGGCAGCGCCGGGATGCTCTTGCTGTCGGCCAATGCAAAGTTAGCCGGGGCCTTGCCTAGCAACACGGCAATGGCATTCTCGAACTGCGCACGCTGCCAGATCAGGTCGATCAGGTCCGCCTGGGTGCTTTTCAGCTGGGTCCGCGCCTGCGCCACCGCATCCGGGCCGGACACACCGGCGCGATACTGGTTTTCGGTCATGCGCAGCGAGCGCTCGTAGGTGGCCACGGTTGCTTCCAGCAGGCGCTTCTGCTCATCGATCACACGCAACTGCAGGTAGTTCTGCACCAGCTCCGACTGCTGGCTCAGGCGAATCGAGGCAAGGTCGGCAAAGCTGGCTTCGGCACTGGCTTCGTTGGCGTTCAAGGTTTCACGCAGCTTGCCCCACAGGTCGATCTCCCAGCTCACGCCGAGCTGCGTGTTGTAGGTGTTGCGAATGCCGCTGCTGTTGTTCGACAGGCTGGAGCTCGAGCTGCCAGTGCCTTGAGCCGAACGGTTCTTGCTGGCGCTCAGGTCCAGGCTCGGGAACAGCGCGGCGCGGCTGCTGCGCACCAGCGCCTGGGCCTGGCGGTACTGGGCTTCGGACTGCGCGACGGTCTGGTTGCTGCGGTTGAGCTCTTCGACCAAGGCATTGAGCCCGGCATCGCCATAGACCTCCCACCAGGCGCCACGGGCAATCGCGTCCGACGGCTTGGCCTGGCTCCAGCCCTCGGCCTGCTTGTACTGCGCCGGGGTGCTCAGCTCGGGGCGGTGGTAGTCCGGGCTCAGGGTACAGGCACTGAGCAGCGCCACACACAGGCCGGCGCCGAGCAGGCGCGAGCCACGCCCCAGGGTCAACGACTGCAGGGTACGGTGAAGGGGTGTCTGGGCAAAGTTCATAGCGGGGTATCCAGAGCGGCGTCGGTGCGCACGCCGCGCCAATGGTTGAAACGGTGACGCAGGCGGTCGAGGTACAGATAGACCACCGGTGTCGTATAAAGGGTGAGGATCTGGCTGAAGACCAGGCCGCCGATGATGGTCAAACCCAGCGGCTGGCGCATTTCCGCGCCTTCGGCACGGCTGACCAGCAGCGGCAAGGCGCCAAGGATGGCCGCCAGGGTGGTCATCAGAATCGGCCGCAAGCGCAACAGGCAAGCGCGGCGGATGGACTCCTCCGGCGACAGGCCCTGGTGGCGCTCCAGTTGCAGCGCCAGGTCGATCATCAGGATCGCGTTCTTCTTCACCACGCCAATCAGCAGGAACAGGCCCAGCAGCGAGATGAGGCTGAACTCGCCGCCGGTGACATACAGCGCCAGCAAGGCACCGACGCCGGCCGAGGGCAGTGTCGAGAGAATGGTCAGCGGGTGAATGTAGCTTTCATAAAGAATGCCCAGCACCAGGTACACCAGCACCAACGCGCCAAGAATCATGAAGGGCTGGCCTTCCTGGGTCTTGGCGAAAGCGTCGGCGGTGCCGCCGAGCTTGGCGATGACTTCCTCGGGCAGGCCCAGCTTGGCCACCGCCCGCTCCACTGCGGCCATGGCCTGGTCGGGGCTGTAGCCTTCGGCAACGTCGAAGGCAATGTCTTCGGAGGCGAACTGGCCCTCGTGGCTGACCCGGTCATTGGCCAGGCTGTTCTCGTAGTGGGCAATGGTCGACAACGGCACCCGGGCGCCATCATTGGTGATCACCTGCACCTGCTCCAGGGTACTCGGGTCCCAGGCGTATTTCGGGTTGATCTCCAGCACTACCTGGTACTGGTTGAGGCTGTCGTAGATGGTCGAGATCTGCCGCTGGCTGTAGGCGTTGTTGAGCACCGTGGTGACCATGTCCATGTCGATGCCCAGGCGCTTGGCCTGGTCACGATCGACCACCAGGGTTACCTGCTGGGTGCCGGCGCCGTCACGGGCGTCGATGGCGGTCAACTCGGGCAAGGCACGCACCGCCGCGACCACTTTCGGGAACCACTCGCGCAGGGCTGCCAGGTCGCCGCTCTGCAGGGTATAGAGGTACTGCGACGAAGTCTGGTCACGCCCGCCGCCACCCAGTTGCAGGTCCTGGTCGGCCATCAGGAACAGGCGCCCGCCGGGCACCTTGGGCATCTCTTTACGCAAGCGCTCGATAACCTTCTGGGCATCGATCTTGCGCTCGTTGATCGGTTTCAGGCGCACCAGCACCATGGCATTGTTGGTGCCACTGTTGCCGCCGATGAAGCCCGCCACACTCTGCACCGCAGGGTCGGCGAGCAAGGCGCGGCGGTAGATTTCCATCTTCGGCTGCATCACGCTGAACGACAGGCCATCGTCACCCCGGATAAAGCCCATCAACTGGCCGGTGTCCTGCTGCGGCATCAGTGTCTTGGGCACCACCACGTACAGGGCAATGTTGATGCCGATAGTGGCCAACAGGCTGAGCAGGGTCAGGCGCTTGTGGCGCAGCGCCCAGCCAAGGCTGCGGTCATAGCCATTGACCATGCGCTGGTGCAGCTTGTCGCTCCAGCGCTGCACGCGCGTCTGCTGCGCCTGGTGCGGCTTGAGCCAGCGCGCGCAGAGCATCGGTGTCAGGGTCAGCGAGACCACCAGCGAGACGATGATCGCCGCCGCCAACGTGATCGAAAACTCCTGGAACAGGCTGCGCACGATGCCGCCCATGAACAGGATCGAGACGAATACCGCCACCAGCGACACGTTCATCGACAACAGCGTGAAACCCACTTCCTTGGCACCCAGGAACGCCGCACGCATCGGCGGCTGGCCATCCTCGATGTGCCGGGAGATGTTCTCCAGCACCACGATGGCATCGTCCACCACCAGGCCGGTGGCCAAAATCAGCGCCATCAGCGACAGGTTGTTGAGGGAGAAACCGCACAGGTACATGACGGCAAAGGTGCCCACCAGCGACACCGGTACCGCCAGGCTCGGGATCAACGAGGCACGCAGGCTGCCAAGGAACAGGTAGACCACCAGGATCACCAGCCCCACCGCGATCAACAGGGTGTGCTCGGCCTCCTTGAGGGTCGCCTTGATCACCGGCGAGCGGTCCATGGCCACATTCAACTGGACGCTGGCCGGCAGCAGCGACTGCAACGCCGGCAACTGCGCCTTGATCTGGTCGACCGTTTCGATGATGTTGGCCCCGGTCTGGCGGTTGACCACCAGCAGCACCGCGCTCTGGTCGTTGAAGAAGCCGCTGTTGTAGCGGTTCTCGACGCTGTCGGTGATGGTCGCCACGTCGGACAGACGCAGGATGGTGCCGTTCTGCTGGCGGATCACCACCGGCTCGTAGTCCTTGGCCGTTTCCAGCTGGTCGTTGGCCCGCACCTCCCAGCTACGCTCGGCATCCTCGACGAAGCCCATGGGCCGGCGCTGGTTGGCGTTGGCCACGGCGGTGCGCACCTCGTCCAGCGACACGCCGTACTGGTTGAGCAACTGCGGCTCCACCGAAATGCGCACGGCCGGCAGCGAACTGCCGCCGATCTGCACCTCCCCTACCCCGGATACCTGGGCCAGGCTCTGCGACAGGATGGTGTCTGCCAAATCGTACAGCTGGCCCTTCTGCAGCACATCGGAGGTCAGCGACAGCACCATGATCGGTGCCTGCGACGGGTTGATCTTCTTGTACGTGGGCATGCTGCGCATGCCGCTGGGCAGCAGGTTGCGGGTGGCATTGATGGCCGCCTGCACCTCACGCGCCGCGCCGTCGATGTCACGGCCCATTTCAAAGCCGATGATCACCCGCGTCGAGCCCTGGTTGGAGCTGCTGGTCAGCGTGGTAACGCCGGCGATACTGCCCAGCTTGCGTTCCAGCGGCGTGGCCACGGTGGCGGCCATGACCTCAGGGCTGGCACCGGACAGGTTGGCCTGCACCACGATCACCGGGAAGTCCATCTGCGGCAGCGGCGCAACCGGCAGCAGGCCGAAGCTGACCCCGCCCAGCAGCATGATGGCCAGGCTCAGCAACATCGTCGCCACCGGGCGTCGAATGAACGGTCCGGACAGGTTCATTTGCAGCTCCAAGCTGCAAGTTGCAAGCTACAAGTGGGCGTGCGAGCAGGCTCGGAACTCCGGCTCACGCCAATCAGCTTGCAGCTTGCGGCTTGATGCTTGAGGCCGCTCATGCCGGCTCCTCCGCAACGTCCTGCCGACCAAAACGACGCGCAAGCCGATCAAAATAAAGGTAGATGACCGGCGTGGTGAACAGTGTCAGCACCTGGCTGACCAGCAGCCCGCCCACCATCACCAGGCCCAGCGGCTGGCGCAGTTCGGCACCGGAGCCGGTTGCGAGCATCAGCGGCACCGCACCGAACAGCGCAGCCAGGGTGGTCATCAGGATCGGCCGGAAGCGTAGCAACGCGGCCTGGTAGATGGCGTCCTGCGGGGTCATGCCCTGATGGCGTTCGGCTTCAAGGGCGAAGTCGATCATCATGATCGCGTTCTTCTTGACGATGCCGATCAGCAGGATGATGCCGATGATGGCGATCATGCCCAGGTCGTTGCCACTGATGAGCAATGCCAGCAACGCGCCGACCGCCGCCGAGGGCAAGGTCGAAAGGATGGTCACCGGGTGGACGTAGCTCTCGTAGAGCACACCCAGCACGATGTACATGGTCACCACGGCGGCGAGAATCAGCAGCAAGGTGCTCGACAGCGAGGCCTGGAAGGCTTCTGCGGCGCCCTGGAAGCGGGTTTGCACGCCAATCGGCATGCCGATCTCCTGCTGCACCTGCTCGATGACCTTGACCGCCTCGCCCAGCGACGCGCCATGGGCCAGGTTGAACGACATCATCACCGCCGGGAACTGGCCGATGTGCGAAATCGCCAACTGCGCCTGGCGCTGCTCGATCCGCGCCAGCGCCGACAACCGCACCTGGCCGCCATCGGTGGCCTTGACGTGGATCGACTCCAGGGCCTGCGGGCCGATGCTGGCGGCGGCTTGCGACTGCAGCACCACGCGGTACTGGCTGGCCTGGGTGTAGATGGTCGAGATCTGCCGCTGGCCGAAGGCGTCGTACAAGGCGTTGGTGATCTGCGCAACCGTGATGCCGAGGCGGCTGGCCATGTCGCGGTCGATCACCAGGTACACCTGCAGGCCCTTGTCCTGCAGGTCGCTGGCCACGTCGGCAAGCTCCGGGCGCTGTTGCAGCGCCTGCACCAGCTTGCCGCTCCACTGCGCCAGCAGGTCGGCGTCAGGCGAGGACAGGCTGAACTGGTACTGGGTGCGGCTGACCCGGTCCTCGATACTCAAGTCCTGCACCGGCTGCATGAACAGGCGGATGCCCACCAGCTTGTCGAGCTGCGGCTGCAGGCGGCTGATGACCTCGCCGGCGGTGACGTTACGTTCACCGTGCGGCTTGAGGTTGATCAGCAAACGCCCACTGTTGAGCGTGGCGTTGTCGCCATCCACGCCAATGTAAGACGACAGGCTCTGCACGGCCGGGTCCTGCAGGATTACCTTGCTCAGCGACTGCTGGCGCTCGCTCATGGCGGCGAACGAGGTCGATTGCGGCGCTTCGGAAATACCCTGGATCACGCCGGTGTCCTGCACCGGGAAGAAGCCCTTGGGCACCGCCATGTAGAGCACCACGGTAAGCGCAAGGCTGGCCACCGCCACCAGCAGGGTCAGCGGCTGGTGCCTGAGCACCCACTGCAGGCCGCGGCCGTAGTGCTCGATGAGCCAGTCGATCCAGGCGCCACTGGCGCGGTAGAAACGGCCCTGCTCTTCTTCCTTGGGCTCGCGCTTGAGCAAGCGCGCGCACATCATCGGCGTGAGGGTCAGCGACACGACCAGGGAAATCAGGATCGCCACCGCCAGGGTGATCGCGAACTCGCGGAACAGCCGGCCGACCACATCGGCCATGAACAGCAGCGGGATCAGTACCGCGATCAGCGAGAAGGTCAGCGATATCAGGGTGAAGCCGATCTGCCGGGCGCCCTTGAGCGCGGCCTGCATGGGGGTTTCGCCTTCCTCGATGTGCCGGGAGATGTTCTCCAGCATGACGATGGCATCGTCCACCACGAAACCGGTGGCGATGGTCAGGGCCATGAGGGTCAGGTTGTTCACCGAAAAACCGGCCAGGTACATCACGCCAAAGGTGCCGATCAGCGACAGCGGGACGGCAATCGACGGGATCAGGGTGGCACTGAAACGGCGCAGGAACACGAAGGTGACCATGACCACCAGGACGATGGCGATCAGCAACTCGTGCTGCACGTCCTTGACCGCAGCGCGGATGGTCTGGGTACGGTCGGTGAGCACCGACACGTCGAGGCCGGCCGGCAGGTTGTCGGTGATCGAAGGCAGCAGTTCCTTGATCCGGTCGACCACTTCGATGACGTTGGCCCCCGGCTGGCGCTGAATGTTCAGCAACACGGCCTGGTTTTCGTTGGCCCAGGCGGCGAGGCGCTCGTTTTCGGCACCGTCGACGATCTCGGCCACATCCTTCAGGCGCAGCGGCGCACCGTTGTTGTAGGCCAGGATCAGGTTGGCGTATTCCGCCGGGGAACGCAGCTGGTCGTTGGCATCGAGCATCGACACCCGGGTCGGGCCGTCGAAGTTGCCTTTGGGCTGGTTGACGTTGGACGCGCCGATCAGCGTACGCACGTCATCGAGGTTGAGGCCATTGGCAGCCAGGGCATCGACGTTGACCTTGATGCGCACCGCCTGGCGTTGGCCACCGGCGATACTGACCATGCCCACGCCACTGATCTGGGCGAGCTTTTGCGCCACCCGGGTATCGACCAGGTCGTTGAGCTTGGGCAGCGGCATGGTCTTGGAGGAAATGGCCAAGGTCAGCACCGGGGTGTCGGCCGGGTTGACCTTGTTGTACACCGGCGGTGCAGGCAGGTCGCTGGGCAGCAGGTTGCTGGCCGCATTGATCGCTGCCTGCACCTGTTGCTCGGCGACATCCATGTTCATGTCGAGGCTGAAGCGCAGGGTCAGCACCGAAGCACCGCCGGAGCTGGTCGAGGCCATCTGGGTCAGGCCCGGCATCTGCCCGAACTGGCGTTCCAGCGGCGCGGTGACCGCACTGGTCATGACTTGCGGGCTGGCGCCGGGGTACAAGGTCATGACTCGGATGGTCGGGTAATCGACCTGAGGCAGGGCCGAAACCGGCAACAACGTGTAGGCAATCAGGCCGGCCAGGACGATGGCCAGCATGCTCAGCGTGGTGGCGACCGGCCGCAGGATGAACAGGCGCGAGAGGTTCATGCGCCCGCCTTGCCTGCTTCAGCAGCCTGGGCGGCGCCCTTGGCGTCTTGACCTTGCAGGTGCTGACCGGGGGCGGTCGGTACTTGCGAGCTGTCTTCCACCACGTCCACCTTGGTGCCCTCACGCAGCCGGTCGGTGCCTTCCAGCACCAGGCGGTCGCCGGCAGCCAGGCCTTCGAGAATCACGCTGTTTTCACCATCGCTGGCACCGACCTTGAGCTTGCGCACGTTGACGGTGTTCTCGGCGTTGATCACATAGGCGAAGGTGCCGTCGTTACCGAACTGGATGGCCGCCGCAGGGGCCATTACCACCTGCTTGAGGGTGTCGGCCAGCAGGCGCACGTTGACGAACTGGTTGGGGAACAGGGCCAGGTCCTTGTTCTCGAACCGGCCCTTGAACTTGAGGGTGCCGGTGGTGGTGTCGATCTGGTTATCGATACTGCCCAGTACACCGCTGGACTGCAGCTTGCTGTCGCTGCGGTCCCAGGCTTCGACCGGCAGGCTGGCGCCGCTGCGATAACGTTCCAGTACGGTGCTCAGCTCGGTTTCCGGCAGGGTGAACACGACGTTGATCGGCTCGGTCTGGGTGATGACGACCAGCGCCGTGGTGTCGTTGGCGGCTACCAGGTTGCCCAGGTCGAGCTGACGCAGCCCTACACGGCCATTGATCGGCGCACGGATCTGGGTGAAATCGAGGTTCAGGCGCGCGTCGTTGACCTGCGCCTGGTTGGTCTTGACCAGGCCCTGGAACTGCGCGACCTGGGCTTCGGCGGTGTCGAGGGTCTGTTTGGCGATGCTGTCTTCGGCATACAGGCCTCGGTAGCGCGCGACGTCTACCTGGGCGTTCTTCAACTGAGCCTGGTTCTGCGCCAGGGTGCCTTCGGCCTGCTGCAAGGCGATGCGGTAGCTGCGCGGGTCGATCTCGGCGAGCAGGTCGCCGGCCTTGACCTGCTGGCCTTCCTTGAAGTGGATCTTGACCAGCTCACCGCCCACCCGGCTGCGCACGTTGACGGTGTTGGTCGCGGTGACCGTGCCCAAGGCTTTGTAATAGAGCGGGAAGTCGCCAACCCGTGCCGGCTCGACGCGTACCGGCACCGGGTCGCTGGATGCGCCGAACCCTGGGCGCCCGCCCTTGCCCATGCGCCCGCTGCCGGCCTCTGTGTGGGCCGGCGTTGCGGGCCACAGCCACCAGGCCAGCAAGGCCACCAGCAGCAGGATCAGCAGGCCGACGAGCCAGCGACGGGAGGAACGGGATTTGGACGCTTGCATGGGTTGAACGAACCTTGTTCGGAATAACGATGTGGGGAGGGTGAACGATAAGCACTGGCATCGTTTTAGCAAAGGCCCTTTACCAGAGGTTTACCTTTGGCTGACGTTGCCAAAACGCTGAACTTTAAACGAAAACGGCCCGGAAATCGTTCCGGGCCGTTACAGGGTGTTGCTTGGAGCGGTGGGCGTGGCTGGAGTTCCGTTACCGGTAACCGGCCCCGCCAGAAGCCCTTACTTCAGGACAGCCAGCGCTGCCTCGTAGTTAGGCTCTTCAGCGATTTCAGCTACCAGCTCGCTGTGCAGCACCTTGTCGTTCTCGTCCAGTACCACTACCGCACGCGCAGCCAGGCCGGCCAGCGGGCCGTCGGCAATGGCCACACCGTAGTTCTCGAGGAACTCGGCGCCGCGCAGGGTCGACAGGTTTTTCACGTTCTCCAGGCCTTCGGCACCGCAGAAGCGCGCCTGGGCGAACGGCAGGTCGGCGGAAATGCACAGCACCACGGTGTTGGCCACGTCATTGGCCTGGGCATTGAACTTGCGCACCGAGGTGGCGCAGGTTGGGGTATCGACGCTTGGGAAGATGTTCAGCACCTTGCGCTTGCCGGCGTAGTTCTGCAGCGACTGGTCGGCCAGGCCTTCACCCACCAGCGAGAAGGCTGGGGCCTGAGCACCGGCCTGCGGCAGGTTGCCCTTGACCTGAACCGGGTTGCCTTTGAGAGTCACTTGAGCCATGAACGAAATCCTTATGCGGGGTTTGAAAAGGACACTGAGTTAAGCATGAAGGCGGCCGGGTGCCTATGGGTGAAGTTAAAATTGTTCTATTGCCAGACAATTATTGTGGACAAAAAAAATGCCCAGATCGCGACAAGCGACCTGGGCACTGCTTGCAGCGGTGGTGAATCAGCTCAGCAAGCCGTAAACCACCGAAGTCAGCGCAACCACGCCGATTGTCACGACGAACACATTGGACATCGCGCCGCTGTACTTGCGCATCGACGGTACACGGCGAATGGCGTACATCGGCATCAGGAACAGCAACACCGCGATGATCGGGCCGCCCAGCGATTCGATCATGCCCAGAATGCTCGGGTTGAGGGTGGCGACAATCCAGCAGACCACCAGCATCAGCGCAGCGACCACGCGGTCCAGGGTTTTTGCACCCGGGCGCGCACCGGCCTTGACGATGATGCCCTTGAGGCCTTCGCTGGCGCCGATGTAGTGGCCCAGGAACGACTTGGCGATGGCAATGAAGGCGATCAGTGGTGCGGCAAAGGCGATGGTCGGGTTGCTGAAGTGGTTGGCCAGGTACGACAGGATCGACAGGTTCTGCGCCTTGGCCTCAGCCAGTTGGGCACTGCTGAGGGTCAGCACGCAACTGAAGACGAAGAACAGCACCATGGCCACCATCAGCAGGTGGGCGCGGGCGAGGATCTGGCCGCTGCGCTCATCGGCATGCTCGCCGTAGCGGCGCTTCTGGTCGACGGCGAAGGCCGAGATGATCGGTGAGTGGTTGAACGAGAACACCATCACCGGAATCGCCAGCCACACGGTGTGCAGGAAGGCGGAGCCCGAGGGCAGTTGCGTGGCGCTGTCGAGGATACCCCCGGTCCAGTGCGGGACCAGGTACAGGCCCAGCAACGCCAGGGCAACGATGAACGGGTAGACCAGCAGGCTCATGACCTTGACCGTGGCCTGCTCACCGCAACGCACAATGGCCAGCAGGCCGAGGATCAGCACGAACGACAGCAGCGCCCGTGGCGGCGGCGTCATGTGCAACTGGTTTTCCATGAAGCTGGTAACGGTGTTGGTCAGCGCCACGCTATAGATAAGCAGGATCGGGAAGATGGCGAAGAAGTACAGCACGGTGATCAGCGCACCGGCCTTGATGCCGAAATGTTCCTCGACCACTTGCGTGATATCGCCGCCCGTGCGCCCGGAAAGGACAAAACGGGTCAGCCCGCGGTGGGCGAAGTAGGTCATCGGGAAGGCCAGTACGGCCAGGATCAGCAACGGCCAGAAGCCACCCAAGCCGGCATTGATGGGCAGGAACAAGGTGCCTGCACCGATGGCAGTGCCAAACAGGCCCAGCATCCAGGTGGTGTCTTGACGTGCCCAGCTGCCCAAGGCTGCCGGGGTCGATTCTTCATAGCGCCGTTCGACGCTTGGGGCCTGCTCATTCATTCCGGGTGTAGCTCCACTCGCAAGACTGCAACAGGCTGAGAGTGGCGAAACAGACGTATCGCACCCCTCAACCGAAAAAGAGGGCGCGATTGTGCACTGAAAGGTTGCACTTGCGAAGCCCCGTCCGAGGGACGGTTGCACTTGTCATGACAACAAGGTGAAACCAAGGGGACCGCTTTACGGCCCCCCTGTCACATTACTGCTGAACCGCGGCGAACGCCTCGGCCACCCGTTGCAGGTTGGCCGGCCGCAGGCCAGACATGCACACCCGGCCGCTGTCGATCAGGTACACGCCGAACTCGTCACGCAGGCGACGCACCTGCTCGACGCTGAAACCGGTGTAGCTGAACATGCCGCGCTGGCGCAGGAAGAACTGGAAGTCCTGCCCCGGCAGCAGCGTGCCCAGGGCATCGACCAGTGCCTGACGCATGTCGAGGATACGCTTGCGCATCACTTCGACCTCCGCCGCCCACTGGGCATTGAGCGCGGCATCGCCGAGCACGCCGGCAACCAGCTGAGCACCGAAGTTGGGAGGGCTGGAGTAGTTGCGGCGCACGGTAGCCTTCAACTGGCCGAGTACGCTCTGGGCAGTGGCGTCGTCGTCGCAGACCACCGACAGGCCCCCTACTCGCTCGCCGTACAGCGAGAAGATTTTCGAGAACGAGTTGCTGACCAGGCACGGCACGCCGGCACGGGCCATTTCGCGGATGGCGAAGGCATCTTCGACCAGCCCCTCACCGAAGCCCTGGTAGGCGATGTCGAGGAACGGGATCAGCTGACGCGCCTTGACCACTTCCACCACTTGCTGCCACTGGTTCTGGTCCAGGTCGGCACCGGTCGGGTTGTGGCAGCACGGGTGCAGCAGCACGACGCTGTTGGCCGGCAAGGTCTGCAGCGCTTGCAGCATGCCAGCGAAGTCGACGCCACGGCTGGTCTGGTCGAAGTACGGGTAGCTATTCACCTTGAAACCGGCGCCTTCGAAGATGGCGCGGTGGTTATCCCAGGTCGGGTTGCTGACCCAGACTTCGGACTGCGGGAAATAACGCTTGAGGAAGTCGGCACCGACTTTCAGTGCGCCAGAACCGCCCACGGTCTGCACGGTGGCCACTCGGCCGCCGGTCACCGCCGGGTGATCGGCACCGAACAGCAGTGCCTGAATGGCCTGGCGGTAGCTGGCCAGGCCTTCCATCGGCAGGTAGAGCGAGGCTTCGTGAGCCTGGCCGGCGATGCGTTTCTCGACCGCATCCACCGCTGCCAACTGCGGCACCACGCCGGCTTCATCGTAGTACAGGCCGATACTCAGGTTGACCTTGTCGGCACGGGGATCGGCCTTGAAGGTTTCCATCAGCGAGAGGATCGGGTCGCCGGCATAGGCATCGACATGTTTGAACACAGCGTGCAGCTCCTTGGATCAGGACAGTTCGGAAAGGCTGCCCTGAGGATACCCGGAGTCGCTGCTGAGTAACATCACCTATTGTGCAGGTTGTCTATGCAAGATTGCACAGCCGCCAATCTGCGCCGACAGCCTGGCTCAGCCCAGCAGCGCCTTGAGGCCATGCAGCTCCTGCTCGGTCAGCGCCACGCCCTCCTCCTCGGCCACTTCACGCTCGCGGTAGCGGCGCTCGCCCGGCATCCGCGTCAACCCCACCGCCTGCATCTGCTCCACCAGTTCGCGGCTGCGCTGGGCAAAACGCTCGCCTTCGGCCTTGCTCGGGTCGATGACGATGATCAGCTGCCCGGTCCATGGCGTTTTCGCCCCTGGGTGCCCGGACCAGTCGAACTCCCAGGAAAAGTGCCCGCCGGTCAGCGCTGCGGCCAACAACTCGACCATCATCGACAGCGCCGAGCCCTTGTGCTCGCCAAACGGCAACAAGGCGCCGCCTTCGAGAATGGCCTTGGGGTCGGTGGTCGGCTGGCCATTGGCGTCCACGCCCATACCCTCGGGCAACTGCTGGCCAGCCCTGGCGGCGATCTGCACGTCACCGTGGGCCATGGCGCTGGTGGCCATGTCGAAGACGATCGGGTCGTGTTCGGCGCAGGGCGCGGCAAAGGCGATGGGGTTGGTGCCGAACAGCGGCTTGCGGGCGCCATGCGGCACCACGCAGGTCATGCTGTTGACCACGCTGAGCGCCACCAGGCCCTCGTCGGCGAACGGCTCGACATCCGGCCACAGCGCGGCGAAATGGTGCGAGTTGTGAATGGCCAGCACGGCGATACCGGCGCTGCGGGCCTTTTCCAGCAACAGCGCACGGGCCGCTGCCAGTGCCGGCTGGGCGAAGCCGCCGGCGGCATCGACACGCACATAACCGGAGGCCACGTCGGTCACCTTCGGGGTGGCACGCCCATTGACCCAGCCGCTGGCCAGGGTCGAAACATAGCCCGGAATACGGAACACCCCGTGGCTGTGGGCGCCATCGCGCTGGGCGCTGGCGCAGTTGTGGGCAAGCACCTGGGCCACTGTCTCGCTGCAGCCATGACGCTGAAAAATCGCCTGCAAGAGGGTCTGCAGCTCGGTAAAAGGCACGCGTACGACAGTGCCGGTGGAAGGTGCGGACATCTGAAGCTCCTTGTTGGAATTGGAATGGCTACAGCGTTGCAACGACAAAAACTTTCCTGCATGTGACAGCTATCTGTCAAATGTTGACTTGATGACAGAAAACATTCATTTTCTATCGCAAGCCTCACCCCGGAGATGCAGCATGAGCCAACCGATCAAGCAACGCCTGGAAAACAGCCTGCAAGGGGCTGCCGCCTCAGGCCGCACGATCGCCAGCTACATGCTCGCCAACCTGCACGAACTGCCGTTCCAGACCTCGGCCAGCATTGCTGCCAAGCTCGGCGTCAGCGAATCCAGTGTCGGCCGTTTCTGCCGCTCGTTAGGTTATGCCCACCTCAAGGCGCTCAAGCAAGACCTGCAGAACGACCTGGGCGATGGCCCATGGCTGGTGGGTGACCGCCTGCAAGACTACCGCCAGAACCACGATGCCAGCGACACCGCCGGCAGCCTGGAGCTGGAAATCGCCGCCCTGGTCCGCGTGCACGAGTACCGCCAGAGCGAGCCCTGGCACCGCGCCGCGCAACGCCTGGCGAGCAAGCAGCGGGTATTCGTCGCGGGCTTTCAGACCGAGCGCGGCGTCGCCATGTGCATGAGCCACCTGCTGCAGTACCTGCGCGATGGCGTGCAACTGGTCGACCTCAGCGCCGGGCATTTCGGCGACGTGCTGCTGGGCCGCGCCGAAGACAGCGCACTGGTGGTGTTCGAGGCCCGCCGCTATTCACGTCACGCCCTGCAGCTGTGCCAGAAGGCGCGCGCAGCCGGCATTGCGGTCACCCTGGTGACCGACACCTTCTGTGACTGGGCCGATGCCAACGCCGACGAGGTGTTCCGCATCCCCACCGAGTTCAATCTGTTCTGGGAATCCACCGCGACCATGCTGTCGTGGGTGCACCTGATGGTCAACGAGGTCTGCAAGAAGCTCGGGCCGGATGTTGAAAAACGCTTGGAAGCGACTGCCGCTCTACATAACGAATTCGTCGGCTACACCTCGTGGCCGTCGGCAAAACAACAATAGCAAGAGTGCAAGAGGTGCGAGATGAACAAGACCATGGCTATGGTGGGTGCGTGTGCCCTGCTGCTGACGGGCGCCGCCAGTGCCGAAACCCTGCGCTTCGCCACCGAGGGCGCGTACCCGCCCTTCAACTATGTCGACGCCGATAACCAACTGCACGGCTTTGACATCGACATCACCCACGCCCTGTGCGAACAGATGAAAGTCGAGTGCACGCTGGTGGCCCAGGATTGGGAAGGCATCATCCCGGCCCTGATGGCACGTAAGTACGACGCCGTGGTCGCGTCGATGATCGACACCGAAGAGCGCCGCAAGAAAATCGCCTTCACCGATCATTACTACCGCACCCCGCTGACCGTGGCCGTGGCCAAGGACAGCGAGATCAGCGACGCCCAGAACAATTTCGTCGGCTACACCGTCGGCGCGCAGTCCTCTTCGACCCAGGCCATCTATGCCGAAGACGTCTATGGCAAGGCCGGCGCCGATGTGAAGCTGTACCCGACCATGGACGAAGCCAACGCCGACCTGGCCGCGGGCCGCCTGGACGGGGTGATCGCCGACAAGTTCCCCCTGCACGAGTGGATGAACAAGAACGGCCAGGACTGCTGCAAGATCCTCGGCGACGTGGCCGACACCAAGGCCGACGCCGCCATTGCCGTGCGCAAGGAAGACGAGGCGCTGCGCCAGCGCCTGAACACCGCGCTGCAACAGATCGTCGCCAACGGTACCTACCAGAAGATCGCCAGCAAGTACTTCGCTTTCGATATCTACAACTGATCTGTAGGAGCGGCCTTGCGTCGCGAAAGGGCTGCGTAGCGGCCCCGGGATCTATGCGACGGCACAGATTGCCGGGGACGTTTTGCGGCCCCGGGATGTATGCGACGGCACAGATTGCCGGGGGACGTTTTGCGACCCCGGGATTTATGCAACGGCACAGATTGCCGGGGCCGCTACGCGGCCCTTTCGCGACGCAAGGCCGCTCCTACAGCGACCGCATTACCCGTCCAAGGGGTTTGTCATGCTCGATCAATTGTCCTTGCTGTCTTTTGCCAGCGGAGGCTGGGGCCAGGCGTTGCTGGCCGGTGCCCTGGTAACCGTCTCGCTGGCCCTCGCCTGCCTGCCCATCGGCCTGCCCATGGGGCTGGCCGTGGCCCTCGCGGCGCGCTCGCGCAAGCGCCTGCCCCGGGCCTGGGCCACGACCTTCTCGACCGTTTTCCGCGGCCTGCCCGAACTGCTGACCTTGCTGATCATCTATTACGGCTGCCAGATCGCAGCGCAAAAGCTGCTGGCCGCCATGGGCTACCAGGGCGAGTTCCAAATCAACACCTTCCTGGCCGCGATGATCGCGTTCAGCCTGGTGTTTGCCGCGTTTTCCAGCGAGATCTGGCTGGCCGCCTTCAAGACCCTGCCCAAAGGGCAGCTTGAGGCCTGCTCGGCATTGGGCCTGAGCAAACGCACAGGCTTCTTCAAGGTAGTGCTGCCGCAACTGACGCGCATCGCCCTGCCCGGCCTGTCCAACAACTGGCTGTCGTTGCTCAAGGACACCTCGCTGGTGTCGACCATCTCGCTGGTCGACCTGATGCGCCAGACCAACCTGGCGGTGAGCGTGACCAAGGAACCGATGTTCTTCTATGGCGTTGCCTGCCTGGGCTACCTGCTGTTTTCGGCAGTCTCGGGCCGGGTCTTTGCCTTCATCGAGCGGCGTAGCAGCCGCCACCTGCAAGGAGCCCGGGCATGAACGTCGAACAATGGCTGGCGGTAGTCCTCGACCCCGACCTGCTGGAACGCTACGGCCCACGCTTCGTCGATGGCCTGCTGGTAACAGCCAAGCTGGTGGCGATTTCGTTCACCCTGGGTGCCGTGCTCGGCCTGTTGCTGGCACTGGCACGCCTGTCGCGCAGCCAACTGCTGCAACGCATGGCCGCCGGTTACGTGTACTTCTTCCGCGGCTCGCCGCTGCTGGCTCAGTTGTTCCTGCTTTATTACGGCCTCGGTTCGCTCAAGGGGTTTTGGCAGGACGTCGGCCTGTGGTGGTTCTTCCGCGAGGCCTGGTTCTGCACCTTGCTGGCGTTCACCCTGAACACCGCCGCCTACCAGGCCGAGATCTTCCGCGGCAGCCTGATGGCCGTCGCGCCTGGGCAGTACGAAGCTGCGCGGGCGCTGAACCTGAAACGCTCGACCACCTTCTTCAAGGTGATCCTGCCGCAGTCGTTGCTGGTGGCCATCGGCCCGCTGGGCAATGAATTGATTCTGATGATCAAGGCCAGCGCCATTGCCTCGCTGGTAACCATCTACGACCTGATGGGCGTGACCAAACTGGCGTTCTCGCGCAGCTTCGACTTCCAGATCTACCTGTGGGCCGCCGTGCTCTACCTGGTGATCGTCGAGCTGGTGCGGCGCCTCCTGAAACACCTGGAAGCCCGCCTGGGCCGCCACCTGAACTGACCGAAGGATACCTACCATGCATTGCCAGACCCTCGTCCTCGGCGCCGGCATTGTCGGCGTCAGCACCGCGCTGCACCTGCAGGCGCGTGGGCGCCAGGTGATTCTGATCGACCGTGACGAACCCGGCAGCGGTACCAGCCATGGCAACGCCGGGCTGATCGAGCGCTCCAGCGTCATCCCGTATGCCTTCCCGCGCCAAGCCGGTGCGCTGCTGCGCTACGGCCTGAACCGCCAGCCTGACGTGCGCTACAGCCTCCTGCACTTGCCCAAGGCCGCGCCCTGGCTGTGGCGCTACTGGCGCCAATCGGCGCCGGGGCGCCTGGCGGGCGCCGCTGCCGACATGCTGCCGCTGGTGCAACGCTGCGTCGAGGAGCACGACGCCCTGATCAAAGCCGCCGGCCTTGAAGGGCTGGTACAGGCCAAAGGCTGGATCGAAGTGTTCCGTGACCCGGCCCTGTTCGAGCAGGCCAAGGCCGAGGTCAAAGGCCTGAGCCGCTACGGCCTGCAGTATGAAATCCTCGAATGCGGGCAGCTCCAGGCCCGCGAGCACCAACTGGACAGCACCGTGGTCGGTGGCATTCACTGGCTCGACCCGAAGACGGTGAACAATCCCGGTGGCCTCACCCGGGGCTATGCCGCGTTGTTCGTGCAGCGTGGTGGGCAGTTCCTGCATGGTGATGCGCGCAGCCTGCGCCAAGTGGAAGGGCAATGGCAGGTCGACAGCCGTCGTGGCCCTGTCACCGCAAACGAAGTGGTGGTCTGCCTCGGTCCACAGTCGGCAGACTTGTACGAAGGCCTGGGGTACAAGATCCCGTTGGCGATCAAACGCGGTTACCACATGCACTACAGCACCCGCGACGGTGCGCAACTCGAACACTCGGTCTGCGATACCCAAGGCGGCTACGTGCTGGCGCCCATGGCCCGGGGCGTGCGCCTGACCACCGGCATCGAGTTTGCCGCCAGTAATGCGCCCGGCAACGAGATCCAGCTGCGCCGCTGCGAGGCCTTGGCCAGGCGCTTGTTCCCGGCGCTCGGCGAGCGCCTCGACGATACCCCTTGGCTGGGCCGTCGCCCGTGCCTGCCAGACATGCGCCCGGTAATTGGCCCTGCCCCTCGGCACCAAGGCCTGTGGTTCAACTTCGGCCATGCCCACCATGGCCTCACCCTTGGCCCGGTCAGTGGCCGGCTGCTGGCAGAGCTTCTGACCGGCGAGCGCCCCTTTACCGACCCTGCGCCCTACAGCGCGACGCGTTTCGACTGAACCTTGCGGAGAACAACAATATGACCGCCCCTCTGAGCCTTGCCAGCCTTGCCCCAGAACCCGACCCGCGCCCGGTGCTCATCCGCATCGAGGGCCTGAACAAGCACTATGGCGCGTACCATGTGCTGCACGACATCAACCTGCAGGTACGCGAAGGCGAACGCATCGTCCTCTGTGGCCCGTCCGGTTCGGGCAAGTCGACCCTGATCCGCTGCATCAACCGCCTGGAAGTGGCCCAACAGGGCAGCATCCAGGTTGATGGCACCGACCTGGCTGCCACCACACGCCAGGCGGCGCAGATCCGCAGCGAAATCGGCATGGTGTTCCAGCACTTCAACCTGTTCCCGCACATGACTGTGCTCGACAATTGCCTGCTGGCCCCTACCAGCGTGCGCGGGCTGTCGCGCAAGGACGCCGAAGAACGGGCACGGATGTACCTGTGCAAGGTCGGCATCGAGTCCCAGGCGCACAAATACCCCAGCCAGCTTTCCGGTGGCCAGCAGCAACGCGTGGCCATTGCCCGCGCCTTGTGCATGAAACCCCGGATCATGCTGTTCGATGAGCCGACCTCGGCACTGGACCCGGAAATGGTCGCCGAAGTGCTGGATGTCCTGGTGCAACTGGCCGGCACGGGCATGACCATGCTCTGCGTTACCCATGAGATGGGCTTTGCCCGGCAGGTGGCCGAACGGGTGCTGTTCCTTGAGGGCGGGCAGATCATCGAGGACAGCCCGCCACAGGTGTTCTTCAACCAGCCCAAGACAGAACGGGCCAAGGGTTTCCTGGCGCAGATTCTGCACTGAGCCCGTTCCTCCCTGTACCGGCTTCCTTTGGCAGCGGGCTTGCCCACCAAGAGGCCGGTACAGCCCCCCTTCATTGCAGCGGTGCAATGAACCAACTGCGTCGTTAAATATAATTGACCTAACCCCCTGCCAAACCCTTGCCGCTACAGGGCTGCAACGGTTTAACCCCCCTGAATTCGGCGTATCCCCCCCGCTAAAGCCTCTACCAGTCGTTTGACATATCGAACGGCTCTGGCAAGCTATCAACAAGTCCCGACCGGAATCGTCGCCTCTGACGAGCCGGCAGTGCTCGGGGCTTCAGGTCGCACACAAGGCCCCGGCCGTGCGCCTGCACAACAACGACAGGTCGAACCTGTCCCAAGGTGACATATGTCCAACAGCAACATTGGCAACAAGCAACCTTCCCTGCGCAAACCCGTCGTCCTGATGACCATGGGCAGCCAAGAGCGCAAAGGCCATGACTATCAGGTCATGACCCATAAATACATCACGCCGCTGGTCGACTTCGCCGATTGCGTCCCGGTCCTGGTACCCACTTGCTGTGGCACCGAAGACCTCGAGACCTATCTGAACATGGCCGACGGCGTCTACCTGACCGGTGCCGGCAGCAACATCGACCCGGCCCTGTACGGCCAGGACAACGAAACCCCGGGCAAGGGCCAGGATAAAGCACGCGACCTGTTCGACATCCCGCTGGTCAAGGCAGCCATCAAGCGTGGCCTGCCGATTTTCGGCATCTGCCGCGGCATGCAGGAAATCAACGTGGCCCTGGGTGGCGACATCTACCAGAAGGTGTATGCCGAGCCAGGCTTCAACGACCACCGTGAAAACCCCGAAGACCCGGTCGAAGTACAGTACGCCCAGGTCCACAGTGTGAAGGTCAAGCCAGGTAGCTGGCTGCGCGACACCCTGGGCTGCGACGAGATCCGCGTGAACTCGCTGCATGGCCAAGGCCTGCGCAACCTGGGTAAAGGCATCGAGCCTATTGCCCTGGCCGAAGACGGCCTGGTCGAGGCCATCCATGCCCCGAGCATTTCGCCCTTCCTGTTCGCGGTGCAGTGGCACCCCGAGTGGCAAGCCGCGAAGAACCCTGATTCGATCAAGATCTTCCAGGCGTTCGGCGATGCGTGCCGTGCCCAGGTCCGCAAGTCCCAGGTCAAGCACCATCAGGCTGCCTGACACAAAGCTTCGTTAGCTTTGATCGCGGGGCGGCGCAAGGCCGCCCCCGCTTCCCCGGTCACCCTCTGCTGGTCCCAGAACACTTCCCGTGGAAGCGGGCGGCGGGCTTGTGCCTGTCTCCGCGATCCTTTTTTTAGCCTTTCCCCCGCTTAAGAGATACGATGACTGTTCAGGTGGTTGTCGGGGGATTTTCTATGCCTGGAAGATCGAGCGCCGCGCGGGCGGCGCTCGATTTCAGCATCCCCCCAACACCCCAGCCAAGCACCCCAATCATAAAAAATTCTCCTAAGGCACTAGCCATCCCTCTAGTTGTACGATAACTTACCTCCATCGCAACACATCACTCCCTTCACCCCAAGCGCCTCAGGATGCCAACAACAATGAATCCACAAGAACTCAAATCCATCCTCTCCCACGGCCTGCTGTCTTTCCCGGTCACCGACTTCAATGCCCAAGGCGACTTCAACCAGGCTGGCTACATCAAGCGCCTGGAATGGCTCGCCCCCTACGGCGCCAGCGCCCTGTTCGCGGCCGGTGGTACCGGTGAGTTCTTCTCCCTGGCAGCCAGCGAGTACAGCCAGGTGGTGAAGACCGCCGTCGATACCTGCGCCACCTCGGTACCGATCCTTGCCGGCGTCGGCGGCTCGACCCGTCAGGCCATCGAATACGCACAAGAAGCCGAGCGCCTGGGTGCCAAGGGCCTGCTGCTGCTGCCCCACTACCTGACCGAAGCCAGCCAGGATGGCGTTGCCGCCCACGTCGAAGCCGTGTGCAAATCGGTGAAGATCGGGGTGGTGGTCTACAACCGCAATGTCTGCCGTTTGAATGCCGACCTGCTGGAGAAGCTCGCCGAGCGCTGCCCGAACCTGATCGGCTACAAGGACGGCCTGGGTGACATCGAGCTGATGGTGTCGATCCGTCGCCGCCTGGGCGATCGCTTCAGCTACCTGGGTGGCCTGCCGACCGCCGAGGTGTATGCTGCGGCCTACAAGGCGCTGGGCGTGCCGGTGTACTCCTCGGCCGTGTTCAACTTCGTGCCGAAGACCGCGATGGACTTCTACCACGCCATCGCCCGCGAAGACCACGCCACCGTCGGCAAGCTGATCGATGACTTCTTCCTGCCGTACCTGGACATCCGTAACCGCAAGGCCGGCTACGCCGTGAGCATCGTCAAGGCGGGCGCGAAGATTGCCGGTTACGACGCAGGCCCGGTACGCACGCCGCTGACCGACCTGACCGGCGAAGAATACGAAATGCTCGCAGCGCTGATGGACAAGATGGGTCCGCAATAAGCGAACCCCTGCGGCCTGAACTGCCGCCGCCGGAGTGGGAACCCCCCACCCCGGCTACAACTCGTGAGCCCGCACAAAAATAACTAGTGGGAGTATTACCAGCATGCAAGCGACTAAAAAGACGCATGTGCGCTACCTGATCCTGTTCATGCTGTTTCTGGTGACCACGATCAACTATGCCGACCGCGCCACCATTGCAATCGCAGGCTCCAGCCTGCAGAAAGACCTCGGCATTGACGCCGTCACCCTCGGTTATATCTTCTCCGCCTTTGGATGGGCTTACGTGGCTGGCCAGATTCCTGGTGGCTGGCTGCTCGACCGTTTCGGCTCCAAGAACGTCTACGCCTTCAGCATCTTCACCTGGTCGCTGTTCACCCTGCTGCAAGGGTTTGTTGGTGGCATGCCGGTGGCCTGGGCGGTGGTAACCTTGTTCACCCTGCGCTTTCTGGTCGGTTTCGCCGAAGCCCCGTCGTTCCCGGGTAACGCCCGCATCGTCGCGGCCTGGTTCCCCACCGCAGAACGCGGTACGGCGTCGGCCATCTTCAACTCGGCGCAGTATTTTGCCACCGCACTGTTTGCCCCGATCATGGGCTGGATCGTCTTCAGCTTCGGTTGGGAACACGTGTTCGTGGTGATGGGCGTGCTTGGCATCCTGTTCTCGTTCGTGTGGCTGAGAACCATCTACAACCCCAAGCAACACCCGCGCATCAGCCAAAGCGAGCTCGAACACATCGAGCAGAACGGCGGCCTGGTGGACATGGACCAGAAACGCGGCAACGACGGCCCGAAATGGGGCTACATCAAGCAGCTGCTGACCAGCCGCATGCTCCTGGGGGTGTACCTGGGCCAGTACTGCATCAACGCCATCACCTACTTCTTCCTGACCTGGTTCCCGGTGTACCTGGTGCAGGAGCGCGGCATGACCATCCTCAAGGCGGGTGTCATCGCCTCGCTGCCCGCCATCTGTGGTTTCATCGGTGGCGTGCTGGGCGGTGTGCTGTCGGACTGGCTGCTGCGCCGCGGCAACTCGCTGACCTTCTCGCGCAAGCTGCCCATCGTCTGCGGCCTGTTACTGTCAACCACCATGGTCTTCTGCAACTACGTCGATGCTGAGTGGATGGTGGTCGGTTTCATGACCCTGGCCTTCTTCGGCAAGGGCATTGGCGCACTGGGCTGGGCGGTGGTCGCCGACACTTCGCCGAAGCAGATCGCTGGCCTGTCGGGCGGGTTGTTCAACACCTTCGGCAACATCGCTTCGATCACCACGCCCATCGTCATCGGCTACATCATCAGCGCCACCGGCTCGTTCAAGTGGGCCCTGGTGTATGTGGGTGCCAATGCCTTGGTCGCGGTGTTCAGCTACCTGGTGATCGTCGGCCCGATCAAGCGCATCGAGCTGCGTGAAACCCCAAAGGCTGAAGCCGAGCCCGGCGCCAATGGCGAACTGGCAAGCTCCCGTCACTGAGTGAACACGCCCGCCGCCGGCACCTGCCGGCGGCGGGCGGATGTATAAAGCCTGAGCAATCACTAGAAGGGCCCGAACATGCAGTTGATCGAACATTCCGACTCGCCCCGCTACGTCCGCCTGCACGATGACGACAATGTCGTGGTAGTGGTCAACGACGGTGGCCTGGGTGAAGGCGCCCGCTTCCCCGACGGCCTGACCCTGGTCGAAGGCGTGCCACAGAGCCACAAGGTGGCCACCGTGCTGATCGCCAAGGGCGAGCCGGTGCGCCGCTATGGGCAGATCATCGGCTACGCCCTGGAAGACTTGCGCCAGGGCACCTGGGTGCAGGAAAGCCAGCTGGCCATGCCAGAGGCGCCGGCGCTGGACAGCCTGCCGCGTTGCGATGCCGTGCCCGAGGCCCTGCCGCCGCTCGAAGGCTTCACCTTCGAGGGCTACCGCAATGCCGACGGCACCGTGGGCACCCGCAACATCCTTGGCATCACCACCACCGTGCAATGCGTGACCGGCGTGCTAGAGCATGCGGTCAAGCGCATTCGCCAAGAACTGCTGCCCAAGTACCCCCACGTCGATGACGTGGTCGCCATCACCCACAGCTACGGCTGCGGCGTGGCGATCAATGCCCGCGATGCCTACATCCCGATCCGCACCGTGCGCAACCTGGCGCGCAACCCCAACCTTGGTGGCGAAGCGCTGGTCATCAGCCTGGGCTGCGAAAAACTGCAGGCCGGCCAGGTCATGCATGACAACGATCCGTCGGTAGACCTCAGTGACCCGTGGCTGTACCGCCTGCAGGATGCCAGCCTGGGCTTCGGCGAAATGATCGAACAGATCATGGCGCTGGCTGAAACCCGCCTGAAAAAACTCGACCAGCGCCGCCGCGAAACGGTGCCCGCCAGCGAGCTGATCCTGGGCATGCAGTGTGGCGGCAGCGATGCGTTCTCCGGCATCACCGCCAACCCGGCACTGGGCTACGCCTCGGACCTGCTGGTACGTGCGGGTGCGACCGTGCTGTTTTCGGAAGTGACCGAAGTACGCGACGCCATCTACATGCTGACCTCCCGCGCCGAGAACCAGGACGTGGCCGAGGCGCTGGTGCGTGAGATGGACTGGTACGACCGCTACCTGCAACAAGGCGCCGCCGACCGCAGCGCCAACACCACACCGGGCAATAAGAAGGGTGGGTTGTCCAACATCGTCGAAAAGTCCCTGGGCTCGATCGTGAAGTCCGGCAGCGGCGCCATTCAGGGCGTGCTTGGCCCTGGCGAGCGAGTGGCGCGCAAAGGCCTGATCTTCTGCGCCACCCCGGCCAGCGACTTCGTCTGCGGCACCTTGCAACTGGCGGCCGGGATGAACTTGCATGTGTTCACCACAGGCCGCGGCACGCCGTACGGCCTGGCCATGGCCCCGGTGGTCAAGGTCTGCACCCGCACCGAACTGGCCGAACGCTGGCCCGACTTGATCGACATCGACGCAGGGCGCATCGCCACAGGCCGCTCAAGCATCGAGGAGCTGGGTTGGGAGCTGTTCCACTACTACCTGGATGTGGCCAGCGGCCGCAAGCAGACCTGGGCCGAACAGCACAGGCTGCACAACGACATCACCCTGTTCAACCCGGCGCCGATTACGTGAGGCCCTTGGGCTGCTTTGCAGCCCTTCTCGACCGCCTACCCCCCTTCATTCACCTACAGGAGTGCCAAAATGCCTGAGATCCTAGGCCACAACTTCATCGCCGGTCAGCGCAGTGCCGCTGGCGCGCAACGCCTGCAGAGCCTGGACGCCACCACCGGCGAGGCCCTGCCTTACAGCTTCGTGCAAGCCACTGAAAGCGAAGTCGACCAAGCCGCCCAGGCCGCCGCTACCGCCTTTGCCGAGTTCCGCCAACTGGCCCCGGCGCGCCGCGCCGAGTTCCTCGATGCCATCGCCGCCGAGCTGGATGAACTGGACGACGCCTTCGTCGCCATCGTCTGCCGCGAAACCGCTCTGCCTGCAGCGCGGATCCAGGGCGAGCGCGGCCGTACCAGTGGCCAGATGCGCCTGTTCGCGCACGTGCTGCGGCGCGGTGACTACCTCGGTGCACGCATCGACCTGGCCCTGCCCGAGCGCCAACCACTGCCTCGCGTCGACCTGCGCCAGATGCGCATCGGCGTAGGCCCGGTCGCCGTGTTCGGTGCCAGCAACTTCCCGCTGGCCTTCTCGACGGCCGGTGGCGACACGGCTGCCGCCCTCGCCGCTGGCTGCCCGGTGGTGTTCAAGGCACACAGCGGCCACATGGCCACAGCAGACCTGGTCGGCTGTGCAATCCAGCGCGCCGCCGAGCGCACCGGCATGCCCAAGGGCGTGTTCAACATGGTCTTCGGCGGTGGTGTCGGCGAATGGCTGGTCAAGCACCCGGCCATCCAGGCGGTCGGTTTCACCGGCTCGCTCAAGGGTGGCGACGCCTTGTGCCGCATGGCCGCCGAGCGCCCACAGCCAATCCCGGTATTCGCCGAGATGTCCAGCATCAACCCGGTGATCATCCTGCCTGGTGCCCTGGCCAAGCGCGGCGAAGCCATCGCCCGCGAACTGGCGGGCTCGGTGTGCCTGGGTGCCGGCCAGTTCTGCACCAACCCGGGCCTGGTGATCGGCCTGCAATCGCCGCAATACAGCCAACTGCTCGCCGACCTCGGTCAGCACCTCGAGCAACAGGCCGGCCAGACCCTGCTCAACGCCGGCGGCCTGCGCAGCTATGTGGGCGGCCTGGAACACCTGCACGCCCATGCCGGTATCGAACACTTGGCCGGCCAACCGCAAGCAGGCAGCCAGGCGCGCGCACAGCTGTTCAAGGCACAGGTGCGCCTGCTGGTCGACGCCGACCCCTTGCTGCAAGAAGAAGTGTTTGGCCCGACCACCGTGGCTGTCGAAGCCCAGGACAACGCCCAACTGCGCGCCGCGCTGCTCGGCCTGCGTGGCCAGTTGACCGCGACCCTGATCGGCGAGCCTGAAGATTTCGAAGCCTTCGCCTGGCTGGTGCCGCTGCTGGAAGAAAAGGTCGGGCGGATTCTGGTCAATGGCTACCCCACCGGCGTCGAAGTGTGCGATGCCATGGTCCACGGCGGGCCGTATCCGGCTACGTCGGATGCGCGCGGCACCTCAGTCGGCACCTTGGCCATCGACCGCTTCCTGCGCCCTGTGTGCTACCAGAACTACCCACAGGCGTTGCTGCCTGAGGCACTTCGCGATGAGAACCCGCTGGGGTTGCGCCGGTTGGTGAATGGGCAGTGGAGTGACGGGAGGATCTGATCGCCCTGAAATGTAAAAGCCCCGCACACGTCGGGGCTTTTTCTTTTGTCGGTACCGGCCTCTTCGCGGGTGAGAGAGGTCTCAGGCCCCTTGCGCCTCAGCTTCCTCATGCGCCTGGCGCAGGCGCTCGCGGCTGTTGCTCAGGTGCATGCGCATGGCCATCTTCGCCCCTTCGCTGTCTTGCCGGGCAATGGCTTCGTAGATCGCCTCGTGTTCATGCATGAGCCGGCTCATGTAGTGCGCCTGGTCGTCATGGGCCAGGCGCGCCGAGTTGAGCCGGGTACGCGGGATGATACTGGTACCCAGGTGGTTGATGATGTCGGCGAAGTAGTGGTTGCCACTGGCCTGGGCAATGCGCAGGTGGAACTGGAAATCCGCCGATACGGCATCGTTGGCATGGGCCGCGCCTTCGTTGAGCTCATCCAGCGCCGCGCGCATGCCGACCAGCTGTTCATCGCTGCGCCGCTGCGCCGCCAGGCCCGCCGACTCGATCTCCAGGGCAATGCGCAATTCCAGCACCGCCAGCACTTCACGCAGGGTCACCACGGTCGCCGGGTCGATACGGAAACCGCCCGTGGACGGTGCATCCAGCACAAACGTACCGATGCCGTGCCGGGTCTCCACCTGCCCTGCGGCCTGCAGCCGCGAGATAGCCTCGCGCACCACCGTGCGGCTGACGCCCTCTTCGGCCATGATCTGCGATTCGGTCGGCAGCTTGTCGCCACGCTTCAGTTGGCCGCTGCGAATCCGCTCGGTCAGCACTGTGACCAGTTCCTGGGCCAGACTGCGCGGCTTGCGCCGGGTCCTTGCCTGTACCTGCTGCTCTGTCATGCCCTGTATTTCACCTTGAAAGACAATGCCCATGATAGCGCAAGCAGTTGTACGATCACATACACCGTATGCGGTATTTCTGTATGGGTCTGCGCCACGCACCACGCAAAAAATCTGCTTCATGCACTGGTCTATCCCCAATGCGAGGCTGTACTGTGCGCCTTCGCGCTCACTCATCCATGGAAGGAAACGACAGCATGAAACCCCTCGACCGTCTTCTGCTCGCCACTGGCCTGCTGATCCCCCTCTGGCTGCTGGCCGGCGTCTGGCTGACCGCCCAGGCTTACCCAGGTTACGACCACCTGCAACAGGCCATGAGCCAACTCGGCGCCGAGGGTGCACCCACCCAGCTCTGGTCGCCACGGGTCAACAACTTCCCCTTGGCCGTGCTGTTCGCCCTGTTCGCCTGGGGCCTGGCCCGTCGCTGGCAGGGGTCGACCCTGGCACGGGTCAGCGCCGTTCTGGTGCTGCTGCATGGCCTGGGCAGCCTGGGCACTGGCTGGTTCCCCTGCGACCAGGGCTGCGCACCGGCGCAGCCCTCGCTGTCACAGCAACTGCACAACCTCTCGGGCCTGCTGATGTTTCTTTCATTGACCCTGGCCAGTGCCCTGTGGGCATGGCTGGGCAAGCGGGTTGCCGGTTCGCGAACGTTGGCGCTGTTCTCCCTGGCGTGCGTGGTGCTGGCGATCGCCACCGTCGTGCTGATGGGGCAGGCGGCGCAGAGCGGCCATCTGTTCGGCCTGTACCAGCGCCTGAACTACGGCATATCGGTGATCTGGGTGGCTGGCCTGGCCTGGGCCAGCTTGCGCGCGCCAGCCAACGCGCTGCGCATGGCCGCAATCTGACGGCAAATTGCTGGCCCCCAGCGGCTTGAAGCGAAGGCAAACTCCCTTCTCCTTCAGATGCTTAGGACAGCAACATGCGAGTACTTCTAGCAACGATGGCCGGCTGCCTGCTGGCCACGGCTGCCTTCGGCGCCCAGGCCAGGGCGCTGAGCCAGAATGATCGCCACACCTGTGGCTGGGGCGCGCAGATTGCCGCAGAAGCTCAGCAGGCCAAGTTAGCGGGGGTAACCCTGTATGCCACGCGTAAGAAGCTGCAAGTGCGCAGGTTCGCCAAACCGTGGATGCGCATGACCGCCTTCGGCATTACCGAGCAGACCTACAACAGCCGATCGCGGTTGAAGCCGGCGGCGATCAAGCAGACCTACTACGAGCAATGCGTGCAGCATGCTGTGGCAAGAAGATAAGTAATTATTTTTCATAAACTTATAGTCGAAACTTTAAGTAAAACATTGAATACGGATCCTGTCCGAACTATCAAGCCGCTAGACGCTGTGACCGGCGTCCAGCGCCTGGACATCTGTTAGGCTGATCAAACCCCTCTCGCCCAGCCTCGACTATTCGCCCCATGGATGAACTACGCAAGATCGACCTCAACCTGCTCCTGGCCTTGCATGCGCTGCTGACCGAGAAGCACGTGACCCGCGCCGCCCTTCGTCTGCATCGCAGCCAGCCGGCAGTGAGCCATGCATTGGCACAACTACGCAGGCATTTCGACGACCCGTTGCTGATCCGCCAGAACGGCCACATGGCGCTGACCGCACGTGCGCAGTCGCTGGCCAAGCCGCTGCAAGACGCCTTGGGCAACCTCAATGCGCTGCTGGCCGCCCCCCTGTTCGACCCGGCCCAGGCGCAGCGCCGCTTCCGCTTGTCACTGTCCGACTATTCGTCGCGCATCATCCTGCCAGCGCTGGTTCGCCACGTGCGCCAGGTCGCCCCAGGCGTGGACCTGGCGATCAGCCAGGCCAGCCGTGAAACCATGTTGGCTCAGTTGCTCGATGGCGAACTCGACCTGGCCCTGGGGATATTCCCCGACCTGCCGCAGGACATCACCGCACAGCCACTGTTCGAGGAAAGCTTCACCAGCGTCGCCGACCGCCAGGTGTTGCCCGCCAGCGGGGGCCTGACGTTGGCCGAGTGGCTTGCGCGGCCCCATGTGTTGATAGCCATGCGCCCGGATGCCCACGATGAAATCGAACGCGCGCTGGCCGCCCGAGGCCTGCAACGGCGCATTGCCCTGGCGCTGCCGCACTGGAGCGCGGCGGTGGAGGTACTTGCCGGCACCGACCTGATTCTCACAGTGGCCAGCCGTGCGGTCGGTTCATTGCGCCAGCACACAGCATTGCGCCGGTTTGAACCGCCACTGGCCATTCCCTCATTTGCCTATCAACAGGCCTGGCACCAGCGCAAAGACAGCGACCCTGGGCACCGCTGGCTGCGCGAAGCCGTGTGGGCTTGCAGTCAGCCGCTTGATCAGCCTTCTGACTGATTGAGCGCTGGCGGCTTGGCCGCAGCGCTTGTCGCCCAGTTGCCCTGCACCATGAATACCCCGCACAAAATCAGCACCACCCCGGCCAGCCTGACCAGGCTGATCGGCTTGCCACCCAACCCCATTACCCCGAAATGGTCAGCGATTACCGCCATCAGGATCTGCCCTGCCACCACCAGCGCAAGAAAACCCGCTGCGCCCAGTTTCGGCGTAAGTGCGGCCGCGCCGGCCACGTAAATGGCGCCCAGCACGCCGCCGATCCATAACCACCAGGGCCCTTGCAGGGCCTTGCTTACGTCTGGTACGGGCACCCGGAGGATCAGCAGCGCTGCGATCACCACCAGCGAACTCACCGCAAGTGAGGTGAATGCCCCCCACAACCAATGCCCCAAGGCACGGCCAACCGCCGCGTTGCCAGCCGCCTGAAACGGCAGCAGCGCCCCCGCGAGAAAGGCCATGGCCACCGGGACAACGATGAAAAGCAGGGTTTTGCTGTACATGACCGCCCTCAATATCGGTAGTAAGAGGGTAATGATCCGGACATTTGCCAGGACCATGGAAATCGAAAATATGCACGCGAATTATTCGCGCGATGGATGGCGGGAGACCTAGCGTGATACAGGGCAGCCCCAGAACCAACCCGTTGAGCTAGGATGCTGGCCTTGCGCGCCTACACGCTGTCGGCCGCAGGCGTATTTCCCCTTTTGTGATGGAACACATTCGATGAGCGATGAACGCAAGACGCAACTGGACCACGGCCTGATACCGACCCGCAACCTTGCAGAATGCCTGGCAGTCGACCAACTTGCCCTGGCAACGGCCGTCGCACAGCAACTGCCGCCTGCCGTAGGTGAATGCCTGGTTCAGGCAGCCAGGGAAAAACAGCCCTTGGGGCTGTCGAAAAAAATCGCGGGCATCGGCCTGGCCCTCGGCCAATGGTTGCAACAAGCCCCCGTTGCGATTAGCCAGCAGGTGTTCGAACACTGCGGTGCCCACCCTTCGGATACGGTGCGCAGCTGGGCGGCCTTCGCGCAGGCGCACCTCACCGTCAGCCTTGACCTGCACGCGGCCGTGGCGGCCCAACTGCGCTTCGCCAGAGACCCGCACTTCGGTGTGCGCGAATGGGCCTGGATCGCCTTGCGACCGCGCCTCAGCGAGGACCTCCCTGCGGCCCTCGCATTGCTCGGCAGGCAGGCCAGTAGCGAAGACCCGCTGGAACGTCGGTTCTGCATCGAAGTGCTGCGCCCCCGCGGCGTCTGGTGCGAACACATAACGGCCCTCAAGCAGGCGCCGGAGGCCGCTGAAGCGCTGCTGGTGCCGCACCTGGCGGAAAGCGAGAAATACCCCCAGGACTCGGTAGCCAACTGGCTCAATGACGCCAGCAAAACCCGACCAGACTGGGTACTCGACCTGTTCGAGCGCCATCCACCGGCCTGCAAGGCCTCGCGACGCATCCAGCAAAGGGCCACACGCAGCCTGACGCGCTGAATCCCCCTAAGCGGCCGCCGTCAACGCGACGTCTCGACCCTCAGCACTTCGGTGTAGATGGCATCGACCGTCTGGCCCACCTTGAGGTTTTTCATCCGCGCCTGCAGGTCGGGGTTCTCGACCTTGACCACCTGCAGCTTGCCCTCTGGCGGCAGCAGGCTCACTTCATGCTGCTTGAGGTCGATCTTCTTGATCTGCGAGGTGACCCTGACCTGGCGGAACGCCTCGCCGCCCGGGTTCGGGTTGTTTTCGGTGGCGCGAATGGTGCCGGACTCATCACTGACCTTCGGCGCACCGCCCACATCGGTGTTGAGCACATAGGCCACCGCGCGGGTCACGTAGATGTCGACCGTGTCACCGACTTTGAGGTTGGGCAGCGCCTTGGCCTTTTCCGTCAACTGGAAGGTCACAGGCTTGTCGTTGGCACCCTGCACCGTGACCAGGCGCTTCTCCAGGTCAATGGCCTGGACCTGGGTGGTGACATGGCTTTCAAGCGCTTCACTGCCAATCGGCACGTCGGCGGCCTGGGCTGTGAAGCTGCCAGCGAAGACCAGCGAGGCGATTGCCACAGCGCGAGCGAGTGAACTGATAGGTTTCATAGGCATGCTTCCCTGTAATCGTTTCCGGGTTGGTGCGTGAAATACTCACGCGCCAACAAGCATAGACACTGTCGGGCGCCCGTGCGGCGATGCAAGGGCGCCCGTTGCGCTTAGCGGTTGCGAGTCACCCGCCAGACGGTGTTGGCCAGGTCGTCGGCGATGATCAAGGCGCCACGCGGGTCGACCGTGACCCCCACTGGCCGCCCACGGGTCTTGCCATCCTCACCGCGAAAGCCTGTGGCGAAGTCGACCGGCTCGCCTGCCGGCTTACCCTTGCTGAACGGCACGAACACCACCTTGTAGCCCACCGGGTTCGGCCGGTTCCAGCTGCCGTGCTGCCCCACGAACACACCGTCGGCGAAACGCTCGCCCATGGCCGGAATAGAGAAGTCGACACCTAAGGCGGCCACATGCGAACCCAGGCTGTAATCCGGCTTGATCGCCGCCGCTACCTTGTCCGGGTTCTGCGGCCTGACCCGCTCATCGACGTTCTGCCCCCAGTAGCTGTAGGGCCAGCCATAGAAGCCGCCTTCGCGCACTGACGTGAGGTAGTCCGGCACCAGGTCGGGGCCGAGTTCGTCGCGCTCGTTGACCACCGCCCACACCTGCCCGGTCTGTGGCTGAACAGCCAAGGCCGTCGGGTTGCGCAGGCCCGTCGCGTAGGGCCGGTGCGCGCCGGTCTGGGCATCGACCTGCCAGACCATAGCCCGATCGATCTCCACTTCAAGGCCGCGCTCGGTGATGTTGCTGTTCGAACCAATGCCGACATACAGGAAACGACCATCAGGGCTTGCGGTCAGCGCCTTGGTCCAGTGGTGGTTGATCTCGGCCGGCAGGTCGGTGACCTTGGTCGGCGCAGCACTGGCCTTGGTCTGGCCGTCCTGGTAGTCGAAACGCACCAGCGCATCCTGATTCGCCACGTACAGCTTGCCGTCGGCAAACGCCAGGCCATAGGGCGCATTGAGGTTTTCCGCGAACACCGTCTGCAGCTCGTAGGTGCCATCGCCGTCCGCGTCCCGCAGCAGGGTCAGGCGATTGCCGCCTTTGACCTGGGTATTGCCCTTGGCCTTGATCTGGCTGGCGATCACATCCTTGGGCTTGAGTTTCGCTGCGCTGCCACCGCGGCCCTCGGCCACGAGGATATCGCCATTGGGCAGCACCAGGCTCTGGCGGGGGATCTTCAAGCCGGTGGCGATCGCCGTGACGCTGAAGCCTTCGGGCACGGTGGGTTTCTGTTCACCCCAGGCCACCGGCTCGGCGATTTTCATGCTCGGCAGCAGCCCGCGCTGTGGCTCCGGCAACTTCGGGTCGGGGCCATGGGCCTGGGTAGGCTCCCCTTCCCCGCCACACGCGCTCAGCAATACCGCCACGCTCAACAGGCTCAATGCATGCAAAGGCTTCATGCCACACCTCCCGAACGCAGGTTGCTCAGCCCGGTCCACGCGGCCACAGCTGCAAGCGCGGTCACGATCACCGACAACACCAAGCCTGAGGGCATTACCGCCCAGGCGTCCTTGGCATGTTCGAAGGCATTGACCAGCCCCAGCCCCCAGGTGGCCAGCAACAGTACGAAGTACAGGGTTGCACGCCCACCCTTGTGCTCGGCGCGGACCAGGTTGACCAACGCGAACAGCAGCGCCAGCCCACAGCACAGCAGGCCACCGGCGATCAGCCAGGCAGCGAAGTTGCTCCACTGGATCTGGAAGCTGTTGAAGTAGGCGATATCGCTCAGCAGCGCGCCAAGAAACAACGGAACACTGCCGGCCAGCAGCATGGCGTGCAACGGGCCTGGCGTGCAGCGGTAGAGGGTTTGCTCTGATGCGGTCACGGCGCCTCCTTATCGTTCAGTGACCCTTGGCTGATGGCTGAAGCCATCAGGCGTGCGCGGGGTGCGCTTAGCAAAGGAGCGTCTCTACAACGCGATAGTTCACCGTTTCGCTTGAATGAAATATCCTGACAGGAACCGCCACGGTGTTTCTGTGCGGCATTTTTCAACGAGGAGATCGGCATGAGCAACAACTGGGGGCGCACGAGTGCGCTCTGGGCACTGAACACGCTGCTCATCCTCGGCCTGGGCCTGGCCTCGGGCTGCTCCAGCAAAAACAGCAAGGCCCGCTACGCAGCCACCACAGTCGGCTCCAACTGCTTCGCCAAGGCCGTGCCCAGCACCGGCGAAGGCGGCCTGGCCTGGGGCAATACCTTGAGTATTGCCCGGCAGAAGTCGCTGAATAACTGCGTTCGTTACGCAGGCCGATCGGGGGGGACACCCAAGACTTGCCAGGTGGTGATGGCGAAGTGCAAGAACTGAGGCGTGTGGCTTGAGGCTTGAGGCGCCTGGTAGATCGAGCGCCGCGCGGGCGGCGCTCGATCTTACAGGCACTGAAACACTCCAGGCCTACACCGCCTCAGGCAAACTTGGCCCGAGCGGCATGCAGCTTCTTGTAGCTCTCGATCAAACGCAAATGACGATCCAGGCCTTCCAGCTTCATGCTGGTCGGCGTCAAGCCATGGAACCGCACGCTACCGTCTACCGAGCCCAGCACCGCGTCCATTCGCGGGTTGCCGAACATGCGGCGGAAGTTGGTTTCGTAGTCTTCCATCTCTAGTTCATCGTCCAGCACCACTTCCAGCACCACATTTAAGGCCTGGTAGAACAGGCCCCGCTCGACGGTGTTGTCGTTGAACTGCAGTAACGCCTCGACCAGCTCCTTGGCCTCTTCAAAGCGCTGCACAGCCAGGCAGATCAGCAGCTTCAGCTCAAGAATGGTCAACTGGCCCCACACCGTGTTGTCGTCGAACTCGACACCGATCAGCGTGGTGATGGTCGTGTAGTCATCCACATCGCAGTTGTCCAGGCGCTTGAGCAGCAATTTGAGCGAGCGGTTGTCCAGGCTGTGCAGGTTGAGGATGTCGGCGCGGAACGACAAAGCCCGGTTGGTGTTGTCCCAGATCAGGTCCTCTACCGGGTAGATCTCCGAGTAGCCCGGCACCAGGATGCGGCACGCAGTAGCACCCAGGTTGTCGTACACCGCCATGTACGCCTCTTTGCCCAGGTCTTCAAGAATGCCGAACAGGGTCGCGGCTTCCTGCACGTTGGAGTCTTCGCCGTGGCCGGAGAAGTCCCACTCGACGAATTCGAAATCGGCCTTGGCACTGAAGAAACGCCACGACACCACGCCGCTTGAGTCGATGAAGTGTTCGACGAAGTTGTTCGGCTCGGTCAGCGCGTGGCTTTCGAAGGTTGGCTGCGGCAGGTCGTTCAGGCCCTCGAAGCTGCGGCCCTGGAGCAACTCGGTGAGGCTGCGTTCCAGCGCCACTTCAAGGCTCGGGTGCGCGCCGAACGAGGCGAACACGCCACCGGTACGCGGGTTCATCAAGGTCACGCACATCACCGGGAACTCACCGCCCAGCGACGCATCCTTGACCAGCACCGGGAAGCCTTGCTCTTCCAGCCCCTGGATGCCGGCAACGATGCCCGGGTACTTGGCCAGCACCTCCTGCGGTACATCCGGCAGGCACAGCTCGCCTTCGAGGATTTCGCGCTTCACCGCCCGCTCGAAGATTTCCGACAGGCACTGCACTTGCGCTTCGGCCAGGGTATTGCCAGCGCTCATGCCATTGCTGAGGAACAGGTTCTCGATCAGGTTGGACGGGAAATACACCACCTCTTGGTCCGACTGGCGCACGAACGGCAACGAGCAGATGCCCCGCGCGGTATTGCCCGAGTTGGTGTCGTACAGGTGCGAGCCGCGCAGTTCGCCGTCGGGGTTGTAGATGTCCAGGCAGTTCGCGTCGAGGATCTCGCTGGGCAGCGCATCCTTTGGCCCAGGCTTGAACCACTGCTCGTTCGGGTAGTGCACGAACGCAGCGTTGGCGATCTCTTCGCCCCAGAATTGGTCATTGTAGAAGAAGTTGCAGTTCAAACGCTCGATGAACTCACCCAGCGCCGAGGCCAGCGCGGCCTCCTTGGTCGAGCCCTTGCCATTGGTGAAGCACATCGGCGACTGCGCATCGCGCACATGCAGCGACCATACGTTGGGCACGATATTGCGCCACGAAGCGATCTCGATCTTCATCCCCAACCCGGCCAGGATCGCCGACATGTTGGCGATGGTCTGCTCCAGCGGCAGGTCCTTGCCCGGGATGTAGGTGGTGGTGTCCGACACCGGCATCAACAGCCCTTGGGCATCGGCATCCAGGTTGTCGACCACTTCGATGACGAATTCAGGCCCGGTCTGCACCACCTTCTTCACCGTGCAACGGTCGATGGAGCGCAGGATGCCCTGGCGGTCCTTCTCGGAGATGTCTTCGGGCAACTCGACCTGGATCTTGAAGATCTGGTTGTAGCGGTTTTCCGGGTCGACGATGTTGTTCTGCGACAGGCGAATGTTTTCGGTGGGGATATCGCGGGTCTGGCAGTACAGCTTCACGAAGTAAGCCGCGCACAACGCCGAAGACGCCAGGAAATAGTCGAACGGCCCTGGGGCCGAACCGTCGCCTTTGTAACGGATCGGTTGGTCGGCGATCACCGTGAAGTCGTCGAATTTGGCTTCGAGGCGGAGATTGTCGAGAAAATTGACCTTGATTTCCATGCGGGATTACCGTGATTTAAGCGTGCAAAACGAAATTGGCCGGCATTATCCGGGTTTTTCGCCTGGAAGTCCTGTTTGCCTGGCGCAACGCCGGCCTTGCGCATTTCGCCGGATTACTTGCCTGATCCTCCTGACCTCCCGGCAGCGCCGGCTCACCGGCCGCCGCGCTGTGCTAGCGTTTCTGCACTGGGGGGCAACGTACCCCCCGCTCAAGACAACGACGCGACAGCAAACCGATGATGGGCAGGTGAACCATGGAACTACGCATCAACCAGAAGACCTATGAGGTCGAAGCCGACGCTGACACGCCGCTGCTGTGGGTGATCCGTGACGACCTCGGGCTGACCGGCACCAAGTATGGCTGCGGCCTGGCCCAGTGCGGCGCCTGTTCGGTGCTGGTGGACGGCAGCGTGGTGCGCGCCTGCGTGACCCCGGTGGCAGGCGTGGTCGGGCGTGAGGTGACCACCATCGAGGCGATCGAGGCCGACAGCGTCGGCAAGCGCGTGGTCGCAGCCTGGGTAGAGCACCAGGTGGCGCAGTGCGGCTACTGCCAGTCGGGCCAGGTGATGGCGGCCACCGCGCTGCTTAAGCACACGCCCAACCCCAGCGACGCGCAGATCGATGCGGCCATGGTCAACCTGTGCCGCTGTGGCACCTACAACGCCATCCATGCGGCCGTGCACGACCTTGCCGCGCAGCAGGAGGGTGCCTGATGAACACGCCTGTCGATAGCCCGCTTGGGCCCTTGGGCGCGCCGGTCAACCTGTCGCGCCGCCGCTTCCTGCTGGCTTCGGCCGGTGCCGCCGCCGGTGCCCTGGTGCTCGGCTTTGGCCTGCCGCTGGGTTCGGCCAGGGCCCAGGCCGCCACCGCTGCTGGCCAGGAGCGCGGCACCCAGGTCCCGGCTTTCCTCGAAATCCGCCCGGACAGCACCGTTCGCCTGCTCTGCCCGTTCATGGAGGGCGGCCAGGGCACCTACACCGCCATGGCGCAGATCGTTGGCGAAGAGCTGGATGCCGACCCTGCCACCTTCCTGGTCGACAGCGCGCCGCCCGGCGAGGCCTATGTGGTGATGGAAAATGGCATGCGCATCACCGGCGGCAGCATGTCGGTGCGCATGAGCTACCCGACCATGCGCCGCCTCGGCGCGCTGGCCCGGGCCATGTTGCTGCAGGCGGCTGCCGAACAACTGGGGGTACCGCTCGGCGAACTGTCCACCGAGCCTGGCAAGGTGGTGCACGCCGCATCTGGCCGCTCACTGCCCTACGGTGAACTGGCCGAGCGCGCCCTCGACCTGCCCGTGCCAGACCCGGCCAGCGTACAGCTGCGCGACCCCAGCCAGTTTCGCTGGATCGGCAAGCCGGTACGCCGGGTCGACGCCTATGACAAATCCACCGGCAAAGCCTTGTACACCATCGACATCAAGCTCGACGGCATGCTGCACGCCGCCGTGCAGCATGCCCCCCGCCTGGGCATGACGGTGGGCAGCCTGCGCAACGAAGCGCAGGTGAAGGCCATGAAAGGCGTGCACTCGGTGCATCAATTGCCGGGCGCGGTGGCGGTGGTCGCCGAGCGTTGGTGGCATGCCAAGCGCGCAGTCGAGGCCATCCAGGTGGACTGGCAAGAGCCCGGCAATGATTCCCCGCTACGGCCGATGCCGGCGGATTTTTCCAGCGACGCCTACCGGGAGCGCTTGGCCAGCGAGCAAGGCCCGGCCCGCGACGAAGAGAACGAAGGCGATGTGGCTGGGGTGCTGGCCAACGCCAAAACAAAGGTCGAGGCCACCTACCACAACCAGTACCTCAACCACGCCCAGCTTGAACCACCTTCTGCCCTGGCCCGCTTCAACCCCGACGGCTCGCTGGAGGTCTGGCTACCCAACCAGGCTCCAGACATGTTCCGCGACGACATCGCCAAGCGCACCGGCCTGGACGCTGCGCGCATCACCCTGCACTCGCCCTTGCTCGGCGGCTTTTTTGGCCGGCACTTTCTCTACGACTCGGCAAACCCTTACCCTCAGGCCATCGCCCTGGCCAAAGCGGTCGGCCGCCCGGTCAAGCTGATCTGGAGCCGTGAGGAAGAGTTTCTGCGCGACGTGTTGCGCCCACTGGCGGTGGTCAAGTTCCGCGCCGCGCTGGACGCCGATGGGCTGCCCGTGGCCATAGAAGCGGTGAGCGCCACCGAAGGCCCGACCGAGGCACTGGCCGGCAAGCAAGGGGACAAGATAGACCCCACCGCCCTCGAAGGGCTGTCGGGTAAAGCGTACGCCATCGCCAACAAACGCATCGCCCAGATCTACGTCAAAGGCCCGGTCATGCTCGGCTACTGGCGCTCGGTGGGCAATTCGCTGAACGACTTCTTCTACGAAGCGTTCCTTGACGAGCTGGCCGACAAGGGTGGCAAGGACCCCTATGAGCTGCGGCTGCACCTGCTGCGTGACAATCAGCGCCTGACCAACCTGCTGCACGCGGTAGGCGAGCTGTCTGGCGGCTGGAAGCGCGGGCCGTTCACTGCCGAGGACGGCAGCAAGCGGGCGCGCGGCGTGGCCATGGCCTCGCCGTTCGGCTCGGAAGCGGCGGTGATCGCCGAAGTCTCGATCGAAAATGGCCAGGTCAAGGTGCACGACATCTGGCAGGCGATCGACCCGGGCAGCATCGTCAACCCGGCGATTATCGAGGCCCAGGTCAACGGCGCCGTGGCCTTGGGCCTGTCGCAGACGTTGCTGGAAGAGGCGGTGTACATCGACGGTCAGCCCCGCGGGCGCAACTACGACCTGTACCCCATCCTGCCGCCTTCGCGCATGGCACGGGTGCATGTGCGCATCGTCGAAAGCGGCGCGAAGATGGGCGGCATCGGCGAACCGCCGCTACCTGCCGTTGCGCCAGCGGTGGCCAACGCGGTGGCGCGGCTTACCGGCCAGCGCATCCGCAGCATTCCGCTAAGCCGCTACACCTTCACCTGACAGCACAAGGAACGCCCATGACCCACAGCCGATTCGCAAGAACCGCCGGCTGGCTGGCGCTGCCGTGCCTGGTCGCGGCAGGCCTGCTGGCCTGGTACGTCACCCGTGACCCCGCGTCACCTTTCGAGGCCAAGCAGGCTGCCCGTTTCGACCCTGCACTGGTCAGCCGCGGCGAGTATGTGGCCAGGCTGAGTGACTGCGTGGCCTGCCACAGCCTGCCCGGCGGCAAACCGTTCGCCGGCGGGTTGGAGATGGCCACGCCACTGGGGGCGATCCACGCCACCAACGTCACCCCCGACCGCGACACCGGCATCGGTCACTACAGCCTTGCCGACTTCGACCGCGCCGTACGCCACGGCGTGGCCCCCGGTGGCCGGCGGCTGTACCCGGCCATGCCGTACCCTTCCTACGCCAAGCTCAGCGATGACGATGTGCGGGCCCTGTACGCGTTCTTCATGAAGGGCGTGCAACCTGCCCAGCAGGCGAACCTCGCCAGTGACATTCCCTGGCCGCTGAACATGCGCTGGCCCATCGCCCTGTGGAATGGGCTGTTCGCCGCCAACACACCGTATGCCGCCAAGCCTGATCAGGACGCCCAGTGGAACCGCGGCGCCTACATCGTTCAAGGCCCAGGGCACTGTGGCAGCTGCCATACCCCCCGTGGCCTGGCCTTCAACGAGAAAGCCCTGGATGAAAGTGGCAAACCCTTCCTGGCCGGTGCGCTGCTCGATGGCTGGTACGCACCAAGCCTGCGCGCCGACCACAACACCGGCCTTGGCCGCTGGAGCGAAGCGGAAATCGTGCAGTTCCTCAAGACCGGGCGCAACCGGCATGCCGTGGTCTATGGCTCGATGACCGAGGCGTTCAACAACTCCACGCAATTCATGAGTGACGATGACCTGGCGGCGATCGGCCGCTATCTGAAATCGCTGCCCGGCGATCCACAGCGTGACGGCACGCCGTGGCAGTACCAGGCTGAATCGGTAGCCGCGAAGCTCGATAACCCTGGGGCGCATACTTACGTGACCCGTTGCGCGTCGTGCCACGGCCTGGACGGCAAGGGCCAGGCCGAGTGGATGCCGCCGTTGGCCGGGGCCACGTCGGCCTTGGCCAAGGAAAGCGCGTCGGCGATCAACATCACCCTCAATGGCTCGCAGCGCATCGTCGCTGCCGGGCTGCCCGATGCCTACCGCATGCCGGCCTTCCGTGAACAGCTGAGCGACCGGGAAATTGCCGAAGTATTGAGCTTCGTGCGCGGCGCCTGGGGTAATCACGGTGGTGCAGTGGGTGCGCAGGCCGTGGGCACGTTGCGCGGGCACACAGACCCGGCCAGCAGCAGCCCGATTGTGTTGCACATGCGATGAAACCGGCACAAGCATTACGCTTTGGAGAAAGATGATGGAGAGCATCGACCTGCTGGTCCTGCGCACCGCCCGCGACTGGCTTGCCAGCGGCGAGCGCGTCTTGCTGGCCACTGTGGCCCGCACCTGGGGCTCGTCCCCTCGCCCGGTCGGTTCGATGATGGCGCTGCGCAGCGACGGTCGCGTGGTCGGCAGCGTGTCCGGTGGCTGCATCGAGGATGACCTCATCCACCGCTACACCACTGCCTACGGTGGCCCAGGTATGCAGACCGGGCTGCCCGAGGTGGTGCGCTACGGTGTCAGCGCCGAGGACGCTCACCGGTTCGGCTTGCCCTGTGGCGGTACCCTGCAACTGGTCCTCGAGTTCGAACCTTCGGCAGAACACCTCGAACAACTGCTGGCCTGCCTCGACAGCGGCAGCCTGGTGCGCCGTGAACTGGACTTGCACAGCGGCGAAGCCGCGCTCATGGCTAGCAGCACGCCCGAGCAGTTCAGCTTCGATGGCCAGCGCATGCTCAGCACCCTCGGCCCTGGCTACCGCGTGCTGCTGATCGGCGCCGGCGCGCTGGCCGAGTACCTGGCGACCATGGCGCTGTTCAATGGCTTCAACGTTTCGGTGTGCGACCCACGGCCAGAATACATGGGCGGCTGGGGCGTCGCGGGCGTCTCGAAACTGGCCGGCATGCCGGACGATGTGGTGCGTACCTTCGCCCCCGACGTGCGTAGCGCCATCGTTGCCGTCAGCCACGACCCCAAACTTGACGACCTGGCCTTGCTCGAGGCGCTGCACAGCCCGGCGTTCTACATCGGCGCGATCGGGTCCAGGCGCAACAGCCAGTTGCGACGCGAGCGCCTGATCGAACACTTTGGCGAAACCGAAGCCACCCTCAAGCGCCTGCACGGCCCTATCGGCATCTACATCGGCAGCAAGACCCCGGCCGAAATCGCCGTCAGCGTCATGGCCGAGATCCTCGCAGCCAAGAATGACGTGAGCCTGCCTGGGGCAGTCAACGTGACCAAGGCCAAGCTTGCCCGGGAGGCCGAGGCGTGCCAGCACAACCTGTGATCTGCACCGCGCTGGTGCTGGCGGCCGGGCGTGCGCAGCGCTTTGGCAGCGACAAACGCCTGGCACGGCTGCCCTCCGGGCACACCCTGCTGGCGACGGCATTGGCGCGCGCATTCGATCATTTTGCAGATGTGCACGTCGTGCTACGGCCGGGTGACGATGCGCAGCACCTGGGTATCGACCCGCGGGCCCATATCGTGCGGGCCGAGCAGGCAGCGCTTGGCATGGGCACCAGCCTCGCGGCCGGGGTGACGGCGCTGCTGCAGACACAGGCCCAGGCGGTGGCGGTGCTGTTGGCGGATATGCCATGGATCGCACCTGGCAGCTTGCAAACACTTTGCCGGCAAGCAAGCGCAGCACACATCGTGTTGCCGCAGTACCAGGGTCAGCGCGGGCATCCGGTGATTTTCGGCCGTGCGTTCTGGCCGGCGCTGGCGCAACTGCAAGGTGATCAGGGCGGCCGGCAGGTCATTCTGGACAACCCGCACGCCTGTATCACGGTCGCCGTTGACGATGCCGGGGTGGTGCTGGACGTGGATGTCCCTCAGGCCCTCGGTTTACCGATGGGTCATTGAACAATGGCTGCTGTGTGCTGTTGATGCCAGCGCTCCAGGTTCTGGCGCAACAACTGTTCTGGCAATGCGCCGGAAACGATCGCTTTCATCTCCCGTGCCAGGTCTTCGCGCAACTGCGGCTGGTTGCACGGTGATTGATGCGACAGCGCCAGGTACAAGCCTTCGCTGGACACCGGCGGGTCCAGCACCTGCAGGCTGTCTTGCATGCCCAGCGTCTGCGCCAACGCCATGCCTGGATAGTGCTCGAACACCACGTAGTCGCTGCGCTTGAGCAGCAGCTTCTCGAAAGCCTGCTTGGCACTGGGCACCGCTTCGAGCGTGAGGTTGGCCTTGGCATAGTCATCGAACTGCTGGCCGTGGCTGTTATTGACCAGGGTCCCGCCTTTGCGGCCTTGCAGGTCAGCCCATTGATGGTAGACAAAGGCCCCTTGCTGGCGTACCCAGACCACGCTGGGCGTGTGCAGGAAGGCCGGGCTTATGAAGTCCATCATCTGCTGCCGTGCCTGGGTCAGAAAATACCCGGCAAGCAGGTCGATACGGCCGGTGCGCACTTGCTCCTGGGCACGTGACCACGGCCCCCCGTAAACCACTTCGATCTCTAGCCCAAGTTGCTTGCCCAAGTATTTGAGCAGGTCGGCATTGGCACCGATCAACTGGTGAGGGTCATGCGGGTCGCGCCACAAATAAGGGGGGTATTCGGGGTTACCGGTGGCCGTCAGGCGCTGGCAGGCCTCCTGCGCGCCTGCAACCGCGGGCAGCAGCGCGCACAGCAACGACAGCAAGGCGTGGCGAAAGCAACGCTCGATCATCTACAACCCTCGGCACATGGGGCATCTGGCTTCGCGTGGTGTAGACAGTCTGGCCCATCGGCAGCCAGCCGCCAGGGTTTTCATCGACCGGCGAGTTGCCAGGGCCGCTGCGCGTCGTCAGGCGGCCCGCAAAGACCTACGCCGACTGTCGACGGATTGTGAGAATCGCCGCACCAAAGCCGATGAAGGTCGTGCCCACGACCCGGCTCACCCAGCGCGAAAGCGCCGGCCGGGTCAACACGCCCTTGGCCCGCGAGGCCAGCGCGGCGTAAAGGGTCAGTGAAATGAGCGACAAGGCGACGAAGATCCCGGTAAGGATCAGGAACTGCGGCAGCAACGCGGCGCCCTGGTCGATGAACTGCGGGAACAGCGCGGTGAAGAACATGGTCGCCTTGGGGTTGGTGACCGCCGTCAGGAATGCTGACTTGTACAGCTTGAGCGGTGTCGGCCGCTCCTTGGCCACCCCGGCGGTGGCGCCCTCCTCCAGCATCGGGCTCTTCTTCAACAACTGCCGTGCGCCGAGGTAGAACAGGTAACCCGCGCCGATGATCTTGACGGCGTTGAACAGCACTTCGGAGCTTGCCAGCAACGCCCCCAACCCGAGCATGGCCGCTGCCGACAGGCAGAACAGGCCCGAGCCATTGCCCAGTGAAGACCAGACCGCGCTGCGTTGCCCATGGGCCAGGCTGTTGTTGATCGCCATCAAGGTCGCAGGGCCAGGGCTGGCGATGGCGATCGCGGCAACCAGGGTAAAGGCAAGAAGCGAGTGAGAATCCATTTTCCAGGCTCGATAAAGTTTCAGGGGACGCGGTTATAACAGCATGCGAAGGTCAGTTGGCATTCTGCCGCTTCGCGCTCTTCTTGACGATGGCTTTCATCCGCGTGGCCGCCCGCTGCACGGTGGCCATCTTCTCCGGGCGCTTCATGCCACGCCACTTGCGGATTTCTTCACGGCTGCGGCCACAGCTGACGCACAGCTCGCTGTTGAGCTGGCATAGCGAAACGCAGGGGTTGTCTATGTCCTTGGCCATTGCACCCTTCAGGCCGGCATTTCAGCGCGCACACGCTCGGCGGCGTTTTCAAACACGTTGCACAGCTCTTCGGACTTCACCTTGGTGATCGACTTGGCGGCCAACAGGTCATGCACGACGCGGATGCCCTGCTCCATGGCCGTGGCCAGCTGCTCACGGTCGGAGGCGTCGGCGATATCACCCAGATAAGGAGCAACGAGGTACACGTAACGGTCCTGCAGCTTGAGCGCTTCCAGCGCGTCGAGGGCTGTCTGGAACCGATCGGCAGCAGCCGGGCTCATGCTCAATTTATCGAAATGAATCAGGCTCACACGGTCAGTGGCCATTGACGAATCTCCGTTTCCTGGTAAGGCCAGGCCCGCAGGCAACGCCGCTTCTACGGTGCTCGGGAATGCAGGCCAGGTTAATGCCCATCAGGGTACCAGAACGCAGCGCAGAAAGGGCCATCGCCCCCGGAACTAAAAGTATTAAACAGGTCGTTCAGTGGACGCCCCAGGGCGTTATCGGGACAGGAGCCGCTGTTTGCCAAGCAGGATAATTCGGCCAGCTGCACTTCCCGCCGAGACCGTCACCGACCCCGGCAGCCCACAACAACAAGCCTGCATACGCAGGTAAGCCACAAAGGGGCATCACTATTCATGGCAAAGGAACACATCACCGAAACGCTCGACCTTGGCGTTACGGACCCCTCGAAAACCGCCGAGGCCCGCCAGGACAGGCACTTGGAGGGCAAGATCGACTGGATCGTCTTCGGCATCACCAGCATTCTGGCCATTGCCTTCGTCATCTGGGGCTTCGTCAGCCAGGCCAGCCTTGCCGCCAGCGCGTCGTCGGCACAGTCCTGGGTCATTCTCAACTTTGGCTGGTTCTTCGTACTCACCTCGACCGTGTTCGTCATCTTCGTGCTGTGGCTAGCCGCCAGCCGCTATGGCAGGATCCCGCTGGGGCGTGATGGCGAAGCGCCAGAATTCCGTACCGTCTCCTGGGTGGCCATGATGTTCAGCGCCGGCATGGGCATCGGCCTGATGTTCTTCGGCGTTGCCGAGCCCTTGTCGCACTATGTGACGCCCCCTCCCGGAACGACGACCGGGCAATCGAGCGAGGCGATGCAGGTGGCCATGGCCACCACGTTGTTCCACTGGACCCTGCACCCCTGGGCCATGTACGCCATCGTCGGCCTGGTGATTGCTTACGGCACGTTCCGCCGCGGGCGTTCGCAATTGATTTCCACGGCCTTTCGGCCGCTGATCGGCAAGCACGCCAACGGCCCCGTCGGCCGCGTGATCGACATGATGGCGATTTTCGCCACGCTGTTCGGCTCTGCCGCCTCGCTCGGCCTGGGCGCCCTGCAAATCGCCGGCGGCCTGGAATACAACGGCTGGATCGAGAGCCCCGGCAAGCTGTTCTACATCTCGATCATCACCTTGCTGACCATTGCCTTCGTCACCTCCGCAGTGTCCGGCATCGGCAAGGGTATCCAGTGGTTGTCCAACACCAACATGGTGCTGGCACTGGTGCTGGCGGCCTTCGTCTTCCTGGTCGGCCCGACGCTGTTGATGCTCAACCTGCTGCCCACCTCGATCGGCATCTACATCAAGCTGCTGCCAGAAATGATGGCACGCACCAACGCCAGCGGCGGTGAGCAGATGGACAGCTGGCTGGCCGGCTGGACCGTGTTCTATTGGGCCTGGTGGATTTCCTGGACGCCTTTCGTCGGCATGTTCATTGCCCGCATCAGCCGCGGCCGCACCATTCGCCAGTTCGTCACCGGGGTGCTGCTGGTACCGAGCCTGGTCAGCCTGGTGTGGTTCACCATTTTCGGCGGTGCGGCGATCGATGCCCTGCGCGAGGGCAGCTTCGCGCTGGTCAATGGCGCCGTCAACAGCAACCACGCGCTCTATCAGTTGCTGGACAGCTACCCGCTGGCCTCGTTGACCTCGGTGCTGGTGATGATCCTGGTGGGCATCTTCTTCGTCTCCGGCGCCGATGCCGCCTCACTGGTCATGGGCACCCTGTCGGAACACGGCACCACCGCGCCGTCGCGGCGCACCGTGATCTTCTGGGGGGCGCTGACCGGCACGGTGGCGGCGGTCATGTTGGCGATCGGCGACCCCAGCAACCCCGGCGAGGCACTGACGGGGTTACAGAACCTGACGATCGTGGTGGCGCTGCCGTTTGTCGTAGTGATGGTGCTGTTGTGCCTGGCGCTGTACCGCGACCTGCGCAAGGACCCGATGATGCTGCGGCATCTGCGGGGTACCGAGCTGATCGAAAAGGCCGTGCTGTATGGCGCGGTGAAACATGGCGAGGAGTTCTACATCGTGGTGCAGGAGAAGAAGTCTGCGACCAAGCAGACACAACCCCAGGCCGACGTGGAGTTGAACGACTAAGCAGCAACCCAGGGGCCGCCAGTCGGCCCCTGGGTTGCTCGCCGTCAGCCCTTCAAGGCCGCCTCGATCCCGGCGACATCGATCTTGCCCATTTCCATCATGGCCTCGAAGGCCCGCTTGGCCGCCGCCCGGTCGGGGTTGCCGAGGGCCTCGATCAGGATGCGCGGGCAGATCTGCCACGATACCCCCCATCGATCCTTGCACCAGCCGCAGACGCTCTCTTCGCCGCCATTGCTGACGATGGCGTTCCACAGGCGGTCAGTCTCGGCCTGGTCTTCAGTGCTGACCTGGAACGAGAACGCTTCGCTGTGCTTGAACGCCGTGCCGCCGTTAAGCCCTACGCAGGGCACGCCCATCACGGTGAATTCGACGGTGATCACATCACCAGCCTTGCCCGACGGGTAATCACTGGGGGCCTGGTGAACCGCCACCACGCGGCTGTCGGGGAAGGTCACGGCGTAGAAGTTCGCCGCCTCCTCGGCATCATTGTTGTACCAGAGGCAAACCGTATTCTTGGCAGTCATGGTGTAGCTCCATGAACAGGTGTGAACCCTTCAGTCTAGATCGTGAGCGTGGCGCGGCAAAAAAACGAAACCCTTGCCACCCTGCCCCGGTCACACCCTATGAGCATGCAACATGGACTGTAATCCAAAGGAGACTGGACATGCCCTACCCTTACAACCCGATCGCCCTCCGCATCCGTAACCTGGCCTTGGCTGGCGCACTACTGGCCTGCGCGTCGCTGGTTCAGGCGCAGGATGTGCTGCTGGTGGGCAACAAGGCCGATGCCAGTGTCTCGGCACTGGACATCAGCAACGGCAAGGAACTGGTCCGCCTGCCCGTGGGCACCGGCCCGCACGAGGTGGTAGTTGCCAGCAATGGCCGCTTGGCCGTGGTGGCCAACTATGGCGCCCACGGCACCGCCAACAACAGCCTGAGCGTGATCGACTGGCCGTCACGCAGCGTGGTGCGCACTATCGACCTGGGCAAGGACTCGCGCCCCCATGGCATCCGCTTCCTGCCAGACAGCCAGAGGGTGGTGGTTACCACCGAGGACAGCGAGCGCTTGCTGATTGTCGACCTGGCCCAGGGCCAGGTCCTCGACCGCATCGACGTCGGCGGCGGCAAGCCGCACATGGTCGCCCTGTCGCCCGGTGCGGACCGCGCCTACGTGACCCATGTAGACTCCGGCACGTTGTCGGTCATCGACTTGCTGCACAAGAAGAAGATCGCTGACATCCCCACCGGCAACGGCAGCGAGGGCGTTGCGGTGACCCAGACGGGCGCCCAGGTGTGGGTCAGCAATCGCGAAGGCAATGAAGTGGTGATCGTCGATGCCGAACGCCTAGAGGTCACCGACCGCCTCCGTACCGGCCTGTTTCCGATACGCGTCGTCATGACCCCGGACGGCAAGCATGCTCTGGTCACCTGCGCCAAGTCGGCGGAGCTGGCCGTGTTCGACGTCGCGGCCAAGCGCGAGATCAAGCGCATCAGCCTGGCTCAGGAAGGCGCCGAGTACCGCAAGACACTGTTGGGTGCCGAAGCCCTGCCCATCGGCGCGGTGGTCTCGCCGGATGGCAAACGGGTCTACGTGGCCATCAGCGGCGGTGACCAGATAGCCGTCATCGATACCGCTGACTGGCGCGAGAAGGCACGCTGGCAAACCGGGCCGGAGCCTGATGCACTGGCCATTGTGCCGCAGCCAGAGAGCTGATCGCCACGCGCCTGTCGCGGTGTTTCAACCACCATCGCGACAGGCCGTACACCTCGGCTTTTGCAACATTCTGCAGACATTTCCGATATCAGGTAGTGAACCTGCTTACATAAAAACGGTCTTTCGCTGACGGTCAACTCACCGACCGGTTCATCGGCCCAGTCATCGGGCCTACTTTTGTCCTGTTTCAGCGAAGACTCAACATGCCCGACTCCCGTCCAACATTTTCCGCCCTCCCAGCCCTGCGCGGCGGCTTGATCGCAGCCCTGGTGGCTCTAGCCGCCCCGGTGCATGCCGAAGCGCCTGCCAGTGATGCGCGCTGGGTCAGTGACAGCCTGAGTACCTATGTGCGCAGCGGGCCGACCGATGGCCACCGCATTGTCGGCACGCTCAAGTCTGGGCAAAAGCTGACTCTGGTCGGCAGCCAAGGCAGCTACAGCCAGGTACGCGGGCAGAATGGTGACCTGGTGTGGATCCTCAGCAGCGACCTGCAGGACGTGCCTGGCCAGGGCGAGCGGCTGCCGCAGCTCGATGCCCAAGTGGCGGACCTGTCCGGGCAGCTCAAGAGCATCGATGACAGTTGGAAGAACCGCGTGCAGGGCATGCAGGAAACGCTGGATTCGCGCAAGCAATTGATCGATGAGCTGGAGGCGCGCAACCAGGCGCTGAATGAGCAGCTGGACCAGAGCCAGTCGACCCTGCGCGACACCCAGGCGCGCCTGGGGGACGAGAACAAACAGGTGATGATGCGCTATATGGTGTATGGCGGCAGCATTGCGGGCGCGGGTTTGTTGGTGGGGTTGATCATGCCAGCGCTGACCCGCGGGCGGAAGAAGAACGACCGCTGGTTCTGAGGTTGGTTAGGCGTTAGGGGTGGAAGGTGCATGCCTTGGGAGTTTTAGCGCCGGTGAGATCGAGCGCCGCCCGCGCGGCGCTTCGCGGGGCAAGCCCGCTCCCACATCTGTTTCGGGCCAATTATTCCTGAGGCATTGGCGCGCGGCCCTTTGGTGCTCGCCTCGATATCGCGTCGTACAAACAAGGGGGCGCGCGCCTATTTAACAGGACTCACTGGCCCGAAACAGATGTGGGAGCGGGCTTGCCCCGCGAAGCGCCGCGCGGGCGGCGCTCGATCTCACCGGTGCTGAAAGCATCAAGGTATGCACCCGCCAGCCCTGATGCTTTCCCAAGTCCTACTGCCAGGACCCTTGTTATAGCAGGTGCCCTACAACAACCGCTCCAGCGCCTCCAGCACATACCCCGTGGCCCGCTCGACCTGCCCCTCTCGGCAGGCAATCCCCAACTGCCGCCACAACCCCGGACGCAACGGCCGGCGGGCAATACGCCGGTCCAGCTCCGCCGCGTCGCCCTCCTGCGGCAGCAACGTCGCACCGTACCCCGCCCCCACCAGGCTCTTGATCGCATCGTTGTAGTTCAGCTCGATGCGCGGTGCGGGGAACAACCCCGCCGCCGCGAACCACTCCCCTGTCACCCGCGACAACTGCGTGCTGCTGTCATTCAGAATCAACGCCCGCTGCGCCAACCATGCCGGCGTTACCTTGGCCGGCGGCTGCCAGTCGGCCGGCACGTAGGCCAGGATCGGGTCGCGCCGCCAAGGGGTGACCTTCAGCCCCTTGCCCGCAACTTGCGGCAAGGCCACCAGGCCAATGTCCAGAGCCCCCTCGCGCAGCCGCGCCAGTGACGCCTGGGAGGTCAGTACCTGGACCTGCACGTCGATCCCCGGGTGAGCCACACGCAAGTGTTCCAGCGCCTTGGGCAACAGGTGGGCGATGGCGCCGGTCGAGGCGCCCAGGCGTACCCGGCCGGTCAGGCCCTCGACCTGACGGCGAACCTCTTCCAGGGCCAGGTCGGCGTCGGCCAGCAGGCGTCGGGCGCGGGCCAGTAACGTCTCACCAATGGCCGTAGGGCGCACCTGGCCACGGTTACGGGTGAGCAAGGGGGCGCCCACCCGGGCCTCCAGCTCGGCCACGTGCAGGCTGATGGTGGGCGGGGCCAGGTTGAGCCGGCGTGCGGCCTCGGCAAAAGAACCCAGGTCGGAGATTTCGACCAGGGTGCGGAGGCGGTCAAGGCTGATTTCGCGCATGGCATGCTTCAGTAAAAATGAACATCAGCATCATGATATTCAAATTTCCTTTAGTCCAGCCGCAGGCGAGCATAGGCCATCTCTCCCCCGACCGGACCCCGACCATGCACACCCCTGTTGTCTTCATCGACGGTGACCAAGGCACCACTGGCCTGCAGATTCACGCCCGCCTGCACGGGCGCAGCGACTTGCGCCTGCTGACCCTGCCCGAAGCCGAGCGCAAGCACCCACAACGCCGCGCCGAAGCGATCAATAGCGCCGACATCGCCGTGCTCTGCCTGCCCGATGACGCAGCGCGCGAAGCCGTGGCGGCGATCCATAACCCGCAGGTACGGGTTATCGACGCCAGTTCCGCCCACCGCACCAGCCCAGGTTGGGTCTATGGCCTGCCAGAACTGGATGAACAGCAAGCCGAACGTATCGCCCACAGCAAACGTGTCAGCAACCCTGGCTGCTACCCCACCGGAGCAATCGCCTTGCTGCGCCCGTTGGTCAGCGCCGGGCTGCTGCCAGCCGATTACCCACTGAGCATTCATGCCATCTCGGGCTACTCCGGCGGCGGCCGCGCGGCGGTCGAGCGCCATGAGCAGCCAGGTACCGAGAAAACCCCGACCTTGCAACTGTATGGCCTGGAGCTGGCGCACAAGCATGTGCCGGAGATCCAGCAGCACGCCGGGCTGTCGGCGCGGCCGGTGTTCATGCCCGGCTACGGCGCCTATCGCCAGGGCATCGTCCTCAGCATCCCGCTGCAACTGCGCTTGCTGCCAGGCAAGGCCAGCGCCGAACAGCTGCATGCCTGCCTGCAACAGCACTATGAAGGGGCTCGCCACGTGCAATTGATGCCCCTGCATCAGCAAGGCCCGGCGGCGGCGCTCGACCCCGAAGCACTGAACGACAGCAATGACCTGCGCCTGGCGCTGTACGCCAACCCGGAGCATGGCCAGGTACTGCTGACTGCGGTGTTCGACAACCTTGGCAAGGGCGCCTCCGGTGCGGCGGTACAAAACCTCGAGCTGATGCTCGCGGCGCTACACGCGCAAGGCTGATTCGGCAAAACCGGTTAGACTGTAGTACCCGCGTCAGCCAGGCGCGGGTTGTATTCCTACCCGCCGGAGCCCGCCCCCCGATGTTCATCCTGAGCCGCCTCGACAGCGTGCCGCCCGAGTCTTTCCAGAACCAGATCCGTGAGCTGGTGATCAACCACGTCGGCGAATTGAGCAGCGTTGCCATTCTTGCCGACAACCCGCTGTATCCGCTGTACCAGTACGGTGTCGGGATGGAGGTGCACCAGTACCTGCAGGCCATGGACGGTACCGGTGGCCTGTCGGTGACGCTGACCTTGGCGCTGGATGCCGAGGCCCCGGACCAATTGCTCGGCTTTGCCCTGGCGTTGCCGGCCGATGACGACCCGGACACCTGCGCGCTGGCATTTCTCGCCGTGCGCGCCAGCCATCGCCGCCAAGGTATCGCCCGCGCCCTGCTGGGTGATTTGCAGGCCCGCCATGCCTGCGTCGAATTGAACACCTTTGCCGGCCAGGTACCGTGGTTCGAAGCGATGGGCATGCAGGTGGTGGCGGCCAACGGGCCGCAGGTGCTGATGAGCAGCACCGGGCAAGCCAGCGGGGCGTTGATTGGCCGGCTGGATATCGGGCCGATCTACCAGACCACCGAGGTACATCAGATCCATACCTACCTGCTCAACCAGCAGGGCGAGGATGCGATGATCGAGGCCGAGCAGATGCGCGACGAGCGGCTGGACGAGCTGGCTGTTCAGGCGCAGGCCTGTGTAAGGCAGCGCAAGACCGTGCATTGATACGGGGGGGCCGCACAGCGGCCCCTACTGTTTTCAGCCATGCACCCAGCGCCGATGCAAGCCACGCGCCAGGGCATCGAGCATGAAGCCCAGCACGCCGATCAGCAGCACCATCGCCATCAGCTCCGAATACGCCAGCCGGTCGCGGGTGTCGAGAATGAAATACCCCAACCCCGCACTGACCCCTAGCATCTCGCACGGCACTAGCACGATCCACAGGATGCCGATGGCCAGGCGCACACCGGTCAGCACATGGCCGATCACCCCCGGCACGATCACCTTGCACAACGTCTCCCAGCGCGTGGCACTCAAGCTGCGGCTCAGTTGCAACCAGCGCGGGTCGAGCTGGCGCACGCCCGCAGCGGTGTTGAGCAGAATCGGCCACAGCGCGGCGAAGGCCAGCAGGAAATAGATCGGCTGGTCGCCCACCCCCATCAGCATCACCACCACCGGCATCCACGACAGCGGCGAAATCATCCGCAGAAACTGGAAGGCCGGCGTGGTCGCCGCCTCCAGGTGCCGGTAGCTGCCTACCAGCAAACCGAGGGGTACGCCGATCAACAGCGCCAGCAGCAGCCCGATCAAAATACGTTTGAGGCTGACCCACACGTGGCCGTAGACCTCGCCCTGCCCCAACAGCTCGACCAGGCTGGCCAGGGTGGCCTCGGGCGAGAAGCGCGCCGACAGGCCGTCGGCCTCGCCAAACAGCGCCACACCCGCCCACCACGCCAGCAGCAACAGCAACAGCCCGGCCAAGCCCAGGCCGGTATGAACCACATGCTTGCCCATCAGACCGCGAACTCCTCGCTACGCTCGAAACTGTCGGCAATACCGAACACCGATGGCCCGCCAACGGCCGCGATGGCGTTGCGCACGAAGCGGTCGTCGACCAGGTCGCGGGCGGTTTGCGCCGGGTCCAGGCCTGCGAGAAAACCACTGTCGCCTTCGATCAACGTGCGCTGAAGGCGCTTGACCAGCTCCTCGGTGTAGCTGGGGAACGGGTAAGGCTGGAAGTCGATACGCCGCTCGTCCCATTGCTGGTGCTGGATCGCACCACTGGCGATATAGGCTGCGCGGTCCTCGGCGGCTGGGGCCAGGACTTTGCTCAGCACCGCAGGCTCGTGCGGGGTGTACTTGTTGGGGCCGGCCTTGGACAACAACGCGGCGGCTTCGGCGCGGTGCTCGCGGGTCCATTGCTGGGCCTTGACAATGGCGTTGACCACCTTCTGCGACCACTCCGGGCGGTTGTTGAGGTCGTGCTCGTGCATGAACACCACGCAGCAGGCGTGGTTGCGCCAGACATCGCCGGTAAACCGCTGCACACGGCCAACCTTGAGGTTTTCGGCCAGGGCGTTGAACGGTTCGGCGACGATATAACCAGCGATACGCTTGCTGGCCAGTGCCGGTGGCATGTCGGACGGCGGCAGCACCAGCAGGTTGACTTCGTTGGCCGCAAGCTGCGTATTGACCGGTTTGGACACCGGGGTCAGGCCGTTGTCGTTGAGCATCTGCTGCAGCACGACGTTGTGGATCGAGTACCAGAACGGGATGGCGACGGTCTTGCCGCCCAGTTGCTTCATGTCGGTGATGTCGGGCGCCACGGTCAGGCCCGAACCGCCGACATGGTTCCAGGCCACAACCTTGGCCGGCACCTTGCTGGCGTAGCGCGCCCATACGGTCATTGGCGACAACAGGTGGATGACGTTGACCTGACCGGAGATGAACGCCTCGATCACCTGCGCCCAACTGCGCAGCAGCACCGGGCGCTCGGCCTTGATGCCTTCGGCCTCGAACAGACCATTGTTGTGCGCCACCAGCAACGGCGTGGCGTCGGTGATCGGCAAGTAGCCGATGCGCACCGGCGCGTCCGGTTCGGCGGCCGCGCGGGCTTGCAAGCTCGACAGCAACGGCAAGGCACCGGCGGCAGTGAGCATGGCGCCAAGCTTGAGAAAGTCGCGACGCGACGAAGCAGAACAGCAGTCATCCATGCACATGGACAGCCTCCGAGGGCAAGGGGGTGGGGGAAGGTTCGACTGTGCGGCTTGCCCGCCGAAGGGTTTTGACGATCTCGATGCGCAGGGCGCCCAGTTCCTCGACCCGGTGCGTGCGCGGCTGCGGCAGGTCGATACACCACTGGCCGAGGATATGCGCTGGGTGGTTGCCCAGTAGCAGGACCCGGTCGGACAGCAGCAGGGCTTCGTCGATATCGTGGGTGATCAGCACCGCCGCAGTATTGTGGGTGGCGATCAGTTGCAGCAGCAGTTGCTGCATGTCGGCCCGGGTCACCTCGTCGAGGGCGCCAAACGGCTCGTCAAGCAACAGCACTTCAGGTTGGCGTGCCAGGCAGCGGGCCAGCGCGGTGCGTTGGGCCATGCCACCGGACAATTGCGCCGGGTACTGGTTGCGCGCATGGGCGAGGCCCACGTCGGCAATCGCATGGTCGATGCGCGCACGCCGCTCGCTGGCCGCCAATTTGGGCTGGCGGGCGAAGTCCAGGCCGAAGGCGACGTTCTTCTCAAGGCTCAACCAGGGCAGCAGGCTGGGATCCTGGAAGGCCACCGCCAGGCGCGGATGCGGCCCTTGCAGCGGCTCGCCGCGCAGCGTCACGCTACCGCCACGCGGCGCCTGCAAGCCCGCCAGCACCCGCAACAGGCTGGACTTGCCGACACCACTGGGGCCCAGGATGCTCACCACCTCGCCCGGCGCCAGCTGCAGGTCGAACTGTGCCAGCACCTCTTGCCAGCCCCCCTCGCGGGGGTAGCCCAGGCTGATGGCACGGGCGTCGAGCAGTACCTCGCTCATGCGGCGCCCGCCTGGCGTTGCAGTTCGGCGCGCAGTTGCACCAGGCTCGGCGTCACGATCGGCACGAACGCCGACTCGCGCCAACGGCGGGCGAAGCCTTCGCCATACTCGCTCAGGTAGGCCTTGCCACCACTGGCCTGCAGCTCCAGCTGCACCGCGTCGGCAGCGCATTCGGCGAGGGTGATGCGCAGTTTGAACAGCGCCGCTGGCTGCTGCAGGAAGCGCTCGTCGAGCAGGCCCTGCTTGAGTTCGCTCACGGTGTTTTCCAGGCGCGCCTTTAGCACCTGGCCGGCCTCGTCGAGGAACGAGCCACGGCCTTGCAGGTGTTCCGCCACCTCATCCAGTGCCCGCCGGGCCAGGCCGATGGCCATGCCGCATTGCAGTGCCAGGAAGGCCGGGCGCACCTTGGGCAGGAACGCGCGAGCATTCTCGTGCAGCAGCCACTCGCGGCCCAGCTCGACTTGGTGGAACGCCAGCGCGGCGGTATTGCTCGATTGCAGCCCCATCAGTTGCAGGTCGTCCGAGCGCTCCAACCCTTGCGCCTCGGACGGAATGGCCACCACGAACGGTGCCCCTTCGGCATCACCTTCGATGGCTGCCGCCACCACAAAACCGCTCTTGCGCAGGTTGGTCACCCAATGCAGCCGGCCTTCAAGCTGCCACCCGTCGCGGCTCTGGCGGCCTCGCACCTGCAGGCTCTCGATGCCGGAGAGAAACTTCATGGCATTGGACAGCCCGGTTGCACCGGCCAGCTCGCCCGTCAACAGGCGTGGCAACAGGCGCTCGCGCAGCGGCTGGTTGGGGCTTTGCAGCAGGTATTCGATGAAGGCGCGCTGGCCCCAGCAGACGAACGCCGCCGCCAATGAACGGCTGGCAATGGCCGCGATCGCTTCGACCGCGTCGGTCACCTGCCCGCCCGTGCCGCCCAGGGCCGCATCGACGCCGATGCGCAGCACTTGCGCTTCGGCGATGTGCGCCAGGACCAGGTGCGGGTCGCACACGCCCTGGTCGATTGCCTCGGCGTTGGCATCCAGCCATTGCCGAAATGCGGGATCAAGCATGTCTCTACTCCTTTGAAAACGCCGGCGTGGCCGGCACCACACTTGGCTTACGCAGACGGCTGCCAGCGGTACTTGCTGAGTTCGTCGTTGAGCGGTGTCTGGGCGAAGACATTAGCAAAGTTGCACAAGGTTGCGAGGCTCACGCCAAGAATCACCTCCAGGGCGTTGCCTTCGCTGAAGCCGGCATCGCGAAATGCCTGGTAGGTGGGCTCGCTGACGTTGCCACGGGTGGCGATCACTTCACGGGCAAACGCGGCCAGGGTTTCGTAGCGGGCATCGGGCAGTTCGCCACGGGCGCGCAGCGCGTCGACCACGGCCTGGGGCAGCTTGGCCTTGTTCAGGGCCACCGCAGTGTGACCGGCGACGCAGAAATCACAGCCATGCTGGGTAGCGGCAATCAGCTGCACCACCTCTCGCTCCGCCAGGGTCAGCTCCGACTTGCCATTGAGCGCCGACACGGTCACGTACGTTTCCAGGGCGGCCGGGGCGTTGGCCAGCACGCCTAGCAGGTTGGGGATGAAGCCAGAATTCTTCTGAGCGTTCTCGAGGAATGGACGGGCCGCTTCCGGGGCGCTCTGCAGCGTGTGTAAAGTAATGCGCGAGGACATGGAGTGGTCTCCTGTGGTGGGTGTCCTTACAGTCTGTTGGTTATAAGAATTCGCCTCCATATTCATCAGTCGCCTTTCCTTGCTCCTGAGTCTTTGCATTAGATGATTTCGTCCAGCCCCCTTGTCGATTGGTTATTAGAAGGCCTGGAGCTCGATGCCAGCCTGTTTCATGTCGGCCGCTATTGCGGTGGCTGGCACGCCAGCACCCAGGGCATGGGGCGGGCCAGCTTCCACTTGGTGGTGCAAGGATATTGCTGGCTGCACATCGACGGCCAGCCGCAACCGGTGCGTCTGAAGAAGGGAGATGCAGTATTCCTGTTGCGCGACCTTGCCTATCGCTTCTCCAGCGAGCAGGACCCGGTCGACGCCTGCGCCCAACCGCGTCAGGCCATGCAGGCACTGGATAGCGAAGCCCGCGACGGCGTCGGGCTGGTTTGTGGCTTCTTCCATTTCCAGTCCGGCCTTTCTTCACTGATTGTCGAAGGCCTCGCCGACTGGATCCTGCTGCGCGCCGAAGACCCCGCCGGCAGTGCAGCGCGGGCGCTGTTCGAGCTGATTCTGGAAGAATGTCGGCGCACCGCCGGCCCGTCACAGACGTTGCTGGAGCGGCTGACGCACCTGTTGTTCCTGTACGTGCTGCGCCAGCAGGTCAATGTCGGGCAGTCACTGAGCGGGCTGGTCGCCCTCGCCCGCCAGCCGGCGTTTGCCGGGCTGCTGGAACAGTTGATCGAGCAACCGGGGCAAGCCTGGACACTGGAGAGCATGGCCGCCTGCACCGGCTTGTCGCGGTCGGCGTTTTTCAAGCGTTTCAATGAACTGGCCGGGCAATCTCCGGGGCAAGTGCTGCTGGCGCTGCGCATGCGCCATGCCAGTCAGCTGCTACGGGCGGGCAATACCGTGGAGCAAGTGGGCGCGCAGGTGGGGTACCAATCGGTGGCGGCGTTTACCCGGGCCTTTGCCAAGGCGGTGGGCCAGCAGCCGGGGGCCTATCGGCGGCAACACGTGAGCCGCTGAACGTACAGGCCCTATCACTGCGCCAGGTCGGGACGGACCTGCTGCGCTGCATGTTCGAACTCGATACATCGCGCTTGGCAATCAAAGCGCGTCTACGCCCATCGATAGATGGGCGATTGCCGGCGGCCGGATGTAGCGCTTATTTAACTTATTGCCACTGACATTTTTACCAGTTGTGTGTCATCCGGGCCGGCCATAGCCTTTCTCAGCAAACCAACGAATCGTCCCGCCCGTGCGGCGAACACGACATGTGCGCGCGGCAACTTGAACTTTTTATCTCGACCAGGATGAAAGCCCATGACCTCTTCAAGTAAGCCAACGACAAGCTTCACCAGGGACACGGTAGAGAAATATTATAAAAAGGGTGACGCGCTTGAAATTGATGGGAAAAAGTGCATATGGGTCACGGGCGGTGAAACCTCAGTCACCGTAGAGATCGATGGCAAGTCCGAAAGAATAGCATGGTCAGACATAAACAATATTCCCGGGCTCGGCAGCATGCGGCTACGCGCCGGCATGGCGTTACGATCACTTCTAGATGCAGGCTGGATCAAAGTTGCACGCCCAAGTCCGGGGATAAATAAGTTATCACCTAACCCCTTCCTTATAGAGTTTGCTCCGTCAAATAAAAATTTAAATATTTATTATGGCTACGGCAGTATACCGTATAACAGAACATGGGTCGGCGAGTACCAGCTCAAGGCGACAGAAAGCCTCACCAACCTCCCTGCTTACGCCGACAACGCCCTTGTTCACCGCGCCATTGAGGAGCAACAGTCTATCCGCGCAGGGGACTGCGCTATTCCTTTTCAAGGCTCTATCAGTTTTTACTATTATGTAGGCGACACTTCGGCACTCCCCGACGGTATCAACGAGGACACCGTAGAGGAATATCAGAACGCGTTCAAAAGCGCCTGATGGGTGACTCCTATCAGGCCGATGAGTGGAAGTTTGTTGCCGACGAGTATGGGCGCATAAAAATAGAGCCGAGCACTGAAAAACCTGCGGGCGGCCAGAAACCCGAATTGCCCGCGACCGATCAGAGCAATATCGGTTGGCGCCGCTGCAACACGCACTTGAAGCTGGACAGCAGGGATGCCACCACTGAACGTTTGCTCTTTGTCCATGATGATGAGACCGGTATGCCAGTAGGCCCAAGGTTGAGCTTTAAATTCGGGGAACACACCACGAAGGAAGCATCGTCCGCCTATTTCCGCGAACAACTGGAGGCGTCAGAACTAGGTAAATACGTGCGCCTGGGTACCCACACTGCAGTCGATGGCGATATCGAAGCCGAAGGTACCGTCGACCTCTGGCAAGTCGACAAGCCCCTGCGGATTTTGCTGGGTAATTTCGCGGAGACGCACAAATACATAACCCACGCTTGCGCCCTGCATGAGGGAGTGCGATCCATGAACCCCACCTATCCATAACTTGATCTGCTCTTTCAGGTCGTCGATGTGTGTCGCATAAGCCTCCTTGACCTCCTGCGCGCGCACACGGGCAGCCGATTGCTCACACGCACGAGCAGCGTAACTCTCAAGCAGCATTTGCTTGAGCAGAACAGGGTCATCCGGGAGGTTCGGGCACTGAAATCATGGCCCGGATTACCGGGTCAGGCGACGAAACGGGGCGTCAGAACCTGATGCGGACGGTTGCGCCAGAGGTCGAAACCGTCGAGTAGCCAGTTCAGTTCTTGGACGGTCAGGACAATCGCTTCGTCGCTGGCGTCGGGAGAGGTTTTGAAACGTTCGGCTTCGAGGCGTTTGAGCCAAAGACAGAAGCCGTTGCGCTCCCAATACAACACCTTGATGCGATTGCGAGCTTTATTGAGGAAAACGAACAGTACGGGGTCGAACACGGCGACCTTGATATCCAACTCGACCAGCGCGGTGAGGCCGTCGATGGACTTTCGGAAGTCTACGGGCTTGAGATAGAGGTACACCTTTTCGACTTTGCTGTCGGGTCGCATCATGGCGGGCGGGCTCCTGAAAGAAATCGGGAGCGCAGCATCGGGCATCAGGTGGACGCTTGGAATGTGGGGATGATGGATCCCTTACATTTAAACGGCAGTAATTGGATTTGCGGGATTTAGTGTGGTGTTTCAGAAATACCGCTGAAAATCATTTGCCCAGCGCTCGCGCCGCGCGAGCGACTGAGGCAAGGATGTCCTCGGCCTTCTTGTGCCACCGAAATGGCTTCGGGTTCTGGTTGTAGGTTTCCAGGTAGTACTCGATCGACCCCTCCAGATCTTTAACGCTGACATGTGCCTGCCGCTTGATCCACTTCTCGCTCAGCG
>NZ_FYDW01000001.1:300569-890450 GCF_900187555.1 Pseudomonas sp. Irchel s3f19 | reverse complement strand
GAGGGCGATGCGTCGACGCCGTTCGGTGGCTACAAAGAGTCCGGCTTTGGTGGGCGTGACAAGTCCATCTGGGCCCATGACCAGTACACGGAGTTGAAGACCATCTGGATCAACGCTGCGTGAGCTGACTGCAGGACGGTGCTGTTCTGACGGAGCTCAGCACCTGGCCGCTTCTGGTTTGTCTGTGCCGGCCTCTTCGCGGGGCCGGCATGAGCACCATCAGAAGTGGCTTTTTATTTGAACTTGGGCCCGGAACGGGTATTCAGGCCTTTGGCCAACCGGTCATACAGCACCACATTCACCGTCGCCGCCAGGTTCATGCAACCTTCGGTCGGGATGTAGATGGTTTCTTCACACCACGCCCGCACGCTGGCATCGAGGCTGCCGTCTTCCGGCCCGAAGATGTAGATGGCGCGATCCGGGTGGGTGTATTCGGGCAGCGGCCGTGCGCCTTCGACCAGTTCCACTGCCACAGGCGTGCAACCCAGCGGGATGATGCGCTGCAGGTCGTCGATGCCAATCAGGGGGATGTCGTAGTGCACACGCTTGGTGTCGGTGACGAAGTCGCGGGCGCGTTCATAGCGCTTGCCGGTGTAGAACACCGAGTTGACGCCGTAGCAACCTGCTGCGCGCATCACCGAGCCGACGTTTTCTGCCGACTTGGGGTTGAACAGGCCGATGCAGCTGTATCGTTTGTTTGCCACGTACCGGGGCCCTTCGCGTAAAAAGCGCGATTATACGGGCTCGCCGGTAGCAGCGGGGGGGGAATCGATATTCAGTCTTTTTTCAGCAGACCCGCCAGCCCGGCAAACGGGTTGTGGGTGGCCTTGGCGATGCTCGGGGTGCTGGTCGAGCCTTCGCTGAAATACTGCTGGTCGGTATAGCGCGAGTGTTCGTTGTCGTGGCAGTACAGGCACAGCAACTCCCAGTTCGAACCGTCCTGCGGGTTGTTGTCGTGGTTGTGGTCACGGTGGTGCACCGTCAGCTCGCTCAGGCGCTTGCCGGCGAACTCGCGGGCGCAGCGGCCACACACATGCGGGTACATCTTCAGGGCCTTGTCGCGGTAGCCCATTTCTTTGTCGCGCTTGGCATCGGCGAGGATGCGGTCGAGGCGCGCGGTGGCGGCGGAAGTAGAGGCCGAGCTCATGGTGTTTCCTTTGTTCTGATCAGGCAAATGACGGTTATGCCACTGAGTCTAGCGCGCTTGCAGGCCAGGCGGACAGGCGAAAGCTGTCATTTAGGCGTAGCCTGTAGAAAGGTTCCCGACAGGAGGTTGCTGATGTTGCATGCGATCCTCGCCGCGTTGTTGCTGGCTGGCTTGCCCATGGCCGAAGCGGCCAGCACGCCACCCAGGCTCAATACACCCGTGCCCGGTGCGCCTGGCACGCCTACGCCCACGCCTTACCCGCAGATCACCCCAAGTACGCCGCCCAAGGCATACGACAGCCAGCCTGGCGCGCCGCTGTTGCCACCGATGCCGGTGCCGGGGCCGCCTAAAGACCAGCCTTTGCCGGGGTTGCGGCCAGAGCCGGTCAAGGTGCCGGTGGAGGAGGACTGAGGGTTTGTGAAAGGGGCGCAGAGCGCCCCCAGCATGGGTCAGTTCACGCCCAGTTCACCAAACACAAACGCATACTCCAGCGCCACATCCTTGAGCCCCTGGTACCGCCCACTCATGCCGCCATGCCCGGCGCCCATTTCGGTCTTGAGCAGCAGCAGGTTGTCATCGGTCTTGCGTGTGCGCAGGCGGGCCACCCACTTGGCCGCCTCCCAGTACTGCACGCGGCTGTCGTTGTAGCCAGCCACCACCAGCATGGCCGGGTAGGCCTGGGCCTTGACGTTCTCGTACGGGGCGTAGGCCTTGATGCGCTCATACACCTCAGGCTCCTGCGGGTTGCCCCATTCGTCGTACTCGGTGACGGTCAGCGGCAGGTCGGGGTCGAGCATGGTGTTGAGCACGTCGACGAAGGGCACTTCGGCGATCGCGCAGCGGAACAGCTCAGGGCGCAGGTTGAGCACCGCCCCCATCAGCAGCCCGCCGGCGCTACCACCACTGATCGCCAGGCGCTCGGGCGAGGTCACGCCTTCGGCGATCAGGTGCTCGGCACAGGCGATGAAGTCGGTGAAGCTGTTCTGCTTGTGTTCCTGTTTGCCGGCCCGGTACCAGGCCTCACCCAGTTCGCCGCCACCGCGCACATGGGCAATGGCGAAGGCCACGCCGCGCTGCAGCAGGCTCAGGCGCGCATGCGAGAACCACGGGTCGAGGCTTTCGCCATAGGCGCCGTAACCATACAGGTACAGCGGCACGGTCTTGCCCAGGTCTTCGCGGCGACGCACCAGGCTGATCGGTACCTGGGTGCCGTCCTGGGCGGTGGCCCACAGGCGCTGGCTGACATAGTCGTCGGCATCGAACACGCCCAGCACCGGGGTTTGCTTGAGCACCACCTGCGCACCGCTGGCCAGCTCCAGCTGGCGCACCTGGGCCGGGCGGTTGAGCGCTTCGTAACGCAGGCGCACGCGGCTGCTGGCGAATTCCAGGCTGTCTTGCACGTAAAGGCTGTAGGCCGCATCCGGCAATTCGACGCGATAGGCAGGCAGGCCCTGCGGGCGCACTTCGATGATCGGCAGGCCACCTTCGCGCAGGCTCAGGGTCAGCGCCCCCGCGTTGAGGCTCAGGCCCTCGAGCATGACCTTTTCGTTGTGCGGCACCAGCAGTTGCCAGCGATCACGGGTCGGGACCTGGTTGGCCGGGGCGTGGTAGAGGGCGAAGTTGATGCCGTCCTGGTTGCTGCGCACGAACCACTGCCACTGGCCATCGAGCTGGCCGTGGTCGGGGAAGTACTCATGGCCCTCCACCCGCGGCGCCAGGCAGGTGAACGGCAACTGCGGAGTTTGGGCATCGAGTACCCAGGCCTCGCTGGTGGTCTTGCTGTTGAGCAACAGCACCAGCTGGCGTTCGGAGCTTGTGCGGTAGCAATGCAGGAAGAAGCGGCCGTCCGGCTCTTCGAACACAGTCGGCGCGTCGCTGCCGCCCAAGGTGTGGCGGCGCAGGCGCCAGGGGCGGTGGGTGTCATCGAGTTCGGCGAAAAACAGCGTCTGGCTGTCATTGGCCCAGGTCAGGCTACCGTCGCAGTCCTCGAAGGGCAGGGCGGTGACACGGTCGTTGCCCAGGTCCTTGACGTACAGGGTGTAGACCTCATCGCCGCTGGTGTCGAGGCTGTAGGCCAGCAGGCGATGGTCGGGGCTGACGTTGAAGGCACCCAGCGACAGGAAGCCGCCGTTGGCCAGGGCGTTAGGGTCGAGCAGCAGTTGCTCGCGGCTTTCATCCACCGTGTTGGAGTCGTCGGCCGGGCGCGGGCAGCGGTAATGGCGTGGGTACTCGTCGCCGGCGGTGGTGCGGGTGTAGTACAGGTACGGGCCCCAGGGCGAGGGCAGTGACAGGTCGGTCTCGAGGATGCGGCCCTTGATTTCCTCGAACAGTTGTTCGCGCAATGGCGCCTGATGGGCCAGGCAGGCCTCCTGGTAGCTGTTTTCGGCCTGCAGGTAGTCGAGCACCTCGGGGGTGTCACGCTGCTGCAGCCAGGCATACGGGTCACTGGACTGGTCTGCGCGGGCAATGGGGGGCTGGGGCTGGGTGGGCATCTGCATTCTCTTGGCTGGGAGGTCGGCGCGGGCCTCCGAACAGCGGAGGGGCGCCTGCGCCCTGAAAAGTGTTTATCATAGGCAACTCTTTGCCTGGCTTGCACGAACACCATGACCGAGAACGACTATACCCTCGCCTGGGGCCTGTACGCCCTTGCCGCCCTGGGCTGCCTGCTGGTGGGCTTCAAGCTCACCGGATGGATGTGGCGCTGGCTGCGCGAACCGCTGCGGGTGATCCTGGCGGTGCTGCTGCTGACCCCGACCGTCGTCGACCCGGTCAAGGACAGCTTTGCCCCGGCGATTGCCATCACCGCCCTGGACGTTGCCTTCAAGGTGGGCAACAACGCCTGGCGCGCGGTTTCCGACTTTGCCATGTACGGCATGATCGCCTTTGCCCTCTACCTGCTCTTCGTGCTGTTGCGCTGGCCGCTGGAAAAGCGCGCCCGTGAGCGTCGCGAGCAAGCCGAGGCAGCGGCCAAGCGCCAGGCCGTCGAGGATGCCGACGTCACGGCCCAGGCCCCCTTGTCGGCCGAACGCCGCGACCGTTACCGCAACGATCCCCCTGCCGCACCTGCTGGCGGCGGCCGGGTCGAGCCTCGTCTGTAACCGGAGACACGCGCATGTGCGAATTGCTGGGCATGAGTGCCAACGTCCCCACCGACATCGTTTTCAGTTTCACCGGCCTGATGCAGCGCGGTGGCCGCACCGGCCCGCACCGTGATGGCTGGGGCATCGGCTTCTATGAGGGGCGCGGCCTGCGCCTGTTCCAGGACCCGGCGGCGAGCAGCGAGTCGGAAGTGGCCAACCTGGTGCAGCGTTACCCGATCAAGAGCGAAGTGGTCATCGGCCATATCCGCCAGGCCAATGTCGGCAGGGTTTGCCTGTCCAACACCCACCCGTTCGTGCGCGAAATGTGGGGCCGCAACTGGTGCTTTGCGCATAACGGCCAATTGGGCGAGTTCAAGGGTGAAGCCACCTTCTACCGGCCTGTGGGTGACACCGACAGCGAAGCGGCCTTCTGCGACCTGCTCAACCGCATTCGTGCGGCGTTCCCAGAGCCGGTCGCCGTGGAACAGCTGCTGCCGGTGCTGGTCGAAGCCTGTGCCGGCTACCGTGGCAAGGGCGTGTTCAACTGCATGCTCAGCGATGGCGACTGGCTGTTCTGCTTCTGCTCGACCAAGCTGGTGCACATCACCCGTCGCGCACCCTTTGGCGCTGCAAGGTTGAAGGATGTCGACCTGATCGTCGATTTTCACACCGAAACGACCCCCAATGACGTGGTCACGGTGATTGCCACCGAGGCCCTGACCGAGAACGAGACCTGGCAGCGTTACGCGCCGGGTCAATGGGCACTGTGGCGGCACGGAGAGTGCGTTGCGCAAGGCCAGAGCTAAGGACGCTGCATGTTCAGAAGTTACCTGCGGTTGTTGCTGTTCACGTTCGGCCTGCTGGCCGGTATCCAGGTTCCGGGGCTGATCAACGACTACAGCCAGCGGGTCGAGGCGCACCTGTTCGAGTCGCGCCAGGCGCTTGATGGCTTCAAGCAGACTGCCGAACGCTTCTTCAATGGCGACCTGCAGGCATTGCTGCGGCATTACCGCAGCAGTGACGACCCGGTGTTCAACAGTGATGCCAACAGCATCGAAAGCCTGATGATCCGCAATGAACTGCTGGAAAACGAATGGCAGGCGTTGCAGGGTTCGTGGGCCAGCCGCACCTGGCATGTGCTGGTGCAGCCAGACCCGCAAATGCGTGAAGAAACGCTGAAGGGCTACAGCTACCAGATACTGCTGGTGCCGGAAGCGATTGGCTGGGGCATTGGTGCCGGGTTTGTGCTGGCCTTCATGGTCGAGAGCCTGTTGCTTGCCATTGGCTGGGTAATCATGGGCGGGCGGCGCAGGGTGGTGAAGGAAAGCTGGCGCTGAGGTTGCACCGGGCTCTAGCGGTTGCTTGGGGCCTCATGGACACAGCATATCCAATGGCAAGCACCTACTGTGCAACCAGCACAATTCTCTGAGCCCCCACATCCCGCGCATACTGTTCCAGCACCTGCCGGCAAACCCCTACCACCTCATCCACCAATGCCACGCCGGTCTGCCAGGCCACCACCAGTTCCAGGCTCGGGGGTGGTTGCAAGCCCTCCAGCAGCACCAACTCACCAAGGCCCAGCTCCGCATCCACCAGCGCCGGTGGCAGCGCACCGATCGCGAAGCCGTCACGCAGTAGCCGGGTAATCGCCGCCACCGAGTTCACGCAATTCAAGCGCGGTGTTTGCACCCCTGCGCCCTGCAGCAGGCTGAGTACCTCCTGATGCGGCCGCGAGTTCTTCGAAAAGGTCACGATGCGCTCGCGGCCAAGCTCGGCCAGCGAGGCATAATCGCGCTGCTGGAGCGAGCCTGCAGCGACGATCCAGCCCATCGGGTAGCGCGCCAGGTCCAGGCTGCGGATCGACTGTTCGCGCAACAGGTCGGTCTGCAGGATCACATCGAGAAAGCCTTTTTGCAGCTGCTCGCGCAGGTTCAGCGCGGTATCGGCCACCAGCTCGATCTCAACCTGCGGGTAGCGTTCGGTCAACGCGGCCACCAGCGCGCTCATCCAGGTGTGGATCACCGTGTCCATCACGCCGATGCGGATGCGCCCGACCTTGGCCCGGTCGCTGTCCAACGACTGCTTCATGGCCTTGGCGGTGTCGAGCATACGCTCGGCGTACTCCAGCACCTTGCTGCCCTCTGGGGTCAGGCTGACGCCGCGTGAATCGCGCAGCAGCAGCTTGACGCCCAGGTCAGCCTCCAGCGCGGCGATGCGGCTGGAGACCGAGGCCTGGGTGGTGAACAGCTTTTCTGCCGTCAGACGGAAGCTCTTGAGCCGGGCGACCCAGACGAAGGTTTCGAGGAAGCGAAGGTTCATGATCAGTTTTTCTTGTTCCAGACCGGGGGTTTTTCTCGTTGGACGCAAGCCGCGCGGCCTCTGAACAATGATGCCCAGGCCGCGACGCATCTGGTCGCCCCATAAAACAATACCAACAAGCCGAGGCAAGCATGAACCCCACCGGCGTGCAGCAGCAGGTCGCTACACCTCCTTCGACCGGGCCCTTCGCCTGGTATCGCGACATCGACAAACAGCAACGGCGTACTTTCTGGAGCTGCAAGATCGGCTATGGCCTGGACGGCATGGACACGCAGATGCTCAGCTTCGTCATCCCCACGCTGATCCTGATTTGGGGCATCAGCACCGCCGAGGCCGGGCTGATCCACACCAGCACCCTGATCGCCTCGGCTGTCGGTGGCTGGGTCGCCGGCATCCTCTCCGACCGCATCGGCCGTGTTCGCACTCTGCAACTGACGGTGCTGTGGTTCGCGTTCTTCACCTTCCTTTGCGGCTTTGCGCAAAGCTACGAGCAACTGTTGATCGCCCGTACCCTGATGGGCTTTGGCTTTGGCGGCGAATGGACGGCGGGTGCGGTACTGATCGGTGAAGTGATCCGCGCCGAGCACCGCGGCAAGGCCGTGGGCATGGTGCAGTCGGGCTGGGCGCTCGGCTGGGGCCTGACGGCGATCCTCTATGCCTTGCTGTTCTCCTACCTGCCACCCGAGCAGGCCTGGCGTGCGTTGTTCCTGCTGGGTATCGTGCCGGCCGTGTTCGTGATCTTCGTGCGCCGTCTGGTCAAGGACCCTGAGGTGTACCGCGAGGCCAAGGCCGCTGCAAAGGCCGAGGCGCCGTCGCACTTCTACGAGATTTTCGCCCCTGGCATGCTCTGGACCACCGTACGCGCTTCTTTGCTGACCACCGGTGCGCTGGGCGGCTACTACGCGATCACCTCGTGGCTGCCGACCTTTCTCAAGAGCGAACGTGGCCTGAGCGTGCTGGGCACTGGTGGCTACCTGGCGATGGTGATCGTGGGGTCTTACATCGGCTATGTGGTCAGCGCTTATTTGTCTGACCTGCTGGGGCGCAAGAAAAACTTCATCCTGTTCGCCGTGGGCTCGTTCGTCATCGTGCTGCTGTACACGCAGATGCCGGTCAGCGATGGCGTGATGCTGTGGCTGGGCTTCCCGCTGGGTTTCTTTGCCTCGGGCATTTTCAGCGGCATGGGGGCCTTCCTGACCGAATTGTTCCCCACGCGCATCCGCGGCTCGGGGCAGGGGTTTTGCTACAACATCGGCAAGGTCATCGCTGCGCTGTTCCCGTTGCTGATCGGCATGCTCGGCGAGAAGGTGCCGCTGGGGCTGGGTATTGGCGTGTTCTCTGCGGTGTCGTATGGCGTGGTCATTCTGGCGGCGCTCAGCCTGCCGGAAACACGCGGCAAACAACTCCAGTCACGGTAAGGTAGGCCTATGAACATCGACAAGGGAGTCCGTGTGGTGGAACGCCTGCTTCTCAATTGCGACATGGGCGAAAGTTTCGGCAGTTGGCGCATGGGCCTGGACGCCGAGGTGATGCCGTATATCGATTGCGCCAACATCGCCTGCGGCTACCATGCCGGTGACCCCGGCATCATGCGCCGCACCGTGGAAATGGCCCTGGCGCATGGGGTGACCATCGGCGCGCATCCGGCCTACCCGGACCTGGTTGGCTTCGGCCGCCGCGCCATGGCCTGCAGCCAGGACGAAATCCGCGACCTGTTGCACTACCAGATCGGTGCGCTGGACGGCATCTGCAAGGTGCTCGGCGGCCGAGTGGCCTACGTCAAACCCCATGGTGCGCTGTACAACGACATGATGGCCGACCCGCTCAAGTTGCGCGCGGTGCTCGAAGCCGTGGCGGCCTACGACAGCAGCCTGCCGCTGATGCTCATGGCCACCGCCGATAACCGTGCAGCCCAGGCCCTGGGCGACGAAATTGGCGTGCCGCTGTGGTTTGAGGCCTTTGCCGACCGGGCTTACACCGCCAGCGGCCACCTGGTGTCGCGGCGCCTGCCTGGCGCCGTGCATCACGACCCGGCGCTGGTGGTCGAGCAGGCGCTGCGCCTGGCCCGTGGCGAAGCGCTGGTGGCGGACGATGGCAGTGCGCTGCACCTGCAGGCCAGCACCCTGTGCGTGCACGGCGACAACGACAGTTCAGTGGCGGCGGTGCGGCAGATCCGCCAAGCCCTCGATGCGCTGGAGCGGGCATGAAGCTGCGCATTGAAGTGGTCGCCATCGACAGCCTGATGGTGCGCCTGTTCGACACCATCGACGAAGCCAACATGCCGTGGATCCTCGCGGCCTGCCAGCGCTTGCATGCAGCCTTCGGCGAGCGGTTGATTGAGCTGGTGCCGTCCTACACCACCTTGATGGTGCAGTACGACAGTGCGCCGAGCACGGCGAGGGCGTTGATCGCCCAGGCGCTGGAGGGGTTGCAGCCTGATGCAGGCAACAGTGGTCGGCGCCATGAGATTGCGGTGTGGTACCACGCCAGTGTCGGCCCCGAGCTGCCTGCCTTGGCCAGCCGAAGCGGGCTGACCGAGGCCGAAGTGGTTCGCTTGCACACCGGGCGCGAGTACCCGGTTTTCGCCCTGGGCTTTGCGCCGGGCTTCGGCTTCATGGGGCTGGTGGACGAACGCCTGGCCACGCCGCGCCTGAGCACCCCTCGCAAGCGCGTGGCGGCTGGCAGCGTGGGCATTGCCGAGCGCCAGACCGCCGCTTACCCGGCGGTATCGCCAGGCGGCTGGAACCTGATCGGGCGCACCCCGGTGCGCCTGTTCGACCGTGAGCGCGAGGGCTACAGCCTGTTGCAACCGGGCGACCGGGTGCGCTTCGTGGCTGTATCGCACGCCGAGTTCATGGCGTTGGGCGGAGATGACAGCCCGCTGGAGGCACAGGCATGACGCAGTTGAAGATCGAAGCCAGCACCGCGCTGTGCCAGTTGCAGGATGCCGGGCGCTTTGGCGTGCGTCACCTGGGCGTGACCCAAGGTGGGGCGCTGGACTGGGTGGCGATGCACTGGGCCAACTGGCTGCTGGGCAATCCGCTGGGGGCGCCGGTGATCGAGGTAGCGCTGGGCGGATTCAGCGTGGTGGCTGAGCAGGATTGCGTACTGGCCTTGGCTGGCGCCGATCTGGATGCGCGGGTCGATGAACAGCCCCTGGCACCGTGGCGCAGTTTTGCCCTGGCCAAAGGTCAGCGCCTGACCCTGAAGCAGCCCAAGCAGGGCGTGCGGGCCTATCTTGCAGCCCCGGGCGGGTTCCAGGCAGAGGCTGTGCTGGGCAGTTGCGCCACGGTTGTCCGTGAAGCGCTGGGCGGCATTGATGGGCGCGGGGAAGCGCTGGGCAAAGGGCAGGTGCTCGCGTTTGCGGGTTCAGCACCGGCCCTGCGTGAAGTGCCCGAAGCGTTGCGACCCGTGTATTCGGCAAAGCCTGTGCTCGACCTGGTGATGGGCGCGCAGATTGCTGACTTCAGCGGTATGAGCCTGTTTGAAGCCTTCAACAGTGATTGGACTTTAGACAGCCGAGCAGACCGCATGGGTATCCGATTGCTTGGGCCACAGCTGGTCTATCAGGGTGCGGCGATGATCTCCGAAGGGATCCCGCTCGGGGCGGTGCAGGTGCCGCCAGATGGGCAGCCGATTGTGCTGCTCAATGACAGGCAGACCATTGGTGGGTACCCGCGGTTGGGGGCGTTGACGCCGTTGGCGTTGGCGCAACTGGCGCAGTGTATGCCGGGGGCGGCTGTGCGGCTTAGGGCAGTGGTTCAGGAAATGGCGTGGCAAGAGCATCAGGCCTGGGGCAAACGCTGGCAATGAGATGGGCTGACTGGCATTTTTACCAGTTGCCCAGTGCTGGCACTAACTCAATACTGGGGCGTAGCGATTCATAGGGTTGAACTTAACCTTATGACGAGGGGGATAATTCAATCCTCGGTCAGTGTGTGAAGCGCATGGGGGGGCGATGAAACTAGCAAACGATGCGAGACCTGTGATTTACACGGCTTATGGTTTCAGCAAGCAGCATGCACCGTGGGTGAGTTTCAATGGTCAGCGGTATGATTTCATGATCGGGTGTTATCCACTGGGCAATGGCCATAGAAATTTCAGCCCTCTATTGATGCGCTTTTTGTCGCCGGATGCCCTCAGCCCCTTTGCCCAAGGTGGTCGCAACGCCTATGGATACTGTCTGGGCGACCCCATAAACGGTGATGATCCCACCGGTCGTATGCCCCGTTTCGCTAAAGTGTTTGGTGAAGTATTTTTCGGTAGACTTTCAAACGCGCAGCGACAGGAACAAACGAAGTTTTGGTCAAGTCAACGCTTGCAAGAAGAGAAACGTCAGGCAGCCGTTAATTTTTCTGAGTTTGAACGCCTGTTAGAACTGGAGGATCCAAAGTCCAAGCGTCTTAGGAAGATTGCCTACTTGAAGGCCCTTCCGGATAATTTATTCGAGCGTAGTAAGGCACGTTTAACGTTGGTCAGAGAAACTATTTCTTTGTTGGAAACAGCAGAATTTATTGCGAGCGGTACAATGCTTAGTCAGCCAATACCTGAAGGTATCTTGCCGTCCGATGTTGAGAGACTGAATCATTATCTTCAGGCTGCTTGGAAGTCTCAAGAGCCAGGCACAAGTGAGAGGGCGCGGATATCCCTGGTTGCTTTGCAGATGGCCTATGGAAGGCTGGCAGGTGAGACTAACAAGTTGCTTAATAAAAACCTACAGTATTTGCGTCGAGCCTAATAGGTGCACGGGGCTGCGAAAACCCACCGCAGGGGTGGGTTTTTTCTATTTCGACAGATACCGCATCCCATCCTCCAACCCCTGCAAGGTCAGCGGATACATCTTGTCCTCGATCAAATCCCGCACCAAATGCGTGGACGCGGTGTAGTCCCACGCCTGTTTCGGGTAGGGATTGATCCAGATGATCTTCTTGAATTTCTCCATGAAGCGCTGCATCCACACATACCCGGCTTCTTCGTTCCAGTGCTCGACGCTGCCACCGGGCTGGGTGATCTCGTAGGGCGCCATGGCCGCGTCGCCGACGAACACCACTTTGTAGTCATCGCCGTACTTGTGCAGCAGGTCGAAGGTGGAGAAGCGCTCCGACGTACGCCGCAGGTTGTTCTTCCACACCGACTCATACACGAAGTTATGGAAGTAGTAATACTCCAGGTGCTTGAACTCGGTCTTGCAGGCAGAAAACAGCTCTTCGCAGACTTTGACGTGGGCATCCATCGAGCCGCCGATGTCGAACAGCAACAGCAGCTTCACGGTGTTGCGCCGCTCCGGGCGCATCTGGATGTTCAGCAGCCCGGCGTCGCGGGCGGTGTGGTCGATGGTGCCGTCGATATCCAGCTCTTCGGCCGCGCCTTCACGGGCGAACTTGCGCAGCCGGCGCAGGGCCAGCTTGATGTTGCGCGTGCCCAGCTCGACCTGGTCGTCGAGGTTCTTGTACTCGCGCTGGTCCCACACTTTGACCGCCTTGCCCTGGCGCTGGCCGGCTTCGCCCACGCGGATGCCTTCGGGGTTGAAACCGCCCGAACCGAACGGGCTGGTGCCGCCGGTGCCGATCCACTTGTTGCCGCCGGCGTGGCGTTCCTTTTGCTCTTCAAGGCGCTTCTTGAATTCCTCGATCAGCTTGTCCAGCCCGCCCAGGGACTGGATCTGCGCACGCTCCTCATCCGTCAGCGAGCGCTCGAATTCCTTGCGTAGCCAGTCTTCGGGGATCAGCGCTTCGAGGTGGCGGTCGAGGTTTTCCAGGCCCTTGAAGTAGGCGGAAAAGGCCCGGTCGAACTTGTCGAAATGGCGCTCGTCCTTCACCAGGATGGCCCGCGCCAGGTAGTAGAACTCGTCCATGTCGGCGAACACCACGCGTTGCTGCAGGGCGTTCAGCAGGTCGAGCAGTTCGCGTACCGACACCGGCACCTTGGCCGCACGCATTTCGTTGAACAGGTTGAGCAGCATGACCGGCTCCTGTCAGCGGTTGCCGCGCCGGCTCATGAAGGCCAGGCGCTCGAGCAGCTGCACGTCCTGCTCGTTCTTTACCAGGGCGCCTGCCAGCGGCGGGATGGCTTTGGTTGGGTCACGCTCGCGCAGTACCGCTTCGCCGATGTTGTCGGCCATCAGCAGCTTGAGCCAGTCGACCAGCTCGGAGGTGGAGGGCTTTTTCTTCAGGCCCGGCACCTTGCGCACGTCGAAGAACACGTCCAGCGCCTCGCTGACCAGCGATTGCTTGATGTTCGGGTAGTGCACGTCGACGATCTGTTGCAGCGTAGTGCGGTCGGGGAAGGCGATGTAGTGGAAGAAGCAGCGGCGCAGGAAGGCGTCCGGCAGTTCTTTTTCGTTGTTCGAGGTGATGATGATGATCGGGCGTTGCTTGGCCTTGATGGTCTCGTCTGTTTCGTAGACGTAGAACTCCATCTTGTCGAGCTCTTGCAACAGGTCGTTGGGGAACTCGATGTCGGCCTTGTCGATTTCGTCGATCAGCAGAATCACCCGCTCCTCAGCCTCGAAAGCCTCCCAGAGCTTGCCCTTTTTCAGGTAGTTGCGTACATCGTGGACTTTCTCGGTACCCAGCTGCGAATCGCGCAGGCGGCTGACCGCATCGTATTCGTAGAGGCCCTGGTGGGCCTTGGTGGTGGATTTGATGTGCCAGGTGATCAGGCGGGCGCCGAAGGAGGCGGCGAGCTGCTCGGCGAGCATGGTCTTGCCGGTGCCCGGTTCGCCTTTGACCAGCAGCGGGCGTTCGAGGGTGATGGCCGCGTTTACCGCCAGTTTCAGGTCGTCTGTGGCGACGTAGTCGCGGGTGCCTTCGAACTTCATGGGAGTGTCCTCTGCAGGGTGCCTGGGCCGTTCTCTACGCACAGAGACTGCATAACCCCTGTGGGAGCGGGCTTGCCCCGCGAAAGGGCCGGCCCAGGCAACACATGTTTATCGTTTGTCAGCGACTATACCCCGGCCCCAGACGCCTGCAAACGCAGACCGGGTATTCAGTCCCTGAATGCCCCGTCACGCGCTTTCAGTCAGGCTTGGGCGCAGGCTGCTCATAGCGCGCATTGAATGCCTGGACAAAGCCGTTACGCAGTATCTGCAAGACAGCCTCGAAAGCGCTGACATCCTGCTTGTGCACGCTGCCACTAAGCTCTACGCGGGTGGCGAACTGGTTTTTCGGCTGGTTCTTCAGCACGGTTTCAGTCGCCCCCACCAACGCCTCCCACACCGAGCGGAAGAAGCCCTTGTCTTTGTCCTGCACATCCTGCTGCCAGTTGAACACATCGACATCGCGCAGCAGCGGCTTGATATAGCCATTGAGCCGCCCGTTCTCGGCCTGCGCTTCGATCACCAGGTCGCCGTGCCCGGCATTGAAATCGAACTTGCCATAGGCACTGGCGAAGTCATTGAGTTGGCGCAGCTGTATGCCGGTGGCACGCAGGCGGAACTCGAAGTCGTCGAAGTCGCTGAAGGGGTCGAACGTGGCGCGGCTCTCGACCTTGGCATCGCCAAATAACAGGGCATGGGCGTCGAAACTGGCGTCGCGCCGGCCTTTCTCATTGCGCACGTTGGTCAGGTTGCGAATGCGCGCGTCGAGCTGGGTGGCCTTGAGGTCGACCGGCGGCTTGGAGGTGAAGTTGCGAAAGGTCAGCACGCCATCTTGAATGCGTACTTCGTTGAGGGTGATGGGCAGCAGTTTTTCCAGCTGCTGGCGCCAGTCGGTGCCCTGGCCAGTCTGCGAAGCCTGCTTGCTGCCGCCATCGACGAAGTTCAGCTCGGGCCGCACGAAGGTCACCTCGGCCACCACGGCGCGGTCGTACCACAGTGCATGCCAGCTGACCGAAAGGTCGATCAACGGCGCGTCGAGCAGCGGCACCGGGACCTTGCCGGTGGTCTTGACGATTTTCAGGCCGTTGACCTGGTAGGCGCCGCGCCACCAGGCCAGGTCCACGTCAACGACCTGGCCGCGGTAGTCGCCCATGTCGGCCAGTTTGTCGTTGAGGTAGTCGCGTACCAGGTAGGGCAGGGCCAGGTGCAGGGCAACCAGCAGCACGACCAGGCTGGCCAGGCCTACCAGCGGCCAGCGGTAGCGAGCTTTCATTGTCGGCTCTCCAAGGCAGGATGTGCGGTTGACCGCAGGCGCCGCTCGGGAGTTCGAACAGGCTTTACGGGCCAACGGGGCAGGCTTACCCTTGAAGTCTTTCCCTGCTTCTTCACGTTCAAGGACCCCTGCCATGAGCCGTATCTACGCAGACAACGCCCACTCCATCGGCAACACGCCGCTGGTACAGATCAACCGCATCGCCCCGCGTGGGGTGACCATCCTGGCCAAGATCGAAGGGCGCAACCCAGGCTACTCGGTCAAATGCCGGATCGGCGCGAACATGGTCTGGGACGCCGAGAGCAGCGGCAAGCTCAAGCCCGGCATGACCATCGTCGAGCCCACCTCGGGCAACACCGGCATTGGCCTGGCATTCGTCGCCGCCGCCCGAGGCTACAAGCTGATCCTGACCATGCCGGCCTCAATGAGCTTGGAGCGGCGCAAGGTGCTCAAGGCGCTGGGCGCCGAGCTGGTGCTGACCGAGCCGGCCAAGGGCATGAAGGGCGCGATCGAGAAGGCCAACGAAATCGTCGCCTCCGACCCGGCCCAGTACTTCCTGCCAGGCCAGTTCGAAAACCCGGCCAACCCGGCGATCCATGAAAAAACCACCGGCCCCGAGATCTGGAACGACACCGACGGCGCAGTCGATGTGCTGGTGGCGGGTGTGGGTACGGGCGGTACCATCACTGGCGTGTCGCGCTACATCAAGCACACCCAAGGCAAGTCGATTTTGTCGGTGGCGGTGGAGCCGCTGGCCTCGCCGCTGATCAGCCAGACCCTGGCCGGTGAAGAACTCAAGCCCAGCCCGCACAAGATCCAGGGCATTGGCGCAGGCTTCGTGCCGAAAAACCTCGACCTCTCCATCGTCGACCAGGTCGAGACGGTGACCGACGAAGAGTCCAAGGCCATGGCCATCCGCCTGATGCAGGAGGAGGGCATTCTGTGCGGTATTTCCTGTGGCGCAGCAATGGCGGCAGCGGTGCGCCTGGCTGAAAAACCGGAGATGCAGGGTAAGACCATCGTCGTAATTTTGCCCGACTCGGGCGAGCGTTACCTGTCGAGCATGCTGTTCAGCGACCTGTTCAGCGAGCAGGAAAACCAGCAGTAAACGCCCCGTCCGCTGACCAGGCGCAACACTCGGTGATCCGGTTTATTGCAAAATCTTCATGACTCAGATCCCGCCCAGGTTGTTTGTACCGGGGCGGGATGGGTTTATGATGGCCGGATGATTTTTTTGGGAGCAGGCAGCGCAGGCCTGTTTCCTTTCCAAGGAGTGTTGCATGACCTTTTCCTTTGCAGCCAAGGCGGGTGTCCTGCTGGTGTTTTTCGGCAGCGTGCTTTTCGTGCACCTGCGCGGCAAGGCGCGCCTGCCGGTGCTGCGCCAGTTCGTCAACCATTCGGCGCTGTTCGCCCCGTATAACGCCCTGATGTACCTGTTCTCCGGCGTGCCTTCCAAGCCCTACCTGGACCGCCAACGCTTCCCCGAGCTGGATGTGCTGAAGGACAACTGGCAGGACATCCGCGAAGAGGCCATGCGCCTGTTCGACGAGGGCTATATCCGCGCGGCTGAAAAAGACAACGACGCAGGCTTCGGCTCGTTCTTCAAGAAGGGCTGGAAGCGCTTCTACCTGAAGTGGTACGACAAACCGCTGCCATCGGCCGAAGCCCTGTGCCCGCGCACCGTCGAGCTGGTCAGCAGCATCCCCAACGTCAAGGGCGCGATGTTCGCCCTGCTGCCAGGCGGCAGCCACCTGAACCCGCACCGCGACCCGTTCGCCGGCTCGTTGCGCTATCACCTGGGCTTGTCCACACCCAACTCCGACGATTGCCGCATCTACGTCGACGGCCAGGTGTATGCCTGGCGTGACGGTGAGGATGTGATGTTCGACGAGACTTACGTGCACTGGGTCAAGAACGAAACCGACGTCACCCGCGTGATCCTGTTCTGCGACATCGAGCGCCCGCTGAGCAGCCCGCTGATGACCCGCATCAACCGCCAGGTCAGCGCCTTCCTCGGCCGCGCCACTGCGCCGCAGAACACCGACGACGAGCGCGTTGGCGGGATCAACCAGGCGTATGCCTGGAGCAAGCGCTTCAGCAACAAGATCAGCGGCCATGTGAAACAGTTCAAGCGCGCCAATCCGAAGGCTTACCGCATTCTGCGGCCGGTGTTGGCGGTGGTGGTGGCGTATCTGTTGTATCGCTGGTTGTTCTGACTTCTACTCGGCGGATATAGAGGGTTGACCAGTTGGCGGACTGACGGGCTTTTCGCGAAATGTTGTGGGCGGATGGCTGCGATGTGTTCGTCGGGCGATAGGGTGAAGGCAACTATGTGCCTGTCTTTAGTTTTGCAGGGGTGCATATATCGAGCGCCGCGCGGGCGGCGCTCGATCTCCCAGGCGCTATAACTACCAAGACAAGCCCCTTGCTGCCCCCATGCATTCTCAGCGCGCACAAAAAAGGGCGGTCATTTCCCTGACCGCCCCTCAAGCCCTCACAACGCTATCTCACGCCGGCTCCAGCGCCTCAACCACCTTCCCGCGGCTAAGGTGCACTACCTTGTCCGCCGTATCGAAGTACCGGTCATCATGCGAAATCACGATGATGGTCTTGCCCAGCCGCTTCAGGTCCGGCAGCAGCTCGGTATAGAACACCCGGCGGAAGGTCGGGTCCTGGTCGGCCGCCCATTCGTCGAACACCAGCACCGGCCGGCCATCCAGCCATGCATTGACCAGCGCCAGGCGCTTGCGCTGCCCGGTCGACAGGTCGGTGGTGGTGAACGCGCCATCGCGCACGCTGACCTTGTGCGCAATCTCCAGCCGCTCCAGGTAGCGCGTGGCATCACTCGGCAGGCTGTGCTCGTGCTCGGGCAGGTCTTCGAACAGGTAGTAATCGGCGAACACGGTGGTGAACAGCTGGCGATAATCGTCCAGCCCTTCCGGCCCGACTGCCACGCCGTTCAGGCGCACTTCGCCGCGCTGCGGGGTATACAGGCCCAGCAGCAGCTTGATCAGCGAGGTCTTGCCGCAGCCGTTCTCACCGACGATGAACAGGATCTCGCCCGGCTCGATGCTCAGGTTCACCGGCCCCACGCGAAACGGCTCTTTGCCGTCCACCGGTGGGTAGGCGTATTCGACATTGTGCAGCTCCAGGTGGGCGCTGCCCGGGGCGCTGCGTTTGACCGGCTGGTCCAGCAGCAGGTGCGGTTCGGGCGAGGAGAAGCGCTCGGACAGGTCGGCGATGCGGCGGAACGCCACCTGGGCGCGGCCGAGAATCGGCAGGTTGCCGATCAGCGTCTCCAGCGGGCCTTTCATGTACAGCAGCACCAGCACGAAGCCGCTCATCACCGCTGGGTCGTTGCTCGGCCACAGCGATTGCAGGGCCAGGGTCAAGCCGATGACCACGAAGAACAGCATCGAGCCCAGGCTCTTGGCTGCCACGAAAATGTTGATGGAGCGGATGTGGGTGTTGGCGATGAAGTCCGCCGTGCCCTGAATATTGCGGGTCAGCATGGCGTGGCGGCGGCGGCGGTCGATGCGCAGCTCCTTGGCGCCTTCGGCGATCGCCGAGTAGTGCTTTTGCAGGTTGTCCTCGGCGTCGCGGGCGGCGTTGAAGCCGGCCACGCCTTTTTGCCGGGCGACATACTGAATCGCGCTGCCAATGCCGATCGCCACCAGGGTGATGAGGAAGATCGGCCACGACAGCCAGGCCAGGTAGGCCATGCAGCCGATCACGGTGGTGAGTGAGATCGCCAGCGGCGCGAAGGCGAAGGCGAAGTCGCTGATGGTGTCGACGTCGCGGGTCAGCACCGGGATCAGGCGGTGGGTGCGGTAGCGCTCGATCTGCTCGATGGGCGCAGACAGCACCTTGGCGCCCAGGTCTTTGCGCAACCGGGCAATGACCTTCTGGCCGACGTAGTTGGTGCCGCTGTCGGCGGCCACGCTGCTCACCAGTGCCAGTACGCACAGGCCGGCGAAGGCCAGGATCACGCCCTGGCTCATGCCGTCGGCGGCATGCAGGCCCTGGTTGACGGTGGCCAGCAGCGCGGTCACGGCCAAGCCGCCGACCATGCCCAGCAGCACCGAGACGATGACCGCCGGGCGGTAGGGTTTCAGCAGGCCCAGCAATTCGCGGATGGCCCCGGGGGAAGACGTTTTCATGAAGCGCGATCTCGGTGATGGAGTGGGGGTGGGCGGCGCAGCGGGGTCAGCTCCCGAGGGCCAGGGTGCCCTTCATCAAGGTGCTGTGGAACGGGAACGAGCAGTAGAAGCTGTAGGCGGTCCTTGCCTTCAACGACCGGGTGTCGAGGGTGACGCTGTCTGTTTCACCGCCGCCGATCAGGCGGGTGTGGGCAAGCACCCGGGTGTCGCCTGGCATCACGTAATCCTGTGCCTCACCGGCCTTCAGGCCATCGTCCAGCACGCCTTGCATGTCTGCCTGGGTGCTCAGTACCCAGTTGTGGCCCATGACGTTCTTGGGCATCTGGCCGGGGTGGGCGAGGGTGACGGTAAACGACGTGCAGGCCTTGGGTACGGTGATTTCGGCCTTGTCGAAGGTCATCTGGTCGGTGCCGTGGATCTCTACGGCGCAGTCCACGGCCGACCAGGCCACGGCAGGGGCCGCGGCAAGCAGGGCGAGGAGCAGAAGCTGGCGTGTCATGTAAGGTTCCTGGACGATAAAAGGGTGCACATCGTTCAGACGAACCGGCGCGCGCTCGCTTTACCTTGTGAGTGGGGGCGGGTGAATTTCTGCCGGGCACGCTCGTTCATCTAGTCAGGCGCCCTGATGGCGCAGCATCCGATTTCGCCGCCATGGCGGCCCTGGCTTGAGGTGACGGTACATGAGTGAATTGCTGAGCTTTGCGATCGAACCCCTGGACGCCGCCCGCGGCGACCTGCCGCTGCTGGTGCGCGCGCCAGAGCCCGGCATCGACCTGCTCGACGCATTCGAAGAACTGAAGCCGCTGGTGGAACGCCACCTGCTGCATGCGGGCGGCATCCTGTTCAGGGGCTTCCAGGTGGGTGGGGCCGAGGCTTTCCGCCAGTTCGCTGCCGCCTTCGGCCACCCGCTGCTCAACTACGAGTTCGGCTCCACGCCGCGCAGCAACGTGACCAAAGGGGTGTACACCTCGACCGAATACCCGGCGCACCAGAGCATCCCCTTGCACAACGAACAGGCCTATACCCTCGAGTGGCCGATGAAGATCTGGTTCTACAGCGTGATCCCTGCCGAGACCGGGGGTGAGACGCCGATTGCCGACAGCCGCGAGGTCTACCGGCGGATGCCGGCGCGTATTCGCGAGCGGTTGGTCGAGAAGGGGCTGATGTATGTGCGCAACTACGGTAATGGGCTGGATGTGGAGTGGTCGCAGGTGTTCAACACCGAAGACCCACGCCAGGTCGAGGCGTACTGCCGGGCGCATGCCATTGAATGCATCTGGAAGGAAGATGGCGAACTGCGCACCCGGCAGCGCTGCCAGGTGGTGGCGCGCCATCCGGTGACGGGGGAGGACGTTTGGTTCAACCAGGCGCACCTGTTCCATGTCTCGAACTTGCAGCCGGAGGTGCGGGAGTCGCTGATGGACATTGTCGAGGAGGAGGACCTGCCGCGGAATGTGTATTACGGCGATGGTTCGACCATCGAGGATTCGCTGCTCGATGAAGTGCGTGGGGTGCTGGATGAGTGCACGGTCAGTTTTCCTTGGCTGGAGAATGATGTGCTGATGCTCGACAACATGCTTGCGGCCCATGCGCGGTCGCCGTTTACCGGGAAGCGCAAGGTGGTGGTGGCGATGGCGGAGGGGTATTCGCAGGTTTTGCGTTGATTGGGTTTTTTTGGGGGGCAGGGGTGCATGCCATGAGGTTTGCAGCGCCCTGGAGATCGAGCGCCGCCCGCGCGGCGCTTCGCGGGGCAAGCCCGCTCCCACATTTGTTTCGGGCCAATTATTCCTGAAGCATTGGCGCGCGGCCCCTTGGCGCCCGCCTCGATATAGCGTCGTACAGACAAGGGGTCGCGCGCCTATATAACAGGACTCACTGGCCCGAAACGGATGTGGGAGCGGGCTTGCCCCGCGAAGCGCCGCGCGGGCGGCGCTCGATCTCCAGGGCGCTGCAAACCTCAAGGCATGCACCCACCGCCCCCCCCCAAATTCCTGCGCCCCTAAATCAGCCCCCCATGCCTTCGTCTGACAGTTACCGCTCGACTGCCAGGACATCGCTCGACATGAATGCTGAACAGACGCTCAAACTCGCTCGCCGCTTCATCGAACTCAGCCCCGACAAGCGCCGCCTGTTCCTCAAGGCGCTGCAGGGCGAGGGCATGGACTTCTCCGTGCTGCCGATCGCGCCAGGTGTCGAGGTCGACGAGCGTGACCAGCTGTCCTACGCGCAGCGGCGCATGTGGTTCCTCTGGCAGCTCGACCCCCAAGGCGCAGCCTACAATCTGCCCATGGCCGTGCGCCTGCATGGCCCGCTGAGCCGGGTGGCCCTGCAGCACGCCTTCGATGCCCTGGTGGCCCGCCACGAAACCCTGCGCACCCGCTTCGTCGCCGACGGCGATGATGTGCGTCAGCAAGTCGATGCAGCCGCCGCCCCGCTGCAGTTGCGCCAGGACGGCTTGAGCGAGCTGGCCGAAGAGGCCCGCCATCACGCCCTCGAATCCATCGCCGAAGAAGAAGCCCTGGCCCCCTTCGACCTGGCCGCCGGCCCGCTGCTGCGCGTGCGCCTGCTGCAACTGGCAGAACAGGACCATGTGCTGCTGCTGACCCTGCACCATATCGTCGCCGATGGCTGGTCGATGAACGTGCTGATCGACGAGTTCCTGCACTTCTACGATGCCGCCGTGGCCGGCACCGAAGCCACACTCGAACCCTTGCCGATCCAGTACCGCGACTACGCCCTGTGGCAGCGCAGTTGGCTTCAGGCTGGCGAGCAGGACCGCCAGTTGGCGTACTGGCAGGCGCGCCTGGGCGACGATCACTCGCCGCTGGAGCTGCCACTGGACCGCGCCCGCAGCGGCCGGCCGAACTACCGCGGCGCGCGTCACGAATTCCCGATTGCCGCCGATGTCGCTGAACGCCTGCGCGGCCTGGCGCGTCGGCACAACGTCACCCTGTTCATGGTCCTGCTGGCAGCCTTCAAGCTGCTGCTGCAGCGCTATGGCGGGCAGAGCGCCGTCCGCGTCGGGGTGCCCATTGCCAACCGCAACCGTGCCGAAAGCCAGGGCCTGATCGGCTGCTTCATCAATACCCAGGTGCTGCACACCGCAATCGACCCACTGCTGGATATCGCCGGCCTGCTGCAGCGCGTGCGCGAAACCGCCGTGGGCGCGCAAAGCCACCAGGACCTGCCGTTCGAACAACTGGTCGAGGCCCTGGAGCTGCCGCGCAGCACCGAGAGCCCGCTGTTCCGGGTGCTGTTCAACCACCAGGCCCAGGTGGCGGATGTCGAAGCCATCAAGACCCGCTCCGGGCTGAGCCTGGCACCGATCACCCTGCAAAAGCACAGCGCCCGTTTCGACCTGGCACTGGATACCCACGAGCGGGCCGGCCAGCTGCATGCTTCCTTCACCTATGCCCTCGATGTGTTCGATGCGGCCACTGTCGAGGCCCTTGGCGAACAATGGCTGGCGCTGGTGCAGGCGCTGGCCGACGAGGCCCCCGGTGCGGTGGGCGAGTTGCCGTTGCCAGGCCTGGCCGCCACCCTGAATGCGCATGGGCAGGCCGCCGAGCCGTTGTTGGTCCACCAGCGCTTTGCCGAGGCTGCCCAGCGCCACCCCGAGCGCACCGCCGTGATGGCTGCAGGCGAGGCGGCCAGCTTTGCCGAGCTCGATGCCCGTGCCGAAGCCATCGCCGACAGGCTGGTCGAAGCTGGCGTGCAGCCGGACACCCTGGTCGGCGTGCTGGCCGACCGCAGCGTCGGCATGCTCGCCAGCATCCTCGGCGTGCTCAAGGCGGGCGGCGCCTACCTGCCACTGGAGCCCGAGCAACCGGCCGAACGCCTGGCCTACATGCTCGCCGACAGCGGCACCCGCCTGGTGCTGGCGCCCGGCAATTGGCAGGCAGCGCTGCCAGGTGGCGTCCATCGGCTGGCCTGGGAACACACCCAGGCCGCTCGTGAAAGCGCCCCACGGCGTGCCGTTGCAGCGGCCAACCTCGCCTACGTGATCTACACCTCCGGCACCACCGGCCAGCCCAAGGGCGTAGCAATCAGCCATGGCGCGTTGGGCAACTATGTCGAGGGCATCGCCGCGCGCCTGCCGATGAGCCAGATCCACAGCATGGCGCAGGTCTCGACCCCGGCTGCGGACCTCGGCCACACCATGCTATTCGGCGCCCTGTGTGGCGGCCAGACCTTGCACCTGCTGCTGCGCGATCAGGTACTGGATGCCGAAGGCTTCGCGGCCTACCTGGCGCAGCACCAGGTGGATGCACTGAAAATCGTGCCCTCGCACCTGGAGGCCATGCTGGTCGCAGGCCGCTCGGCACTGCCGGGGCAGTGCCTGGTACTGGGCGGCGAAGCCATCAGCCCGGGCCTGCTCGGCAAGATCCGCGCGCTGGCCCCAGCACTCAAGGTGTTCAACCACTACGGCCCGACCGAGACCACGGTCGGCGTGCTGGTGGCCGAACTGGACAACCAGGCTTCGCTCGGCCAACCGCTGGCCAATGCACGCGTCAGCGTGCTCGACTGCTGCCTGCAGCCCTTGCCGGCCAAGGCCAAAGGCGAGCTGTACATCGGCGGGGCAGGCCTTGCCCGTGGCTACCTCGCCCGCCCGGCGTTGACTGCTGAGCGTTTTGTGCCCGACCCGAACGGTAATGGCGAGCGCTTGTACCGCAGCGGCGACTGGGTACGGCAGAGCGCTACCGGCGAGCTGCAGTTCGCCGGGCGCATGGACGGCCAGGTGAAAATCCGTGGCTACCGCGTGGAGCTGGCCGAAATCGAGAACCAGCTGCGTGGGCTGGAGGGCGTCGCCAATGCCCTGGTGCGGGTCCAGGGTCAGGCGCCGGAGCTGCAACTGGCGGCCTGGCTGGTGCCCAGCCAGATGCCGGCAGACAGCCAGGCCTGGCAGGAGGCGATTCGCGCCACGCTCAAAGGGCTGCTGCCCGAGCACATGGTACCCACCCACCTGATGGTACTGGAGCGCCTGCCGGTGACGGTCAACGGCAAGGTCGACATCAAGGCGCTGCCCGCGCCGGTCGCCACCCAGGTGGCCTACCAGGCACCGGTAACCCCGTTGCAGGTGCAGCTGGCGCAGATCTGGGCCGAGGTGCTGCAGGTGCCGCAGGTGGGCCTGGGCGACAACTTCTTTGCCCTGGGTGGGCATTCGCTGCTGGCCACCCAGGCCGTGTCGCGGGTGCGCAAGCACCTGGGCCTGGACATCCCGCTGCGCACCCTGTTCGACACGCTCGACCTGCAGGCCTTTGCCCAGGCCGTGGCCGAGGGCGAGCAGGGCGCGGGGCTGGAGATCGAGATCCTCGACCGCCAGCAGCCGCTGCCGGTGTCCCGCTCGCAAAACCGCCAGTGGCTGTTCTGGAAACTCAACCCGCAAAGCCTGGCCTACAACACACCGATGGCCGTGCGCATGCAAGGCGCCCTCGACCGCGCAGCCGTGCAGGCCGCGCTGGATGCACTGGTGGCACGCCACGAATCACTGCGCACGGTGTTCGTCGAAGCCAACGGCTTGCCGTGGCAGCGCATTCTGCCCGCCGCTTCGGTACCGATCGGCTTCGAAGACCTCAGCGGCCAAGACGAGGCCGCGCAGATGCGCAAGCTCGAAGCCGAAGCCTTTACCACGTTCGACCTGGAGCACGGCCCGCTGCTGCGTGCGCGCCTGTTCAAGGTGCATGCGCACGAGCACCTGCTGTCGCTGACCTTGCACCACATCGTCTCTGACGGTTGGTCGATGAGCCTGCTGGTACGCGAGTTCGCTGCTGCCTACAACGCGGCTGCCAGCGGCCAGGCAAGGGCCATCGAGCCGCTGCCGGTGCAGTACGCCGACTTCGCCGCCTGGCAGCGCAAATGGCTGGCCGAGGGGCAGATGCAGGCACAGATCGACTATTGGAAGGCGCGCCTGGAGGACGATTTCGAAGTGCTCGAACTGCCCGCCGACCGTATTCGCCCGCCGGCCAAAAGTTACCAGGGCAGCCGCTTCGACCTGCGCCTGCCGTTGGCCCTCACCGAGCGCCTGAGGGCCCTGGCGGTGGCGTCCAATGCCACGCTGTTCCATGTGTTTCTGGCGGCCTACGCCATCGTGCTGTCGCGCTACAGCCGCAAGGACACGATCAATATCGGTGTCCCAGTGACCAACCGCAACCGCCTGGAGCTCGAAGGGCTGATCGGCTTCTTCATCAACGTGGTGGTGGCGCGGGTCGGCGTCGATGGCAGCCTGCCGTTCCCGCAGTTGCTGGCGGCGATCAAGGAAACCACCCTGCAGGCGCAGGCCAACAAGGACGTGCCGTTCCTGGAGGTTGCCGAGGCCCTGTACCCAGAGCGCGACCAGGGCGTGAACCCGTTCTTCCAGGTGCTCTACAACCATTTGCGCGACCTGGGCGAGCAGGTGTCCAGCGATGCTCTGCAGGGCCTCAAGGTCCGCGAAGTGGACTTGCTGGAGCCGGGCGCGCAGTACGACATCTCGCTCAATACCCTGGAGCGCTCCGACGGCGTGACCGCCTCGTTCAACTACTCCACCGACCTGTTCGATGCGCCGCGCATCGAGCGCATGGCCGGGCATTGGCAAGCGCTGCTCGAAGCCATCTGCGCCGAGCCACAGCGCTGCATCGCCGAGCTGGACTTCCTGGGCGACGATGAGCGTCGCCAGCTGACCCATGGCTGGAACCCAGCGCCAGCAGCCAGCAGCGGCCTGTGCGCCCACCAGTTGCTGGAGCGCCAGGCGCGTGCGCAGCCAGACGCCGTGGCGCTGATCTTCGATGATCAGCAACTGAGCTATGCCGAGCTGGACCGCTGCAGCAACCAGTTGGCCCACCGCCTGCGTGCAATGGGCGTAGGCCCTGACTGCCTGGTGGGTGTGGCCGTCGAGCGTGGCCTGGGCATGGCGCTGGCGCTGATCGCCATCCACAAGGCCGGCGGTGCCTATGTGCCGCTGGACCCGGACTACCCGCAAGAGCGCCTGGCGTATATGGTCGAAGACAGCGGCATCGGCCTGCTGCTGGCCGATGCGCCGTCGTTGGCGCGTTTGCAATTGGACCCGCAGCTGCCTTGCCTGGTGCTCGAACCCGGCACCCAGTGGCTGCACGCCTGGCCGGCCGAGCCGCTGCCTAACCTGGTGGCGCTGCACAACCTGGCCTACGTCATCTACACCTCGGGTTCCACCGGCATGCCCAAGGGCGTGGCCATCGACCACCATGCGCTGTCGGTGTTCTGCCAGGTGGCCGCCGACTACTCACGCCTGAGCCCGAGTGATCGCGTGCTGCAGTTCGCCACCTTCAGCTTCGACGGCTTTATCGAGCAGTTCTTCCCGCCGCTGGCGCAAGGCGCTTGCGTGGTGCTGCGCGACCTGCGGCTGTGGGACACCGCCACCCTGCTGGACGAAATCAACCGCCACGGTGTGACCGTGGCCGACTTGCCCGCCGCCTACTGGCGCCTGCTGGCCCTGGAGCGTCGCGGGCCAGAGGCCTATGGCCGGCTCAAACAGATCCACGTTGGCGGTGAAGCGGTGCCGGAAGACGCCCTGCGCGCCTGGCTGGCCGATGGGCCGCCGGCGGTGCGTCTGTTGAACACCTACGGGCCGACCGAAGCGACCGTGGTCGCCACCACCTTCGACTGCTCGCAGATGACGCCCGCGCAGATCAGCCAGGGCGGTGTACCGATTGGCCGAGCGCTGCCGGGCCGTACCCTGCACGCGCTGGACGATGGCCTGGCGCCGACCCCAGTGGGCGTCTCTGGCGAGCTGTTCATTGGCGGGGCAGGGTGCCTGGCGCGGGGTTACCACCAGCGCCCGTCGCTGACGGCCGAGCGCTTCATCCCCGACCCGTTCGACAGCGTGGGCGGTGGCCGCCTGTATCGTACCGGCGACCTCGGCTACTACGACCCACATGGGCAACTGGCCTATCGCGGGCGGGCTGACCACCAGGTGAAGGTGCGTGGCTTTCGCATTGAACTGGGCGAGATCGAGCAGTACCTGCGCGCACACCCGGACGTTCGCGAGGCGACGGTACTGGCCATCGACCTGCCCAGCGGCAAGCAGCTGTGCGCCTACGCGGTACCTGCTGAAGGCGCCAGCGGCGATCTGCGCCAGGCCCTCAAGCAGTACCTCAAGGCCAGCCTGCCGGACTACATGATCCCGTCCTACCTGGTGACCCTGCCGAGCATGCCGCTGACCCCCAGCGGCAAGCTCGACCGCAAGGCGCTGCCATTGCCCGACCCCAGCCAGCCACAGCACGACTACGAAGCGCCGCAGACCGAACTGCAACAGCAACTGGCGCAGATCTGGGCGCAGTTGCTCAACCTCGGCCAGGTCGGCCTGAACGACAACTTCTTCGAACTCGGCGGCCACTCCCTGCTGGCGGCGCAAGCGGTATCGCGCATCAACGTGGAACTGGGCCTGGACATACCGCTGCGGCTGATCTTCGCCCACCCCGAGCTGCGCGCGTTCGCCCAGGCACTGGATGAACAAGGCCTGTCGCTGAGCGACGACGGCCTGAGCGATATCGAAAAAATGATGAACGAATTCACCGAGGCCTGACATGCAACTCACCCCCGCACAACGCATTGCCCAACGCTTCGTCAGCCTGCCTGTGGAGCAGCGTCAGCAGATCCTGGCGAAAATGCAGGCCACCGGGCAGAGCTTCCGCCTGCTGCCCATCGTGCCTGCACGCCAGGGCCTGGCGCGCATTCCCTTGTCGTTTGCCCAGCAGCGCCTGCTGTTTCTCTGGCAGTTGGAACCCGACAGCCCGGCCTACAACGTGCCGATGGCCGTGCGCCTCAAGGGCGCTCTGGAGCTAACGGTGCTGCAGCAGGCGCTGGATGCGCTGGTCAGCCGTCATGAGTCGCTGCGTACGCGCTTCGTTTCGGATGAAGGCGAGTTCCACCAGGAGATTCTCGGCGCCTGCCCGCTGGTGCTGGACGTGGTCGAGTTCCAGGCGGGCGACGATGAAGCCGCCTTGAGCGAAGCCGTCGATGCCGCGCTAAAGCAACCGTTCGACCTGCTGACCGGGCCGCTGATGCGGGTCACCCTGCTGCGCCTGAGCGCCGAGCACCACGTGCTGGCCCTGAGCATGCACCACATCATCTCCGACGGCTGGTCGAGCGACTTGCTGGTGCAGGAGTTCATCCAGCTGTACACCGCCCTGGCTGAAGGCCGCGAGGCGCAATTGCCGGCCCTGCCGATCCAGTACGCCGACTATGCGATCTGGCAGCGCGCCTGGCTCGAGGCCGGTGAGGCCCAGCGCCAGCTGGCGTATTGGCAGGCGCAACTGGGTGACGAGCAGCCGCTGCTGAGCCTGCCGCTGGACTTCGAACGGCCCGCCACGCCGAGCTACCGCGGCGCAGTGCTCAAACTGCAGATTGGCGCCGAGCAGGCCGAAGCGCTGCGCAGCCAGGCGCGCAAGGGCGGGCACACGCTGTTCGTGCTGATGCTGGCGGCCATGGCGGTGGTGCTGTCGCGCTACAGCGGGCAGTCGGACATCCGCATCGGCGCGCCGAATGCGGGGCGTAACCGCAAGGAGCTGGAAGGCCTGATCGGCTTCTTCATCAACACCCAGGTGCTGCGCGTGCAGGTAGACGAACGCGCGACCTTCGCCGAGCTGCTAGAGCAGGTCAAGGACGTGATCGGCGGCGCTCAGTCGCACCAGGAGCTGCCGCTCGAGCACCTGGTCGATGCCTTGCTGCCAGAGCGCAACCTGGCCCACAACCCGCTGTTCCAGTTCAAGATCAACCAGCACGTGGCGGCGGGCGACGCGTCGCGCAAGCGCCTGGGCACGCTGGAGGTGGAAGGCTTCGCCCGTGAAGGTGGCGATGCGCGCTTCGACCTGGCGTTCGACTTCTCGGATAAACCCGATGGCATCGAGGGGTACTTTACCTACGCCACCGACCTGTTCGAACCCGCCACCATCCAGCGCCTCGCCGATTCGCTGCGGCGCGTGCTGGACGTGCTGAGCCATGCCCAACAGCAGCCGATCGTCGACCACCTGGAGGTAGCGGCGCAGCAGCCGACCGCAGCAGAAACCTACCCGCACCGCGACTTCCTCGCCCTGTGGCACCAGGCGATGGCGCAAGGGCAGGCCCAGGGCGGCGTGCGCGCTGGTGAGCGCTTCATGACCCAGGGCGGGCTGGACGCTGCGTCCAACCGCGTAGCCGACTACCTGCGCCAGCGTGGCGTCGGTGCCGGCAGCATCGTTGCCCTGTGCCTGCCGCGCTCCATCGATTGGGTCACGGCCTTGCTGGCGGTGCTCAAGACCGGCGCCGCCTACCTGCCGCTGGATACCCAGCAGCCGCAAGAGCGCCTGCAGCAGTTGATCGTCGACAGCGGCGCCGCCGTGCTGTTGCATGAGCCTGGCGATACCCGCTTCGCTGGCCTCGACGGCTTGCAGGCGGTTGCCTGCGAGCCCCCGACGTGGGCGGCCTGCAGCGACAGCCCGGTGGCGGTCGCGGTCAGCCCTGAGCAGCCGGCTTATCTGATCTACACCTCGGGTTCGACCGGCCAGCCCAAGGGCGTGGTGGTCAGCCACGGGGCATTGGCCAGCTATATCCAGGCTGTGCTCGAACGCCTGCAACTGCCGGTCGGGGCGAGCATGGCCATGGTGTCCACCACCGCCGCCGACCTTGGCCACACCGTACTGTTCGGCGCCCTGGCCTCGGGCCGCTTGCTGCATTTGCTACCGCAGGAGCTGGCCTTCGACCCGGATGGTTTCGCCAGCTACATGGCGCAGCATCAGGTGGGCGTGGTGAAGCTGGTGCCAAGCCACCTGCAGGGCCTGCTGCAGGCTGCCTGCGCCGCCGATGTGCTGCCTGCTGAAGCACTGATTCTGGGCGGTGAAGCATGCCCTTGGAGCCTGCTGGAAAAAATCCGCGCATTGCGCCCCGAATGCCGCGTCATCAACCACTACGGCCCGACCGAGACCACGGTCGGCGTGCTCACCTTCGAACCCGACCAGCGCCTGGCCAACTGCCGCACGGTGCCGGTCGGTCGCCCGCTGGGCAATGCCTGCGCCGAAGTGCTCGATGGCTACCTCAACCCGCTGGCGCCGCAGGTGGTCGGCGAGCTCTACCTGGGTGGCCAGGGCGTTGCCCAGGGTTACCTGGGCCAGCCCGCGCTGACGGCCGAACGCTTCGTGCCGGCGGCCGATGGCGCCCGCCTGTACCGCACCGGCGACCGGGCGCGGTTGAGCGCTGAAGGCCTGGTGGAATTTATCGGGCGTGCCGATGACCAGGTGAAAATCCGTGGCTATCGCGTCGAACCGGGTGAAATCGGTCGCGTGCTCGCCGGGCTGCCCGATGTCAGCGACGCCGTGGTCCTGGCATTGCCGCTGGAAGGCGATGCCGAGCGCCTGCAACTGGTGGCCTACGTGGTGGCCGAAGCGGGCGTGACCGTGCCGCAGTTGCAGGCGCAACTGCAGGCCCGCTTGCCCGACTACATGGTGCCTGCGCAGGTGCTGTTGCTCGAGCGTCTGCCGCTGACCGCCAACGGCAAGCTCGACAAGCGCGCCTTGCCGGCGCCGGGCGCGGTAAGCCGTGGTTACGTGGCGCCTGAAGGCGACATCGAGGAGAAGCTGGCCGCGGTATGGGCCGACGTGCTCAAGCTGGAACGCGTGGGCAGCAGCGACAACTTCTTCGAGCTGGGCGGCGATTCGATCCTCAGCCTGCAGATCATCGCCAGGGCCAAGCGCCAGGGCATCAAGATCACCCCCAAGCAGCTGTTCGAACAGCAGACCGTCGGCCAACTGGCCCAGGTCGCCAAGCGCATCGAAGCCAAGCAACCGGCAGCCGCTGCCCCGGTGGACACCGCTGTCAGCGGTGAAGTGGTGCTGCTGCCCGCGCAGGCGCGCTTCTTCGAGATGGACATCGCCCAGCCAGGGCACTGGAACCAGTCGATGCTGTTGAAACCGGCCCAGCGCGTGCAGGTGGAACACCTGGAGTCGGCCCTGCGTGCGGTGCTGGAGCAGCACGATGCCTTGCGCCTGCGCTTCAGCCGCCAGAACGGCCAGTGGCAGGCCCGCTTCCAGGCCCTGGACAGTGCGCCGCTGGTGCGCCAGCGCAGCCTCGCAGCGCTGGGCGAACTGGACGCCGCTGGCACCGAGGTGCAGGCCAGCTTGAACCTTGAGCAAGGCCCGCTGCTGCGTGCCGAACTGTTCGACCTCGCCGATGGCCAGCAGCGCTTGCTGTTGGTCATTCACCACCTGGTGGTGGACGGCGTGTCCTGGCGGGTGCTGCTCGAGGACCTGCAAGAGGCTTATCAGCAACGCCTGAAAGGTCAGCCCGTAAGCCTGCCAGCCAAGACCTGCTCGGTGAAAACCTGGGCCGAGCGGCTGGTTGCGCATGCCAGCAGCTCGGCGCTGCAGGCACAGGGCGACTACTGGCTGCAGGTGCTGCAAGGCAGCCCGGCAGAACTGCCGCGTGACAACCCGCAGGGCAGCCTGGGCAACCAGCACGCCCGCACTGCCGCGTCGCGCCTGGATGCTGCGCGTACCGCGCAGTTGCTGAAGCAGGCCCCCGCTGCCTATCGCACGCAGATCAACGACCTGCTGCTGACCGCGCTGGCGCGCACGCTGTGCCAGTGGAGCGCGCAGGATGAGGTGCTGGTGCAACTGGAAGGCCATGGCCGCGAAGACCTGTTCGACGACCTTGACCTCAGCCGCACGGTCGGCTGGTTCACCAGCCTGTTCCCGGTACGTCTGGCCCCTGGCCAGGCCGTTGGCGAGTCGATCAAGGCGATCAAGGAGCAACTGCGCGCCGTGCCGGACAAAGGCATCGGCTATGGCCTGCTGCGCTACCTGGGCGATGCCCAGACCCGCGAGCGGCTCAGCGGCGCCGCGCAGGCACGCGTCACCTTCAATTACCTGGGCCAGTTCGACGGCAGTTTCACCGCCGCCGACGCGGCATCGTTCAGCCCTAGCGGCGAAAGCGCCGGCCGCACCCAATGCGCCGGTGCGCAGTTGGGCAACTGGCTGAGCATCACCGGCCAGGTGTACGGCGGCGAGCTGTTCCTGGAGTGGACCTACAGCGAAGACGTCTACCGCCCGGAAACCATCCAGCACCTGGCCCAGGCCTACGAGCAGGCGTTGGCCGAGCTGGTCGAGCATTGCTGCCAGGCTCAGCACCAGGGCGTGACGCCGTCGGACTTCCCGCTGGCGGCACTCACCCAGGCCCAGCTGGACAGCTTGCCGCTGGCCCCGGGGCAGATCGCCGATGTCTACCCGCTGTCGCCGATGCAGCAGGGCATGCTGTTCCACACCCTCTACGACCAGCAGGCCGGCAACTACATCAACCAGTTGCGGGTCGATGTCGAAGGGCTGGATGTGCAGCGCTTCAAGCAGGCTTGGCAGGCCGCACTCGATGCCCATGACATCCTGCGCAGCGGGTTCGTGCTGCAGGGCGAGCTGGAGCAGGCCGTGCAAGTGGTGCGCAAGTCGGTAGCGTTGCCGTGCAGCGAGCATGACTGGCGTGGCCAGCCGGCGCTGGAAGCCGCCTTGCAGGCCTTGGCCGAGGGCGAGCGCCAGCGCGGCTTCAAACTGGCCGAGGCGCCGCTGCTGCGGCTGGCCTTGGTGCGCACGGGCGAGGCGCGCCACCACCTGATTTACACCAACCACCATATCCTGATGGATGGCTGGAGCACCTCGCGTTTGCTGGGCGAAGTGCTGCAACGTTACGCGGGGCTGGCGCCACAGGCCCAAGCCACGCATTACCGCGACTATATCGCCTGGCTGCAAGGCCAGGACACAGCGGTTGCCGAAAGCTTCTGGAAGGCCCAGCTGGCCGGGCTCGACGAGCCGACCCGGCTGGCCCAGGCCATTGCCGGTAGCGCAGGGGTTGCAGGCACCGGCTACGGTGATCATCGCCTGGCCTTCGATGCGGAGCAGACGGCGCGCATCGAAGCCTTTGCCCGCGCCAACCGCGTTACCGTCAACACCCTGGTGCAATCGGCCTGGCTGCTGCTGTTGCAGCGCTGCACTGGCCAGGCCAGCGTGTGCTTCGGCGCCACGGTAGCGGGTCGCCCGGCAGACCTGGCTGGGGTCGAAGAGCAGATCGGCCTGTTCATCAACACCCTGCCGGTGATCGGCGCACCCCGTGCCGAACAGACCGTGGCCGAATGGATTGGCCAGGTGCAGGCCAGCAACCTGGCCGTGCGCGAGTTCGAGCACACCCCGCTGTATGACGTGCAGCGCTGGGCAGGGCAGGGCGGTGATGCGCTGTTCGACAGCATCCTGGTGTTCGAGAACTACCCGGTGTCCGAGGCCTTGCAGCAAGGCGCGCCTGGCGGGTTGCGCTTTGGCGACGTGGCCGTGCAGGAGCAGACCAACTACCCGCTGACCCTGGTGGTGGAACTGGGCGCGACCCTGTCGATGCACTACAGCCACGACCGTGCGCTGTGGAGCGACGAGGCCATTGGCCGACTGGCGGGTTGCTTCGCCAACGTACTGCAGGCGCTGGTTGCCAATGCGCAGGCAGTGGTCGGCGAGCTGCCGATGCTGGGCCTGCAAGAACAGCAACTGATGGTCGAGCGCTGGAACGACACCCAAGCGGCGTACCCGGATCAGCGCAGCATCCATTCGCTGATCGAAGCCCAGGCGTTCGCCACCCCACACGCCCCGGCACTGGTGTTTGGCGAGCAGTCCCTGAGCTATGCCGAGCTCAATGGCCAAGCCAACCAGCTGGCGCACAAGCTGCGTGAACTGGGCGTTGGCCCGGACGTGCTGGTGGGCATCGCCATGGAGCGCAGCCTGGAGATGGTCATCGGCCTGCTGGGCATCGTCAAAGCCGGTGGCGCCTACGTGCCGCTGGACCCGGAATACCCGCAAGACCGCCTGAGCTACATGTTCGCCGACAGTGGCATCGCCTTGCTGCTGACCCAGTCGCACCTGCGCGATGCCTTGCCGATCCCGGCCGGCCTGCGCAGCCTGGACCTGGACACCGAGCAGCTCGGTGCTTACAGCGACACCAACCCGAACATCGACGTGGCGCCGCTGAACCTCGCTTACGTGATCTACACCTCCGGCTCCACCGGCCGCCCGAAAGGCGCCGGCAACAGCCATCAGGCGTTGGTCAACCGCCTGTGGTGGATGCAGAAAGCCTACGGCCTGGATACCAGCGACAGCGTGCTGCAGAAGACCCCGTTCAGCTTCGACGTGTCGGTGTGGGAATTCTTCTGGCCGCTGATGACCGGCGCCCGTCTGGTCATGGCCCAGCCAGGTGCCCACCGCGACCCGCAACTGCTGGTCGACACCATCAACCAGTACGCCATCAGCACTTTGCACTTCGTGCCGTCGATGCTGCAGGCGTTCATGACCCACGAAGCAGTGGAAAGCTGCGTCAGCCTCAAACGCGTGGTGTGCAGCGGTGAAGCGCTGCCCGCCGAGCTGGCCCGCCAGACCCTGCAGCGCCTGCCAGCGGCCGGCCTGTACAACCTGTACGGCCCGACCGAAGCCGCCATCGACGTCACCCACTGGACCTGCCAGCCGGACGAAAGCATCAGCGTGCCGATCGGCCAGCCGATCGACAACCTCAAGGCCCACATCCTCGAAGGCAGCCTGCAACCTGCGGTACGCGGCAGTGCTGGCGAGCTGTACCTGGGGGGCGTAGGCCTGGCCCGTGGTTACCACCAGCGCCCCGCGCTGACTGCCGAACGCTTCGTGCCAGACCCGTTCAGCGACAACGGCGGGCGTCTGTACCGCACCGGTGACCTGGCACGTTACGACGCCGACGGCGTGATCGACTACGCCGGGCGTATCGACCACCAGGTGAAGATCCGCGGTTTGCGTATCGAACTGGGTGAAATCGAAGCGCGCCTGCTGGAGCTGCCGAGTGTGCAGGAGGCGGTGGTACTGGCCCTGGATGGCCTGAGCGGCAAGCAGTTGGTGGGTTATGTGGTACCGGCCGACAGCACGCAAGACGAGGGCGCACTGCGCGACAGCCTGCGGGAGGCGCTGAAGGTCGGCCTGCCGGATTACATGGTGCCTGCGCACCTGCTGCTGCTCGGCAAGCTGCCGGTAACACCGAACGGCAAGCTGGACCGCAAGGCCCTGCCGCAGCCGGATGCCAGCCAACTGCAAGGCGAGTACGTAGCGCCGCAGAGCGAGCTGGAACAGCAGATCGCGGCGATCTGGGCGGATGTGCTGAAGCTGGAGAGGGTCGGGTTGACCGACAATTTCTTCGCGCTGGGCGGTCACTCCCTGCTGGCCACCTCGGTGATCGTTCGCATACAGGAGCAAGCTGGTGTTTCGGCCGAACTGAAAGAACTCTTCGAGTTCCCTGTACTGGCCGACTTCAGTCGTCAGCTCGAAGGTAAGGCGCCAGTCGTCGACACCACCCAGGACCAATTGGCCAAGTCGCTGGCATTACTCGAAAGCTTGAGCACGGAGGAGCTCGATGAGCTGATTTCCTAGTCTTTGCGCGCGGCAGACTAAACGCGTCTCTCACCCATGGCGCAAACGGTGTAGGAGCGGCCTTGCGTCGCGAAAGGGCTGCGTAGCGGCCCCAGCAATTTAGGCGGCGAAGCTGAGACCCAGGGGCCGCTACGCAGCCCTTTCGCGACGCAAGGCCGCTCCTACGGGAATCGTGCACGAGGGGGGCCTAAATCCTTGGCAGTGCTCAATCGTCTAACTACGGAGGAAATTGAAGAGCTGATTTCTTAGGAGATTCCCTGTGCAAGAGCTGCTCGATACAGTCGTATCGTTGTCCACCCAAAAACGTAAGGCGTTGGCAGCCTTGCTCAAGAAACAAGGCGTCAACCTGTATGGGGTCACGCCGATCCTCCCGAGGGATCCAGAAGCGCCGGTACTGCTTTCCTATGCCCAGCAGCGGCTATGGATTCTGTCACAGCTGGGCGAGGTGGGTACCGCGTACAACCTCTCGTCCGTCCTGCGCTTCAAAGGGCATTTGGACACGGGTGCCCTGCAGCGTAGCTTCGAGGCTTTGATCGCCCGTCATGAGACCCTGCGCACCACGTTCCGCCTGGAAGCGGAGCAGGCCGTGCAGGTGGTCCATCCGCACAATCCCTTCAAGTTGATGTTCGAGCAGTTGGAGCAGACCGATGACGCCAGCGTGCGTGGTCATGTCGAGCACGAAGCTCATCTGCCTTTCGACCTGCAAACCGGCCCGCTGCTGCGGGTGAAGTTGCTGGGCCTGGCACAGGACGAACATGTGCTGGTGCTGACCCTGCACCACATCGTGTCCGACGGTTGGTCGATGCCCGTGATGATCAATGAGCTGGTGCAGCTCTACCACGGCTACAGCCAAGGGCAGAAGGTGGACCTGCCTGTGCTGCCGGTGCAGTACGCCGACTACGCCACCTGGCAGCGTAACTGGATGGAGGCCGGCGAGCAGGCGCGACAGCTGGCCTACTGGACGGCGCAACTCGGTGACGAGCAACCCGTGCTGGCGTTGCCTGCCGATCGGCCGCGGCCAGCGATAAGCAGCTATCAGGGCGCCCGAATTACCGTGGCCATCGACAACACGTTGGCTGGCGCGCTGAAGCAATTGGCCCAGCAACAGGGCGCCACGCCCTTCATGGTGTTGCTGGCCAGCTTCCAGGCATTGCTGCACCGCTACAGCGGGCAGTCCGACATCCGCGTCGGTGTGCCGGTCGCCAACCGTAACCGGGTCGAGACCGAGCGGCTGATCGGCTTCTTCGTCAACACCCAGGTGCTGCGCGCCGAATTCGACCTGCAGATGACCTTCAATCAGCTGCTGCAACAGGTCAAGCAGCGTGCGCTAGGCGCTCAGGCGCATCAGGACCTGCCGTTCGAACAGCTGGTGGAGGCCCTGCAGACCGAACGCAACCTCAGCCACAGCCCTCTGTTCCAAGTGATGTACAACCACCAGACCCAGGCCAAAGGCGAGCGCCGCAGTTTGCCAGGCCTGGAAATGGAAGAGCTGGCCTGGGACAGCCACACGGCCAAGTTCGACCTGACCCTGGATACCTTCGAGCATGAGCAAGGCATCAGTGCTGCGCTGACCTATGCCACCGACCTGTTCGAGGCCAAGACCGTCGAGCACATGGCCAATCATTGGCTGAATCTACTGCAGGGAATCGTCCGCGAACCAGAGCAGCGCATTACCGACCTGCCTCTGTTGGCAGAGCATGAGCAGGCTCGGATCGTTCAGGACTGGAACCGCAATCCGACTAAATTCCCCAGCGAGCACACGCTCCATCAGTTGATCGAAGCCCAGGTCGAGTTATCGCCTGGTTCACCCGCCGTGAGTTTTGGCGCTCAGACACTGAGCTACGGCGAATTGAACCGCCGCGCCAACCGCCTGGCGCACAAGCTGCGCGAACTGGGCGTGGGGCCCGACGTGCTGGTGGGGCTTGCCGTAGAGCGCAGTCTGGACATGGTCGTGGGCCTGCTCGGCATCCTCAAGGCGGGCGGCGCCTATGTGCCGCTGGACCCGGAGTCCCCCCAGGATCGCCTCGCTTACCTGTTCGAGGACAGTGGCATCGGCTTGTTGCTGACCCAAAGCCACTTGCGTGACGCCTTGCCCATTCCGACAGGCATCCAAAGCCTGAATCTGGACGAAACGGCACTGGCCGACTACAGCGAAGCCAACCTGGCTTGCGTGGTATCGCCGCAGAACCTGGCATACGTGATCTACACCTCCGGGTCCACTGGCAAGCCCAAAGGTGCACTGTTGACGCACCATAACGTGGTGCGTTTGTTCGCGGCCACCCAGGAGTGGTTCCGCTTCGACGCCAGTGACGTGTGGACGGTGTTCCACTCCTACGCGTTCGATTTTTCCGTGTGGGAGCTGTACGGCGCGCTGCTGTATGGCGGCAAGGCGGTCATCGTGCCGCGAGACGTGGCGCGTTCTTCGCAGGATTTCCATGCGTTGTTGCTCAGCGAGCAGGTAACGGTGCTGAACCAGACGCCATCGGCATTCCAGCAACTGATTCCGCTTGCCTGCGAAGCCGCGCGAGGCGGCAGCCAGCTGGCATTGCGGTATGTGGTGTTTGGCGGTGAGGCGCTGGATCTGAGCAGCCTCAAGCCATGGCTCGACGTATTCGGCGACCGTCAGCCACGCCTGATCAACATGTATGGCATCACCGAGACGACGGTGCATGTGACCTACCGGCCGATCAGCCTGGATGATCTCAAGAATGTTGGCAGCAGCCCCATTGGCGAGGTCATTCCAGACCTGAGTTGCTACTTGCTCGACGGCACCTTGAACACGATCGTGCCAGGCAGCCACGGTGAACTGATGATTGGCCAGGATGGCCTTGCGCGTGGCTATCACGGTCGTCCGGCGTTGACGGCTGAGCGTTTCGTGCCGAACCCTTTCGATAGCCAGGGCGGTCGCCTGTACCGCTCGGGCGATTTGGCCCGCTATGGCGGTGATGGCGTAATCGACTACCTGGGGCGAATTGATCACCAGGTGAAGATTCGTGGTTTCCGTATCGAGCTGGGTGAGATCGAAGCACGCCTGCAGGAGCAGGGCGCTGTGCGTCAGGGCGTGGTGCTGGCTCAGGATGGCCCGCAAGGCAAGCAGTTGGTGGGGTATGTGGTGCCGGGTGACAGCTCGGTCCTGGACAGCCTCGAAAGCCAGGTTCTTCTGCGGGGTTCCCTGCGCGAAGCGCTCAAGGCAAGCCTGCCGGACTACATGGTGCCGGCTCATGTGCTGTTCCTGGCCAGCTTGCCGCTGACCGGCAACGGCAAGTTGGATCGCAAGGCGCTGCCGCAACCGGATGCCAGCCTGCTGCAGGGCCAGTTCACTGCGCCGCAAAGTGCATTGGAGCAGCGGATTGCGGCGATCTGGGCCGATGTGCTGAAGCTGGACAAAGTGGGCCTTCACGACAACTTCTTTGAGTTGGGTGGCCACTCCTTGCTCGCGACCCAGGTGATGGCTCGCCTGCAGGTTGAGCTGGGCATCAACCTGCCGCTCGCCTTGCTGTTCCAGGCGGAAAACCTGCAGGCATACGCAGCCATGATCAGTGGCTTGAATACCAATACCGATGCGGACCTGGACGACCTCCAGGACTTCATGAGCGAGCTTGAGGCAGTTTGAGATGCAAACGGATAACAGAAACATGGAACTGGTAAAACGCTTCATTGGCCTGCCCCTGCCGCAGCGCAAGCTGTTTCTTGAAAAGCTCGCATCGAAAGGCATGAGCCTTGCGCAGTTGCCGATCCCACAAAGCCGTGGTGATTTCGACCAAGTTCCGCTTTCCTTCGCTCAGCAGCGGCAGTGGTTTCTGTGGCAGCTTGAGCCGCAAAGTTCTGCCTACAACATTCCCGCTGCCTTGAAGTTTACCGGTGCGCTGGATATCGCCGCTTTGCAGCGCAGCTTCGAGTCGTTGATCGCCCGCCACGAAACGTTGCGCACTACCTTCCGGTTGGAGGGTGAGCAGACCGTACAGGTCATTCATCCGCACATGCCGTTCGAGCTGGTTGTGGAGGCTGTCGAGGCCACAGCGCCTAGCGGTGTTTGTGCCAGCCTGGAAGATGAGGCCCAGCAACCCTTCGATCTGGAGCATGGGCCGCTGATGCGGGCCAGGCTGCTGCAGTTGGGTGCGCAAGAGCACGTGCTCACACTGACGTTGCACCACATCGTGGCGGACGGATGGTCCTTGCCGGTGATGGTGGATGACCTGGTCAGGCTCTATGAGGGCTACAGCCAAGGCCGCGACGTGCTGTTGCCGACGCTGGCGATCCAGTACGCCGACTATGCCATCTGGCAGCGGGCCTGGATGCAGGCCGGTGAACAGGACCGGCAACTGGCCTACTGGAAAGAGCAGTTGGGGGACCAGCAGCCGGTGCTGGAGCTGCCGACTGATCGCCCGCGCCCGGCGGTCTACAGCCAGCAAGGCGCACGGCTGGAAATCCCGTTGGGCGGGGAACTGGTCGGTTCGCTCAAGCAATTGGCACAGCAGCAGGGCGTGACACCCTTCATGCTGTTGCTCGCCAGCTTTCAAACGCTGTTGCACCGTTACTCCGGGCAGGCGGATATCCGCGTGGGTGTGCCGATCGCCAACCGCAACCGTGCCGAGACGGAGCGCCTGGCGGGCTTCTTCGTCAATACCCAGGTACTGCGTGCCGAATTCGAACTGAGCACCACCTTTACCGAGCTGCTGGAGCAGGTCAGGAAACGTGCATTGGGCGCACAGGCGCACCAGGACTTGCCGTTCGAACAACTGGTCGAGGCCTTGCAGCCAGAGCGCAGCCTCAGCCACAGCCCATTGTTCCAGGTGATGTACAACCACCAGACCGAGACCAAAAAGGGCGAAGGGCGCAACCTGCCTGGCCTGGTGATGGAAGAGATCGCCTCGGGCAGCCACGTGGCCAAGTTCGACCTGGCACTGGACACGTTCGAGCACGAAGCCGGTATCAGCGCGGCGTTGACGTATGCGACCGATCTGTTCGATACGGCCACCGTCGAGCGCATGGCAGGGCACTGGTTGAACTTGCTCGTCAGCATCGCAGGGCAGCCGCACCAGCCTGTTGCTGGCTTGGCAATGCTGAGCCCGCACGAACAGCAGTTGGTCATCAAAGACTGGAACAGTACCCAAGCCGATTACCCTGCCGAACGCAGCCTGCACCAGTTGTTCGAGGCCCAGGTCAAGGTGTCACCCGATGCGCCGGCATTGCTGTTCGGCGAGCAGGTGCTGAGCTATACGGCGTTGAATCAACGGGCCAACCAGTTGGCACACAGACTTCGCGAGCAGGGGGTGGGGCCGGATGTGCTGGTGGGCATCGCCATGGAGCGCAGCCCCGAAATGGTGGTTGGCCTGCTGGCGATCCTGAAGGCGGGTGGCGCCTATCTGCCGCTCGACCCTGAGTACCCGCAGGACCGTATCGAGTACATGCTTGAGGACAGCCAGTCGATCTTGCTGCTGTCCCTGTCGCACCTGCTTGCGCGCATGCCTGAAGCGTTTCATGCCCGGACCTTGTTGCTCGATCAGTTGTCGCTGGAGGGCTACCCGGTAACCGATCCGGTCTGCATGACCGAACCGGGCAATCTGGCCTACAGCATCTACACCTCCGGGTCCACGGGCAAACCCAAGGGCGTGTTGATCGAGCATCGCAACGTAACGGCGCTGATTGGCTGGGCGCTGACGGTCTATAGCCAGCAGGACCTGTGCGGTGTGCTGGCATCTACTTCGATCTGTTTCGACCTGTCGGTGTGGGAGCTGTTCGTCACGCTGTCGGCTGGAGGCTACGCGGTGCTCGCTGCCAACGCCCTCGAGCTGCCGCACCTGGCGGCCAAAGACCGGGTGCGTCTGGTCAACACCGTGCCATCGGCGATCAAGATGCTGCTTGAGACCGGCGAACTGCCGGCGACCGTGCGCATCATCAACCTTGCTGGGGAGGCGCTGAAGCAGTCGCTGGTCGACGAGTTGTATGCGACCGGGCATGTGCAGCAGGTTTATGACCTGTACGGCCCCTCCGAGGACACCACCTACTCCACCTTTACCCTGCGTTGCGCCAATGGCAGGGCGAACATCGGCCGGCCGATTGCCAACAGTGCGGTTTATCTGCTGAGTGAGGCCGTAGCGCCGGTACCGGTAGGGGTAAACGGTGAGTTGTACATGGCCGGTGCTGGGTTGGCACGGGGTTATCTCGGCCGCCCTGGGTTGACGGCCGAACGCTTCATTCCTGATCCGTTCGATGAGCAGGGCGGCGGCAGGATGTACCGCACCGGGGACCTTGCCCGTTATCAGGACAATGGGCTGATCGAGTACGCAGGTCGCATCGATCATCAGGTGAAGATCCGCGGGTTCCGTATCGAACTGGGGGAGATCGAGTCACGTCTGCAGGCTCAGGAGGCTGTCCGCGAAGCGGTCCTGTTGGCTCAGGACGGCCCAACTGGCAAACAGCTGGTAGGTTATGTGGTGCCGGCCGACGAGACCGTGATGGCCACCCTCGCGCGGCAATCAGCGCTGCGCGATGCGCTGCGTGGCCAGCTCAAGCAAACCCTGCCGGAGTACATGGTGCCAGCGCAGTTGGTATTCCTTGAGGCGCTGCCGCTGACCCCGAATGGCAAGCTGGATCGCAAGGCACTACCGCAGCCCGATATCAGCCTGTTCCAAGTGGAATACCTTGAACCTCGTACTGAACTGGAGCGGGATATTGCGGCTGTCTGGGCCGGCGTGTTGAAACTGGACAAGGTAGGGCTTACCGACAACTTCTTCGAACTCGGTGGCGACTCGATCATTTCCTTGCAGGTGGTCAGCCGTGCGCGCCAGGCGGGCATCCACTTCACGCCCAAGCAACTGTTCCAATACCAGACCGTACAAGGTTTGGCTTCGGTTGCCCGGTGTGCGGACAACGTTGTCATCGACCAGGGGGCAGTTACCGGCACCACGCCGCTGACTCCGGTTCAGCACTGGTTCTTCGATCAGGCGATGGCGCAACCTCACCACTGGAACCAGTCGGTGCTGCTGGCACCAAGCGTGAGCATTGATCCGCAGCATCTGGCTACGGCGCTGCAACGCGTGCTGCAGCAGCATGACGCCCTGCGCCTTGGTTTCGATCAGGCAGACGGACAGTGGCAAGGCACGTTCAATGAGGTCGATACGCAGGGCATCCTGTGGGATCGCTCGTTTAGCGACATGGACTCGCTTTTGCACGCAGCCGGTGAGGCGCAGCGCAGTTTCGCGCTCGGCGGCCCGTTGGTGCGGGTGCTACTGGGCACGCTGCCGCAGGGTGAACAGCGACTGCTATTGGTCGTCCATCACCTGGTCGTTGACGGTGTGTCATGGCGCGTGCTGCTGGAGGACCTGCAGCAGGCCTACCTAGCAGCCTCGGCCGGCCAGCCTGCCGAACTGCCTGCCAAGACCAGCGCCTACAAGGCGTGGGCCGAACGGTTGCAGGCTTATGCCAAGAGTGCCGATCTGGCCCAGGAGCTGACCTACTGGCATGCACAACTGCAACATGCTGACGATGATTTGCCGCGGGATCATCAGCAAGGTGGCAATCAAGTAAGTCACGCCGCCTATGCGAGCACCCATCTGGACGCGGAGTGGACCCGCAAGCTTCTGCATGAAGCGCCCATGGCCTACCGTACCCAGATCAATGACCTGCTGCTTGCAGCGCTGGCGCGGGTGGTGGCTCGCTGGACCGGGCGCTCCAACGTGCTGGTACGCCTTGAAGGACATGGCCGTGAGGACGTGTTCGACGACCTGGACCTGACACGCACCGTGGGCTGGTTCACCAGTATCTATCCGGTGAGCCTGAGCGCTCAGGCGCAACTGGATAGCTCGATCAAAGTCATCAAGGAACAACTGCGGGCAGTACCCAACAAAGGTATTGGTTACGGGCTGCTGCGCTATCTTGGCAGCGATGACAGTCGGCAGGTTCTGGATAACCTGCCGCAGGGCGAAATTGTCTTCAACTACCTGGGGCAATTCGACGGCAGTTTCCAGGAAGAAGGCAGCGTCTTCACGCCTGCCAAGGAGTACGGCGGGGCCAATCAAAGCGACGATGCGCCATTGGGTAGCCTGTTGGCATTGAACGGGCAGGTTTACGCTGGCGAGCTGAAGATGGGGTGGACTTTCAGCCGGGAACTGTTCAACGAGTCGACCATTCAGCGGTTGGCTGATGAGTACGCCGAGGAACTCAAGGCGCTCATCACTCATTGCTGCCAGAGAACGAATCGTGGGGTTACCCCGTCGGATTTCCCTCTGGCGTGCTTGAGCCAGGCTCAACTGGATAGCCTGCCCGTACCCGCTGCCGACATCGCCGATATCTACCCGTTGGCACCCATGCAGCAGGGCATGTTGTTCCATACACTGTATGAGCAGGCGGCCGGCAACTACATTAACCAGCTACGGGTGGACGTGGACGGCTTGGACGTGGAGCGTTTCAGGCAGGCCTGGCTGGGGGCACTGGGTGCGCACGATATTCTGCGAACCAGTTTCGTCTGGCAGGGGGATCTGGACCAAGCGGTGCAGATCGTGCACAAGCATGTCGAGCTGCCGTTCAAAGAACATGACTGGCGTAATCAAGCGACAGAAGATCATGCACTTGAGGCATTGGCCGAACGCGAGCGACAGCGCGGTTTTGTGTTGGATGCAGCACCTTTGCTGCGCCTGGTGCTGGTAAGGACAGCTGAAAATCGACATCACCTAATATGCACCCATCATCACATCCTGATGGATGGATGGAGTACCTCGCGTCTGTTGGGTGAAGTGCTCCAGCGCTATGTTGGCCACCATCTGCCGGCCCAGACGATGCACTATCGCGACTATATTGCCTGGTTGAAGCGCCAGGACGCTGGCGCTGCCGAAACCTTCTGGAAGGCTCAACTGGCCGAGCTGCAGGAACCCACTCGCCTGCTCCGGGCAACACGAATGTCCCCACCAGCGAGCGCTTCTGGGTATGACGCCCATCACCAAGTGTTCGATCGTGCACAGACTTTGTCGATCGAAGCCTTTGCCCGGGCCAATCGGGTCACGGTCAACACGCTTGTGCAGTCGGCATGGCTGCTGCTATTACAGCGCTACACTGGTCAGGCTAGCGTGGCTTTCGGCGCGACTGTGGCAGGTCGCCCCGCAGACCTGCCAGGCGTGGAAGAGCAGATCGGTCTATTCATCAACACCCTTCCTGTGGTGGGCACACCGCGTGCTGAGCAAACCGTCGCGGATTGGATTTCTCAGGTCCAGGCGGGCAACCTCGCAGTGCGTGAATACGAACATACACCGTTGAACGAAGTGCAACGGTGGGTTGGGCTGGGCGGTGAGTCCCTGTTCGATAACGTCTTGGTGTTCGAAAACTACCCAGTATCCGAAGCCCTGCAGCAGGGAGCACCTCAGGGGCTGCGTTTTGGTGAAGTCGCGAATCGCGAACAGACCAACTACCCGCTTACCGTGCTGGTTAACCTCGGTTCGACGCTCTCGATTCAGTACAGCTATGATCAAGCACTATGGGCCAACCCTGCCATCTGCCAGGTAGCGGAACACTTCCAGAATCTTTTGCATGCCTTGGTCCTTGATGCAACACGAGTAATCGGCGACCTGCCGTTGATGGGGGCGCAGGAGCAAGCTCTGGTCATAAAGGACTGGAACCACAGCCAGAAGAGTTTCCCAAGTGATCGTACGCTTCATCAATTGATCGAGGCCCAGGTCGAAGCCTCACCACATGCGCCCGCGCTGAGCTTTGGCGAACAGACGCTGAGCTATGATGAATTGAACCGTCGCGCCAACCAGCTGGCGCACAAGCTACGTGAGCTTGGCGTAGGCCCGGACAGTCTGGTGGGCATTGCTGTCGAACGCAGCCTGGAGATGGTCGTAGGTTTGCTGGGCATCCTGAAGGCCGGTGGCGCCTATGTACCGCTGGACCCGCAATCCCCGCAGGATCGCCTGAGCTACCTATTAGAAGACAGCGGCATTGATCTGCTGCTGACCCAGGGGCACCTGCGTGAAGCCTTGCCAATTCCTGCCGGCATCCACTGTGTGAACCTCGGCGACGCATCGCTGGCCGACTACAGCGAAGCCAATCCGCAGGTAGCTGTTTCGCCACACAACCTGGCCTATGTGATCTATACCTCGGGTTCCACTGGCAAGCCTAAAGGGGCACTGCTCGCTCACCACAACGTGGTGCGCTTGTTCGCGGCAACCCAGGATTGGTTCCAGTTCGACGCTAGCGACGTGTGGACAGTGTTCCATTCCTATGCCTTCGACTTCTCGGTCTGGGAGTTGTATGGCGCATTGCTGTATGGCGGCAAGGCCGTCATTGTCCCGCAGGATGTGGCGCGTTCTTCGCAGGACTTCCACGCCTTGCTGGTAAGCGAGAAGGTGACGGTGCTCAATCAGACACCTTCGGCGTTCCAGCAACTTATACCGATCGCCTGCGAGGCAGCACAGGCCGGCAATCAGTTGGCTTTACGTCACGTTGTGTTTGGCGGTGAGGCTCTGGATGTGAGCAGCCTCAAACCGTGGTTCGAGGTGTTTGGTGATGCCCACCCACGCATGATCAACATGTATGGGATCACCGAAACCACTGTACATGTGACCTACCGCCTGATCTGCCGGGATGACTTGAAAAATGTCGGCAGCAGCCCGATTGGCGAGGCTATTCCCGACCTGACCTGGTACCTGCTCGACGATGCTCTGAATCCGATCGTACCGGGTAGCCAGGGTGAGTTGATGATCGGTCAGGACGGGTTGGCTCGCGGTTATCACGGTCGGCCGGCATTGACCGCTGAACGCTTCGTGCCGAACCCGTTCGATACCCAAGGAGGGCGCTTGTATCGTTCGGGCGACTTGGCACGTTACTGCGGCGACGGGGTGATCGAATACCTGGGGCGGATTGACCATCAGGTGAAGATTCGCGGATTCCGAATTGAGCTGGGGGAAATCGAGGCACGTCTGCAAGACCAGGTTGCTGTGCGCCAAGGCGTGGTACTGGCCCAGGATGGCCCAAGTGGCAAACAGTTGGTGGGCTACGTGGTGCCGGCCGATAGCGCGGTCCTGGAAAGTTTCACAGCCCAGGCTTTACTGCGCGATGCCTTGCGCGAAACGCTCAAGGCGAGCTTGCCGGAATACATGGTACCGGCTCATGTGCTGTTCCTCGCCAGCTTGCCGTTGACCGGCAATGGAAAGCTGGACCGCAAGGCCTTGCCCCAAGCGGATGCGAGCCTGCTGCAGGGCGAATATGTCGCCCCGCAGAGCGAGCTTGAGCAACAGATAGCAGGTATCTGGGCCGATGTGCTGAGGCTGGACAAGGTCGGTCTGAACGACAACTTCTTTGAATTGGGTGGCGACTCCATCGTGTCATTGCAGGTGGTCAGCCGTGCGCGTCAGCAGGACATTCAGTTTACGCCCAAAGATTTGTTCCAGAATCAGACTGTGCAAGCACTGGCTGCGGTTGCGCAGCGTTCGACCAGTACAGCTATCGACCAAGGGGCAGTTATCGGCGCTACTGCGCTGTTGCCGATTCAGCATTGGTTCTTCAACGCTGATATTCCTCAGCGTCATCATTGGAACCAGTCCGTGTTGCTGATGCCGCACGAGACCTTGGCGCCGGAGCCGTTGAACAAGGCTCTGCAGGCTGTCGTGGCGCATCACGATGCGTTGCGTCTGCGCTTCGAACAGGGCAATGATGGTTGGCAGGGTTCATTCAGCGATGCCATGTGCGAAGTACTCTGGTGCCGCAAGGTCGACGATGCGCAGGCTCTGCAGCACCTGGCGGTCGAAGCCCAGCGCAGCCTTGATCTTCAACAGGGGCCGTTGCTTCGGGCAGTACTGGCGGAGTTGGCTGATGGAACTCAACGGCTGCTGTTGGTAATTCACCATCTGGTGGTGGATGGCGTCTCCTGGCGCGTGCTGCTGGAGGACCTGCAACAGGCTTACCAGGCGCAACAAGCTGGCCATCCGCTGAAATTGCAGGCCAAGACCAGTTCATTCAAAAACTGGGTCGAGCATTTGCAAGGCTATGCCACAAGCGACAGCCTGCGATCAGAACTGAGCTACTGGCAGGCGCAGTTGCAAGGGACGAGTGATGAGCTGCCCTGTGATTATCCGCACGGCAGTAACCTGGAGCGCGACTCGGCGTCGGTCAGTATCCGTCTGGACCGGGAACTCACGCGACAACTCCTGCAGGAAGCACCGGCAGCCTATCGTACGCAGATCAATGACCTGCTGCTGACCGCGCTGGCACGGGTGATCGGCCGCTGGACCGGTCGCTCCGATGTGCTGGTGCGTCTGGAGGGCCATGGACGTGAAGACCTTTTCGACGGCGTCGACCTGAGTCGCACCGTGGGCTGGTTTACCAGCGTGTACCCGGTAAAACTCAGCCCGAAAACCAGCCTTGTCGATTCGATCAAGACCATCAAGGAGCAGTTGCGAGCGGTGCCTAACAAAGGCCTCGGTCACGGTCTGTTGCGCTACCTGGGCAGCCCGGAGGCGCAGGCGACCTTAGCGGCCTTGCCGCGTGGCGAGATTGTGTTCAACTACCTCGGGCAGTTCGACGCAAGCTTCGACCAGCAGTCGGGCTTGTTCGTCCCAGCGAAGGAATATGCTGGCGCCACTCAGGACGAGCATGCACCGCTAGGCAGCCTGTTGGCCCTGAATGGCCAGGTTTACGGCGGTGAGCTGAAACTGGGTTGGAGCTTCAGTCGGGCACTGTTCGACGAGTCCACCATCCAGCGCCTTGCCGACGACTATGCGCAAGAGCTTACGGCGCTGATTACCCATTGCAGCGAGCTTGAGCACCGTGGAGTGACGCCTTCGGACTTCCCGCTGGCCGAGCTTACACAGTTGCAGCTCGACAGCCTGCCGCTGCCTGCCGAGCAGATTGCCGATATCTATCCGCTATCGCCGATGCAGCAGGGCATGTTGTTCCATACCTTGTACGAGCAGCAGTCCGGTGACTACATCAACCAGCTGCGGGTCGATGTTCACGGCTTGGATGTGGAGCGTTTCAAGCAGGCCTGGCAGGCGGCGGTGGATACTCACGCCATCCTGCGGACCGGCTTTGTCTGGCAGGGCGAACTGGACCGGGCGGTTCAGGTGGTGCACAAGCAGGTCGTGCAAGCGCTCGTCGAGTATGACTGGCGAGGCCAGCCGGCGTTGCAGGAGGCCGTGCAAACGCTGGCTGAAAGTGAGCGACAAGCTGGCTTCGAGCTCGACCAGGTACCGTTGCAGCGTCTTACGCTGGTGCGCACGGACGACAATTGTCATCACTTGATCTACACCAACCATCACATTCTGATGGACGGCTGGAGCACCTCGCGCTTGCTGGGTGAAGTTCTGCAGCGATATGCAGGGCAACATGTACCGGCGCTGACGGCGCCCTATCGCGATTACATCGCTTGGCTGCAGCGCCAGGATGCAACGGCCGCTGAAACCTTCTGGAAGGCTCAACTGTCCACGTTGGAAGAGCCGACACGACTGTCGCAAGTGGTACGTCACGGTGCTGGCGAGCTGCATGGCCAGGGTGAATACCATCAGGTGTTCGACTCCGCGCAGACCCAACGCATCGAGGCCTTCGCTCGCGCCAACCGGGTTACCGTCAATACCCTGGTGCAATCGGCATGGTTGCTGTTGCTGCAACGCTATACCGGGCAGTCCACTGTTTGCTTCGGCGCCACAGTGGCAGGGCGCCCGGCGGACCTGCCAGGGGTGGAGGAACAGATCGGTCTGTTCATCAATACCTTGCCGGTAATCGGGTCGCCGCGTTGCGAGCAGACTGTAGCCGAGTGGATTGCACAGGTGCAGGCGTGCAACCTGGCGTTGCGCGAGTTTGAACATACGCCGCTGAATGCTGTTCAGCGGTGGGCGGGCCTCGGGGGGGAAGCACTTTTCGACAGCCTCCTGGTATTCGAGAACTACCCGGTGTCACAAGCCTTGCAGGAGGGTGCGCCAGACGGCTTGCGCTTCGGGCAGGTCGCCAACCTGGAACAGACCAACTATGCCCTCACCCTGGCGGCTACCATGGGTGAAACACTGTCGATTCAGTACAGCCATGCCCGTGCCTCTTGGGGCGATGCTGCCGTCGAGCGCCTGGCGGAGCACTTCGCAAACCTGCTGCGAGCACTGGTCGAAGATGCCAACGTAGCGATCGGAGAGTTGTCGCTCCTGGGGGGCGCCGAACGCCAGTTGCTTCTCGATGACTGGAATCGCAGCGAGGCAATTGCCTTGTCGGGCCAATGTGCCCATCAACGCTTCGAGGCGCAAGCCAATGAGCGGCCGAATGCTGTGGCGCTGGTATTCGGTGAGCAGCAGCTGAGCTACCGTGAACTGGACGTGCAAACCAATCGTTTGGCCCACCTGCTGATCGCGCGTGGGGTTACCGCCAACAGCCTGGTTGGGGTCGCTGCGGAGCGTGGCCTTGCGCTTGCCGTCGCATTGATCGCCATTCACAAGGCGGGAGCAGCCTACGTGCCGCTCGACCCTGAGTATCCGCAGGATCGCCTGGCCTATCTAATCAAGGACAGCGGTATTGGATTGCTGTTGGCAGATGCAGTGTCCATGAAGCGACTGCCGGTTCCTGCCGACCTGCCTTGTGTTGGCCTCGAACCTGGAACGCGGTGGTTGGAAACATTCAGCGCCGCGCCCCTGCAATGCGCGGTCACGCCGGACAGCCTGGCCTATGTCATCTACACCTCCGGCTCCACCGGTATGCCTAAAGGCGTGGCCATACCTCATCATGCCCTCTCGGTTTTCTGCGAGGTCGCCAGCGGCTACTCGCGGCTGACTGCCGATGACCGGGTGCTCCAATTCGCCACGTTCAGCTTTGACGGATTCATCGAGCAGTTCTTCCCGCCATTGTCCTGTGGGGCGTGCGTTGTGATGCGTGATCAGCAGCTCTGGGACACCGACACCTTCAGCGAGCAGGTCATACGTCATGGCGTCACGGTGGCCGATTTACCGGCGGCCTACTGGCGTCTGCTGGCGCTGGATCGACGTGAACCGCAAGCCTATGGCCAGTTGAAGCAGATCCATGTCGGTGGTGAAGCTGTCGCACTAGATGGTCTGCAGGCGTGGCTGGCAGATGGCCCGGCGAATGTGCGGCTGCTCAATACTTATGGGCCGACCGAGGCCACTGTGGTTGCTACGACTTATGACTGCTCGAGACTGGCGCAAGCACCCTTGCCGGAGAGCGGGGTACCGATTGGTCGCGCAATTGGCGGGCGGGTGATGCGGGTGCTGGATGACAGCCTGTCGCCTACACCGATCGGTGTTCCGGGGGAGTTGTACATCGGTGGCGATGGCTGCCTGGCGCGCTGTTACCACCAGCGCCCGTCGCTGACTGCCGAACGGTTCATCCCTGACCCGCTGGCTGAAAAAGGTGGCGCACGGTTGTACCGCACGGGTGACCTGGGTTATTTCGATGAGCAGGGTGAACTTGCCTATCGTGGCCGCGCCGACCATCAGGTCAAGGTACGCGGTTTCCGCATCGAGCTTGGTGAGGTCGAACAACATCTGCAAGCGCATCCACAGGTGCGCGAGGCGGCGGTGATTGCCGTGGATCATGCTGGCGGAAAACAGCTGTGTGGTTATGTTGTGCCAGCGGAGGGTGCGCCCGATGAACCTGCATTGCGCGACGCGTTAAGGGAGTCGCTCAAGAGCAGCTTGCCGCACTACATGGTTCCGAGCTACCTCATAGTGCTAGATAAGATGCCCATGACGCCGAGTGGGAAGCTTGACCGCAAGCGTCTGCCTAGCGTCGATCAAAGCCAGTTGCACAACCAATACGTGGCGCCCTGTAATGAGATTGAGCAGAACTTGGCGGATATCTGGGCGGCTGTACTCAAACTCGAAAAAGTTGGGGTCACCGATAACTTCTTCGAGCTAGGGGGCGACTCGATCATTTCCCTGCAGGTTGTAAGTCGGGCCCGCCAGGTCAGCATCCAATTCTCTGCGAAAGAGTTGTTCCAGCATCAGACGGTACGCCAACTGGCGGCTGTCGCACGCCGTGAAGAGGGGACATCGATCGACCAAGGCCCTGTCACCGGGTCTAACGCGTTGACGCCCATCCTGCAGTGGTTCTTTGAGGAGGACATTCCATCACGTCACCACTGGAACCAATCGGTGCTGCTCAAGACCCGAGAGCCTGTGATGGCCGAGTGGTTGGAAGCTTCGTTGCGAACATTGCTTACGCATCATGACGCGCTGCGTCTGCGTTTTGCATCACAGCAGGGCAGTTGGCAGGCGCAGTTTGCCACTGACACCGATCAGGATTTGGTGTGGGTGCGCAGGCTGGAAACGGCACAAGAGCTTGCTCCATTACTGGAGCACGCCCAGCGCAGTCTGGATCTGGCACAAGGCCCGTTATTGCGAGCAGTGCTGATCGAAATGCCGGATGCTACACAGCGAATACTTCTGGTGATCCATCACCTCGTGGTTGATGGCGTGTCGTGGCGGATACTGTTAGAAGACTTGCAGCAAGCCTATAAATCACAAAGCACCGGACAGCCGCTGACGCTGCCAGCGAAGACCAGCTCGTTCAAGGCATGGGCTGAGCGTCTGCAGGCATATGCCACAGCCCCCGTACTGCAAGAGCAATTGAATTATTGGCAAGACCAGTTGCGAAATGTGGACGATGCGCTTCCTTGTGATCACCCCCAAGGCAGTAATCAGATCAAGTGTGCCACCAGCGTAAGCAGTCGACTCGATGCTGAGTGGACGCGAAAGCTGTTGCAGGATGCACCCGCAGCCTACCGGACGCAGATCAATGATCTTCTACTAACAGCCTTGGCCTGCGTGGTCGGACGATGGACTGGACGCTCCAACGTGCTGGTACGCCTGGAAGGCCATGGTCGCGAAGATATATTCGACGACGTTGACCTGAGCCGTACGGTCGGCTGGTTTACCAGCATGTACCCGGTCCGTCTCAGCCCGCAGCTGACAATCGACAACTCGATCAAGGCCATCAAGGAACAACTGCGCGCAGTGCCAGACAAGGGGCTGGGCTACGGCCTGCTACGTTATCTTGGGGGCGAGGAATGCGCGGCGACGCTGGCGGCATTACCGCAGGGCGAAATCGTCTTCAACTATCTGGGACAGTTCGACGGCAGCTTCGATGAGCCATCAGGGTTATTCGTGCCGGCCAAAGAAAATGCGGGCTCTACGCAGGACCCGAACTCGTCTCTAGGTAGCCTGCTGACTTTGAATGGTCAAGTGTTCGGGGGGGCGCTGGAGCTTTCCTGGTCCTATAGCCGCGAGCTGTTCGATGAATCGACCATCCAGGGGCTGGCAGATGCGTATACCGAGGAATTGAAAGCGCTGATCGCACATTGCTGCCAGAAGCCGCATCAAGGCGCGACCCCATCGGACTTCCCGCTGGCCGGCCTTACACAGGCACAGATGGACAGCCTGCCTGTGCCTGTGGCGCAAGTAGCCGACATCTATCCGTTGTCACCGATGCAACAGGGCATGTTGTTCTACAGCGGTCAGGGTGGCGAAACGGGGCTTTACATAAACCAGACTTCGGTCGCTGTCGAAGGGTTGGAAGTCGAGCGATTCGTTGAAGCGTGGAATCAAGTGATTGCGCGTCACGATATTCTGCGCACCGGATTCTGGTCGTCTGCGCAGTTGGGACACCCCCTGCAGATTGTTCATCGACAAGTGGACTTGCCTGTACGCGTACTCGATTGGCGGGACCGGGATGCTGCCGAAAGCGCGCTGCAAGTGCTGGTAGATGGCGATGCGGCGCAAGATTTCGACATGCTGCGGGCGCCATTGATGAGGGTGACACTGGTGAGGCTGGACGATCAGCGGATGCAGCTGATCTGGACGCGCCACCATATTTTGATGGACGGTTGGAGCAATTCACGTCTGCTGGGTGAAGTGTTCCAGGCTTACCATGGCCAAGCCTTGGTGGGGGCTGCTGGGCGCTTCGGTGAATACATTCGTTGGCTTGAAGCACAATCGCAGAAGGAACTGGAGACGTTCTGGACGGCCAAGGTGAGCCAGATTGAAAGCCCGACACTGCTCGCCCAGGCAGTATTACCAAGGCCGGACTCCGACTTGTCAGGGCACGCGGCGCTTTACTTGCATTGGGATTTAGAGCGTACGGAGCGGCTGCGCTTGACAGCGCAAGGCCTACGTGTGACGCCCAACACGCTTGTGCAGGCAGCTTGGCTGCTGCTGTTGCAGCGCTACAGCGGACAAGAGGCAGTATGCTTTGGTGCCACTGTAGCTGGTCGGCCAGCCAGCCTGCCAGGTGCTGACGAAATGCTGGGCTTGTTCATCAATACCTTGCCTGTGGTGCAAGCACCTGCTGCCCAGCAGCGAGTCTGTGACTGGTTACAGCAACTGCAGAGCTACAACCTGGAACTACGCGATCATGAGCATGCGGCGTTGTCCAATGTTCAGCGTTGGGCCGGGCGCCCAGGCCAGGCATTGTTCGACAGCATTCTGGTGTTCGAGAACTACCCAATCGATGAGCGCTTGAACAGTAGCAGCAACAACGCTCTGCAATTTGGTGAGGCCAACGATCGCGATGTCACAAACTATGCGATGGATCTGGCTGTGCACCTGACTGATACCTTCTCGGTCGAATTCATGTACTTACGCGACAGTTTCAGCGAGGCCGGTACTGCTGCGATTCGCGATAGTTTCGAGTGCTTGCTCAACGCGATTCTGGCGAATCCGCAGGCTACCGTGGGTAGCCTGGACATGCTTAGCCCTGCCCAGATAAAGCAAGCCAGCCAGCGCAACGAGTTGCACACGAACCCAGTCGACATGCCGCTTTTGGCCAAGCGCATCTGCGCGCAGGCTCAGGCACAGCCTGACGCAGTGGCGCTGATCTGCGGCGAGCAGCAACTGACCTACAGCGAACTGGAGGAACGCGCTAACCGTCTTGCCCACTACTTGATAGCGTTGGGTGCCAAACCTGAAACAACGGTGGGTGTTGCACTGGAGCGCTCGGTGGAAGTGATCATCGCTTTCTTCGCAGTGATGAAAACAGGTGCTGCTTATGTGCCTCTGGACATCGATTACCCTCAGGATCGACTGCAGTGGATCGTCGAAGATTCGGCAATGCACTTGCTGCTGACCAGTAGTGGTTTGCGTCAGCGCTTCACCGAGGTGGCGCAATGTGTAGAACTGGACCTTTTGGACACGGTGGGCCTCACGGCGAGCGTGCCGCAGGTGCAGGTGCAAGATGACAATCTTGCCTACCTGATCTACACCTCCGGTTCGACCGGTAAGCCCAAAGGCGTGGCGGTCAGCCATGGGCAGATCCGCATGCATTGCCTGGCCATTGCCAAACTCTACGAGATGGATGAACGCACGCGCGAGTTGCTGTTCATGTCATTCGCTTTTGATGGTGCTCAAGAGCGTTGGTTGTCGACGCTGACGTCGGGTGGATGCCTGGTCATTCGCGAAAACCGCCTCTGGACCGCTGAAGAGACGTGGCAAGTGTTGCATGCACAACGCATCGATATCGCTTGCTTCCCTCCGGCCTATCTCCAGCAGTTGGCAGAGTTCGGCGAAACCCAACAGCAAGCAGCACCACCTGTTCGGATCTACTGTTTCGGTGGCGATGCGGTGCCAGATGCCTTGTTCGAGTTGGTCAAACGCACATTGCGTCCGCAGTACTTGACCAATGGCTACGGACCGACAGAAACGGTGGTAACACCCTTGCTGTGGAAAGTGTCGGCAGAACAGTCCTGTCAGGCGGTGTATGCACCGATCGGTGAGCGGGTCGGCGAGCGAACCTTGCACGTCCTGGACCAGAACCTGAACCCATTGCCTGATGGTGTGGCCGGCGAGTTGTATATTGGGGGCCATGGACTGGCGCGTGGTTATCACCAGCGTGCGGCGCTCACCTCCGAACGCTTTGTCGCGGACCCGTTCGCCGTGGGTGCACGCCTTTATCGTACAGGTGACCGAGTTCGCAGGCGTGCCGATGGCGTTATCGATTTCATTGGCCGCCTGGACAACCAACTGAAAATACGTGGCTTCCGAATCGAACCGGGCGAGATCGAAGCACGTCTGCGCAATCAGGTGGATGTCCGCGACGCGGTGGTTGTTGCGCGTGAAGGCGCCATCGGCAAACAACTCGTAGGCTATGTGGTAAGTGGCGCTCAGGCAGCCACTGCTACGCAGCTTCGTGAAGCTTTGCGGTGCGAGCTACCTGACTACATGGTACCCGCGCAGATTGTGGTACTGGAGGCGATGCCGCTTACACCGAACGGCAAGATTGACCGTAATGCGTTGCCGGCGCCCGACTTTGTCGGCCATAGGATGCACCTTCCTCCGCGCAACAACGTAGAGCAGGCCTTGGCGCAGATCTGGCAAGAGGTGTTGAGCGTTGATCAGATCGGCATCAATGACAACTTCTTCGAGCTGGGTGGCGATTCTCTGCGGGTGTTGAAAATGCTGTCCAAGGTTCGCTCGCATGTCGGTCTGCATTTGGATCTGAAGCTACGCGATGTGATGGCAAAGCCGACTATTGGTGAGCTGTCGGGCTACTCAAGCGTAGAGGTGGATCTTGACCCCGTGCTGTTACTCAATGCTCGTGTTGAGACGGCTACGCCGCTTTTCTGTCTGCATGCAGGCTTTGGCACTGTATTTGACTACGAGCCACTGGCGCGTCGTCTAGAAGGTGTGTGCAGTGTGTATGGCGTGCAGTGCCGTATGTTGCTTGATCGTCAGTGGAAGGACGAGTCTCTTCAGGCGATGGCCATCGATTATGCGCAGTACATCCGTCAGAAACAGCCAGAAGGGCCGTATCGACTTGCAGGCTGGTCATTGGGTGGCACGCTCGCAATATTGGTGGCTCAGGAACTGGAAATCCAAGGCGAGACAGTTGCAATGCTTGGTCTGGTGGACAGTTTTGTTCCTCAAGCAACTGATGATCAGACGGCAGAGGATTGGAGCGATGACTTGCACGGCTTCCTCAGCGTGTTGCTGGGCGTTTCGAAGGACGCGCTGGAGGTTCCACCTGTACCCGCTGGCATGGGGGGCGCGTCACTGCAGCTGCTTATTGAGGAGATTCGTTCTAACCCGCTCGGGCAATCTATGTACGCCGATATCGACAGCTCTGAACTGGCTCATACGTTCGAGGTGGCGATGCGTTTGAAAGCGTTGTCGCTCAACATTTCAAGCTTGCCTCGGCTCAAGGCTCGTGCGACATGCTGGTGGGCGGGGCATGTGACGCCTACATGGAACATCACTGTTCGCACAAGTCAGTCGGTGGCTGCAGGGCATTACGACATTCTCAAGCATGCTGACGTAATTGAGGGCTTAGCGGCGCAGTGGTTGTTGGAGGGCTCCATGATCGATTGAGCGAGGTTGATTGATTTATCCAGCGTCAATTGACATGGCCCCGATCCCGCACCTTGAGGTTGCGGGTTCGGGGCCATGTGCTTTTTAGGCACCACGAAAAACGAGAGAAATCCACTAGCACAGCAGAGTGATTGGCTATGGAACGGACAGTGTCTTATGAATTTCGCGGGCACGCTTGTTAAGCGCTTGCTGTGAGCTCCCCGCAGCCTGACGTCACTAAAGTCCTATCGCATGACAAGCAAACTCAGGTGAGGCGGCGCTTGGTGGGGAGGATTTTAGTGCGCGGCCTTTCGAACAGTCGACACAGTAACAGGAGGGATTGATACAGAGAGGACGAGAGGATCAGAGAGGGGGGAGAGCAGCAGAGTATGGCCAGACCCAGGAGCAAGCCCAGGTTCTGGCCAACGAGCCTCAGAAGTCGTAGCGCAGTGTTACCGTGGCGTTGCGTGGTGCCCCGTAATGACCATAACTGCCAGCCATGCCAGCGTAGTACTTCTTGTCGAAAATATTATTGACGTTCAAGGTGGCGGCAAGGCTCTCATTGATCCGGTAGCGCGCCATCAGGCTGGTGACGAAGTAGTCATCCTGGGTCACATGGCTGTTGTAGCGGGCAAAGTTCAGCGTGGATTTCGAGTTCCAGTTCACACCACCGCCCAGGGTCAGTTTTTCCCACTCGCCAGGCAGTCGGTAAGTGTTCCAGAAGCGGAATGTGTCCATCGGTAGTTGCGGGGTCAGGCGCTTGCCGTCAGCATCTTCGGTGCGGGTATGACTATAGCCGGTAAAGACATTCCAGCCTGGCAGCACTTCGCCCGACAATTCTACGTCCACACCTTTGGTTTCTGCACCGTCAACTGCGCGAGAAGCGATGAGACCACCCGAGTCAGGAACCACTTCATTGGTCGACTCGGCCAGGTTGTCTCGCTTGACCATGTACAACGCAATGTTGGCGTTCAGCCGGCCCTCGAGGAACTCACCTTTCCAACCTAACTCGTAGTTCTTTCCGACTTCAGGATCAAGCGGTTTGCCTGTGATATCTACGTTATTCTGTGGCTTGAAAATGTCGGTGTAGCTGGCATAGACGGATTGCTCATTCGTCAGGTCATAGACGATGCCTGCATACGGCGTGACGACACCGCGTTCTACCATTTTGTAAGGCGCGGGTTCATTACCAATACGCCACAGGGCGTAGTCGAACCGATAATTGGACGCCCGTGCCCCGAGAATCAGATGCAGATCATCGGTCAAATTAAAGCGGCTCGCCACAAAATAGCCGGACTGGCGGTTGGAAATATTGTACTGAATGCCGGGAATGATTTCGTCATCACCCGGTTTGGGGGTCTGGTTATCCCAATCGTAAAAATTGATATTCACATCGGGTCCAGAATCACCCCGGTGTTTATTTTCGTACTCGAGATAGTTATACCCAACTATCAGTTCGTGTGTTTGCCCCAACAGTTGGAATGGCCCCTGGAGCGTGGCGTCGACGCCTTTTTGGTGCTGTTTGGCAGTCACGATACCTGCGCTGATTTCGGTTGAACCATCGAGCTCCAGATAAGAGCGGTTGGTCGTAGTCGAGTAATAGGATGAAAACGAATCACGGTCAACATCCATGTAGGCAGCCGCCAGCTTGAATTGCCAGTCGTGGGCCAGTTGCTGCTCAAGGCCAAATGTGTAATTGGTCGTCGTGTAATCGTCGTAACCCCAACGTGCATCAGAACTGGTCGAGCGGGAAAAGTTTGTGGGTTGGCCGTTGGTGTAAATGATAGGTACACCCGGTGCACCGTTGACTTTGTAAGTCTGGCGATCAATCCCGAACCGAGCCACTGTGGTGTCTGTTACATCAGCTTCAACAACACCGTACAAGACATCTCGGTCTTGCGTGTACCAGTCCATGAACGTGTGGTTGTCCTGCTTGGCGGCAAAGAAGCGCCCCCGAACTCGACCGTCATCCGTCAGCGGGCCAGAGACGTCAGCTTCTGCGCGGTAGTAGTCCCAAGAGCCAACGCCTGCCTGAATGTGAGATTTGAATTCGCGTGTTGGACGCTTGCGGATCACGTTGACCACGGCACTGGGGTCACCTGCCCCCGTCATCAGGCCGGTTGCGCCACGGACGATTTCGATACGGTCGTACAACCCCACGTCCATAAGCGTACTGGGCATGTTACGCGTCTGGTTATCCTGATAGGTCGTCACACCATCAAACTGATAGATATTGATAGCGCTACCGCGAGAATAAATGTTGAAGCGTTCGCCACCATCCTGCGACATGGTGATGCCAGGGGTCTGGGTCAGGACCTCGTTCATGCTGCCCAGATGCTGGTCGTCCATGCGTTGACGCGTAACCACTGTAATGGTCTGGGGCGTTTCGCGAATAGAAAGGTTCATCTTGGTGGCCGTGCTGGTAACTCCCGTTGTGTAGGAGCCCGTTCCTTCCGTGGTTTCGCCCAGCCCGGCACTGTTCACATTGGTCGCTGACAGTTCGATTTGGCCGTCTTTTGCCGCCGCGCTGGCCGTCACGGTCACGGTATTACCATCAATCTGATACCGCAGCCCCGTCCCCTGCAACAGAATCCGCAACGACGACGCAAGATCATGCCGCCCCTTCAGCGCCGAAGACCGCAGCCCGCCAATGTCTTCCGGGCTGTACAGCAGCTGCGTATCCGTCTGCTTGGCCAGCGCCTGCAGCGCGGAGTTCATCGACTGCGCCGGGATATCCAGCGTCCACTCCTGCGCCTGCACCTGGAAAACCAGCGCGCTAGACAGCGCCAGGCCCATGCCGATGCGTGACAGCGCATGCCGGGGACGAAGCGAATGACGAATCAGTAAGGCTTTGGCGAGCGGGTTGAGCGCACTGGGCAAGGGCTTGGACATCGGGTTGCGTTCTCGTTGGCAGAGGGGTTTTTTTCTATGTGCTGTATGTGACGCAGCACCTGTGAAAAACCGGAACGATTCTTATTGACTGTTTTTTTCGCAGGCGCAGCGTTAACCGTGTCACACGTTTCAGAGTTCGCGTGCTACGCGGAAACCGAGGAAGTCACCCCGGGTGGTTTTCAGCCGGTCATTGCGGTTGGCCGAGCGCGAGAAGATCGGTGGCTCACCCCAGTCGTTGCCGCGCATGTGCGCGCGGATGCACGTGGGGTCCTGGACCCAGGCGCTGCCGTCGCTGGGGGCGCCTTCGTAGCTTTCGTGGTAGCAGTCGGCGACCCATTCGTAGACGTTGCCGTGCATGTCGTACATGCCGAAGGCATTGGCCGGGTAGCTGCCCACGGGGGCGGTGAAGGTGTAGCCATCGCGGGGGCCATAGGTGTTGGCGTGCTTGCTGATTTCGTACTTGCCCGGCTCATCGAAGGGGAAGGGGAACGGGCCGGTGGAGCCGCCGCGGGCGGCGTATTCGCGTTCGGCCTCGCTGACCATGCGGTACGGTTTGCCGGTTTTTTTCGCCAGCCATGCGGTGTAGGCCTGGACTTCGTCATAGTCGACGCACACCGCAGGTTGGCGGGCGGTTTGTTTGTAGGTTGGCTTGCTGGCCTCGCACCAGCGGCCGGGGCGGTCGTCGCCGCTCTTGATGACGGTGCCGGTGGCCTTGATATAAGCGTCCAGCTCGCCAGCGGTGACCTGGTAGCGGCTCATGGCGAATGGCTTGGCAAAGGTCACGGTATGCAGCGGGCCTTCGTCGGGCTGGCGGCCGACTTCGTCGTCGGGGGCGCCCATCACGTAGCTGCCGGCGGGCAGCACTACCATCTCTGGGCAGTCCTTGCAGTCCTGGAATACGTCACCTGGCTTGGCCGCGTGGGCGTAGGCGCTGACCAGCAGCAGGCAGGTGATCTGGGCTGGCCGGTAGAGCCAGGTTTTTGCGTTCATTGGGGGTCCTCGGAGCGGGTGAATGCGTGCGGCGTTTCGCATTCAGACGAGCCAAGGCGGTGAAAAATTAACCAGCGGCCGCCCCTGCATCGGTCGGTTTAGCGAGTTGCCAGCCAGAAAACGCCGGGCTATAGTCCAGGCCATTGATCTCATCCGAAGACCTGTTCATGCCTGCCATCCCTTCCACCACATGCTTTGCCCTCGCGCCAGTCGCGGGCAGTGTCGTGCGTGGCAGCCAGCAGCCGGCCATGATCAGTCACTACCCACCACCTGTCAGTGGCGTTGTAGGCGGCGTAGCTCCGCCTCGCTGCGTGGTCGTGCTGGGCTGATCGGCTTTTTGCCGCATCCCACCGCACCCGCAACCTACTGAACACGGTCGGCTACTTCCCTCGCTGAAAGTTCGCCCTCCGTTCGGCTTATTCGCCCGAAAGGTGGCACTACATGTCTGTCATTTCCAAAGCATCCGTGGCCTCGGCGGCCACCACCAGCCTGTTCGTCCTGCTGTGGAGCAGCGGGGCAATCGTCTCCAAGCTGGGCCTGGCGCACGCCAGCCCGTTCGCCTTCCTGCTATTGCGCTCGGCGCTGGCACTCGCCGGCCTGTTGCTGATCGGCCCGTTGCTGGGCTTGCGCTGGCCGCGCAGTCGCGGGGCGATTGTGCGCGCCCTGGGCACCGGCTGTGTGCTGCTGGGGGCCTATCAGATCTTCTATCTGTTGGCGCTCAATACCCATGTCACCCCCGGCGTCATGGCCACGGTGATGGGGGTGCAGCCGATCCTTACTGTGGTACTGATGGAGCGTCAGCGCTCCTGGAGCCGGTTGTTCGGCCTGGGGTTGGGCCTTGCCGGGCTGGTGATGGTGGTCTATCAGAGCATCAACCTTGGCGGGGTGTCCCTGGCCGGCATGCTGTTTGCGCTGCTGGCGTTGGGCAGCATGACCTTTGGCTCGATCCTGCAAAAACGCATCACCGACAACCCCATGGGCACGCTGCCGCTGCAGTACCTGGCAGGGTTTGCCCTGTGCGCGCTGTTCGCGCCGTTGCAGCCGTTGCAGGTGCAGTGGAGCGGTGGTTTCGTCGGTGCGCTGTTGTGGATGGGGCTGGTGGTGTCGTTGCTGGCGACCTTGCTGCTGTATCGCCTGATCGCCAAGGGCAACCTGGTCAACGTCACCAGCCTGTTCTACCTGGTGCCTGCGGTGACGGCGGTGATGGACTTCCTGATCTTCGGTAACCGCCTGGCACCGCTGAGCCTGCTGGGGATGGGGCTGATCGTGGTGGGCTTGCTGTTCGTGTTCCGCAAGCCAGCTGCGCAATTGGCCCAGGCGTAAGCCTTTAGCGGAATTCTTCGGGGATGGTGTGCCGTAGCACGCCTTCCTCGAAGTCCAGCAGGTCGGCTTCGCGCTGGGTCAGCAGGTAGTAAAGCAAGGTGTCGAGCGAGCGCTGTGTGGCGACTTCGACAGCGAGCATCCTCACTGCCTGTTCCGCTTCGCATTTGCAGCCGAAATCCTCCAGTGCCGTGCGCACTTGGTCGAGGGTTTCCGGTGGCTTGACGATGACCCGGAACACCGAGCGGCCGCCGCTGCTGCGCAAGGCGTCGAACCAGGTTTCACCTGCTTCGTCCCGCGTGCCAATGATGTCGCCCGGTGCAATGCCGTAGACATAGAACGGGATGTTGTCGACTTCGTAGCCGCCCTCTGTTGCCTTGGCCCACAGGCCCTCGACCGAGGCGGGCGGGTAGCCGTCCGCGTCCTGCTGCAGGCGGAACAACACCTTCTTGTATGCATCGCTCATCGTGGCTCCTGCTTCATTTGCGTGCCGGGCGCAGCACCAGCCATAGGGCGGCGCCAATCAGCAGCCCGCCGTACAGGTGCGCCATCGACAGCGGCTCGTCCAGCAACCACGCGCCCCACAACACGCCGAATACCGGGATCAGGAAGGTCACGGTGCTGGCCTTGACCGGGCCGATTTCTTCCAGCAGACGGAAGTACAGGATATACGCGAATGCGGTGCACAGCAGGCCCAACCCGAGCAGCGACAGCCACACGTTCCAGCCACCCCAGCTGGCGGGTGGCTGGGTCAGCGCGCTCCAGGCGAACAGCGGGCTCAGCAGCAAGGTTGCGCCGAGCATGCTGCCCAGGGCCGAAAGGCGGCTGTCCAGGCCGCTGACCCAGCGGCGGGCGAGGAAGCCGGCAAAACCATAACAGGTGGTGGCCGCCAGGCAGGCGAGGGCGCCTTGTAGCAGGGCCATGTCCAGGGCGACGGGGCCGGCGCCGCTGAGGATGCCGACGCCGAACAGGCCCAGGAAGATGCCGCAGAGTTTGGGCAGGGTCATCGGTTCGCGGAAGAACAGCACGCCGATCAGCACGCCCATCAGCGGTGTGGTGGCGTTGAAGATCGCCGAGTAGCCGGCGGGCAGTACTTGCGCGGCCACGGAGTAGAAAGTGGCCGGGATGCCCGAGTTGATCATGCCCAATACCAGGCAGGCGCCGAGTTTGCCCTGGAAGTCCCAGCGTACCCGCGCGGCGGCGAGGATGGCGATCAGCCCTAGGCAGGCAATCGACACCCGGAAAAACGCAGTCGGCACGGTGCCGAGTTCGGGGGCGATGATGCGCATGAACAAAAAGCTCGCCCCCCAGACAGCGGCAAGGGTCAGCAGGCGGGCTAGGGCGATGGGGCTCACAACGGTCTCCGGGTTTTGGGCAGGGCGCGAGTTTACGCCAGGGGGGAGCGGGATTCTTGTGCTTTCTTGCGCAGTGAATCGGTGCGCGCCCTTTCGCGGGCAAGGGACCGGCTAAGCTGTGTATCTCACCCTGCAACGAGATGCCTCGCATGCACCAGCACTGGCCCGCCGGCGAAATCGCCCGGATGATCCTCGACGGCTTCGATGACTACCGCGAGCACTTTCGGCGCATCACCCTCGGTGCCCGTGAGCGCTTCGAGCAAGCGCGCTGGCAAGACATCCAGCGCGCAGCAGCGGCGCGTATCAACCTGTATGAAGAGAAGGTGGCCGAGGCCAACGGCTGGCTACGCCAGCGCTTCGCCGAGGATGTATTGCTGGAGGTGGAGCAGTGGCCGCTGGTCAAGAGCGCCTACATTCGCCTGATCGACCCACGGCTCGACGATGAGTTGTCCGAGACCTGGTACAACTCGCTGTTCTGCAGCCTGTTCAGCCATGACCAGATCAGCGACGGCTGCATGTTCATCCACACCACCCGGCCGTCGATGCGCAGCCACGAGCGCGCCGCGCAAACCCGCACCTACGCACTTGGCGATGGTCTCAAAGGCTTGCTGCGGGCGATCTTCGCCGACTACCCGTTCGATGTGCCCTATGGTGACCTGGAAGGCGACCTGACGCGCCTGGAAGAACAACTGCGCGAATGCCTGCCGGACTGGGTGTGCAAGGACCCGGCACTGGCAGTCGAGCTGTTCTCGCCGGTGCTGTACCGCAACAAGGGCGCTTACCTGGTCGGCCGCCTGTACACCCCCGACGAACAGTGGCCGTTGGTGATCCCCTTGCTGCACCGCGAAGGCCATGGCATCGAGGCCGATGCGCTGATCACCGACGAGGCCGAGGTGTCGATCATCTTCTCCTTCACCCGGTCTTATTTCATGGTCGATGTGCCGGTGCCGGCGGAGTTCGTCAACTTCCTCAAGCGCATCCTGCCGGGCAAGCACATTGCCGAGCTGTACACCTCGATTGGTTTCTACAAGCATGGCAAGTCGGAGTTTTACCGGGCGTTGATCAACCACCTGGCCAGCAGCGACGACCGTTTCATCATGGCCCCGGGGGTGCGCGGGATGGTCATGAGCGTGTTCACCCTGCCGGGCTTCAATACGGTGTTCAAGATCATCAAGGACCGGTTCGCGCCCTCGAAGACGGTCGACCGCGCCACCGTGATCGACAAGTACCGGCTGGTGAAGAGTGTCGATCGGGTAGGGCGCATGGCCGATACCCAGGAATTCGCTGATTTCCGCTTTCCGCAGAGCAAGTTCGAGCCGCAGTGCCTGGCCGAGTTGCTGGAGGTGGCGCCGTCCACGGTCGCGTTGGAGGGTGACACGGTGCTGATCCGCCACTGCTGGACCGAGCGGCGCATGACGCCCCTCAACCTGTACCTGGAACACGCCAGTGAAGGGCAGGTGCACGAGGCGCTGGAGGATTACGGCCTGGCCATCAAGCAACTGGCGGCGGCGAATATTTTCCCCGGCGACATGCTGCTGAAGAACTTCGGCGTCACCCGCCATGGCCGGGTGGTGTTCTACGACTATGACGAGATCTGCTTTCTGACCGAGGTGAACTTCCGCCATATTCCACCGCCGCGCTACCCGGAGGACGAGATGTCGGGCGAGCCGTGGTACTCGATCGGGCCGCATGATGTGTTCCCCGAGGAGTTTCCGCCGTTCCTGTTTGCCGATATGGGCCAGCGGCGGCTGTTCAGCCGGTTGCATGGGGAGTTGTATGACGCGGATTACTGGAAGGGGCTGCAGGCGACGATTCGTGAGGGGAAGGTGATCGATGTGTTTCCGTATCGGCGCAAGTTGCGGTGAACCCGGGGCCGCTTTGCGGCCCCAGCATGTCAGCCCTTCAAACACTTCAACTCACTGAAATCATTCCGCACCTTGCCCAGCCGCTGCTGCAGCAACTGGCGCTGCGCCGGGGTACTCAGTTGCATCAGGTCGACCAGCAACGTGCGCGCCTGTTGCTCGGTGTTCTGGTAGGCCATGCGATATGCCGGCGTCCACAGGCTCTCCTTGCGCTGTAGCAATTGCGCCAGGCGTGGTTCGAAGCTGGCGTCGCTACGCTGGTCCATCGCCAGCACCAGCTGTTGCTGCCAATGCGCGCGGTTGGCGATCCACTGGCGGTTCTGGTCGCCCAGCGCCTGTGACCAGGCTTGCACCCGCAGCCGCTGCGCCGCACTGAGCTCACCCAGCCACGGCGTCAGGCGTTTTTCCATGCGTTCGGTACGGCGGGCAATCTGCTTGGGCAAGGGCGTGTCGACATACTTCTTTTGTCGCTCGCTGATGTCGTCGCGGAAGGCCTGGCGCATTTCTGCCACCTGGGCGTCGCTCATGCCACGTAACAATTCGGTAGCGGAAGGGGTGATCTCTTCGGCTACACGGCCTATGGCCGCGCGCGCTTCGCGGGTGCGTTGCTGCAACGCCTGGTCGGTCACCTGGTCCTCGGCGACCATGGTGCGCACCCGGTCCAGCCAGTCGAGGTAGCTGGGCAGCTGGGTTTTGCAATGCCAGGCCAAGTGCTGCTTGAGGCGCTCGTCGAGCAGTACTTTCTGCTCGCGGTTCATGTCCAGATAGTCGCCCAGCGACCACGGCACCAGGCGGTCGAGGTTGCGGTAGGCCAGGTCTATGCGGCTGCACGCCGCCAGGGCCAGGGCGAACGCCACGGCGATGAGCAGGGGCTTGAACAGGCGTGAAAGCATGTGCTGATCCTTGCAGTGGCTGCCAATCAGTAGACGTAAGGGTGAGGTGGCGGTTCCACCGAATCAGCGGTCAGGCAGCGCGGCGGCTTCGGGTGTAGAATAGCCGTCTTGTCTTGAGGAACATTGGAAATGGCTCTGCTTGGGCGTTACAACAGTTTGCAAATCGTTAAACACGTGGAATTCGGCCTGTACCTGGACGGCGGCGCCGATGGCGAGATCCTGCTGCCGGGGCGCTACATCCCGAAGAACGCCGAGACCGAGGTCGACGATTGGTTGAACGTGTTCATTTACCTGGACAGCGAAGACCAGCTGATTGCCACCACCGAGAAGCCCAAGGTGCAGGTCGGTGAGTTCGCCAGCCTCAAGGTCAAGGACATCAACGGCGCCGGCATCTTCCTGGACTGGGGCCTGCCCAAAGACCTGCTGATGCCTTACTCGGAAGAGTTGCAGCCGCTGAAGATCGGTGACTACTGCGTGGTGCACGCCTACCTCGACAAGCGCACCCGCCGCATCACCGCAACGGCGCGCCTGGACCGCTACCTGGACCGCACCCCGGCCGATTACCAGGTGGGCCAGCCGGTCGAGCTGCTGGTGGCGGGCGAGACGCCTATGGGCTTCAAGGCGATCATCAACAACCGCCACTGGGGCCTGATCCACAAGAACGAAGTGTTCAAGTTCCTGCGCTCGGGCATGCACGAGAAGGGCTTCATCAAAGAGATTCGCCACGACGGCAAGATCGCCCTGAGCCTGCAGCCAGTGGGCGCCGCCCTGGCGGACAGCCTGCAAGAGCTGATCATGCAGCGCCTTGAAGCCGAAGGCGGCATGCTGCCGGTGTGCGACAAGAGCGACCCGGCAGTGATCAGCAAGCTGTTCAACGTCAGCAAGGGCAACTTCAAGAAGGCCATTGGTGCGTTGTTCAAGCAAGGCCGCATCGTCATCCATGACGATCGCATCGAGCGGGCCTGATCAGTCCTGCACGAAGGTCCGGAAGTCCAGCTGCTCGCCACCTGGGCGGGTGTCGCGCAGCAGCGAATCGCGGTCGGCGCTCAGGGCCAGGCTGATGGTCGAGCGGCGCTTGCCGGGCTTGCGCACTTCCATCTGCTCCAGGTGAGCCTTGAGGAAGTTGGTCGGCACCTTCAGGTGCTGTAGTTCATCGGTGTCGGGGGTGTGCAGCAGCAGGTTGACCCAATCGGGCTGGCCCTTGCCCAGCAACGCTACCGGCACCTCGAACCACCACAGGTTGCGTTTCGGGTCGAGGATAGCGAACAGGGTGTTGCTGCTGGTCAGTACTGGCCGGGCCAGTGCTTCGTTACGCCGTGCGATGGCGGCGGGTTTGTCGAGTTTCATGCAGGTTCCTGCGGGTTGACGCTTGATAAGGCCTGCATTGTGAGGGGTGGCGGGTGGCTGAGCAAGGTTTGCCTGGGCCGGCCTCTTCGTCTGTAAACCCGCGAAGAGGCCGGTTGCCTCAGCGACGAACCGGCAGGCTCAACTCGGAAGTCGCCCCGTCGGCCGTGGTCACGGTCGCCGTGAAGCTGTGCAGCCCGTCACTGTTCTCCAGCACCTGGGCAAACCGGGCCTGCCCCTTGGCATCGCTGTTCACCAGCACTTCCCCGAGATACTGCTCCGCTTCGCTGCCCGTTGCTTGCGCATTGCCGAACAACTCGACGCGCAACAGGCTCGACGCCGGCCCCTGCACCTCACCGCGGATCACGTTCCCCTCCAGCGCCATCAGCCGTGGTGGTTGCTGGTTGTGATTAGGCAACGGCTGGCACGGCTTGGGTTCACCCTGGGCATTGCAGATGATCGCCTGGTCCTTCTTCGCCAGCTCCGCCCCCACCCCGCGCGACCCCACGTACAACGCATGCGCCTGCGCCGGCACGCCGAACACGATAGCGCCGGTGCGCTGGTCTGGTACGCAAGAGCCGCCAGCCTCGCAGCGGCGGATGTCCTGGCTGTTGCCCCAGATACGGTTGGCGCTCAGGCGGGTGGCGGTGATTGCCGGCTCCGGGCGCAGGGCCACGCCGATGCGGTTGCCGTGGATCAGGTTGCCATCGAGCATGTTGCCCTCGCCGGTGACGCTGACACCGATCGAGTTGCCGCTGAAGGTATTGGCGCCCAAATAGTTGCGGTTGCCCCAGTTGATCTGCAGGCCGTCGGAGTAGTTCTCGAAACGGTTGCGGACCACGCTGTTGTCGTTGCCCAGCAGAATTTCGATGCCCTGGGAGGGCTCTGGGTTGGCCGCCGTGGAACGGAACAGGTTGTCGGCCACCAGGTTGAAGGCTGCGCCGCGGGTCAGTTCCAGGCCGTCGCCGTTGTCGATCAGCTGGTTGCGCAGCACCTTGTTGTTGACCGTGGTGGTTGCAGTCGGGTTGCCGGCACCGTCGTCGCCGGTCAGCATGATGCCAGCGCCGCCCTTGTTGGCGATGACGCGGTTGTCTTCGATGACGTTGCCACTGGCGCGATTGACCAGGATGCCAATGCAGAAGTTGCGCACTTCCAGGCCGCGCAGATGCACGCCCTGGGTGTCGCGCAGTACCAGGCCTGGGTGGGTGGTGGTTCGCACGTTGGTGCCGAACTGGCCGGGCAGAGCGCCGGGGCAGGTGTGCACACCCTGGTCCTTGATGTAGCCCGAGCCGTCGATGGCGATGTACTGGCCGTCGCGGGCCCACGCCTGGCCGGTGATGCGCACCGGTCCTTTGATTTCAGGCAGCGCGCGCGTCGGGCGGATGACATAAGGCGCCTGGCCGACCGCAGCGATTTCGATGCGGTAGTGGCCGGGGTTCTGGTTGTTGGTCTCGATTGCCCAGCGCAGGCTGCCGGGTTGGCCGTCGTCGGCATAGCGGTCGACGCGCAGGGTTTCGGTTACGGCCGGCGAGGCGGCAAGGGCGGGCAGGGGAAGCAGTGGCAGCAGGGCCACGAGCACAGGCATCAGACGCATGGGGGCGGGTTTTCCGAAAATCGTTGTTTTTATGACTGGCCTGCCCTATGTGGGCGGGCGTATGCCGCGATTCTAGGGCAGCCGGCAGGTACTGGGCAGTTGGGCGGGGTAAATGGGTGCGATATTCGCACGCAGATTTGCCGCTCGGCTTGTTCGGGTGAAATTGGTTGAAACTCTTGCGAAAGGCCCTGGGTCCACAGACTGTCGACACGGTTCACGTGTCTCCATTTGCAGGAGTTTTGCCATGAGCGGTACTAAAGACAAAGCGAAAGGCTTGGCCAACGAAGCAATCGGTAACGTGAAACAGGGCGTCGGCAAGGTGACCGACAACGACAAGCTCAAGGCTGAAGGCAAGGCCCAGGAACTCAAGGGTGAAGCGCAGCAGATCAAGGGTGACGTCAAGGATGCCGTGAAAAAGCCTTGATGCCGTATTGAGCGTTCCATCGATTCGCGGGCAAGCCCGCCCCTGCAGGTAGCACGTAGCCGGTGGGGGCGGGCTTGCCCGCGAATGCCTGGGCCCAGTTACGTAGGCATTTTCTTTATAACCCTCGGGAGCAGCACGGCAACGGCGTGGTCTATTAGACTTGCCTGTTGTATCGATCGAGCGGCGAAAGGAGACGCTATGATATTTTCCGCCCTGCAGGGCCTGCCCTTGCACCGCGTGCTGGTGCGCACCGTCAAGGAGTTCCTTGACGACGAGATGTCCACCTATGCGTCCGCGCTGGCTTACCAGATGCTGTTTTCGCTGTTCCCCTTCCTGTTGTTCCTGATTGCCCTGATCGGTTTCCTGCATTTGCCAGACTTCTTCTCCTGGTTGCGCCTGCAATCGGAACTGGTGCTGCCGCCCCAGGCGCTGGAGCAGGTGAACCCGGTGATCGACCAGTTGCAACAGTCCAAGGGCGGGCTGTTGTCGGTGGGTATCGTGATTGCCCTGTGGACCGCTTCGGCGGGTGTGCGCTTGATGATGAGCGCCATGAACGCCGCTTACGATGTGCCGGAAGGTCGCCCGGTGTGGAAGCGCATACCGCTGTCCATCTTCTACACCGTGGGCATCGCCGGCATGCTGCTGGCTGCGGCAGCGCTGATGGTGCTCGGGCCGCAGGTGATGGAGTGGATTGCCGCCCAGGTCGGCATGCAGGAGGTCATCGTCACGGTCTGGACCATCCTGCGCTGGCCGGCGATCATCATCCTGATGATGGTAGCGGTGGCCTTGATCTACTACGTGATGCCGGATGTGAAGCAGAAGTTTCGCTTCATCACCCCAGGCTCGGTGCTGGCGGTGGTGGTGTGGATCGTCGCCTCCCTGGGGTTTGCCTACTACGTCAAAACCTTTGCCGATTACAACGCCATGTACGGCAGCATCGGTGCAATCATCGTGCTGTTGCTGTATTTCTATATTTCCGCCGCTGTGCTGTTGCTCGGCGCGGAAATGAACGCGGTGATCGAGCACATGTCGGCCGAGGGCAAGAACCCTGGCGAGAAGGATTTCGACGGTGAAAAACCCCAGGAAACCCTGACCGTGCTGGGCCACGAACACCCGCAACCGAGCCAGCATCAACCTTCCGAGCCGAACCCCAGATGATCCGTGACATTCTCAAGATGGGCGACGAACGCCTGCTGCGCATCGCCCCGCCCGTGCCCGAACACCTGATCGGCAGCGCCGAACTCCAGCAGTTGATCGACGACATGTTCGAGACCATGCGCCATGTCGGGGGTGTGGGCCTGGCCGCACCGCAGATTGGCATCGACCTGCAACTGGTGATTTTCGGCTTCGAACGCAGCGAGCGTTACCCCGATGCCGAAGCGGTGCCGCAGACCATCCTGATCAACCCGGTGATCACGCCGATGACCACCGAGGTCGAGGACGGTTGGGAGGGCTGCCTGTCGGTACCCGGATTGCGCGGCGTGGTGCCGCGCTACAAGCACATTCGCTATGAAGGGCTCGACCCGCAAGGCAACCCGATCAACCGTTTTGCCGATGGCTTCCATGCGCGGGTGGTGCAGCACGAGTGCGACCACCTGATCGGCCGGCTTTACCCCTCGCGCATCCAGGACTTCGCCAAATTCGGTTACACCGAGGTGCTGTTCCCCGGGTTGGACGCCAGCGACGACTGACCACGCTGCAGGGCCACCAGCGGCTTGCTGCGCTGGTAGCGCTGCAGGCGGGCAGCCAGGGGTTCTGGCAGCGCGGTTGCCGTGTCGAAGCCAAGGCGCTGGTAGAAGGGCACAAGGTCGGGGTGGCAGAACAGCCAAGTCGGCCCAACGGCCTGCGCCAGCGCGGCTTCGACCAGCCGCCCAGCCACACCTTGGCTGCGCTGTTGCGGGTCGACGAACAGCCCGGTAAGCCAGTAGCCATCGCCCACCGGGGTCAAGTTCAGCCCTGCAATGATGCAATTGGCACGCGCCACCCACAGTTCGCCGTCACTGGCCGAGCGCATGCGCGAGCCGTGCTGGCGGTAGAAGTGATCGAGCAGGCGTCGTTCAGGGTCGAGCAGCCTTGAGCAACACAGGTAATCAGAAATCGCGCATTTCCCTTGTTGAATCGGCCGGGTCGGGCAGAGACCAACCAACGGCTCTACGCCACTATATACCGCCCATTATGTCGCAGATTGTTGCAAATCCGGCAAGGGTGAATATCCGACTTCGGGGTTCAACTATTGCCAACCCGGAGTAGACTTTTACTCATCCCACCAGCAGTACGACGAAGCGGGATCGGTACTTCGTGTCATCTTTGCAGTCGATGACAACTTCTCCGCGCCAATGACGGCATTAGAAGTCAATCGATCAGCTTGATTGCTTTATAGGCACTCCCACATGAAACCATTACTGATTCTTGCATTGGTCGGTATGTCCTCGTTCGCCCTCGCCGATGAGGTCCAACCTGTCTCCAACCAGCCTGTGGCCCAGCAGTACGACTACTCCATGAACCTGGATATCAAACGGGTCATCAACCTGTCGACCATCCCCAATGTTTGCGAAGTGGTACCTGCAACCATGACCTATGAAGACCACCAGGGCCAGGTGCACACCATTCAGTACCGCGCCATGGGCGAGGGTTGCCAGCAGGGTTGATCGTTCAAGGTCAGCGGCCTCTTCGCGCCGCGCCGACGCGAAGAGGTTGCAGGCTTCTCCCGGTTCATTCACTGGAAAGCACCTGCCGCACCACCTCCAGCCCTTGTTTCAGTTCAGCCCGGCTGGCGGCCGCCGACAGGCTGATACGCACGGCCTGCACCTCGCTGGCGCCAATGGCGAACACACTGGCCGGGACAACCTCCACGCCCCGTTCGCGACACTGCTTGACCACCCCCTCTGCACCTTGCGGTGTGGCCAGCCACGCGTGCGGCGAAGGCTGGCCTGTGTTGTGCAACCCATCGCCCAGCAGCTTTCGCGCGAGGCGCCAGCGCTCGGTAATTTCAGCACGTTGCCAGGCCAGCCGCAGCGCTGCGGTGCCATCTTCTATCCACTGGCAGGCGATATGCAGGTTCAGTGGCGACACCGGCCAGTGACTCGCCTGGGCGTGCGGGTCGATGTGTGCAAGCAGCTGTGGGTTGGCCGCAATCCACCCTACACGCAAACCTGCTGCCACCGTCTTGGACAAGCTGCTGATGAGCACCCCTTGCTCGCCCAGCAGTGGGTACAGCGGCGGTCGGTCGCTGAGTGCGCCATACACGTCATCCTCGATCACCAGCAGCCCCAGGCGTTTGACGACCGCCGCGAGCGCTTCGCGGCGGGCGTCATCCATGCAGGCGCCCGTGGGGTTGTGCAGGGTCGGTGTGGTGACCAGTACGCGGGCACCGCTGGCGCGTGTGACACGGTCAAGGTCGTCGGGCCGCAGGCCTTGGCTGTCCAGTGCCACGCCATGCACGGGCAGGCGTAGCTGTCGGCAGGCTGCCTTGATGCCAGGTGCGGTCAAGGCTTCGAGCATGACCGGTTCACCGGCCTGGCAGAACGACTGCAGCACCAGGGTCAGTGCCTGCTGAGCGCCGCCACTGAGCAGTAACTCGTCCGGGGCCAACGCCAAGCCACGCTTGGCCAGCCAGTGCGCGCCCTGAATACGGCCGCGCAGCAGTTGCTCGGGGCCCAGGTAGTGATCCAGCAGGCTGCTGTCGCGCTGCTCCAGCACGCTGTGCAGGCTGCGCTGCAGGTCCTGATTGTGCGGGTCGGCCACCGGTACGTTGGTCGACAGGTCGATCAGCGGCTTTGGCCCGTCTTGGTGTTTGAGGCGAAACAGGGTCGCTTCCTTGCTGCCTGCCAGCACGTAGGTGCCGCGGCCGACTTCGCCGGCCACCAGGTGGCGGGCGGCAGCTTCCCGGTAGGCCTGCTGGGTGGTGCTGGGGTTCAGGTCGAGTTTCCAGGCCAGGCGCCGTTGCGGTGGCAGGCGGTCACCGACCTTGAGCTCGCCGCGCTCGATGGCATCGGCGATCGCATCGACCAATGCCAGGTAGCGGGGCTGGTCATCGTTTGCGAGCGTTGGGATCCACACGAAATTGCTACCCATGCAATATAAGGTTGTACCCATACAATGCCCGGGGCTTAGGATCGGATCAACCACCTACCGAAGAGGGATGATCGCCATGTTCGACCTGAATGCCCTGCGCGAAGCCGCCGATTTCGTTCACCAGCACGTGCCTGCAACACCGCAGCACGCCTGGCCTTTGCTGGCCGAACGGCTGGGCTGCCAGGTGTGGGTAAAGCACGAGAACCACGCGCCCACCGGTGCATTCAAGGTGCGTGGCGGGTTGGTCTACGTGCGCTCGCTGCTGGCGGGCGGCAAGCCGCCGCGCGGCCTGGTCACCGCCACGCGTGGCAATCACGGCCAGAGCATGGCACTGGCTGCCCGCCAGGCTGGCATCCCCTTGGTGATTGTGGTGCCTGAAGGCAATTCCACCGAAAAGAACGCCGCCATGCGCGCCCTCGGCGCCGAACTGGTGGAGCACGGTGTCGATTTTGATGTGGCCCGTGAAGAGGCTGCCCGGCTGGCTGATGAATTGGGGTACGCGATGGTGCCGTCGTTTCACCCGGAGCTGGTGCGCGGCGTGGCCACGTATGCCCTGGAGCTGCTCGAGGCGGTGTCTGACCTGGACAGCGTGTACGTGCCGATCGGCATGGGGTCGGGGATCTGCGGGCTGATCCAGGCACGCAACCTGCTGGGGTTGAAGACCGAGATCGTGGGGGTGGTGTCCAGTGCTGCCGATGCCTATGCGCAAAGTTTCGAACTGGGCCGCATCGTCACCACCGCCACCGCCCAGACCTTCGCCGATGGCATGGCCTGCCGCGTGCCGCACCCGGAGGCGTTCGCCTTGGTGTGCGAGCATGCCGCGCGCATCGTGCGGGTCACCGACAGTGAAGTCGCCGAGGCCATGCGGCTGTACCACGAAGCCACGCACAATACTGCCGAAGGTGCAGGGGCTGCGGCGCTGGCGGCGTTGATGCAGGAGCGCGAGCGACAAGCCGGTAGGCGGGTGGCCGTGGTGCTTAGCGGGGCGAATGTGGATCGGGCGCTGTATGCGCGCGTGCTGGCGGGCATCGACTGAGCTTGATTGGCATCAGGGGGTACCGCGCCCACTGTCATTGGGAATTTGCGCTTTCAATCGAGTGATCACTCGTGGCAGGCTCTACGGCGCTTAATTGGCCGGTCATCGAGTGCTCAATGCCTTTTTCCAATGGATTTCTCCTCAGCCTGTCCCTGTGTCTGGACATCGGCATCGCCAACATCGCCATGATCACCTTGGCCATGCAGCGTGGTTTTCTCAAAGGTTTCTGGCTGGGGCTTGGGACTTGCGTGGGTGACTTGATCTATGCCGTTGCCGCGCTGGCCGGGATGACCGTGCTGTTGCAGTTCGAAAGCGTGCGCTGGACCTTGTGGCTGGGCGGTTCGGCGCTGCTGGTGTGGTTTGCGGTGAAGATGCTGCTGGCCGCGTGGCGCGGCGGGCACATGGAGGCGCGGGCAGACGTGGTGGTGGAGTCCGGTTGGCGCGAGTTTTTGCGTGGGATCTTTTTGGCCATGTCGTCACCCACCGCGATTTTGTGGTTCGCGGCTGTCGGTGGGGTGCTGATTTCACGCTCCGGCGGTGGCAGTTTGCTGGATGCCGGGTTGTTCCTTAGCGGCTTTTTTGCTGCTGGGTTGGTCTGGTGTCTGAGCCTGTGTGGTATTGCCAGCCATGGCGGGCGCTTGCTTGGCGACCGGCTGCTGACCTGGTCGTACCTGTTGTCGGCGGCGATCTTCTGCTATTTCGCGGTTTATGTGATTGTTTCGGGGTATCGTGAATTTATTCTCGCCAGTTCGGCAGTGTAGGCAGGGGTGCATGCCTATTTAAGGGCTGCCATGTATATGCCTGCATTGACCGCAGTGCGCTGCGACCCTTATGCAAAAGCCTTTTACGAGTCGCTGATCAGCAGGGGCAAGAAGAAAATGCAGGCTATTGCTGCTGTCATGCGCAAGTACCTGACTGGCATCTGGGCGTGCATGCACGGGGATGAGCCATTTCATACGGCCAAGCTTTTCAGCTCTGAACACCTCAGAAAAGCTTGACCGCTAACAGAGTATCTACATTTGTTTCGGGCCAGTTATTCCTGAGGCATTGGCGCGCGGCCCCTTGGTGCCCGTCTCAATATCGCGTCGGACCAACAAGGCGGTCGCGCGCAAATGCCACAGGCCTCACTGGCCCGAAACAGATGTGGGAGCGGGCTTGCCCCGCGAAGCGCCGCGCGGGCGGCGCTCGATCTCATGGGCGCTACACAACTCCAGGCATGCACCTGCCGGCCCAACCCTCTCTTTCCGGCAACAAAAATAATTTCACACCCTGTCGATTCCCCCAGCTCCCGTTCGACCAGAGTTGAAGGCCCAGCCCAAATCTGTGCCAAAACCTCAAACGATCGGAGCACCCCGATGAGCACCTCAGCCGAAAACGAAATCCGCCAACTGATCGACCGCTGGATGCAAGCCGTGCGCGACCGCGACATCCAGGCCATCACCGCCCCCTATGCCGACGACATCGTCGCCTTCGATGCCATCAAGGCACTGCAATTCAAAGGCAAAGCCACCTACCAGGCCCACTGGGAAATGTGCATGGGCTTTTGCACCGGCCCGATGGTCTTCGAACTGGCCGAACTCACCGTGTACGCCGACGGCGACCTGGGCCTGGCCCATTGGCTGAACCGCTGCGGCCCGTCCGATGACGAGAGCCAGTGTGGCTTCATGCGCGTCACGGTCGGCTATCGCCGCCAAGGCGGGCAATGGCAGGTGATCCACGAACACTGGTCGGCACCCTTCGACATGGAAACCCAGAAAGCCCTGTTCGATCTCAAGCCCTGAGCCGATATCGCCAAACGCACTGTGCCAATGCCCTGGAGGCGACCATGAAATACCTGTGCCTGGTCTATTGTGACGAAGGGCTGCTGCACAGCCTGCCCGACAGCCCGGAAGACGCCGAGTGCATGGCGTACGCCGAATCCCTGCAGGGCGGCGGGCGCATGCTCGCGGCCGAGGCGCTGAAGTCGGTGCAGACCGCCACCACGGTGCGTGTGCGCAATGGGCAGATGAGCCTCACCGATGGCCCGTTCGCCGAGACCAAGGAGCAACTGGCCGGCTTCTATCTGGTGGATGCCCGCGACCTCAACGAGGCGCTGAACATCGCCAAGGGCATCCCCGCCGCCAGGGTCGGCAGTGTGGAAGTGCGGCCTGTGCGCGAACTGCAACCCTGACAATAACGGAGAACAACCAGCATGAGCCTTGCACACCCTGCGCAAGCGCAGCACGAGTTGTCCATCAGCCGCCTGATCGACGCACCACCGGCCAAGGTGTTCCGCGCCTGGACCGAGCCCCAGTGGCTGATGCAATGGTGGGGGCCACATGGCATGACCACCCCCGAATGCGAAATGCAGCTGTGGGTCGGTGGCCTGTTCCGTACGTTGATGCGCGCCCCGGACGGTACCGAGTACCCAACCCAGGGCGTGTTCCTGGAGATCGCCGCGCCCCGGCGGTTGGTGTTCACCGACGCTTTCGGGCCAGGGTGGGTGCCTTCAAACAAAGCCTTCATGACCGCCGTGGTGACCTTCGACGAAGAACACGGCAAAACCCGATACACCGCCCGCGCCTGGCACTGGAGCGCCGCCGACAGCCGTGCCCATGAAGAAATGGGGTTTCACCAGGGCTGGGGAGAAAGCCTGGACCGCCTGGTGGAGGTGGTGACCCAGCGGATGCCGGACTGATGGTGACGCTGGCGCAGGTGCGCGCCGAGGTCGAGGCAGTCTACCGTCGCGATTCCCGGCGCATCCTGGCGACCTTGATTCGCCTGCTGGGGGATTTCGACCTGGCCGAGGAGGCCATGCACGATGCGTTCTTCATTGCCGTCGAGCGCTGGCAGCGTGATGGCATCCCCGACAACCCGCGGGCGTGGCTGGTTTCGACCGGCCGTTTCAAGGCCATCGACGCGTTACGCCGACGTGCCCGCTTCGACCGCTCCCAGGCGGACCTGATCATGCTGCTGGAGGGCCAGGCGCAAGACCCCAGCGACGAAGAACTGCTCGGCGACGACCGTTTGCGGCTGATCTTCACCTGCTGCCACCCGGCGTTGGCCGCCGACGCCCAGGTGCCGCTGACCCTGCGCGAGGTCTGCGACCTGACCACCGAGCAGATTGCCCGAGCGTTTCTGCAAAGCCCGGCCACCATTGCCCAGCGCATCGTGCGGGCCAAGGCCAAGATCCGCGATGCCGGCATCCCCTATCAGGTGCCGGTGCTCAATGAGTTGCCCGAGCGCCTCGAGAGCGTATTGCGGGTGATCTACCTGGTGTTCAATGAAGGGTACTCGGCATCGTCCGGCGACGCCCTGCTGCAGCAAGATCTGACTGACGAGGCGATTCGCCTTGGCCGCCTGCTGGTGCAACTACTACCCGACCCGGAGGGGTTTGGCTTGCTGGCGTTGATGCTGTTGCAGGCGTCGCGCCAGCGTGCGCGTACAGACGCCGAGGGCAATCTGGTGCTGCTCGAGCAACAAGACCGCAGCCTGTGGGACCGTGAGCGTATCGAAGAAGGCTGCGCGCTGGTGCGCCACGCCCTGCGAAGCCAGGCCTATGGCGCCTACACCGTACAGGCGGCGATTGCTGCGGTGCATGCCGAGGCGGCCACGGCCGATGCGACGGACTGGGACGAAATCGTCGGGCTGTACGATGTGTTGCAACGCTACTGGCCGTCCGCGGTGGTGGCGCTAAACCGGGCGGTGGCGCTGGCCAAGCGTGATGGGCCGCAGGTGGGGCTCGCGGAGGTTGAAGCGATTCTGGCGGCGGGGGAGTTGCGCGATTATCACCTGGCCTATGCGGCAAGGGCGCAGTTGCATGCTCAGTTGGGTCATGTCGAAGAGGCACGCGCGGCCTGGCAGCAGGCACTGGCGTTGACCCGGCAGGCGCCGGAGCGACGGTATATCGAAAGCCGTCTACGCGAATTAGGGTAAGGGTATTTGCAGCCCTTTTCGCGGTGGTTCGGCGCCCCGAACCTCCGCGAAGCGGCCTGTGCTGAAATCAGCTGGCCACGAAATGCGGTGGCGATACCAGCTCGACGGTCTGCTGCTTGCGCGGCGCCAGGATTTCGGCCTCGCCTTCGACGACCAGCTCATCGTTCTGGTTGTACACATTGGTGGCGATGCGCACCTTGAACTTGGGCAGCTTCTCGAGGATTTCCAGGCGCACGGTCAGGGTGTCGCCTATTTTTACCGGCTTCTGGAAGCTCATCTTCTGGCCCAGGTAGATGGTGCCAGGCCCAGGCAGGGTGCAGGCCACTGCGGCACTGATCAGCGCGCCGCTGAACATGCCATGGGCAATGCGTTCACGGAACATGCTCTTGGCCGCAAACTCGGCATCCAGGTGCACCGGGTTGTGGTCACCGGACATCGCAGCGAACAGCTGGATGTCGCGTTCTTCCACAGACTTCTCATAGGTGGCTTTCTGGCCGACCTCAAGGGCTTCGTAAGGCGTGTTGGTGACCTGGGACATCGGGGCTTCCTTAAGCGGTGGGGCGAGGGTGCCTATCATTCACTGCGCGCAGGGCGGCCAAGGGCCAGCGCCTGTTCGAGCCAGCCGAGAATATCGGCGGTGACCTCGTCACGGTTGGTTTCGTTGAGCACTTCGTGCCGCGCTTGTGGGTAGACGCGCAGCTGTACATGCCGGTTGCCGGTCGCGCGCAGCGCGTCGGCCAGATGGGTGAGACGCTTGCCGGCACTGACCGGATCACATTCGCCGCCAATCACCAGCAATGGCAGGTTCGGATCGATCTGCGCGAGGGTACTTGCCTGGCTGATCTGCGCCAAGCCTTGCAGCAAGTCGAGCCACAGTTGGTTGCTGCAGCGAAAGCCACACAGGGGGTCATTCACGTACAGGTCCACTTCGCCAGGGTCGCGGCTAAGCCAGTCGAAGGCCGTGCGGTTAGGCTTGAAGGCCTTGTTGAACGCGCCGAACGACAGCCAGTCTATCAGCGCACTCTTGCCCAGCGGCCCCTGGCGCCACGCCTCCAGCCGGGCAATCAGCCGCGCCACCCGGTACAACGCAGCCGGCTGGAAGTTGGAGCCGCTGAGGATCGCCCCCTGCACGCTGGCGCTGTGGTGCAGCAGGTACGCCTGGGCGATGTAGCTGCCCATGCTGTGGCCAAACACGAACAACGGTGTACCGGGGTACTGCTGACCGATGTGCTGGGCGAGCAAGCCCAGGTCATTGACCACGGCATTCCAGCCATGATTGCGGGCGAACAGGCCCAGGCTGCCCAGCTCGGCGGTGCGGCCATGGCCGCGCTGGTCGGCGGCGAACAGCGCAAAGCCGGCCTCGCTCAACGCCTGGCCCAGGCGCCGGTAGCGCCCGGCGTGCTCCGCCATGCCATGGGCCAGCAACACCACGGCCTTCACCGGGGTTGTCGGCAGCCATTGGTGCACATAGAGGCTGCAATGCTCGCTGGCGGGTAGCCAGAAGGCGTCGTGGGGCATGGCCGGTCCTTTGCGCAGGGGTACGCGCACAGTGTATGCGCAACCGGCTGGATTGCAGGAAGGGCACAAATAAGATTCACAATGTTAATGGCGGAGCTTGGCGTATATGCCGCCTTCGGCTTACCTGCTAACGTCGGTTCAACGCCTGTTTGCCATTGGCGACCAGGTCAAAGGATTACATGACCCGCTACCGGTAGCAGGTCCAGGCAGAGGAACAATAATAAATGCAAGCCGACTTCTGGAATGACAAGCGCCCGGCGGGCGTGCCTTCCACCATCGATATCCATGCCTATATCTCTGTCGTCGAGGTGTTCGAACGCTCCTGCAAGCGCTTTGCCGACCGCCCGGCGTTCAGCAACCTCGGCGTCACCCTGACCTACGCGGCGCTGGAGCGCCAGTCGGCGGCCTTCGCAGCCTGGCTGCAGCACAATACCGACCTGGCCCCGGGCGATCGCATCGCCGTGCAGATGCCCAACGTGCTGCAGTACCCGATCGCCGTGTTCGGTGCGTTGCGCGCGGGCCTGATCGTGGTCAACACCAACCCGTTGTACACCGAGCGTGAAATGCGCCACCAGTTCAAGGACTCCGGCGCCCGTGCCCTGGTGTACCTGAACATGTTCGGCAAGCGCGTGCAGGAAGTGCTGCCCGATACCGGCATCGAATACCTCATCGAAGCAAAGATGGGCGACCTGTTGCCCACCGCCAAGGGCTGGCTGGTCAACACCGTGGTCGACAAAGTGAAGAAGATGGTGCCGGCCTATCAATTGCCCCAGGCGGTGTCGTTCCAGCAGGTGCTGCGTGAGGGCCGATCGCTGAGCCACAAACCGGTGCCGCTGAGCCTCGACGACATCGCCGTGTTGCAATATACCGGTGGTACCACTGGCCTGGCCAAGGGTGCCATGCTCACCCACGCCAACCTGGTAGCCAACATGCTCCAGGTGCTGGCGTGTTTCTCGCAGCACGGGCCAGACGGGCAGAAGATGATCAAGGAAGGCCAGGAGGTGATGATCGCGCCGCTGCCGCTGTACCACATCTACGCGTTTACCGCGAACTGCATGTGCATGATGGTCACAGGCAACCACAACGTGCTGATTACCAACCCACGCGACATCGCCGGTTTCGTCAAGGAGCTGGGCAAGTGGCGTTTTTCCGGCCTGCTGGGGCTCAATACCTTGTTCGTCGCGCTGATGGACCACCCAGGCTTCAGGCAACTGGACTTTTCCGCGCTGAAGGTCACCAACTCTGGCGGCACCGCGCTGGTCAAGGCCACCGCCGAGCGCTGGGAGAGCCTCACGGGCTGCCGTATCGTCGAAGGCTACGGCCTGACCGAGACGTCGCCGGTAGCCAGCACCAACCCCTATGGCCAGCTGGCGCGCCTGGGCACGGTAGGCATCCCGGTGGCAGGCACGGCGTTCAAGGTTATCGACGACGAGGGCAACGAGCTGCCGCTGGGCGAGCGGGGCGAGCTGTGCATCAAGGGCCCGCAGGTGATGAAGGGCTACTGGCAACAACCCGAGGCCACGGCGCAGACCCTGGACGCCCAGGGCTGGCTGAAGACCGGCGACATCGCGGTGATCGACCCCGATGGTTTCACCCGTATCGTCGACCGCAAGAAAGACATGATCATCGTCTCGGGCTTCAACGTGTACCCCAACGAGATCGAGGACGTGATCATGGCCCATCCGCAAGTCGCCAGTTGCGCCGCCATCGGCGTACCCGACGAGCGCTCCGGCGAGGCGGTGAAACTGTTCGTGGTGCCGCGTGATGGCGGGGTCAGCGTGGATGAGCTCAAGGCTTACTGCAAGGCCAACTTCACCGGTTACAAGGTGCCCAAGCACATTGTGCTGCGCGACTCGCTGCCGATGACACCGGTGGGCAAGATTCTGCGGCGCGAGCTGCGTGACATTGCCTGACAAGGCTGCAAATACGCCTCTAGAGCGGGCCTTTCGGCCCGTTTTGCGACATTTTGGATAATTACTCTAAAAATGACCTGTATTGTTCATTGAGTCATTTTTGTGACCGTAAGGCCTGTTTTGGCCTCTAGGCGACCCCTGGCAAAGCTGTTACTCTCGGGCCGCTTTCAGATGATCCGGTTTGCAATGAGCCGTCATCACATATCAATAATAAGCGCATCGACGCGTGAATCGAACTTCGCTGTTGCTGAAGGAGTGGGCTTCCATGATCGAACATTTTTGGAAGGATAAATACCCAGCCGGGATTACGGCGGAAATCAATCCTGACGAATTCCCCAATATCCAGGCGGTACTCAAGCAATCCTGCCAACGCTTTGCCGACAAACCGGCCTTTAGCAACCTGGGCAAGACTATCACCTATGGCGAACTGTATGCGCTGTCGGGGGCATTTGCCGCCTGGCTGCAGCAGCACACCGACCTGAAACCGGGTGATCGCATTGCCGTGCAACTGCCCAATGTCCTGCAATACCCGGTAGCGGTATTCGGTGCCATGCGTGCAGGGCTGATCGTGGTCAACACCAACCCGCTGTACACCGCGCGGGAGCTGGAGCACCAGTTCAACGACTCCGGCGCCAAGGCGCTGGTGTGCCTGGCCAACATGGCCCACCTGGCTGAAAAAGTGCTGCCCAAGACTCAGGTCAAGCATGTCATCGTCACCGAAGTGGCCGACCTGCTGCCGCCGCTCAAGCGCCTGCTGATCAACAGTGTCATCAAGTACGTGAAGAAGATGGTGCCGGCCTACAACTTGCCGCGTGCCGTGCGCTTCAACGACGCCCTGGCACTGGGCAAGGGCCAGCCGGTCACCGAAGCCAACCCGCAAGCCAGCGACGTCGCGGTGCTGCAATACACTGGCGGTACCACGGGCGTGGCCAAGGGCGCGATGCTGAGCCACCGCAACCTGGTGGCCAACATGCTGCAGTGCCGGGCGCTGATGGGCTCGAACCTGCATGAAGGTTGCGAGATCCTGATCACGCCGCTGCCGCTGTACCACATCTACGCCTTCACCTTCCATTGCATGGCGATGATGCTGATCGGCAACCACAACGTGCTCATCAGCAACCCGCGTGATTTGCCGGCGATGGTCAAAGAGCTGGGCAAGTGGAAATTCAGCGGCTTCGTCGGCCTCAACACCTTGTTCGTCGCCCTGTGCAACAACGAGGGGTTCCGCGCCCTGGACTTCTCGGCGCTGAAAATCACCTTGTCTGGCGGCATGGCCCTGCAACTGAGCGTGGCCGAGCGCTGGAAGGCCGTGACCGGGTGCGCCATCTGCGAAGGTTACGGCATGACCGAAACCAGCCCGGTGGCTGCGGTCAACCCGTCCGAGGCCAACCAGGTCGGTACCATCGGTATCCCGGTGCCCTCGACGCTGTGCAAGGTTATCGACGACAGTGGCAATGAACTGCCGCTGGGCGAGGTGGGTGAACTGTGCATCAAGGGCCCGCAAGTGATGAAGGGCTACTGGCAGCGCGAGGACGCCACCGCCGAGATCCTCGACAGCCAAGGCTGGCTCAAGACCGGTGACATCGCGTTGATTCAGCCGGACGGTTACATGCGCATCGTCGACCGCAAGAAGGACATGATCCTGGTCTCGGGTTTCAACGTGTACCCCAACGAGCTGGAAGACGTGCTCGCCGGCTTGCCCGGTGTGCTGCAGTGCGCGGCCATTGGTGTGCCGGACGAGAAGTCGGGTGAAGTGATCAAGATGTTCATCGTGGTCAAACCGGGCATGACCGTGACCAAGGAGCAGGTGATGGAGCACATGCGTGCCAACGTCACCGGTTACAAGGTGCCGCGCTACATCGAGTTCCGCGATACGTTGCCGACCACCAACGTGGGCAAGATCCTGCGCCGTGAATTGCGTGACGAAGAGCTGAAGAAGCAGGGCCTCAAAAAGATCGCCTAACCCACGCAGCGATCGATGTAGGAGCGGCCTTGCGTCGCGAAAGGGCCGCAAAGCGGCCCCGACAATCTATGCGGCGAAGCTGAAACTATGCGGCGAAGCTGAAATCTAGGGCCGCTACGCGCCCCTTTCGCGACGCAAGGCCGCTCCTACACCAGCACGCGCGTCGATCAGCGCAGTTTCTCAAGCATCTGGTAGTACCACATTCCCGCCGCCAACAGCGGATTCCCCAGCAGTTCCCCCATTGGCACCCGCACATGCTTGCACTGGGCAAAGGTATCGAACTTCTCCAGAGTCCCGGTCAGCGCTTCGGCCATGATCTCGCCCATGATGTGGCTGGTGGCAATGCCATGCCCGGAATAACCCTGGCAGTACCAGACATTGTCCGAGAGCTTGCCCAGTTGCGGGATGCGATTGACCACGATACCCATGGCGCAGCTCCACTGGAACTCGATCGGTACCCCTTTGAGCGCCGGGAAGGTGCGCTCGATGCACGGGCGCAGCTCTGCTTCGATATCGCGTGAATCGCGCCCGGAATAGTTGGCGCCGCCGCCAAATAGCAAACGCTTGTCGGCAGTCAGGCGGTAATAGTCGAGGACAAAGCGGCAGTCGTATACCGCCAGGTCCTGCGGGTTGATCTGCTCGGCCAGCTCGCCCAGCGGTGCGGTGGTGACGATGCCGCCCATGGCCGGAAAGATCTTGCCCTTGAGCTTGCGCTGTTCCAGCTTGTGATAGACATCGCCCGCCAGCATCACCTGGCGGGCTTCGATCCGCCCCTGGGCTGTCACTACTGCCGGGCGCGGGCCGTGGACGATGTCCAGCACCTCTGAGTTTTCAAAGATCAATGCCCCCAGGCTATGGGCGGCACGCGCCTCGCCCAGGCACAGGTTGAGCGGGTGCAGGTGCAGGTTGCGTCGGTTCTTCAATGCACCCAGGTACAGCGGGCTTTGCAGGTGCTGGGCCATGGCGTTGCGGTCGAGCATCTGCACCTGGTCGCCCATGCCGCGACGCTGGGCTTCGGCCTCGAACCCGCGCAGCTCGTTCAGGTGCGACGGTTTCATCGCCGCATGCAGGTGGCCGCGCTTGAGGTCGCAGTCGATACCGTAGCGGGCCACCCGTTGCTCGATGACCTGGTGCCCGCGCCAACGCAGGTGCCAGATGAAATCATCCACCTCGCTGCCCAGGCGGTTGCGCATCTGTGTACGCATGGCTTCGTCGCCCGACAAGCTGCCGGTCACCTGCCCGCCATTGCGCCCGCTGGCACCCCAGCCGATGCGGTTGGTTTCGACGATAGCCACTTTAAGGCCGCGCTCGGCCAACTCCACGGCAGTGGCCACGCCGGTGAACCCACCGCCGATGATCGCCACGTCTACCTGCTCGGTGCCCTTGAGGGTCGGGTACTGCGTATGGTCATTCAGGGTGGCGTTGTAATAGGACGGCGCACGTTGGGCCGGCCCCTGGTTCAGTGCTGCGTTCATGGGTGTTCCTTGTTATGAATGGGGCTCAGGCCTGGTGCAGGTACCAGCGCCAGTCCTGCTCGCTGACTTCGGCCATGAACTGGCGGTACTCGGCGCGCTTGACCTTCAGGTACACGCCGAGGAAGTCCGCGCCCAGTGCTTCGCGCGCCCAGTCCGAATGCTGCAGGGCATCCAGGGCGGTCAGCCAGTCGGTGGGCAGGTGCTCGGTGGCCTGGGCGTAGCCGTTGCCTTCAACGGGGGCGCCAGGGTCCAGCTGTTCGCGAATACCTCGGTGGCTGGCGGCGAGGATTGCCGCTGCCGCCAGGTACGGGTTGGCATCGGCGCCACAGATGCGGTGCTCCACGTGCCGGCTGTTGGCCGGGCCGCCTGGTACCCGCAGGCTGACCGTGCGGTTGTCGACCCCCCAGGTCGGCGCAAGTGGCGCGTAGCTGTTGGCCTGGAAGCGGCGGAACGAGTTGGCGTTGGGGCAGAACAACAACAGCGAATCGCGCAGGTGGCGCAGCATGCCGGCCACCGCTTGGCGCAACAGTGGCGTACCGGCCTTGTCTTCGCTGGCGAACAGGTTGTTGCCGGCGCTGTCGGCCAGGCTCAAGTGCATGTGCATGCCGGTGCCGGCCAGTTGCGCGAACGGTTTGGCCATGAAGCAGGCCTGCATGCCATGGGCATGGGCCACGCCTTTGACCAGGCGCTTGTAGCGTACGGCCTGGTCCATTGCCGCCAGGGCATCGCCGTGCTCAAGGGTGATTTCCACCTGGCCGGGTGCATACTCGGAGATCGCCGTGCGGGCCGGAATGCCCTGGGCCTTGCAAGCAGCGTAGAGGTCGGCGAGAAACGGCTCGATCTGCTCAAGCTCACGCAGGCCATACACCTGGGTGCTGCGTGGCCGGCCGCCGTCGTTGTCCAGGGCAGGCTGCGGTCGGCCCTGGGCATCACGCTTCTGGTCGAGCAGGTAGAACTCAAGCTCGCAGGCCATCACCGGGTGGTAGCCGTCAGCCTTGAGTGCATCGATGGTGCGCAGCAGCACATGGCGCGGGTCGGCAATGCTGGCCGGCAGGCCCTCGCTGGGGTGCATGCTGACCTGCACTGCGGCAGTCGGCACGCGCCGCCACGGCAGGCGTACCAGGCTGCCCTCCAGCGGGTAGGCGCGGCAGTCGATGTCGCCGACATCCCAGACCAGGCCTGAGTTTTCGACGTCATCGCCGTTGAGGGTCAGGCCCATGATGGTGCTGGGCAGCGGGCGACCGGTCTGGTACACCGCCAGCAGTTCCTCGCGGTGCAGCAGCTTGCCGCGGGGTACACCGTTGGCGTCGAGGATGAACAGTTCGATCAGCTCGATATCGGGGTTGTCGGCCAGGAACTGGCTGGCGTGTTCGGGGTTTGCAAAGTGCATGTCGGATTCGCTCATGGGCGCACATGACCGCCGCGGGCAACCGTGGGGTCAAACTGAAACGATCGGCCAGCAGCGGGCCGGGTTTGGTCAGTGATGCGTGAGCGAAGTATCCGGTGGGCGCGCGTGGCGACAGTGCCACAAGGCCCAGAACGCGAGGATGATGTGCACCAGCGGATTTTCACCGGCACGGGTCCGGGCCTTCGGGAGCGAAGGGCGGGACTGCGGGGGCACGGTGAACGGGGCAGGGATCATGCCTTTGATACTCACATGCGGCGTAAGGTTGATTAAAGCAGTGAATGGCAACCTTTACATCGGTGTCGGCTAAACATTTGCGGCGAGGTGCTGGGTGCAGGAGCCAGCAGAGAACGGGCAAATCTGCGACAATCGCGCCTCTTCAAATGCCGATCATGAAAAAGCAGGCCCACCTGCATCACTAAAAAGCCCCATGACAGATCAAGCCATCGACCAGCTCCTGAAAAACATCGACCACGCCATGATCGCCGACCGCCATCGTCTGCGTCGGCAACTGCATGAGCTGCGCAAGCGCCCCGACGAGGCCAAGCTCGCCCAGTGGGCGGAAAAGGTCCAGGCCTCCTGCGCCCAGGTCACCGCGCGCCAGCAAAGCGTGCCGACCGTGCGTTACGACGACAGCCTGCCCATTGCAGCCAAGCGTGACGAGATCAAAAAGGCGCTGGCCGAGCACCAGGTGCTGGTCATCGCCGGTGAGACCGGCTCGGGCAAGACCACCCAGTTGCCGAAGATCTGCCTTGAGCTGGGGCGTGGCAGCCATGGCCTGATTGCCCATACCCAGCCACGCCGGATTGCTGCGCGCAGCGTCGCCGCCCGTGTCGCCGAAGAACTCGGCACGCCGCTTGGTGGGCTGGTTGGTTACCAGGTGCGTTTCGAGGACCAGAGTGATTCCAACACCCTGGTCAAGCTGATGACCGACGGCATCCTGCTGGCTGAAACCCAGCACGACCGCTTTCTCGAACGCTACGACACGATCATCGTCGACGAAGCCCACGAACGCAGCCTCAACATCGACTTCCTGCTCGGCTACCTCAAGACCCTGTTGCACCGCCGCCCGGAACTGAAGCTGATCATCACCTCGGCGACCATCGACCTCGAGCGTTTCTCCAAGCACTTCGACGGTGCACCTATCATTGAAGTCTCCGGGCGCACCTTCCCGGTAGAAACCTGGTACCGCCCGCTGACCAGCGAGCAGGACGAGGAAGGCAACCAGATCGAGGATGACCTCACCGTCGACCAGGCCATCCTCGCCACCCTGGATGAACTGGCGCAACACGAGCGCAGCCAGGGCAAGGGGCCGGGTGATGTCTTGATCTTCTTGCCGGGTGAGCGGGAAATCCGCGACGCGGCCGAGATCCTGCGCAAGGCGCAACTGCGCCATACCGAGATTCTGCCGCTGTATGCACGCCTGTCGCCCGCCGAGCAGCAGCGCATTTTCCAGTCGCATACCGGGCGCCGGGTGATCCTGGCCACCAACGTTGCCGAGACCTCGCTGACGGTGCCGGGCATTCGCTACGTGATCGACACCGGCACCGCCCGCATCAGCCGCTACAGCTACCGGGCCAAGGTCCAGCGCCTGCCGATCGAGGCGGTATCCCAGGCCAGTGCCAACCAGCGTAAAGGCCGTTGCGGCCGGGTCGAGCCTGGCATCTGCGTGCGCCTGTACAGCGAAGAGGATTTCAACGGCCGGCCGGCGTTCACTGACCCGGAGATTCTGCGCACCAACCTGGCGGCGGTGATCCTGCAGATGCTGCACCTGCGCCTGGGTGCGATCGATGCGTTCCCGTTCATCGAGCCGCCGGATGGCAAGGCTATCAGCGATGGTTTCAACCTGTTGCAGGAGCTCTCGGCGGTCAACCGCGAAAACCAGTTGACCCCGCTCGGGCGGCAACTGGCGCGTTTGCCCATCGACCCACGGTTAGGCCGCATGCTGCTTGAAGGCGCCCGTCAGGGCAGCCTGCAGGAAGTGTTGATCGTCACCAGTGCGCTGTCGGTGCAAGATCCGCGCGAGCGGCCGCCGGAGCGCCAGCAGGCGGCCGACCAGGCGCATGCCCAGTGGAAGGACGTCGACTCCGACTTCGCCGCGCTGGTCAATTTGTGGCGGGGCTTCGAGGAGCAGCGCCAGGCGTTGACTGCCAGCCCGCTGCGCAACTGGTGCCGTAAGAATTTCCTCAATTACCTGCGGCTGCGCGAATGGCGTGACGCCCACCGCCAGTTGGCGCTGATCTGCCGGGACCTGCAATTGACGGTCAACAAGGAACCGTCCGATTACCAACGGATGCACAAGGCAATCCTCAGCGGCCTGCTCAGCCAGATCGGCCAGAAGACCGAGGAGGGCGATTACCAAGGTGCCCGCCAACGGCGCTTCTGGGTCCACCCGTCCTCGGGGTTGGGCCGCAAGCGTCCGCAGTGGGTGATGGCCGCCGAGCTGGTGGAAACCACCAAGCTGTATGCGCGCATGGTCGCCCGCATCGAGCCCGACTGGATCGAGCCGCTGGCGGCCCACCTGGTCAAGAAGAACCACTTCGAACCGCATTGGGAGAAGAAGCGCGGGCAGGTGGTGGCGTACGAGCAGATCACCTTGTACGGGCTGATTCTGGTTGGCCGCCGCCCGGTTCACTTCGGCCCGATCGACCCGGTGACATCGCGGGAGCTGTTCATTCGCGAGGGGCTGGTGGGCGGCGAAATCCAGTCGCGGGCCAAGTGCCTGTCGGCCAACAAGCGCCTGCTCGAACAGCTCGACGAACTTGAGGCCAAGGCCCGCCGGCGCGACATTCTGGCCGACGAAGAGACCCTCTACGCCTTCTACGAAGCGCGCCTGCCTGAGGACATCCACCAGACCGCGACCTTCGATGCCTGGTACCGCATGACCAGCCAGAAGGACGCCAACCTGCTGATCATGCGCGAGGAAGACGTGCTGGCCCGTGAGGCCAGCGAAGTCACCGCAGCGCAGTACCCGGACAGCCTGCAGGTGGGGGACTTGCGCCTGTCGTTGAGCTACCACTTCGAACCGGGCCACCCGCGCGACGGCGTGACGGTGCGGGTACCGGCACCGCTGTTGCCGAGCCTGCCGGGCGAGCGCCTGGAGTGGCTGGTGCCGGGCCTGCTCGAAGCCAAGTGCGTGGCGCTGGTGCGCAACCTGCCCAAGGCGCTGCGCAAGAATTTCGTGCCGGTGCCGGACTTCGTCAAAGCTTCGCTGGCCCGCATGACTTTCGGCCAGGGCGCGCTGCCCCAGGCGTTGGGCCAGGAGCTGCTGCGCATGACCGGTGCACGTGTTTCCGACGAGGCCTGGGCAGAATCTGTCAGCCTGGTCGAAGGCCACCTGCGGATGAACATCGAAGTGGTCGATGCCCAGGGCAAGTTCCTTGGCGAAGGCCGCGACCTGGCCGAGTTGACCGCGCGCTTCGCCGCTGCCAGCCAGGCCGCGCTGGCGGTGCCACGCAGCGAAAACGCCGAACGGCCGGTGCAGGCGAAGGCGTTCAGCGAAGTGGCGCAGACCACCCAACAGAAGATCGCCGGCCTGTCGATGACCGTGTACCCGGCGCTGGTGGAGGAAAACGGCACTGTTCGCGAAGGGCGTTTCTCGACCCAGGCCGAAGCCGAGTTCCAGCACCGCCGCGCCTTGCAGCGCCTGTTGTTGCAGCAGTTGGCAGAGCCTGCCAAGTTTTTGCGCGGCAAGCTGCCTGGGCTGACCGAACTGGGCTTGCTGTACCGCGAGCTGGGCCGTGTCGAGGCGCTGGTCGAAGACATTCTGCTGGCCAGCCTGGACAGCTGCATCCTTGAAGGCGAACAGCCGCTGCCCCGTGACGGCGCGGCCTTGGCCGGGTTGGCTGAGCGCAAGCGTGGCAGCTGGGCCGAGCATGCCGAGCGCCTGGCGCGCCTGACCCTGGAGGTGCTCAAGTTGTGGCATGGGCTGCAGAAGCGCTTCAAGGGCAAGATCGACCTGAGCCAGGCGGTGGCGCTGAACGACATCAAGCAACAATTGGCCAACCTGGTGTACCCGGGCTTCGTGCGCGAAACCCCGGGTGCCTGGTTCAAGGAGCTGCCGCGTTACCTCAAGGCCGTGGAGCTGCGCCTGGAGAAGCTGGGCTCGCAGGTGCAGAAGGATCGCGTCTGGAGCGGCGAGCTGGCCAACCTCTGGGCCCAGTACAAGACGCGCGCCGACAAGCACGCCCAGGAGGGCAAGCGCGATGAGCAACTGACGTTGTACCGCTGGTTGCTGGAAGAATACCGGGTGTCGTTGTTCGCGCAGCAGCTAGGGACGAAAGTGCCGATTTCTGACAAGCGATTGAGCAAACAGTGGAGCCAGGTGGAAGGCTAACTGCCTTGATTTGTGGCACACTTCAAGGCGTTTGGGGGCCGCATTGCGGCCCTTCGCGGGTAAACCCGCGCCCACAAGGGCGCGGCCCTCGCCTTTGAATTGGCACTAAAGTGCCATTATTCAGTCATGTTTCCAGCCAGCGCCTCGTGGCGATGGCCTTTGACCAGAGGAACGACCGTGCATAACGTCGTGATCAGCGGCACCGGCCTGTATACCCCGGCCCAGAGCATTTCCAACGAAGAACTGGTGGAGTCCTTCAATACCTGGTCGCAGCAGTTCAACCGCGACAACGCCGCCGCCATCGAGCGCGGTGAGACCGAGGCAGCGCCGCTGTCCGACGCTGCTTTCATCGAAAAGGCCTCGGGTATCAAGAGCCGCTTCGTGCTGGACAAGGCCGGCATTCTCGACCCGCAACGCATGAAACCGCGCCTGCCAGAACGCTCCAATGACGAGCCGTCGGTTCTGTGCGAAATGGCCGTGGCTGCAGCGCGCCAGGCACTGGAGCGTGCAGGCCGCACCGCTGCCGATGTCGATGGCGTGATTGTCGCCTGCTCCAACCTGCAGCGCCCGTATCCAGCCATTGCCATCGAAGTGCAAAAGGAACTGGGCATCGAGGGCTTCGCCTTCGACATGAACGTGGCCTGCTCGTCGGCCACCTTCGGCATCCAGACCGCCGCCAACAGTGTGCAACTGGGCCAGGCGCGTTCGGTGCTGATGGTCAACCCCGAGGTCTGCACCGGGCACCTGAACTTCCGCGACCGCGACAGCCACTTTATCTTCGGCGATGCCGCCACTGCGGTGCTGATCGAGCGGGCCGACCAGGCCACGTCCAGGCACCAGTTCGAGATCGTCAGCAGCAAGTTGTGGACGGGGTTCTCCAACAACATCCGCAACAACTTCGGCTTCCTCAACCGCGCGGCGGAGGAGGGTGAAGGGGCGGCAGACAAACTGTTCATCCAGGAAGGGCGCAAGGTGTTCCGTGAAGTGTGCCCGAAGGTCGCCGAGCTGATCGGTGAGCACCTGGAGGCGAACGACCTGCAGCCGAGCGACGTCAAGCGCTTCTGGCTGCACCAGGCCAACCTGAGCATGAACCACCTGATCGTCAAGAAGCTGCTGGGGCGTGAAGCCACCGAGGAAGAAGCACCGGTGATTCTGGACCGTTATGCCAACACCAGTTCGGCAGGGTCGGTGATTGCCTTCCACCTGTACCAGGATGACCTGGCCGAGGGGGCGGTGGGCGTGCTGAGCTCGTTTGGTGCGGGGTATTCGGTGGGGAGTGTGATTCTGCGCAAGCGCTAGGTTTTTTCAAGGACCTGTACCGGCCCCTTCGCGGTTTTATCCGCGAAGGGGCCGGCGCATTTCTGGCAGACGAAAAAAGGCAGGAAATGCCGGATGGGGTCGGCATTTCCCGCCTTGAGTGAAACAGAGAAGCGGTTGCTTAGAACTTGGCTTCCAGGTCGACCTGCAGCGTATCGACATCCGCATTGCTGTTCGGCAACTGCGACAGATCGGTCTTGGCCATCAGGTAAGCAGCACCCAGCGAGAAGTTCTTGTCGATTTCGTAACCGACCTTGAACTTGTGCCCGCGCGAACCGGTGAAGCCGTTGCCGAAGTCGGAGTCGGTGAACAGGCTGACCACAGCGTTGCGCTGAACATCACGGTAGTTGTAGTCCAGGCTCCAGGCGCCAACCTTGGTCTTCAGACCGGCCAGCCAGGCCTGGTCTTCACCGTCGGTGCTCTCGGTGTTTTTCACGTACTGGCCGTAGGCCGACAGCGGGATGGCGAAGCCGGTGAAGTCCAGCTGGCCGAAGCCTTCCACCAGGTTGAACTCGTTGGTGGTGTTGCCGAACGACTGCAGAATGGCCGCTTCCTTGTCGTTGTCGTAGCCATAGATGCTCGCACCCACGGTGACCTTCAGCACGTCGGCGGGGGCGAACTTGGCACCCAGCTGGCCGTGGTAGACCTGCGCGTCATGCTTGTACTGCACACCGTCGCCGTCGACGTTGTCCTTGAGGGTGTACTGGCCCGCACTGGCGAACACTTCGGCGCCGCCCAGGTCGGCCTTGTAAGTCGCTGCTACGCCTTCGGGGTTGATATCGCTGTCCCAGATGATATCGCCCATGCTCACCCATGGCTGGGGCATCTTGCCGCCGATCAGGTGCAGGTTCGGCACCGCCGTCGGGTGCCAGTCGAGGTAGGCCAGGTCGACCCACAGCGACTTCTTGTCGAAGTAGTTGTCAAGGCTCTGGTTGGTGGAGCGACGGTCGGCGCTGCTGCCGGTGGCGATGCGTACGCCGGCATCGACTTGCGGGTTGATCTCGCTGTAGAAGCCGACACGGGCACGAACGCGCTGGCGGTCCTGGTTGCCGCTGCTGCTGTTCGGCTCGTCGACGTTGACGTCTTCGTAGCGCAGGCGCACATCACCCTTGATCTGGGTCTTGGCGGCCCATGCCACTTTCTGTTCAAAGGAACTCATACGTTCGGACTGAGCTTTCTGGTCGGCCTTTTCCTTGGTCTCTTTTGCCAGATCGCCTTGCAGTTCGTTGTACTGCGCCTGGTTGATCGAGCCATTGGCGCGGAGCATTTCGAGCAACTTGGCGTCGACAGCAGCACTGGCCGGAGTACTCAGAGCCAGCATCATGCCGGTGAGGCTCACTCCGGTAAGTGTGGAAACAAGACGCATAAGGTTCTCCCTACTGAAAAAAATGGGGGAGGCTCAGCGCCCGCCCCTGTGTTGGCATGTCTTCGGAAAGGGCCTGAATAGACAGGTTCTGGGGTTCCGGAAAACAGGCGCAAGTATTGCGAGGGGGGATTACAGATTAATGTCGAATTAGTGGCACTGTTGTTAAGCCATCGGGCATGAATGAGTTGGCCGGGCGATCGTCATTTGAGTGATGGGCCCTTCTTCCGGGATACTGAGTGCCTCAAGAAAGCGAGTCGAAACCGTGACCAGCCTGTACAGCCTTGCTCATCTGCGTGATCTTCCGGCGGCCACCTGGGATGCCCTGGTGCCCGCTGGCCAGCCGTTTCTGCGCCACGCCTTCCTCACTGCGCTGGAGGACAGCGCCAGCGTTGCACCGTCGACCGGCTGGGCGGCCGAGCACTTGGTGCTGGAACGGGAAGGGCAGGTGCGCGCGGTCATGCCGGCCTACCGCAAGTGGCATTCGTTTGGCGAGTATGTGTTCGACCACGGCTGGGCCGATGCCTGTGAGCGGGCAGGCATCGCCTATTACCCCAAGTTGCTCGGCGCGGTACCGTTCAGCCCGGTCAGCGGCCCGCGCCTGCTGGCTGCCGACCCCGCCGACGGCCTGCTGGTGTTGCAAGCGCTACCCGAATACCTGGGCAAGGGCGGGCTTTCTGGTGCGCACATCAACTTCACCGACCCGGCCCTGGACCAACAGATGGCCAGCTTGCCAGGCTGGATGGAGCGCCTTGGTTGCCAGTTTCACTGGCGTAACCGCGGTTATCGAGACTTCCAGGATTTCCTCGACACACTCAGCTCGCGCAAGCGCAAGCAGATGCGCAAGGAGCGCGAACAGGTGGCCGGGCAGGGCATCGACTTCCAGTGGTACCGGGGGGAGCAACTGACGGAGGCGCAGTGGGATTTTGTCTACCTGTGCTACGCCAACACGTATGCGGTACGCAGGCGCGCCCCGTACCTGACCCGTGAATTCTTCAGCCTGCTGGCCGAGCGCATGCCCGAGGCACTGCGGGTGGTGATGGCGAGGCAGGGTGGGCGTGACGTGGCCATGGCCCTGAGCCTGGTGGGCGACGACAGCCTATATGGCCGTTACTGGGGGTGCCTGGATGAATTCGACCGGCTGCACTTCGAGACCTGCTTCTACCAGGGCATGGACTTTGCCATTGCTGAAGGCTTGCAGCGCTTTGATGCGGGGGCCCAGGGCGAGCACAAGCTGATCCGTGGGTTCGAGCCGGTGCTGACGCGGTCGTGGCATTACCTGTTGCACCCGGGGTTGCGGCGGGCGGTCGAGGGGTTCTTGTTGCAGGAGCGCGAAGGGGTGCAGGGGTATGCCGAGGAGGCGCGGGGGATGTTGCCCTACCGCAGGGATTGAAACCTGCCTCGGCTGCACCGGCCGGGCTCAATCCACCCCGACGAACCCCCCGGTCTGGTGATGCCACAACCGCGCATACAACCCTTGTTGCGCCAGCAGTTCACTGTGGCTGCCGCTTTCAACGATATGCCCCTTGTCCAGCACTACCAGGCGGTCCATCCGGGCAATGGTTGAAAGCCGGTGCGCGATAGCGATTACCGTCTTGCCTTGCATCAGGGTCTCCAGGCTTTCCTGGATCGCTGCCTCGACCTCCGAGTCCAGCGCCGAGGTGGCCTCGTCCATGATCAGGATCGGTGCATTCTTCAGCAGCACCCGCGCAATGGCGATACGTTGGCGCTGGCCGCCAGACAGCTTGACCCCACGCTCGCCCACATGGGCATCGAAGCCGGTACGCCCCTGGGCGTCGGACAGCTGTGGTATGAACTCGTCGGCGCGGGCGCGGCGCACCGCTTCGTGCAGTGCCGCTTCGCTGGCCTCGGGGCGGCCGTACAGCAAGTTGTCACGGATCGAGCGGTGCAACAGCGAGGTGTCCTGGGTGATCATGCCGATTTGTGCGCGCAGGCTGGCCTGGCTCACTTCGGCGATGTCCTGGCCATCGATCAGGATGCGCCCGCCCTGCACGTCGTACAGGCGTAGCAGCAGGTTGACCAGGGTCGATTTGCCCGCGCCTGACGGGCCGATCAGGCCAATCTTCTCGCCCGGGCGAATGTCCAGGTTGAGCCCCTCGATCACGTTGCTGGCCTTGCCGTAGTGGAAGTCCACGTCGTCGAAGTGCACCGCGCCACGGCTTACCTTCAGTGCAGGCGCATTGGGCTTGTCGGTGACGGTGACCGGCTGGGCGATGGTCTGCAGGCCGTCCTGGACCATGCCGATGTTCTCGAAGATGCCGTTGACCACCCACATGATCCAGCCCGACATGTTGACGATGCGGATCACCAGGCCGGTGGTCAGGGCGATTGCGCCCACGGTGATCAGCGACTGGCTCCACAGCCACAGCGCCAGGCCCGTGGTGCCGACCACCAGCAAGCCGTTGAGGGTGGTGATGACCACGTCCATGCTGGTGATGACGCGGGAGGCCAGCTGGGTTTTCTCGGTCTGTTCGCGGATCGCCTCGCGGGCGTACTGCTGCTCGTAGTCGGTGTGGGCGAACAGCTTCAGGGTGGCGATGTTGGTGTAGCCGTCGACGATGCGCCCCATCAGCTTGGAGCGTGCGTCGGACGAAATCACCGAGCGCGCCTTGACCCGGGGCACGAAGTAGAACAGCGCGCCGATGTAGCAGGCGATCCACGCCAGCAGCGGCAGCATCAGGCGCCAGTCGGCCTCGGCGAACAGCACCAGTGCACTGACGGCGTAGATCAGGACGTGCCACAGCGCATCCACCGCCTGTACCGCCGAATCACGCAGCGAGTTGCCGGTCTGCATGATGCGCTGGGCAATGCGCCCGGCGAAATCGCTCTGGAAGAAATTCAGGCTCTGTTTGAGCACATAGGTGTGGTTTTGCCAGCGAATCATGCTGGTCATGCCCGGGTTGATGGTCTGGTGCACCAGCAGGTCGTGCAGGCCGAAGAACAGCGGGCGTAACAGTAGCACCACCACCAGCATCCAGATCAGCTCACCGCTGTGCTCGCTGAAGAAGTTGGCATTGGGCGTGCCCTGGGCCAGGTCGATGATGCGGCTCAGGTAGCTGAACATCGCCACTTCGATCAGCGAGGCAATCAGCCCTACCACCAGCAGGGCGACAAAGCTGGGCCAGACCTGGCGCAGGTAATACAGGTAGAACGGCCACACCGTGCTCGGCGGCGCTTCGCTCGGTGCCTCACGGAAAATATCGATCAGTCTTTCGAAACGGCGGTACAGCATGGGTGACAACACTCCTGTTCGTCCGACCCTCAGGCGGTTTCACATCCCTGTGAAGCCTGCGGTCAGTCGATGCGTTTGGCGGACTTGATGTAGACCGGATCGGCCGGCACGTCGCGCATACCGTTCTTGACAGTGGTCGGTGAGTTGACGATCTGGTCGACCACTTCCATGCCTTTGGTCACCTTGCCGAACACCGCATAGCCGCGGTCACGGCCCGGGTTGAGGAAGTCGTTATCGGCCACGTTGATGAAGAACTGGCTGGTGGCCGAGTTCGGGTCCGAAGTGCGGGCCATGGACAGGGTGCCGCGGGTGTTCAGCAGGCCGTTGCTGGCCTCGTTACGGATTGGGGCCTGGGTGTCTTTCTGCGCCATCCGATCGGTAAAACCGCCGCCCTGAACCATGAAGCCCGGGATCACGCGGTGGAAGATGGTGTTGTTGTAGAAACCGCTGTCGACGTACTGGAGGAAGTTCTTGGTACTGATCGGCGCCTTTTCGGCATTCAACTCGATTTCGACCTGACCGAAGCTGGTGTCCAGCAATACGTGAGGGGTCTTGTCGGACGCCATGACGCTGGTGGCGAAGGCAACCGAGCAGGCGGTGAGCAGGAGTTTTTTCAGCATGGGCTCAAAGATCCTTGAGAGGTGGAAGCGGCTGCAAGGAACTGCAGCAGGGTCTGGTTGAAGACCTCGGGTTGATCGAGGGGCGTAGCGTGCCGGGAATCGTCGATGACTACCAGCCTGGCCTGGGGCATCAGGGCGACGTAGCGCTCTTTGAGTTGTATCGGCGTGTAATCGTGGTCGGCGGCGATCACCAGCGTGGGACAGCGGATTTGCCCGATGCGTTCCTGTACGCCCCAGTCGACGATGGCGTCGAAGCTCTTGAGGTAGGCGCGCTTGTCATTGCGTGCCCAGCGCTGGGCCATCTTCTGGCGCAGGTCGGCTTGCCCGGGCTTGGGGAATAGCCGTTCGGCCAGCCCTTTGCCAACGGTCTCGACACTGAGCAGGCGTGCCAGGCCCCAACGCTTGGCCCACCAGGCCCAGTCACTGCGGGTGCGGCGCTTGACCTCGGGGGCGCTGTTGACAATGCACAGGCTGCGCAGCCACTGCGGGTGGTCGACGGCGAACTGGAAACCGACCATGCCGCCCATCGACAGGCCGACGAAGTGCACCGGGCCGGTCTGCAAGTGTTCGAGCAAAGCCAGCAGGTCTTCGCTGAAGGTGGCGATCTGGTAGCCGTCGCGGGGCTTGTCGGAGCGGCCGTGGCCGCGGATGTCCATGGCAATCACCCGGTAGTGATGGCTCAGCAGGGGTATCTGCAGCTCCCAGTCCTGGCAGCTGGAGCCCAGGCCATGCAGCAGCACCAAGGGTTCGCCCTGGCCATATTCCTCGTAATGCAGCAAGCATCCTTCGTGTTCGAAATAGGCCATGGGCGCGGTCCTCTCAGGCTTGCGGGGGGGCTGCGAAGGGCACGTCCAGGGGCGCGGTGTCGAAGTTGCGCAGCAGGTCGATGAGAATCTGCGTGGCCGGGCCCAGGGTCTTCTCTTTGCTCGAATAAAGGTAGAACAGTGGGTGGCGGCTGCCACCCTGGTCCAACGGCAGCGCCTTGAGCACCCCCTCGCGCAGCTCCCGTTCGATCATGTGCCGGGGCAACCAGGCAAAGCCCAGGCCGCTGCTGACGAAGGTGGTGGCGGTGCCCAGGCTGCCGACGGTCCAGCGCTGCTCGGCACCCAGCCAACCGACATCGAGCGGTTGCGCGCGGCCGGAGTCGCGGATCACCACCTGCAGCTGGCTTTCCAGGTCCTGGAAGGTGATGTCCCGGCCGAGGCGGTGCAGGCTGTGTTCGGGGTGGGCAACGGCGATGAACTCCACCGCGCTCAGTTCGGCACCCAGGTAGCCGCCGATGCTGTAGCTGCTGATGGCAAGGTCGGCGATGCCTTCACGCAGCACTTCTTCGACGCCCGACAGCACCTCTTCGCGCAGACGCACCCGGCAGCCACGGCTCTGCGGCATGAATGCACTCAAGGCACGTACCAGCCGGGCGCTGGGGTAGGCGGCATCGACCACCACGCGCACTTCGGCTTCCCAGCCTTGCTCCATGTGATGGGCAAGGTCTTCGAGCTGGCTGGCCTGCTTGACCAGGTGGCGCGAACGGCGCAGCAGCACGTTGCCGGCTTCGGTGAGCACGGCCTTGCGCCCGTCGATGCGCAGCAGCGGTACACCGAGCTGCTCTTGCATGCGTGCCACGGTGTAGCTGACCGATGACTGCGAACGGTGCAGTGCCTCGGCGGCCTGGGCAAACCCCCCGTGATCGACCACTGCTTGCAGGGTTCGCCACTGATCAAGGGTTACGCGCGGCGCTTTCATGTTTCGCTCCTGTTGTCCTAAGCTGCGCTCTTCCAAGGAGAGCGCCCCATGAAGAAATGTTGTGCGGCAATACTGATGTGCCTGCCCCTCGGGGCCATGGCTTACCCCATCGATGTGGAGAAGCAGCTGGACGGGGTCAAACTCGACTACACCGCCTACGACACTGCCTACGATATTGGTGCCATCACCCTCAACAACTACGGGCAGGTACCGGCAGCCTGCAAGGTAACGTTCCGCAACGGCCCGGAAGCGCCGCGGGTGCGCCGGGTGAACGTACCGGCAGGTAAAAGCGTCGATGTAACCGCCAAGTTCAATCGCCAGATCATCAAGCTGCGGATCGGCGTGAACTGCGCGGCCGAATAAAACTGATTAATCGATTGATTGAACCCACTTTTTACGCTTTTTTATCGATAGGTCAAGCCTTAATCTCACCTCCATCGAATCGCACCCTATTTGCCGATGGAGGCACCCCATGTCCCGCGTACTGATCATCGAAAGCAGCGCCCGCCAGCAGGATTCCGTTTCCCGTCAGCTGACCCGCGACTTCATCCAGCAATGGCAGGCGGCCCACCCGGCCGACGAGATCAACGTACGTGACCTGGCCGTGAGCCCGGTGCCCCACCTGGATGCCAACCTGCTCGGTGGCTGGATGAAGCCCGAGGCGCAGCGCAGCGCCGCCGAACTGGACGCGCTGGCCCGCTCCAACGAATTGACCGATGAGCTGTTGGCGGCCGACGTGCTGGTGATGGCCGCGCCGATGTACAACTTCACCATCCCCAGCACCCTCAAGGCCTGGCTGGACCATGTACTGCGCGCCGGCATCACCTTCAAGTACACCCCGACCGGCCCGCAAGGCCTGCTGACCGGCAAGCGCGCCATCGTCCTGACTGCCCGCGGCGGTATTCATGCCGGCGCCACCAGCGACCATCAGGAACCGTACCTGCGCCAGGTGATGGCATTCATCGGCATTCACGATGTGAACTTCATCCATGCCGAGGGCCTGAACATGAGCGGCGACTTCTTCGAGAAGGGCCTCAACCAGGCCAAGGCCAAACTGGCTGCGGTGGCCTGAGCGTCAACGAATTCCCAACCCTGACACCTTGTTTGCTCCTTTGGGTGTACCTGCCCGGCCAATGGCCGGGCTTTTTTTTGGGGGGAGGTTGTGGATGCCTGGAGATTGGATTCGGGGCCACCAGGTGCCTGGCTTGGCATTTTCAGCGCCTATCAGATCGAGCGCCGCCCGCGCGGCGCATCGCGACGCAAGGCCGCTCCTACATTTGTTTCGGGCCAGTGAGACCTGTGGCATTTGCGCGCGACCGCTTTGTTAGTACGACGCGATATTTAGGCGGGCACCAAGGGGCCGCGCGCCAATACCTCAGGCATAATTGGCCCGAAACAAATGTAGGAGCGGCCTTGCGTCGCGATGCGCCGCGCGGGCGGCGCTCGATTTCCGCCCCACCTCCAAATCCAAGACAGGCAGCTAGCCGCCATCACCCTATCTCCCGACAAGCGCATAGCAGCCCCACTTCCCCAACATTCTGTGAAGAACCTATTTTACCGTGGCCAAGGCGGTCTGCTTTTAGGACCGGAACGGTCGCGCGCGCTGCCATCCCTACATTCCTCATGGTTGAACACAGCGGCCGCAACCCGCTAAGGTCGCCGCCTTGATCCACGAGAGGCAACCATGGGCTACCTGATTATCGTCGCGCTGATCCAGGCGTTTTCCTTCAGCTTGATCGGCGAGTATCTGGCCGGGCACGTCGACAGCTACTTTGCCGTGCTCGCGCGGGTGCTGCTGGCGGGCCTGGTGTTTCTGCCGCTGACCCGCTGGCGCCAGGTCGAGCCGCGCTTCATGCGCTCGATGCTGCTGATCGGCGCGCTGCAGTACGGCATCACCTATGTGTGCCTGTACCTGAGCTTTCGCGTGCTCACCGTGCCGGAAGTGCTGTTGTTCACCATCCTCACGCCGTTGCACGTCACCTTGATCGAGGACGCCTTGAACCGGCGTTTCAACCCGTGGGCGTTGCTCGCGGCGCTGGTGGCGGTGGCCGGGGCCGCGGTGATCCGCTTCGACAGCATCAGCGGCGAGTTCTTCATCGGCTTCCTGCTGCTGCAGCTGGCCAACTTCACCTATGCCGCCGGCCAGGTGCTGTACCGCCATCTGGTCGCCCGAAACCCCAGCAACCTGCCGCACTACACGCGCTTCGGCTACTTCTACCTGGGGGCCTTGATCGTGGTGTTGCCGGCGTTTGTGCTGTTCGGTAATGCCCAGCACTTGCCGAGCACCGATGTGCAATGGCTGGTGCTGTTGTTCCTCGGGCTGTGCCCTACTGCATTGGGCCTGTACTGGTGGAACAAGGGCGCGTGCCTGGTCTCCGGGGCGACACTGGCGGTGATGAACAACCTGCATGTGCCGGTGGGGCTGTTGCTCAACCTGTTGATCTGGAACCAGCACGAGCCGCTCGGGCGGCTGTTCATCGGCGGTGCAGTGATTCTGGCATCGGTGTGGCTGAGCCGGTTGGGCAGCCGTGCTCAGGTACCGCTTGGCAACAAGGCGTGAATGAACCCGCATGGCTACATCGGTATCCCCTTGTGCGTCGGCGGCCTGGGCGGTTTCTGGTTTGGGCCTGGCGGAGCCGGTGCTGCATTTTCTCGACATGCTGGCGCTGGCGACCACCCCGTGCGCGCTGATTTCACTGGGGGCGTTCCTGGCCGAGAAACGGGGCATGGGGCAAGCCAGCCCGTGGCCGTTGGTAGGCTGAAACTCGAGTAGGCGCTTGCTTGCCTGCGATGGGCCGCAAAGCGGCCCCGTCAGCCTCAAGCCTCGCTCATGTCTTCCAGACGACGCGGCACAGGTTCATTTGACAGTCGCCCCGCCAACCCCGCCCGCATGTCATTGCCGCTAGGCTGCTGGTACAAGCTCAACCCGAACTCCGGCAACACCGCCAACAGGTAATCGAAGATATCCCCCTGGATCCGCTCATACTCCGCCCACACCGTGGTCGTGGTGAAGCAGTAGATCTCCAGCGGCACGCCTTCGGCGGTGGTCTGCATCTGGCGAACCATGCAGGTCATGCCTTGATGCACGTTGGGGTGGTTCTTCAGGTAAGCCAGAGCAAAGGCGCGGAAGGTGCCGATGTTGGTCAGCTTGCGCCGGTTGGCGGACAGCTCGGCCACCGGCCCCAGGGCTTCGTTCCAGGTTTGCAGTTCCTGGCGCTTGCTGGCCAGGTAGTCGCCCAGCAGGCGCACCTGGGTGAGGCGCTGCTCTTCTTCGCGGGTGAGGAAGCGCACACCCGCGGCGTCGATGAACAGGCTGCGCTTGATGCGTCGGCCGCCCGATTGCTGCATGCCGCGGTAGTTGCGGAACGACTCGCTCATCAAGCGCCAGGTCGGGATCGAGACGATGGTCTTGTCGAAGTTCTGCACCTTCACCGTGTGCAAGGTGATGTCCACCACGTCACCGTCGGCGCCCACCTGGGGCATTTCGATCCAGTCACCCACATGCAGCATGTCGTTGCTGGTCAGTTGCACGCTGGCCACGAACGACAGCAGCGTGTCCTTGTAGACCAACAGCAGCACCGCCGACATGGCACCCAGGCCCGACAGCAGCAGCAATGGCGAGCGGTCGATCAGGGTGGCGACGATGACGATGGAGGCGAAAATCCACAGCATCATCTTGGCCAGTTGCACATAGCCCTTGATCGAGCGGGTGCGGGCGTGCTCGGTGCGGGCGTAGATGTCGAGCAGGGCATCGAGCAGGCACGACAGGGCCATAGTCATGAACAGCAGGGTGAAGGCCAGGGCGACGTTGCCGAGGAAGTGCTGCGCCGTGTCGGACAACTCCGGCACCAGTTTCAGGCCAAACTGCAGCACCAGCGACGGTGTGGTCTGGGCCAACCGGTGCAGGACTTTATTGTGGCGCAGGTCATCCAGCCATTTCAGCGCCTGTTGGCGTGCCAGCAGGCGGGTACCGTGCAGCATCAGGAAGCGCGCCAGGCGGCCGACCACCAGGGAAATCAGCAGCAGGACGGCCAGGCCAATGGCGGCGTGGAGCATGGGATGTTGGTCGAGGGTGCCCCAGAGGTCGAGGGAGTCACGCCAGATTCGTTGGATATCCATGGGGTTGTGAGCGGTCTGTATTGCCAAACGAAGCGCCATTAGAGCGCGGAAGCCGATAAAGTTGCCAAAAGAAATTCGGCTATGGCGGCAGAAAACGTTACCCTATGCAACTGAATTTCCCGCACTTGCCTGAGGTTACCTCCGTGTTTTCCCAATTCGCCCTGCACGAACGCCTGCTTAAAGCCGTGGCCGAGCTTAAATTTGTCGAGCCGACCCCGGTGCAGGCAGCGGCCATCCCCCTGGCCCTGCAAGGGCGTGACTTGCGTGTGACCGCGCAGACCGGCAGCGGCAAGACCGCGGCATTCGTCCTGCCGATGCTCAACCGCCTGGTCGACCTGAGCGGCCCACGCGTGGAAATCCGCGCGCTGATCCTGCTGCCTACGCGCGAGCTGGCGCAGCAGACCCTCAAGCAGGTGCAGCTGTTCTCCCAGTTCACCTACATCAAGGCTGGCCTGGTCACCGGCGGTGAAGATTTCAAGGAACAGGCCGCCATGCTGCGCAAGGTACCGGACGTGCTGATCGGCACCCCGGGCCGTCTGCTCGAACAGCTCAATGCCGGTAACCTGGACCTGTCCCATGTCAAGGTGATGATCCTCGACGAAGCCGACCGCATGCTCGACATGGGCTTTGCCGAAGACATGGAGCGCCTGTGCAAGGAGTGCGAGAACCGCGAGCAGACCCTGCTGTTCTCCGCCACCACCGGTGGCGCAGCACTGCGCGACATCATCGGCAAGGTGTTGAAAGACCCTGAGCACCTGATGCTCAACAGCGTCTCGCAACTGGCCGAGGGCACGCGTCAGCAGATCATCATGGCTGACCACGACCAGCACAAAGAGAAGATCGTCCAGTGGTTGCTGGAAAACGAGACCTACCAGAAGGCGATCATCTTCACCAACACCCGTGCCCTGGCAGACCGCATCTATGGTCACCTGGTGGCCAAGGACGTCAAGGTCTTCGTACTGCACGGTGAAAAGGACCAGAAAGACCGCAAGCTGGCCATCGACCGCTTCAAGCAGGGCAGCTCCAAGGTGCTGGTGGCGACCGACGTGGCGGCCCGTGGCCTGGACATCGACGGCCTTGACCTGGTGATCAACTTCGACATGCCGCGCAGTGGCGACGAGTACGTGCACCGCATTGGCCGTACCGGCCGTGCCGGGGGGGAAGGCCTGGCCATCTCGTTGATCACCCACAACGACTGGAACTTGATGTCGAGCATCGAACGCTACCTCAAGCAGCAGTTCGAGCGCCGGGTTATCAAGGAAGTCAAAGGTACCTACAACGGGCCGAAAAAGGTCAAGGCCTCGGGCAAGGCTGCCGGGACCAAGAAGAAAAAGGTCGAGAAGAAGTCGGGGGACAAGAAGGCTGCAGCCAAGCGCAAGCCAACCGCCAAGCCAAAGGCCAACGCGCCACTGGCCAGTTCCGACGGCATGGCTCCGCTGAGAAAGCGTCAGCCTGCAGCTGAGTAAATCGACTTGTGCCCTATCGTCGGCTTGCCGGCGATAGGGGCTTCACACCTCGCATCAGTCAGCTTTTTTCTCCGCTGTCTTCAGTTCCTTGATCCGTGTATCGATCAACTGGCATTTGTCGGGCAAGTCCTTGCTCGCCGTCCCCAGCTCCATCCCTTGGAGCTCATCATTGATTTCCTTGGCCTTCTGCGGGTTCTGCTCAGTGAGCTGGCTGACCAGGCCAGCCAGTTCTTCACGCTTCTGCGTGGCCTCTTCCGGTGTGCAGGCCCAGGCGGGTAGGGCGCAGAGCAGGGCGGTGGCGCAGGCAATGCTTAGCAGCGGTTTCATCCTTCTTACCTCTCGCGTTGGCTATGCGTGATGGAGGGCAGTCGATGCATCGAAGTTCAGCTTCAGCGACCGGCGGGCTCTGCAATCCGTACCTGCAGTACAACTGATGTTGTCAGTGGGCAAGATGAGGTTTGGCGGTCATGTCTATTCCCAGCGCCTTCATGACGGCAAGAAACGACTTCAACGTCGGATTACCGTGCTCGCTGAACGAGCGATAAAGTTGTTCACGTGACAAACCCGTCTCTTTCGCCAATTCGCTCATGCCTTTGGCACGTGCTACCACACCAACGGCCTTGGCCACGTAGCTGGCATCGCCCGTTTCAAGCGCATCGGACATGAACTGCGCGATGGCTTGCGGGGTGGTCAGGTAATCAGCCGCATCGAAGTCAAAAAATGTTTCAGTCATGTTGCATCCTCCAGGAGCGCAGGATTTCGTGAGCCGCTTTGATGTCCCGCCGTTGGCTGCTTTTGTGCCCGCCGCAGAGCAGAATTACCAACGTATCGCCTGATTGGTGAAAGTACACGCGGTAGCCCGGCCCATAGTGAATTCTCAATTCACTTACACCATGGCCAACTGCTGAAACGTCGCCAGGCAGGCCCTCCATCAAGCGGTTGATACGAGCAATAATCCGGATACGCGCCGTGTCGTCCCGGAGTCCATGCACCCAATGCCTGAAACTGCTGGATTCGATTTTCTTCATTGGGCGAATGTAGTTTATAAATCACACGGAGCAACGCATCAAATGGTTTCTGTTTTTTTCTGAACATGGCTCACTGTCGACAGGTCCACCCTGTGTACCCCTTCCGTCCACAGCAGGAGCCTGCCGCCATGAGCATCACCTACGACTGGGACCTGATCGAGCGCTTGCTGCATGAAGCCCAGAACAGCGCCGGTCACAGCTTCACGCCACGCCCCTATGCCGAGCAGCACGCCGCAGCGTTGGCCGCCAAAGGCCAGCCGGTTGGCGACCTTGACCACCTGAAGACCCGCGCTTGCGAGTATGAAAAGCTGCTGTTCGAGCGCGGCTTCATCGAAACCCGGCCCGCAGAAGACGGTGGCAACGGTGAAAACTTTGTCCTCACCGAGCGCGGATCACGCCTGTTGAGCCTGATCGACAGCAGCATCCCAGGCTTCGAGCACCCCCGCCAAGTGCTTGAAGAACAGGAAGACGCGCTGGATGAGGCAACCTTTGAGCAGGTGTCCTCCAAGGCGCAGATTGCTTGAGGTCGTTTTGAGGGTGGCACGGGTGGCCAAGGAAAACCGATAATCGGTAATTCTTGAAGACTGCCGAGTTGACGCCCATGCCATCGATTATCCGTAAGGCCCGCTCATGAGCGCGGCCCGGAAGAACCCCGACGCCTTTGCTTTCCAGGTCATGCTCGGGCTGTGCCTGATCTGGGGCTGCCAGCAGGTGCTGATCAAGACGGCCGCCGTCGACATTGCCCCGGTGATGCAGGCCGCCCTGCGTAACTGCATCGCTGCAGTGCTGGTGGGCCTGATGATCTGCTGGCGCGGTGGTTGGGAGCAGGTGGGCACTACCTGGCGCGCCGGGCTGTTGGCCGGCGGGCTGTTCGGCGTGGAGTTTCTGTTCATCGCCGAGGGGCTGAAGCTGACGTCGGCAGCGCACATGTCTGTCTTCCTGTATACGGCACCCGTGTTTACTGCCTTGGGCCTGCACTTCTTGCTGCCCAGCGAGCGGCTGCGACTGCTGCAGTGGTTGGGGATCTTGCTGGCGTTCGGCGGGATCGCCACGGCATTTGCCGGCGGTATGTCGTTCGAGCAGATGGACAGCCGCACCTTGCTGGGCGATGCCTTCGGTGTCGTGGCAGGGTTGGCCTGGGGCGCGACGACGGTGGTGGTGCGCTGTTCGCGGTTGTCGGAAGCGCCAGCGACCTTGACCTTGTTCTATCAGCTGGCCGTCGGTTTTGCCGGGTTGCTGCTGATTGCCTTGCTCAGTGGCCAGATCGGGGCGGTGTCGCTGACGCCGTTGGCGATTGGCAGTGTGCTGTTCCAGGGGATCGTGGTGTCGTTTGTCAGCTACCTGACCTGGTTCTGGCTATTGCGCAAATACCTGGCGTCGAACCTAGCGGTGTTTTCGTTCATCACGCCGTTGTTCGGCGTGACGTTCGGAGTGCTGCTGCTGGATGAGCCACTGAGCGTGAACTTCGTACTCGGCGCAGTGATGGTGTTGCTTGGGGTGGTGCTGGTGAGTGCCGAGCCCTGGGTAAAGCAGCAATTGCGTAAGTGGGTGGGGTGACGGTTGCACCTACACCGAGCGCGCATCCGCCGAGTGTTGGGCAGGGCAGGTGCGATGGGCTTGGGCGCCAGCCAGCACCAGCCCCCCGGCCACTGCCAGACCACTGGCAGCCAGCAGCAATGCGGGCTGCAAACTCCCCGTGTAGTGGTTGCTGACGGCCGCCAACAACGGCCCGCTCAGTTGCCCGAGCGCAAAGCACGCAGTGAGCAGCCCGGCATTACGCTGTGTCGCCTGCGGCGCCAGCTCCCGCGAACGCTGCATCACCAGCTGCATGCAGGCCAGGAACGGCGCACCGCATAGCACCACGCCCAAGGCCAGGCCAAGGCCGCCGCCCCACAAGCAAGCCAGCACGCCCAGCCCTTGCAGCCACAGGGTGGCGGTCAGCCAGGCGGAGGTCCGGCCGCCCCGGCGCAGGCTCACCAGCACCACGCCCAGCGCTGCCGCCACGCCAAACGCAGGCCAGAACAGGTCGGCCAGCCATTGTCCCTGAAACTGCTGATTGGCCATCTGTGACAAGAAAGTGGCCGGCAGGATGTAACCGACGCCGTACAAGGCATACACCAGCCCAAGGCGCCCAATACCGGCACCGTGCCTTGTACCTGGCTGCACAGTGGCCGGGATCACCGCCGGCGCCTGCGGCCGTGGCAACCAAGGCCTTACTGCCAGCAGCATTAGCAGCGCGGCGGTGGCATAGATCAGCCAGAGCGCTGCCGAACCCAGCCCCAGCACATGCGCACCCAGCGCCAACAGTCCGCTAACGGCGATACCCACCCCGGGCCCTGCGAACACCAGCGCGCCCAGGCGCTGGCGCTGGTGCGCATTGGCGACCTGCTGGCTGAGGCTGGTGATCATCACCAGTACCCAGGCGCTGGCCACGCCGGTGCCGAAACGCAGCAGCAGGTGACTCCAGAAGCCATCGGCGGCCCAAGAGGCCACGGTCAACAGCACGCACAGCCACAGCCCGCCATGCAGGCGCAGCCGAACCTGGGCAGGGGTGCGGGCGAACATGGCATCCACTGCACCCAGGAAGTAGCCCAGGTAATTGGCTGCTGCGACCAACCCAGCGGCCGTGAGGTCGAACTGGCCTTCAGCGATCAATTGCGGCAGTTGCGGGGTCAGGGCGAAGCGGCCTATGCCCATGGCCATCATCAGCGCCACGGCGCTGGCCAGCAGTTGTATGAGCGGTGACATGGAGGGACTCCTGCACGGGGTAAGCGATGGCTGGCAGGTTAAGGGGCTTTTATCTTCAATAAAATTGAATAATGATGATGAAGTTGTTCTGTTTTGGAGAATAGTATGGAGTTCAGCCAACTGCGCATCTTCCAGGCGGTTGCCGAGGAAGGCTCGGTGACCCGCGCCGCCGAGCGCTTGCATCGGGTTCCCTCGAACCTGTCGACGCGCCTGCGCCAGCTCGAAGACCAACTGGGCGTCGAGCTGTTTTTGCGCGAGCGCCAGCGCTTGCAGCTGTCACCTGCGGGCAAGGTGTTGCTGGACTACGCCAATCGCCTGTCGGCCCTGCGTGACGAGGCGATGGCGGCCGTGCAGGGTGGCCAGCCGGCCGGGGAGTTTGTGCTGGGCACCATGTACAGCACTGCAGCGACCCACCTGCCGGCCTTGCTGGCGCGTTACCACCAGGCGTACCCGGCGGTGAACCTGCAGGTGCGCGCGGCGCCCAGCGGCGAGTTGTTCGAGGGTTTGCTCAGCCATGGCCTGGATGCGGCCTTGGTGGATGGCCCGCCGAGCCTGGCCGGGCTGGATGGCGTGCCACTGTGCGAAGAACAACTGGTGTTGATCACCAGCCCTGAGCACCCGCCCGTGCACACGGCAAAAGACGTGGCAGGCAAGGCGGTGTTCACCTTCCGCCAGGGCTGCTCGTACCGCATGCGCCTTGAAGCCTGGTATGCCCACGCGCATACGCCGATGGGGCGGGTGATGGAGATCGAGTCCTACCAGAGCATGCTGGCCTGCGTCATCGCCGGCGCCGGCGTGGCGATGATGGCGCAGTCCATGCTCGACAGCCTGCCGGGGCGTGACCGGGTGCGGGTTCATCGCCTGCAGGCGCCGTTCGATCAGGCGGTGACCTGGTTGATGTGGCGCCAGGGGATGCGAGGGGCGAATTTGCAGGCGTGGATCGATCTGCAACAAAGCGAAACGATTAGCCAGTCGTCGGAATGCGGCGTTTCCCCTTGATCCGCGTCAAAATGGCCCCTATCTCTAGGAACAGATACATGCGCAATACAGGACATCGGGCTATGATCTGTATGAAACATGACTGGATTGATTGACCGTGAGGCTGACCCGTCAAAGGGGGCACTATGAAGAAACCACTGTTCAACTGGCTCCACGACTTGGCTGTCGCACTGGGGCTGATACCACCACCCTTGCAGCCGGTGCCGATCCCGACTGACGAAGAGCAGCGCAAGCGCCAGCCGCGTCGTCGCTGAAATGAAAAAGGCCGCCGCATCATGGCTGATGCGGCGGCCTTTTTGTTGCCGGGTGTTATCTAAGCGCGTATCGGCTATCAGGCCAGCTTCATCGCTGCCACCGATTTACGCGTCATCAGGCTGATCCCCACAAAGCTCACCAGGCCGATCGTCAGGCTGTAGTAGATCGGCGTGTTGGCTTCCAACCCATCCTTGAACATGAACAACAGCGCGGTGGCGAAGCCCAGCGACATGCTGGCGATTGCGCCTGCGGTGGTTGCGCGCTTCCAGAAGATCGCACCGATCAGCGGGATCAGCATGCCGCCGACCAGCAGGTTGTAGGCCAGGGTCAGGGCGTTGATCACATCGTTCACCACCAGGGCGATACCCAGCACCACCAGGCCGGTGAGCAAGGTGAACAGGCGGCTGATGCCCAGGCTCGATTGCTTGCCGCCACGCAGCTTGGGCAGCAGGTCTTCGGTCAGGGTGGTGGACGCGGCCAGCAGGCCGGCGCTGGCGGTGGACATCATGGCTGCCAGGGCCGCCGCCATCAGCAGGCCGCGGATGCCATCGGGCAGGGTGCTCTTGATCATCTCGGCAAAGGCATTGTTCGGGTTTGCCAGGTCTGGCATCAGCACGTGTGCAGCCATGCCGATCAGGGCGCAAGCCAGGCCGTACACTACGCAGTACACACCGGCGGTGGTACCGGCGCGCTGGCAGACCTTCTCGTCACGGGCGGTGAACACCCGCTGCCAGATGTCCTGGCCGATGAGGATGCCGAAGAAGTAGATCAGGAAGTAGGTGATGATGGTGTCCCAGCCGATGCTGGTCAGCTGGAAGCTCGACGCTGGCAGCTTGGCCACCAGGGTGTCCCAGCCGCCGGCCTTGTACAGGCAGACTGGCAGCAGGATGAACATCAGGCCGACGGTCTTGATCACGAACTGGACGATGTCGGTCAGGGTCAGCGACCACATGCCGCCGATGGTCGAGTACAGCACCACCACGCCACCGCCCAGCAGCAACGACATCCAGAACGGCAGTTCCAGCAGCACCTGCAGTACGGTTGCCATGGCCAGGGTCGAGGTGACGCCGATCATCAGCGCATATGCCAGCATGATCGCTGCACTGGCCTGGCGTGCCATGGGGTTGTACCGACGCTCCAGCACCTGGGTGACGGTGAAGATGCGCAGGCGCAGCAGCGGTTTGGCGAGGAACAGGTTGAGGGCGATGATGCCCAGGCCCAGCGCAGCGCACAGCCAGAAGCCCGAAATACCGTGCACATAGCCCAGGCGCACGGTGCCGACGGTGGACGCGCCGCCCAGCACGGTGGTGGCCATGGTGCCCATGTACAGGGTGGGGCCGAGGTTGCGTCCGGCCACCAGGTAGTCTTCGTGGGTTTTCGCACGCCGCATGCCATACCAGCCAAGCCCGAGCATGCCGGCGGTATAGATCATTACAACAATGATGTCCAAGGCCATTGGGAGTCTCCCGATTATCTTTATTATGGCGAGATCGACCGCCCGGGCACCTTACGGCACCTGGCGGTCTTGTCTTGTGTTGACGGGCCTCAATGGCCCTCCCTCATGGCTCCTGCCAGGGTATAGCGGGTATCGCGGTTGGCGCGGCGCAGGCCTGGTTCAGCGACGCACTACGCCGGGTAGCACGCAGAGCATTTCGAACAGCAGGTTGGCGCCGAGCAGCGAGGTGTTGCCGGTGGTGTCGTAAGGCGGGGAGACTTCGACAAGGTCACAGCCGATCAGGTCCAGGCCGTGGCAGCCGCGAATGATCTCCATCGCCTGGATCGTGGTCAAGCCCCCAATTTCCGGCGTGCCGGTGCCCGGTGCCCAGGCAGGGTCAATGCCGTCGATATCGAACGACAGGTAAACCGGGCCACCGCCGACCTTTTCGCGTACTTCGGCCATCAGCGGTTCCAGCGATTTGTGCCAGCATTCCTCGGCCTGGACTACGCGAAAGCCCTGGCGACGGCTCCAGTTGAAGTCGTCGGCGGTATAGCCTTGGGCGCGCAGGCCGATCTGTACCACGCGGTCGCAATCGAGCAGGCCTTCTTCCACGGCGCGGCGGAAGGTGGTGCCGTGGGCGATCTTCTCGCCGAACATGTGGTCGTTGACGTCGGCGTGGGCATCGATATGTACCAGGCCGATCTTGCCGTGCTTTTTATGCAGGGCACGGAGGATTGGCAGGGTGATGGTGTGGTCGCCACCCAGGGTCATCGGGATGACGTTGTGCTCGACGATCTCGTCGTAGGCTTCTTCGATGATGCGCACGGCGTCGAGCAGGTTGAAGGTGTTGATGGCCACGTCACCGATGTCGGCTACCGACAGCGAGTCGAACGGCGCAGCACCGGTGGCCATGTTGTACGGGCGGATCATCACCGATTCGGCGCGGATCTGCCGTGGGCCGAAGCGGGTGCCGGAGCGCAGGGAGGTGCCGATGTCCAGCGGCACGCCGATGAACGCGGCGTCCAGGCCGGCGGCGCTTTGCAGGTGGGGGAGGCGGAGCATGGTGGCGATGCCGCCGAAACGCGGCATTTCGTTGCCGCCCAGTGGTTGGTGGAGAGTCTTGTCCACGGTGGGCCTCATCAGTCGGTCGATTGTTGTGTTTGTTCGAACCTGTGCCGCGGCGCGCCTGTTTGCTTTGGTTGTGCCGGCGGGCAGGACATTTCGGCCGAGTTTGCGCAAGGTAGTGCCCGGGAAGAATCGCTACCGGCAAATACTTACTTCAGGAATTTCTGAACTAATGCCTGCGCAACCGGTTAGAATTGCCGCCATTAACTTTGCGGAACCGTTGCACCATGGCCTCGACCCTGCCCGATCTGAAACTGCTGCGCATCTTCGTCAGCGTGGTGCGCCACCAGGGCTTCGCCAACGCCCAGCGCGAGCTGAACCTGTCGACGTCGGCCATCAGCACCTACATGAGCCAACTGGAGGGCGGGCTGGGGATTGTCCTGTGTCACCGTGGGCGCGGCGGTTTCAGCCTGACCAGCAAAGGTGAACTGTTCCACCAGGAGAGCCTGCGCCTGCTGGCCGAGCTGGATGGCTTCGAGCAATATGCCGCGGCGCTCAAGGGCGAGCTGCGGGGCACGCTCAACCTGGGGGTGATTGACTCGACCGTGGGTGACCGCGCGTTGCCACTGGCCGAAGCCATCGGTGCCTATAGCCAGGAGCACCCGGGGGTTCACCTGCACCTGTCGGTGTCCAGCCCCTACGAGCTGCAATTGGGGGTGCAGGACAACCGCCTCGACCTGGCCATCGGGGCGTTTTCGTCGCGCATGAGTGGCCTGGTCTATCAGCCCCTGTACCGTGAGCAGCACTGGCTGTATTGCAGCAGCCGCCACCCGTTGTTCGCCGAGCGGCGCATCCCCGAGCAGGTGGTGACCCAGCAGCGCATGGTCGGGCGCGGCTACTGGAGCCAGGCAGAACTGGCCCGGCACGGCTTCAAGCACAGTGCGGCGACCGTGGAGAGCATGGAGGCGCAGCTGATTCTGATCCTGTCGGGTGCCTACATCGGCTACCTGCCAGAGCACTACGCCCAGGCATGGGTGGACAAGGGCGACCTGCGCGTCTTGTCGCCGTCTACCTTCGGCTATCAGGCGCCATTTTCGCTGATCGTTCGCCGCGGCCGTAGCCGCGAACCGTTGATTCAGACCTTCCGCGACCTGCTTAAAAGCCAACTCAACGTCGGCTGATACACAGTGTGTTCATGCATTCCGTCGGGACGGGCTCAATTCCTACAAAACTGGACCGCTAACCTGATAGCGCTCTGCTAAATATCAACTTGCGCTGATGATTTCCCCCTCTTCATCCTGCAAGGATCGCCCAAGATGCGCATGAATTTGCCCGTCACTGAGCACGAAAGAACCTTCTCCAGCGATCAACGCCTGATCTCCACGACGGACCTCAACAGCCGCATCACCTACTGCAATGACGCCTTCGTGGCGATCAGCGGGTTCACCTACGACGAACTGGTCGGCCAGCCCCACAACCTGGTGCGTCACCCCGACATGCCCCCGGCCGTCTTCGGCCACATGTGGGACACCATCAAGCAAGGCAAACCCTGGATGGGCGTGGTCAAGAACCGCGCAAAAAACGGCGATTACTATTGGGTCAGCGCCTACGTCACCCCGGTGTATGAGCAAGGGCGGGTCAGCGGCTACGAGTCGGTACGCTCGGTGCCGACGCGCGAGCAGATTCGCCGTGCCGAAGCGCTATACGCGCGCCTGCGTGCCGGCCGCTCAGCGGTGCCCTGGGCCGCGCGGCTAGGGCATCAGCTGGGCCACGGCTGGCCGCTGATTGGCGCAGGCCTGCTGTCGGCCGCAGGTTATCTGTGGTTGCCGCCGTATGCGGCGCTGGGGGTATTGATGGCCAGCCTGCTGCTGGCCTGGTACTTGATCGAACACCGGCAGAGCCAGGCCATCCGGCGTACCCTGGACGAGCACCCGAAAGCCTTCACCAGCCCGTTGGTGGCGTTGACCTACAGCGACAACCCGGGGCTGCAAGGCCAGCTGGACCTGGCCATCATCAGTGAAGAGGCGCGCTTGCAAACCGCCTTGACCCGCCTGGTGGATGCAGGAGTCGGGGTCAAGTCACGTGCGGCGCAGTCGGCCGACCTGTCAGACGCCCAGGCGCAGATGCTTGACCGCCAGCGCAGCGAAACCGACCAGTCCGCCACGGCGATCGCGCAGATGGCAGCGACCATCCAGGAGGTCACCCATAACGTGCAAAGCACCGCCCATGCCGCAGGCGATGCCGACCAGTTGGCGCAGCATGGCAGCGAGTTGGCCCAGCAGAGCCTGAAGGCGATGGGGAGCATGAGCGATGCGGTGAATGATATCGGCCAGGCAGTCAATGCACTGGCCGAGCAGACCCAGTCGATTGGCAGCGTGGTCGACACGATCACTTCGATTGCCGACCAGACCAACCTGCTGGCACTCAATGCCGCCATCGAGGCTGCGCGGGCCGGTGAGCAGGGGCGCGGGTTTGCCGTGGTGGCTGATGAGGTGCGTTCGTTGGCCCAGCGCACCCGTGCCTCGACCGAAGAGATTCATCAGATCATCGCCTCGTTGCGGGTGGGGGCAGAGCGGGCAGTGAGTACCGCCACCCGCGGCGAGCAGATTTCGCGCGACAGCGTGCACAGTGTCGAGGCGGTGCAAGTGGCGTTGGCCGGTATCGCCCAGGCGGTCAGCCGCATTACCGGCATGAGCCAGCAGATGGCGACGGCTTCGGAGCAGCAAAGTCATGTTGCCGAGGATATCAACCAGCAGATCGTGAGGATTGCACACCTGTGTGACCAGAGCGCGGGGCAGGCCAGGCAGGGTGCGCAAATCAGCCAGGACCTGGAGCGGATGGCCGAATACCTGCACAGCCTGGCTGAGCGCTTCAACCGCTGAGGCAGGGGATTTCGAACAAGCTGTGGCACACTGCGCCCGGTAAGGAGAGCCCTATGCCCAGACCCCGCTGCGAGCGCTGCCAGCGCCCGCTTGACCACTGCCTATGCCCACTGATCCCCTCGCTCGCCAGCCGCACCCGTATCGTCCTGCTGCAGCACCCCAGTGAAACCGCCCATGCCCTGAATACCGCGCGCCTGGCGGCCCTGGGGCTGAACAATGCCGAGTTGCGGGTCGGAGAGGTGTTCGATGGCCTGGATGAGCTGCTTGCCACGCCCGGTTACCGTGCCGCGTTGCTGTTCCCGGGCGATCAAGCCCAGGTGCTGACGGCTTATACCGAAGTGGATGACCAGCCGTTGCTGTTGATCGTACCCGACGGTACCTGGCGCAAGGCCCGCAAGCTGCTGTACCTGAACCCAATGCTTGCGGCATTGCCGCGGGTGACGCTGGGCGCGGTTGCGCCTTCGCGCTACCGGCTGCGCAAGGCGCCGGAGGCGGGTGCGTTGTCGACCCTGGAGGCGGTGGTCGAGGCGCTGAACGTGCTGGAGCAGCCAGTCAGCTTTGACGCGCTGCTCAAACCGTTCGACGCGCTGATCGAGGGGCAGATAAAGGCCATGGGCGCCGAGACCTTCCAGCGCAATCACGGCCCTTCATAGGCGCTCTGAGGCTTGCGCTCAGCGCATGTCAGGCAGCCTGGCTTCGGTCTTCACCTCATTGCTGGCAATGGCTTCCGGCGGCAGCGAGATACGTTGCTTGCTCAGCAGTTCACCCATGGTGGCCAGTACCCGGTACATCGAGAACTCCTCGGTGTAGCGCACTTCGGTGTAACGGCGGTCGGCGTTGTACAGCTCGTTCTCACTGTCGAGCACGTCGAGCAGGGTACGCTGGCCAAGGCCGAACTGGTCCTGGTAGGCAGCACGCACACGTTTGGTGGTCTCGGCGTATTCACGCGCGGTCGGGGTCTGCTTGCGCGCGTTGTTCATGGCGTTCCAGGCCAGGCTCAGGTTCTCGGTCAGCTCGCGCAGGGCGTTGTTGCGAATGTCCAGTGCCTGGTTGATCTTGTGGGCATCGGACTGCAGGCGGGCCTTGTCGCTGCCGCCGCGGAACACGTTGTAGTTGAGCTCGACACCGGCCTGCCAGTCGTTGTTGCTGTGGCCTTTCTCGCCGCCGAGGTTGTTGTTGGCGCCGGTGGCCAGTATCGCGTCCAGGCGTGGGTAGAAGGTCGACTTGGCCACTTCATACTGCTGCTCGGCAGCATTGACGTCGGCCTGGGCAGACTTGATGTACGGGTTGTTCTGGCGCATGCCTTCACGGGCATCGTCGAGGGTGCCGGGGATCTCCACCTTGATCGATTGCGGCCCCTCCAGTTCATCGGGCTGTCGGCCGATGACGCTGAAGAAGTTGGCCTCGGCATCGGCCAGGTCGACTTCGGCGGTGTCCAGGTTGTTTTCTGCCAGTGCACGACGGGCGCGGGACTGATCGAGGTCGGCGGTGCTGCCGACGCCGCGCTCGGTGCGCAGGCCGATCTGGTCGTTGACCCGCAGGTGCGCTTGCAGGTTGTTCTTGGCCAGCGTCACCAGCTCACGGCGCTTGAGTACTTCCAGGTACACCTCTACCGCGCGCAGGGCAACATCCTGGGCGACGGCCTGGGTGTAGTAGGCGCGCGAGGTGGCGACCGCCTCGGTGCGGCCTACTTCGTTCGAAGTGTTGAAGCCGTCGAACAGCATCTGGCGCAGGCGCAGTTCCGACTGGGTGTAGCTGAGGGTGGCCTTGTCGTGGCTGCGCGTACCGTCGGCATTGGTGCCGCGGGTGTTGAGGTTGTCCGAACGCTGGCGGCCATAACCTGCAACCAGGTCCACGGAAGGGTAGTAGCCGCCACGCGCGAATTTCACGTCTTCATCAGCGGACAGCTTGCTGTTGCGGTTGGAGCTGATCTGCGGATGGTAATCCACGGCGCTCTGGACAGCCTCGGTAATCGACATCGCCTGTACGTTGGCACACGCCATGGCCAACAGTAATGCACTGGTGATGGGGTTCAAAACGCGCATGGGTACCTCTCCCTGATCCTAAAATAAGTCCTGCTTGTCGCCAAAAAAATGACGATATAGTTATCCTGCAAATCGTGTCAGGTTTTTAACAACAGAGCTAAGAACATTCAATCAAAGTCGTAAGAAGATTTTCTCATAACAATTACTGTTATTTGACTTATGTGGTCTAAGAGGGGCTGGGCGCTGATCCATAACAGCGAAATTGAAAGCTGCTGAAAGTCTCGTTTTTCAAGGTTTACAGAGAGTTCCAGAACTTTTGTAGCTAAAAAAATGCCTGGATAGGCGAAATAGATATTTGGCGACAAAAAATTGACTATCTGTGCTTTTCGACAGCCACGGCGCGCCCTGCGAGGGTGCCTTTACTGGCGCGCCGCGTTCAGCGTGGTCTGTGCAGGGTCTTCTGCTTGAGGATATACAGGCTCACCAGTACCGCACTGGTGAGCATGAAGGCGCGTGCCCAGAACAGCGGTACCAGGTAGCACGACAGGCCGATGCTGGCCCACATCAGGCCGATAGCGTAGACCTTGCCTTTGAGGGGGATGCCTTCGCCACTGAGGTAATCGCGGATCCACGGCCCGAGCTTCGGGTGATGGACCAGCCAGTGATGAAAGCGCGGCGAGCTGCGGGCAAAGCAGGCTGCCGCCAGTAGCAGAAAAGGGGTGGTGGGCAACACCGGCAGGAATATCCCCAGCACCCCCAGCGCGACGCTGAGCCAGCCGATGGCCAGCAGCAGGTAGCGCACAACCGACTCAGTGGTGGCGTGGCTTGAGCAGCGCCGGCTTCTCGTCAGGGGCGTGCAGCAGCAGGAACAGCGCGCTCAGTGCCTCTGGGATCTGCACGATCATGTCGTCCTGCAGGTTGGCATTGCTGGCGATGTCGGCAAACTCTGGCTGTTCGTCGAACAGGCCCGAACCGACCATGATTGGCAGCAGCATCTCGCTGACTTCTTCCTCGGCGCTCTCGAACCAGGCCTCTTCACGCAGGAACACGCCCTCCATGAAGCCGATGCACCAGCCGCGCAGGTCGGAATCGTCCGGCTCGTCGGTCAGGTCCAGGTCGCATGGCAGGTCGAACTCCTCGTCGCTGGCCAGTTGGCGGGCGATGTGAGCTTTGAGCGCCACCAGGGTCGCTTCGATCTCGGTGCGCTGGGCATCGCTGGCGTAGTGCGGCTCTTCGGCGAACAGGGCGTCGATCCACTCGCGCTCGGGAACGTCCTCGGCATTGATCGAAAGTGCCGTGAGGTAGCCGTGGGCGGCGACGTAGTCCAGCGCTTCTTCGTGCAGCTCGTCGGCGTCGAGGAAGGCTTGCAGGCGGGTGAGTTGCTCGGCGAAGGACATTACAGGGCTACCTTGGGGAATAAACGATAACGAATTCTAGCATCTTGCGGCGAAAGCAGGGCAAAGGGAACGTCTGTCACCGCAGCCTCCTGCGGGGGTTGGCACTGGGGTATAATCCGCGATTTTTCATCCAGGGCGGGCTGTTGCGGCCGTCTGGCAAAAACCGCTTACGCATTCGGCGTGTGCGGGGCGGGTTTTTCGTCCAGCCTGTATCCAGGATGGTACGGCGATTTGTGGAGTTGCACATGCTCGAACAGGCTCAGCGCGTTCTCAAGGATATCTTCGGCTACGACAGTTTCCGTGGGCGCCAGGCAGCAATCATCGAATGCGTGGCCAACGGCGGCGATGCGCTGGTACTGATGCCCACCGGCGGCGGCAAGTCGCTGTGTTTCCAGGTGCCTGGGCTGTTGCGCCCCGGCCTCACGGTGGTGGTTTCGCCGCTGATCGCGCTGATGGACGACCAGGTCGCCACGCTCGATGAGCTTGGGGTGGCTGCGGCCGCGCTGAACTCCACCCTGAACGCCGAGCAGCAACGTGAGCTGGCCGGGCGCATGCGCCGCGGTGAGCTGAAGATGCTGTACCTGGCACCCGAGCGCCTGGTGCAGCCGCGCATGCTCGATTTCTTGCGCGAGCTGGACGTCTCGCTGTTCGCCATCGACGAGGCCCACTGCGTGTCGCAATGGGGCCATGACTTCCGCCCGGAATACCTGCAACTGGGCCAGTTGGCCGAGCTGTTCCCGCATGTGCCGCGCATCGCCCTGACCGCCACCGCCGACATGCGCACCCGCGAAGAGATCGTCCAGCGCCTGCACCTGCAGGGCGCCGAGCGTTTCCTTTCCAGTTTCGACCGGCCGAACATCTTCTACCGCATCGTGCCCAAGGAAGCGCCGCGCAAGCAGCTGATGGCCTTCCTCGGCGAGCGTCGTGGCAACGCAGGCATCGTCTACTGCCTGTCGCGCAAGAAGGTCGACGAGACCGCTGCTTTTCTCTGCGATCAAGGCTTCCCTGCGCTGCCTTACCACGCCGGCCTGGCGGCCGAGACGCGGTCTGCCAACCAGCACCGCTTCCTCAACGAGGAAGGGCTGATCATGGTCGCCACCATCGCCTTCGGCATGGGCATCGACAAGCCCAACGTGCGCTTTGTCGCCCACCTCGACCTGCCCAAGTCGCTCGAGGCCTACTACCAGGAAACCGGCCGTGCCGGCCGTGACGGCTTGCCGTCCGATGCCTGGATGGCCTACGGCCTGCAGGACATGGTGATGCTCAAGCAGATGTTGCAGAACTCTGAAGGCGACGAGCGCCACAAGCGCATCGAGCAGCACAAGCTCGATGCCATGCTGGCCCTGTGTGAAGAAACCCGCTGCCGCCGCCAGTCGCTGCTGGCCTACTTTGACGAAACCCTGGAGCAGCCCTGCGGGCATTGCGACAACTGCATCGACCAGGTACAGACCTGGGACGCCACGGAGCCGGCTCGCCAGGCGCTGTCAGCGGTGTTCCGTACCGGTCAGCGCTATGGGGTCGGGCACCTGGTCGATGTGTTGCTGGGCAAGGACACCGAGAAGGTGCGCAATTTCGGCCACGAGAAGCTTTCGGTGTTCGGCGTCGGCAAGTCGCTGGCCGAAGCCGAGTGGCGCTCGTTGTTCCGCCAGTTGGTCGCGCGCGGCCTGGTGGATATCGACCTGGAAGGCTACGGCGGCTTGCGCCTCTCCGACAGCTGCCGGCCGCTGCTGCGCGGCGAGGTGAACCTGCAACTGCGCCGTGACCTCAAGCCGCAGACGGTGGCCAAGAGCGCCTCTGGCGGCGGCAGCCCGGCCAGCCAGTTGGTGCGTGCCGAAGAGCGCGAACTGTGGGAAGCGCTGCGTACCCTGCGGCGCAAGCTGGCCGAGGAGCACAGCGTGCCGCCTTACGTCATCTTCCCCGATTCGACGCTGCTCGAGATGCTACGCAGCCAGCCGGCCAGCCTCAGCGACATGGCTCAGGTCAGCGGCGTGGGCGCGCGCAAGCTTGAGCGCTATGGCCAGGCGTTCCTTGAGGTGCTCAACAACAGCGGTGGCACTGACGAGGCACCGAAAGTGGTGTTGGACCTGCGTCACGAGCTGGTCAGCCTGGCACGCGCGGGGATGACCCCGGCGCAGATCGCCGGGCAACTCAATTGCAGTGAAAAGAACGTCTATAGCCTGCTGGCCGAGGCGCTCGGCCGCCAGGAACTGAGCCTTGATCAAGCCATCGACCTGCCAGAAGACTTGCTGGCGGAGGTGCAGGACGCCTTCCTTGACGGGGAGGGCGAACTGCCGCCGGTATCGACCATCGCGCCGCTGTTCGGGTCGCGTATACCTGAAGGTGTGCTGTATTGCGTGCGCGCCGCGTTGGCGGCGGAGTTCGAGCTCTGAGCGCGACAAGGTTCGAGGCCAGACCCGCCAACTGCTGACCTTTGTCATGTTTTTTGACGATTATCGGACACTGGCAAGGGCCCGAGCCTTGCCACGTGGTCCGGGTCATGGTTAGCTGCCTAATAATTAGATCTATCCAATGAGTTGCTTATGCCCCTGACCGACAACCAACACCGCTTCGGCATGCAGCTGGCCCAGATGTCCCGGGGTTGGCGTGCCGAGCTGGATCGCCGCCTGGCCGGGCTCAACCTGTCCCAGGCGCGCTGGCTGGTGTTGCTGCACCTGGCCCGTTTCGAGGAGGCCCCCACTCAGCGTGAATTGGCCCAGAGCGTTGGGGTCGAAGGCCCGACCTTGGCACGCTTGCTCGACAGCCTCGAGGCGCAGGGCCTGGTGCGGCGCCAAGCGGTGCTTGAAGACCGGCGGGCGAAGAAAATCCTGCTATGCCCACCGGCCAAGCCGCTGATCGAACAGATCGAGACCATTGCCAATGCATTGCGGCTTGAGCTGTTCACCGGCGTGGATGAAGCGGACCTGGAGGTGTGCATGCGCGTGCATGCGAAAATCCTCGGCAACCTCGAAAAGCCCTGATTTTTGGGGGCCGCACAGCGGCCCCACGTTTCAGAACGTATGCCCCAGGTTCAGATACACCGCCTGCTCATGTGCGCTGTTGGCCCCGTAGCTCAGGTTCAGCGGCCCCAGCGGCGTCTCCATCCCCAGGAAGATGCTCGCTGCATTGATATAGCCGCTGTCAAATTCGTTGTCGTTGTTCCACGCCCGGCCACGCTCCAGCGACCCGCCGATATACAGCGGGAAGTCCAGTGGCACGTAGGCCCGCGGGGTCAGGCGGCGGTAGTAGACCATGCGCAGCAAGCTGACGTTTTGCCCCGACACCGAGTCCTGGCGGAACCCTGACAGCTCCCGTGCGCCGCCCATCACGAAGCTCGACGGCACCACCTCCGTTTCATCCAGCGTGCGCCCGTAGCGCCCGCCCAGCACCCAGGTGTTCGGGCCACTGCTGATGGCCTTGTCCAGGCTGAACAGCCACTGGCGATAGTCCTCGTCGGAATCGAGCGATTTGTCGTACTTGCGCAAGGTCAGGCCGATGTCTTCGCCACTGTGCGGGAAGTACACGTTGTCGAGGGTGTCGAACGAGTACTTGAGCTCGTAGAAGCCTTCATTGAAGCTGACCTTGGGCAGGTCCTGGTCGCCGATGCGCACTTCGGCTTCGCCCCAGGCCTTGCCCGCACCCAGTCGTACCTCGCCGTAGGTGCCGATCTGCCGGCCCACATTCAGGCCGAAACCGTAGCGCTCCAGGCGGTACTCGGCGACCGGGTCGTTGTCCAGGGTCGCCTCGATGTTGCGCGAGCCCACGTCCAGGTAGGGGGCAATGAAGAAGCGCGAGCCTACGTCCAGCGGTTGGTAGAACTCGCTGTAGAGCTCCTGTTGGTCGCCGATCTGCGCGCGGGTCAGCCATTCGGCGCCCAGGCTGTTGATGCCGTTGACCCGGTAGCTGGCGCCGAGGTTGAAGGCGCTGTCGCCGCGCAGGTCGTCCGACAGGTTAAGCCCCAGGCGCAGGTAGTCGGTGCCGCCGCGTCTGCCACGGGCATTGATCACCAGCGTGTTGTCGGCGCCCTTGTGCACCACACGGTATTGCACCCGGTCAAAGTAGTCCAGGCCATACAGCGTGCCCATGTCGGTCTGCAGGCGGTCCAGCTCAAGCGGCGCATTGATCGGCTGGCGGATATAGGAGCGGATCACGTCGTCGTTGACCTTGGAGTCGTTCTCTACCCTGATGGCGGTAATCACCGGGGTGCGTTGGTGCGGCGAGCGGGCAATGGCCAGGCTGCTGTCACCTTCGGGCTGGCGCAACGCCGCCAGACGCGGGTCGAGCAGGCGCGTGGCACGGTAGCCGGCTTCGATCATTTCGCGGGCCCGGCCGAAGTCGGTCACGCCAAACGCGGCCAGCGGTGGCTGCACCAGGATGTCATCACGGTTCAGGCTGGCCAGCTGCTCTTCGGAGTTGCGCCGGGTCATCAGGGTAATCGACTGGTTCAGCACATCGACCACCGTGGCCAGTTGCTTGCGGTCACGCAGTGGCGTGCCGATGTCGACCACGATGGCCAGGTCCACCCCCATGTCGCGGGCCACGTCCAGCGGAATGTTGTCGACCATGCCGCCATCCACCAACAGCCGGCCATCCAGCTCGACCGGGGCGAACACGGCAGGGATCGACATGCTGGCGCGGATCACCTGGGGCAGGTGGCCGCGGCGGAACACCACCTTTTCGCCACTGGCGATGTCGGTAGCCACCGCACGGAAAGGGATCGGCAGCTTGTCGAAGTCGCGGGTGTCGGCGGTGTGGGCCAGTTTGCTTTCAAGCAGCAGTGACAGGTTCTGGCCCTGAATCACGCCCAGGGGCAAGCCCAGGCTGCCGTCGTCGCGAAAGCTCAGCTTCTGCTTGACCAGAAAGTCGCGGTCGTCCTGCTTGCGCCGGAAGGGGATGTCCTTGCGCGGGGGCGCGTCGGACAGCGCCTGCTGCCAATCCAGGGTGGTGGCCAGCTTTTCCAGTTCTTCGACACTGTAGCCGGAGGCGTACAGCCCGCCGATCACCGCGCCCATGCTGGTGCCGGCGATGGCGTCGATGCGCACGCCCTGTTCCTCCAGGGCCTTGAGCACGCCGATATGGGCCAGGCCACGGGCCGCGCCGCCAGACAGCACCAAGCCGACCTTGGGCCGAGCCTGTTCGGCGGCATGTGCCGTAATAGCAACGAATATCGACAACAAACAGAACAGCAAACGGCGCATCGTGAGTCTCAAACCGTGGGCGAAAGACCGCTAGTATAAGCGGCCCCTTACCTGGAGATGCTTCACCATGGCCATCAGCAAGCCGGAAATCGTCATCATTTATTGCACCCAGTGCCAGTGGTTGCTGCGCGCCGCCTGGTTGGCCCAGGAGCTGCTCAGTACCTTTGCCGACGACCTCGGCCGGGTGGCGCTGGAGCCTGGCACCGGTGGCATCTTCCGCATCACCTGCAATGGTGTGCTGATCTGGGAGCGCAAGGCCGACGGTGGGTTCCCGGAGGCCAAGGTGCTCAAGCAGCGGGTACGTGACCAGATCGACCCGCAGCGCGACTTGGGCCACAACGACCGCTGATTACGTACCCTCTGCCAAAGGCCGGGGCTTGGCGGGTTGTTCGGCAGCCAGGCGGCTGGACAGCACAATGGCGAAAATGATCAGCGCGCCCCCCAGCAGCATGCGCACAGTAGGGGTCTCGGCGAACACCGCCCAGGCCACGGCGATGCCATACACCGGCTCCATACCGAACACCACGGCGGCGGTACGCGCCTTGATCACGGCCAGGCTGGCGACGAACAAGCTGTGGGCCACGCCGGTGCAGAAGATGCCGAGCAGGGCGATCCACACCCAGTCCATCGGCGTCACCGCCGCCAGCCCCGACGCTGCGAACGGCAACAGGCAGAGGCTGACCACCAGGTTCTGCCACAGCGCTGCCTGCACTGCTGGCAAGCGCCCGGAGCCGGCGCGGTTGGTCAGCGACAGCAGCGAGAACAGCAGCCCCGACAGCATTGCCCAAAGCAGGCCCCCGGTGGCCTGGCTGGCCAGGTCGAATGCCGGGGTGACCAGCACCAGGCCGATGCACACCAGCACGACCAGCACGGCTTCGTTGCGGCGGATGCGTTCGCGGAACAGCACCCCTTCAAGGATCACGGTAAAGGCCGGGAAGCTGGTAAAGCCCAGGGTGGCGATGGCTACACCGCCGACCTTGACGGCAATGAAGAAGCTGACCCAGTGACCCGCCAGCAGTACCCCGCCCAGCAGCAAGCGGCGCACATCCGGGCCTGTCAGCCGGTGCCAGCCTTTGCGGGCGAACTGGGCGAACAGCGCCAGGGCGATGACGGCGAAGGCCGCGCGGCCGAAGACGATGATCGCCGGGCTGGCGCTGGCGGCCAGTTTGCCAAACACCCCGGTGAGGCCGAAAAACAGCGCGCCGATGTGCAGGGCGCCTAGGGCAGTGCGGTGGTTCATGGTGGGTCCTTGAGCAAGAGCAGGTCAGCACTGGCCCTTCGCGGGGCAAGCCCGCTCCCACAAGTATTGCATCACCCTCAGGATCAATGCTGTATGTGTGGGAGCGGGCTTGCCCCGCGAAAGGGCCAGTGCAGGCACAGTGTAAGTCCTCAGGCCAATACGATCTGTCGCGCGCCTAGCGTCCGTTGTCGCCAGACGCTCGCCGCAAGGCTAGCGGTGTACAGCCAAACGCCCGTAGCATCGCCGCCGAAAACGCACTCTGCGAGCTGTACCCCACCTGCGCCGCAATCTCGCCCAACGGCAGCAAGGTCCGCTCCACCAGCTGCCGCGCCTTGAGCAGGCGCCGCTGGCGAATGTAGTCCATCGGCGTCATCGCGCATTCGGCGATGAAGCGCGCATGCAGCCGCGCAGTGGACAGGCCGGCCAGGCGCGCCAGGTCGGCCACCTGCAAGGGGTGGGCGGCATGTTGCTCGATATGCGCATCGAAGGCGGCATAAGGCAGGCGCTGGCTGGGCCGGATGCTTGCGGCTGCCGCGGGGTTGAGGCTGGCCAACAGCAGCGCCGCGCCTTGCCGGGCAATCAGCGGGTCGTCGATGGGGCTGGTCGCCAGCCAGTCGACCAACTGCTGCTGGCGGCTATCCAGGCCCAAGGCAGCGGGGCGATCGAGCAGGCGACGGCTGGCATCGGCATGCTCGCCCAGCTGTTCACGCAACCAGTGCTCCCCGGGCACATCCAGCACCAGGCAATCGCTGCCAGCATCGCTGGCGCAGGTGTGATGTGCGCCTGCCGGCACCACCATCAGGCCCTGGCGATCAACCCGTGCCCCGTGGCCCTGGACCTCGAAGTGCAAGCGTCCAGCCAAGCCGAACACCAGTTGCGGATGTTCGTGGCTGTGGGTAATCAGGTTGTTCCGGTAACGGCGCAGCGAGAGAATCGGGCCGGTGGTCATGGGGGCGTCCTCGCAGGGCAGGTGCGCATTGTGCCTCATTCACGGCAGGCCATCACGGGTAACCGTTTTGCCACTGCACTGTCATCTGCACCTGCCAGGCTCCAGCAAACTGCGCCGGAGCCCGCCCATGACCCATGCCGAACTCTCCCGTCCCTCGCGCAAGCAGCGCGTGCGCACCTTATGGATATCCGATGTACATCTGGGCACCCGTGACTGCCAGGCCGAGTATCTGTCGCGGTTTCTCAAGGGCTACCAGGCCGACCGCATCTACCTGGTGGGCGATATCATCGATGGCTGGAAGCTGCGCGGCGGCATCTATTGGCCGCAGGCCCACACCAACGTGATCCGACGCCTGTTGACCATGAGCAAGCGGGGCACCGAGGTGATTTATGTCACCGGCAACCATGACGAATTCCTGCGCCGCTATTCCAAGCTGATGCTGGGCAATATCCAGTGGGTGGACGAGGCCGAGCACCTGACTGCCGATGGCCGACGCCTGCTGGTGATCCATGGCGACCAGTTCGATGTGATTACCCGCTACCACCGCTGGCTGGCGTTTCTGGGGGACCGCGCGTATGAGTTCACCCTGGTGCTCAACCGTTGGCTCAACCATTGGCGTGCCCGTTACGGCTATGGCTACTGGTCGTTGTCGGCCTACCTCAAGCACAAGGTCAAGGGCGCGGTGAACTTCATCAGTGACTTCGAGGCTGCCATTGCCCATGAGTGCACCCGCAGAGGCTTTCACGGGGTGGTTTGCGGGCATATTCATCATGCCGAAATGCGCAAGGTGGGGGAGGTCGAGTACCTCAATTGCGGGGATTGGGTGGAGTCGTGCACGGCGTTGATCGAGCACTGGGATGGCAGCATCGAATTGTATCGGCTGGCGGATGTGCAGGCGCAGAGCGCGCAGAAGGTGGCGACGGTGCGCGAATCGGCGTGAGGCTTGAGCGGCATGGGGCGCGCAATGCGGCCCCGGCGATTTACAGGCTGATCTTGCCCAGCAGAATATCGCGGAACATGGCGAAATCCCCCATCAGGCTATAGAACGGGTAGGTAAACGTCGCCGGCCGGTTCTTCTCGAAAAAGAAATGCCCGACCCAGGCAAACCCATAGCCGAACAGCGGCACGGCCAGCAGCAGCAACCATTTGCCGCTGCCGATGGTGTACGCCAGCAGGGCAATTACCAGGCTCGTCCCGACAAAGTGCAGGCGGCGGCACGTGGGGTTGCTGTGCTCGCCCAGGTAGTAGGGGTAGAACTCGGCAAAACTGCGAAACTGCGCTGTGCGGGTCATGGCAGTGCTCCGGGATTAATACTTGTGGATAAGATGCACGGCGTGGAGCCTGAATCGAGTCTAGAGTCATTGGCGGGGCCTACCAGTGACAATAGGCGCCAATTGAGTATCCTTGGGGTTCACCGCAGGAGCGGTCAGCATAAGAAGCCTGTCATGAGTGAAAGAACCACGTCAGCCAGCTGGGCATCAGGGATCGTCAAGGCACTCGAGCTGGAAGGGCTCGACTGCCCGGCCATGTTCAAGCAGCTAGGGCTGGACTTCGCTGCCCTCGATGACCCCGACGCGCGTTTCCCCCAGGACGCCATGACCCGGCTCTGGCAGCTGGCGGTAGAGCTGTCGGGCAACGAAGCCATCGGCCTGAACATGGCGCGGGTGGTGCGCCCGGCGTCGTTCCATGTGGTGGGCTATGCGTTGATGTCCAGCCGCACCCTGGCCGAAGGTTTCGAGCGGCTGGTGCGGTACCAGCGCATCATTGCCGAAAGTTCCGACCTCAGCTTTCGCCTTGGCCCAGAGGGCTATTCGCTGGTTCTGACCGTGCATGGCGACCATCTGCCGCCAACCCGGCACAGCGCCGAAGCGTCGTTGGCGTGTGCGCTGGCGTTGTGCACCTGGCTCAGCGGGCGTGATATTCAGCCACGACGTGTGCTGGTTCAGGGGCCGCAGCCCAAGAACGTCGAACCTTACAAGGTGGCGTTCCACTCACCGCTGGTGTTCGACGCACCGCACGATGCACTGGTGTTCGAGCGTGCCGACATGGAGGCGCCGCTGCCGACTGCCAACGAGGCGATGGCGGTGCTGCATGACCGTTTTGCCGGTGAGTACCTGGCGCGCTTCTCGGAAAGCCGGGTCACCCACAGGGTCCGCCAGGTGCTGTGCCGCATATTGCCCCAGGGCGAGCCCAAGCGCGAAACCCTGGCCCAGGCCCTGCACCTGTCTCAACGTACCTTGCAGCGGCGCCTGCAAGAAGAAGGTACCAGCTTCCAGACCTTGCTCGACGATACCCGGCGTGAGCTGGCCGAGCAGTACCTCGCCCAGCCGGGCATGACCTTGCTGGAAACCGCCTACCTGTTGGGCTTTGCCGACCCGAGTAATTTCTACCGGGCGTTCCGTCGCTGGTTCGATGCCACACCCAGCGAGTACCGCGCCCGTCTGGGCGCGGAGCCTGAGGGGCTCAGTGACGCCAGAACGCCGGCATGCACAACACTAGCACCGTGATGATCTCCAGGCGGCCCAGCAGCATGCCGCCGGCGAGGATCCACTTGGCGGCGTCCGGCAACGTGGCATAGTTGCCGGCCGGGCCGATCACTTCGCCCAGCCCCGGGCCTACGCCCGACACCGTGCCGGCAGCACCGGTCAGTGCGGTCATCCAGTCCACGCCCAGCAGCGACAGCAGCAACGCCATCACGCAGATGGTGATCGCGAAGAAGAACGAGAAGGTCAGGATCGAACGCACGATTTCTTCGTCGAGGCGGTGCCCGTTGTACTTCTGCTTGATCACTGCGCGCGGGTGGATCAATTGGTTGAGGCTGGCCTTGAGCAGGATGTAGGCGACCTGGAAGCGGAAAATCTTGATACCGCCTGCGGTCGAGCCAGAGCAGCCGCCGATGAAGCCCAGGTAAAAGAACAGCATCAGCGAGAAATTGCCCCACAGGCTGTAGTCGCCCAGGGCGAAGCCGGTGGTGGTCACCACCGAGGTCACGTTCAGCGCCACGTGGCGCAAGGCATCCAGCCAGTGCAGGTTGGTGGTGGCCCAGTACCAGGAGCCCAGCACCAGCCAGGTGACCACCAGCATGCCGAGCAACCCCTGAACCTGCTGGTCGCGGAGCAACGCCCTGCGGTTGCCGCGCAGGGTTGCCACGTACAGGGTGAAGGGCAGGCTGCCGAGGATCATGACCACCACCGCGACCCAGTGCACGGCAGGGATATCCCATTTTGCCAGCGACTGGTCGGAGGTCGAGAACCCGCCGGTGGAAATCGCCGACATGGCGTGGTTGATGGCATCGAACGGCCGCATGCCGGCCCACCAGAAGGCCAGCGCGCCGAGCACGGAGAAGCCGACGTACACGCCGACGATCGACTTGGCCACCATGTGCGAACGGGGCATGACCTTTTCGGAACGGTCCGAGGACTCGGTCTGGAACAGGCGCATGCCACCAATGCGCAGCAGCGGCAAAATCGCGACCGCCATGGCGATGAAGCCGATGCCGCCGAGCCAGTGCAGCATCGAGCGCCACATCAAGATCCCCGGCGACATGCTGTCCAGGCCGCTGAGCACCGTGGCGCCGGTGGCGGTGATGCCGGACATGCTCTCGAAGAAGGCGTCGGTGTAGCTGATGTGCTGGGTCAGCAGGAACGGCAGGGCGGCGAACACGCACACTACCAGCCAGCTGCTGACAGTCAGCAGGTACATGTCGCGCGGGCGCAGGTGCACATGCTCGGGGCGGCCCTGTACGACCATGAGCAGGCCGGCGATGAACGTGATCAGGCTGGACCAGAGGAACGACGGCATGTCGCCGGTGCGCTCGAAGATCACCAGGGTGGCCATGGGCACGACCATGCTGACGGCCAGGGTGATCAGAAAGATGCCGATGATGAAACCAATGATCCTTAAGGTCGGCAACGCCATGTGATCTGCTCTGACTCGAAACGGAAGGGCGCCATTCTACCTATGGGTCTGGTGATGTAAACGCTAGAATGGCCGCACATTCACCTGCCAGGAGGGTAGCCGATGGAGGCTCTCGACGCATTGCTCAACCGTGTTTCCGTGCCACGTCTGACCGACCCCGCGCCCAATGATGCCCAGCGCGAGGCGTTGTTCCAGGCCGCATTGCGTGCACCGGACCATGGCCAGCTGCGCCCGTGGCGGTTTCTGACCATCGAAGGCCAGGGCCGCGAGAAGCTCGGCGAGTTGTTCGCCGAAGCGGTGCAGAACAAGGGCGATGCCAGCCAGGCAGCGCTGGACAAGGCTCGCGCCATGCCGCTGCGTGCGCCGTTGCTGATCGTGGTGATCGCCAAGCTGCAGGACCACTTCAAGGTGCCCAAGTCCGAGCAGCGCCTGGCGGCGGGGTGTGCGGCCCATGGCATTCTGATCGCGGCGCATGCCCAGGGGGTTGGCGCGGTGTGGCGTACCGGTGACATGGCCTTTGACGCGCATGTGCACAAGGGGCTGGGGTTGGCCGAGAGCGAGGAGTTGATCGGTTACCTGTATGTCGGCACGCCGGTGAACGAGCCGCGTACGGCGCCAGTGCTGGAGACTGCTGATTTCGTCAGTGCCTGGGGTGAGTAACCGCTGAGAATGCTGGGGCGCGTAGCGGCCCCGGCAATCTCAAACCATAACCTCCGTTACAGGTAACTCCAGCCTGGCCACAAACCCGCCCTGCGGATGATTCGCCAATACCAGGCTGCCGCCATGGCGCTCCGCCGCCTTGCGCGCAATCGCCAGCCCCAGCCCATGCCCAGCTGCTTGCTGCCCCGGCGCACGGAAGAACGGCTCACCCAGCTGCGCGAGGTACTCTACCGCTACCCCAGGCCCATGGTCGCGTACTGTCAACACGATACGGTCCTGCTCACGCTCGGCGCTGATTTCGATCGGCTGCCCGGCCGGGTTGAAGCGCAAGGCATTGCGCAGCAGGTTGTCCACGGCGCGCTCGATCAGTGTTGGCCAACCCTGCAAGGTCAGCCCTGCTTGCGCCTGCAGCCGCACCTCCTGCTCCGGTGCGCTGAGCAACGCATCCTTGCGCACGCCGCCCAGCAAGGCGTTGAGGTCGACCGGCTCGGCGTGGGCCTGCTCGGCATCGACGCGGGCCAGGGCGAGGATTTCGCTGATCAGGTCTTCGAGCCGGTCGCATTCACGGGTTAGCCGTGGCCACAAGGCCTGGCGCTGCTCGGGCTCGGCACGCTCGGCCAATGCCAGGGCAATGCGCAGCCGTGCCAACGGTGAGCGCAGTTCATGAGACACATCGCGCAGCAACTGGCGCTGGCTGCCGATCGTACTCTGCAGGCGGGCGCCCATCTTGTTGAAGTCGTTGGCCAGTACCCCGAACTCATCGCGGCGGGCGGCCAGGCGGGCCAGGCTGTTCTGCTGGTAGCTGGTTTGGCCGAGGTCGTGCACGGCGCTGCGCAGGCGGCTCAAAGGGCGGGTGATGGACAGGGTCACCAGCAGGCTGAACAGGGTCAGCACCACCAGGGCGATGCCCAGCGCACTGAGCGGCCAGAGCAGGCTCTCGCGGTGCCAGGCGTCCAGCTCAGGGTGGGGGATGCGGTAGATCAGCAGGTAGGTTTCACCACTGTAGGGGCTGGTGTATTCCTCGGTCAGACGGCGCCACGGCAGGCGCCGCTCGTCATTGTGCTGGCGTGCCTCGAACGCGGCGGCGCGGCGTGGGAAGGTACCAGGCACGACGGCGTCGCCGCTGTCGTCGAGCACCTGCACGTCGATCTTGAAGCGTTGCTTGCGGCGTTCGAGAAAGTGCTGCGCCGAGTCCATGCCTTCCTGTTCGTAGTGCTTGGCCCAGTGGCTGGCCAGGGTGTTGAGGCCCGGGTGGCGGCTGAGGATCCAGGCGTCCTGGTTGAGCATGTGGCCGAGCAGGATCGACAGGCCCGCAACCAGGGTAATGGCCAGCCAAAAGCTGGCCAGGATGCGCCAGAACAGTGAACGCAAGTGCACCTCCTGCAAACGGGAAAAGCCCGGCCCGCAGGGGTGCGGGCCGGGCGTGGGGCGGACAGCTTACTGGGCCTTGCCGCCTTTTTCAGCTTTCCAGGCCTGGAACTCTTGCCATTCGGCTTTCTTCGCGGCGCGTTCTTTTTGCAGCTCGTCGAACTGCTTCTGTTGCTCAGGCTTGAGCAGGCCGCGGACCTGGCTGTCGGTCTTGTCGCGGCTGGCCTTGAGTTCGTCCTTCATGGCCTTCTGGTCGGCGGCCGGCAGCTTGGACAGGTAGCGCTCGGTGATGTCGCGGCGTTGCTTCATCTGCTCGCCCATCAGCTTGCCAATCTGCTGGCGCTGGTCGCGGCTCAGGTCCAGTTGGGCGAAAGGCGCATCACCGCGATGATGCGGGCCGTCGTGACGCGGGCCGCCTTCAGGCATGGCCATGGCCACGGTCGGCAGGGCGGCGGCGAACATCAGGGCGATAAGGGTCTTGCGCATGGTGTCTCTCCTTTCATAGGCCGGTGGTTACCGGATGAGCACAGTCTACGCAGCTGACCGTCAAGGGCGGTCAGGGGAGGGTAAAGGCTGGGTAAAGATGAGTTGCCGAGCGTGTTGGGGCTGCGAGGCGGCCCCGGCACGTCACAGGCTGTAGTAATAGCCGCGGCTGCGCAGCGCAACGATGCGTGGGCGCCCATCGGCATGCGGCCCGATCTTCTTGCGCAGGTTGCTGACATGCATGTCCAGGCTGCGGTCGTACAGGGTCAGCTTGCGGCCCAGGCCGATCTGCGCCAGTTCCTGCTTGTCCAGCGGCTCGCCCGGCTGGCGCAGCAGGGCTTCGAGGATGCGGCTTTCGGACAGGGTCAGGGTCATCTCGCGGCCATCGATGCTGGCCACGCCACGTGCCGGGCTGTAGACCAGGTCGCCGATCTCTACCTGGGTGGTGGTGGCTGCCGGGTGGCTGCGGCGCAACACGGCGCGCAGGCGGGCCGTGAGCTCGCGCGGGTCGCAGGGTTTGGCCAGGTAATCGTCGGCGCCGAGCTCAAGGCCGAGGATGCGGTCCAGGGGTTCGCCCCGTGCCGAGAGCATCAGCACAGGCAGGTCGGCATGTTCGCTGCGCAATTGCTTGAGCAGTTCCAGGCCGCTGCCGTCTGGGAGCATCACATCCAGCACCACGGCGGCCGGGGCATGTTCGGCCAGGGCCTGGCGTGCGCTCAGGCCATCGTGGCAGGCGCGGACGGTAAACCCTTCCTGGGTCAGCCAGCTGCCGAGCAGCTCGCACAGCTCCTGGTCATCATCAATCAGTAACAGCTCGCTCATGACTCACTCAATTCAACCATTGACGGCGAGTATTCGGCCCGCCAGTGGCAAAGATACCGCAGACTGATGGCAAGCGTATAACCGCCAGTACCGCGCGGCCCTGTGGGTGCGGCTTTACCCGCGAAAAGGGCCGCGCGGTGTCGGGTCAAGGCAGGACTTGCTTGAAGGGTTTGACGATGACGTTGTCGTACACGCCCGCAGCAATATACGGGTCGGCATCGGCCCAGGCCTGTGCCGCAGCCAGGGAGTCGAACTCGGCCACGATCAGGCTGCCGCTGAAACCGGCTTCACCTGGGTCGTTGCTGTCGATGGCCGGATGTGGGCCTGCCAGCACCACGCGGCCTTCGGCCTTGAGCTGCTGCAGGCGCTCGATGTGTGCCGGGCGGGCAGCCAGGCGCTTTTCCAGGGAGTTTGCGACGTCGCTGGCGATGATGGCGTAGAGCATGTCAATCCTTGGGTTTGGAGGTAGTAGGGTCGTCGTGCAGGTGGCGTGACAGGTACACACCCTGGGCCACCAGGAAGATCACGGTCATGCCCAGGCTGCCGAACACCTTGAAGTCGACCCAGAAGGCCTGGAAGGTGAAGGCGACGAACAGGTTGGCCGCACCGCAGACCAGGAAGAAGCAGATCCAGGCCAGGTTCAGGCGGGCCCAGATGGCATCGGGCAGGGTCAGGGCGTGGCCCATGATGCGCTTGATCAGCACTCGGTCGCCGATGAAGTGGCTGCCGGCGAAGGCCAGGGCGAACAGCCAGTTGACCACCGGCGCTTTCCATTTGAGGAAGGTTTCGCTGTGGAAGGTCAGGGTCAGGCCGCCGAACACCAGGCAGGCGATCAGGGTCAGCCATTGGCCCTTTTCCAGCTTGCGCTGGCGCAGGAACAGGGCACCGTAGACCACCAGGGAGCTGACGATGAGCATGGCCGTGGCGCTGTAGATACCGCCGAATTCGAAGCTGTGGCCGGCAACCTCCAGAGGCCGCGGGTCGAGCTTGTAGACGATGAAGAACAGTAGCAACGGGATGAAATCGATGAATTGTTTCACAATGGCAGCCAGAATCGGGATGTGACGGCATAATAACAAACATCGATTCCAGCGAAAGCGCTCCTCCATGAATGTTGATCTGCACTGTCACAGCACGGCCTCCGACGGCGCCCTGTCGCCCACGGTCCTGGTCGCCCGGGCCCATGAGCACGGGGTGCAAACGCTGGCACTCACCGACCACGACACCCTCGAAGGGCTGGCCGAAGCGCGCCAGGCCTGCCGCGAGCGCGGCATGCACTGGGTCAGCGGGGTAGAGCTGTCGTGCACGTGGGGTGGGGCGACCATCCATGTGCTGGGGTATGACTTCCCCCTCGACGCACCGCCGTTGCTCGAAGCCATCGAAGCCCTGCACCGTGGCCGCTGGCTGCGTGCCGAGGAAATCGACAAACGGCTGGCGGCCAAGGGCATGCCCGGCGCGCTTGAGGGTGCCAGGGCCGTGCAGCAAGCGTTGGGCGACAGTGGCAACGCCCCGGCGCGCCCGCACTTTGCCGAGTTTCTGGTGCGTGCCGGTCACGTCAAGGATCGCGGCGAAGCGTTCCGCAAGTGGCTGGGCGCCGGCAAGCTGGGTGACGTCAAGCAGCACTGGCCGACCCTGGATGAAACTGTCTCCACGCTGCGCCAGTCCAACGCTTGGGTAAGCTTGGCGCATCCGATGCATTACGATCTGACCCGCAGCAAGCGCAGACGGCTGATTGCCGACTATATTCAGGCAGGCGGGCAGGCGCTTGAGGTGGTCAACGGGATGATGCCGGCCGAGCAGGTGGGCACGATGTCCATCCTCACCCGTGAGTTCGGCCTGCTGGCAAGCGCTGGCAGTGACTTCCACGGCCCCGGCACCTGGGGCGAAATCGGTGCCTACCGGCCTTTGCCCGAGGACCTGCCACCTCTGTGGCGCCGATTCAGCCATGAACAGCCTTTGGCGGTATGAACAGGAAGACTACGTGAGCCAATTTTTCCAGATACATCCGGAGAATCCGCAGCAGCGGCTGATCCGCCAGGCGGTGGAGATCATCCGCAAGGGCGGGGTGGTGGTCTATCCGACCGATTCGGCCTATGCGCTGGGTTGCCAGATTGGCGACAAGGGCGCGGTGGAGCGCGTACGGCGCCTGCGTGGCCTGGACAAGACCCACAACTTCACCCTGATGTGCTGCGACATGTCGCAACTGGGGCTGTATGCCAAGGTCGACACCGTCACCTTCCGCCTGCTCAAGGCGCATGTGCCGGGGCCGTACACCTTCATTCTCAACGGCACCCGTGAAGTGCCGCGCCTGCTGCTGCACGAGAAACGCCGCACCATCGGCCTGCGCGTGCCGGACCACGCCATCACCCTGGCGCTGCTGGCTGAACTGGGCGAGCCACTGATGAGTGTCAGCCTCATCCTGCCGGGCGACGACCAGCCGATGACCGACCCCTACGCGATCCGTGAGCGGCTGGAGCATCATGTGGACCTGGTGATCGACGGCGGTTTCGGTGATCTCAAGGCATCGACCATCATCGACCTGTCCGGCGACGAGCCCGAGCTGATCCGCGAAGGTTGTGGCGACCCCACGCCATTCATGGTCAATGCGTGAGCCAGGTGGAGGCGCCCGAGGCGCCGGCCGAGGAGGCCGAGTCGCCTCAACAGTTGCAACTGGCCCTGGTCTATGGCGAAGCCCTGACCGAGATGCCGGTAGACCTGTACATCCCGCCGGATGCGCTTGAAGTCATTCTCGAGGCGTTCGAAGGCCCGCTGGACCTGCTGCTGTACCTGATCCGCAAGCAGAACATCGATATCCTCGACATCCCGGTGGCGGAGATCACCCGCCAGTACATGGGCTATGTCGAGCTGATGAAGAGCGTGCGCCTGGAACTGGCAGCCGAGTACCTGGTCATGGCGGCCATGCTGGCCGAGATCAAGTCGCGCATGTTGCTGCCCCGCTCGGCCGAGATCGAGGAGGAAGAGGGCGACCCGCGCGCCGAGCTGATCCGCCGCTTGCAGGAATACGAGCGCTTCAAGGCCGCTGCAGAAGGGATCGATACACTGCCACGGGTGGGTCGCGACATTGTCGTGCCGCGCCTGGAAGCACCGCAGGCCAAAGTGCGCAAGCTGCTGCCCCAGGTGAGCCTGGAGGAGCTGCTGGTATCGATGGCCGAGGTGATGCGCCGCAATGACCTGTTCGAAAGCCACCAGATCACCCGCGAAACGCTGTCTACCCGTGAGCGCATGAGCCAAGTACTCGAACGCCTCAAGGGCGGGGCCTTCGTGCCCTTCGTCGAGCTGTTCGGTGCAGAAGAGGGCAAGTTGGGCGTGGTGGTGACGTTCATGGCGATTCTTGAGCTGGTGAAGGAATCACTGGTCGAACTGGTGCAGAATGAGCCTTTCGCCGCGATCCACGTCCGGCTTCGCGCCGAGTTTGTTGAAGAACCTGATGAACCTGAATGAACCCCGCGACCTGGCGTCGCTGATCGAAGCTTTTTTGCTCGCTTCGGGCAAGCCGCAATCCCTTGAGCGCTTGTACGAGCTGTTCGAGGAGGCCGAGCGCCCGGAGCCCAAGGTGTTCAAGAAGGCCCTGGAAGTGCTCGGCAAGTCCTGCAGCGGGCGTGCCTTCGAGCTCAAGGAAGTAGCCACCGGCTATCGCCTGCAGATCCGCGAAACCTTTGCCCCTTGGGTTGGGCGCCTGTGGGAGGAGCGGCCGCAGCGCTATTCCCGTGCGCTGCTCGAAACCATGGCGCTGATTGCCTACCGCCAGCCCATCACCCGTGGCGAGATCGAGGACGTGCGCGGCGTGGCGGTGAACAGCAATATCATCAAGACCTTGATGGAGCGCGAGTGGATTCGCATCGTGGGTTATCGCGAAGTGCCGGGGCGGCCGGCGATGTTCGCCACCACCAAGGCATTTCTCGACCACTTCAATCTCAAGAGCCTTGAGGAGCTGCCGGCATTGGCCGAACTGCGCGAGATGGAACCGGAGCCGTTGCTCGACCCAGATGACGCGCCAGTACCTGCGCACCTGCAGGCGCTGGCCGATGCCAGCCTTGGCGAGGGCGAAGCCGAGGCCGAGGTGCCGAAGGATGAGACCAGCTTCCGCAGCCTGCTGGTGGAGCTGGATGCGATGGAAGAGGGGCTGAAGACCGATTTCGATGATTTGCGTGAAGAAGAGGACGTGGTTGAACCCGAGGCTTCACTGGAGGACGAGGGCAAGTTGCAGACCTGAGGCTTATGCTGGCAGTACCGGCCTCTTCGCGGGGGCAAGCCCGCTCCTACAGGTTGGCCGCTCACCGTCAGAGCCCACAAACCGGTGGGAGCGGGCTTGCCCCGCGAAGAGGCCCGCACTGACAGCGCAAAACCACTGGGCAGAAAACCCTGCCGGCCCCCGCAAAACCCACTACGCTCGAGTGCGTTCCTGATACTAACCGCGTATGATGCGCGGCCCTTTGGCGCGTTCGTCGCCAAGACCCCTTTTTCATTCCTACACCGGGAGGTGCCCAGATGAGTGAGCAAGACCTGCAAAACACCGAAATTACCCCTCCATCCGGCGAAAAGCTGCAGAAAGTACTGGCGCGCATTGGCGTCGGTTCGCGCCGTGACGTCGAGGCCTGGATCAGCCAGGGCCGCATCAAGGTCAATGGCGTGGCCGCCACCCTCGGCCAGCGCGTCGACCTGCACGACGCCATCGCTGTCGATGGCAAGCTGATCAAGCGCGAAGAAGCCGCCGAGGCCACCCGCCGGGTAATCATGTACAACAAGCCCGACGGCGAGATCTGCACCCGTGACGACCCGGAAGGCCGCCCGACGGTGTTCGACCGCCTGCCGCGGCCGAAAGAAGGGCGCTGGATCAACATCGGCCGCCTGGACATCAACACCACCGGCCTGTTGCTGTTCACCACCGACGGTGAGTTGGCCAACCGCCTGATGCACCCTTCCTACGAGATGGACCGTGAGTACGCGGTACGTGTGCGGGGCGAGGTCGACGACGAGATGCTCGATCGCCTCAAGGCTGGCGTGATGCTCGAAGACGGCCCGGCCAAGTTCACCGACATCCAGAAGGCACCGGGCGGCGAAGGCTTCAACCACTGGTACCACTGCGTGGTGATGGAAGGCCGTAACCGTGAAGTGCGTCGCCTGTGGGAGTCGCAGGGCATGGTGGTCAGCCGCCTGAAGCGCGTGCGCTTCGGCCCGGTGTTCCTCAACTCGGACCTGCCGATGGGCCGCTGGCGGGAAATGACCCAGGGTGAAATCGACATCCTGGCCGCTGAAGTGGGCCTGCAGCCAGTTGCGCTGCCGACCTTGAACCTCAAGGCCAAGGACAAGATGGAGCGCATGCAGCGCAAGTCGAGCCGTCCGATGGGCCGTGGCGAGCGCGTGCGCAACCTGCGCCCTGCCAGCGAAGGGGCTACCGAGCGCCCAGCACGCCAACCGCGTGACAGCGCTGGTGAGCGCCCAGCCCGCCAACCGCGTGATACCACCGGTGAGCGCCCTGCGCGCCAGTCGCGTGACGACGCGCGTAAAGGCAACCGTGGCAGCGCGGTGGCCGAGCGCCCGAGCGAGATGCGCAAGCGTACCGCCAAGCCAGACGGCGACAAGCCGGCAGGCCGTGGTCGCGGCAAGCCGCGCGGTTGATCTGCAGCGCTAGATAAGAACCAGCCTCCGGGCTGGTTTTTTTTGCTTTGGATTCAGCGGGGGCACCTTAGGCTGTCGCCAAGATATTGAACAAAAAGAATTTTTCTGATGACTGGCAAGTTTTCAAACCGACCTGTAAAGAAATTTATACGGATGCAGGCAAAATACGCCCTGAATTTAGATTTCCCCTACCTGTGTAAACATAACTTGCCGCACCCGCGCGGCGAGGCACCCCTGTCGCTCACTCCCCCTATTGCCCAAACCCCCGCCGCACGCTGATATAGCGGCCATTGCCGTGTGCAAAAGCCCGCCCAGAGAGGCGTGCTGACAAAACAACAAATGGAGGCGCCATGTACGCCGATCACTTCGCCTTTCAAGGCTTTCACCACAGGAACGCTGCGTTTTTCCCCGGGGAAATGACGCAACGCGTTGACGCCTGCGCGCTTGCAGGGGTATACAGTGCGCCGCGTTTTACCTGTGACCCTCTTGCGTACCGCGCACTCTTGATCACACCCGGCTGACCCGCCCTGGCGGCGCCCGCGTTCAAGAAACCCAAGGTAACCACCTTGCCCATTCCGCTGCGCCACGAGCGCGGTGGGTCCGATTTCGTCACAGATAAAAACAATGCAGGTGACTTCGTTCATGAGTGGACAAAACATGCATTCAGGCGAGCTAAAGCGGGGCCTGAAGAACCGCCATATCCAGTTGATCGCCCTCGGCGGAGCGATTGGTACCGGCCTGTTCCTGGGTTCGGCAGGCGTGATGAAATCCGCCGGCCCGTCGATGATTCTTGGCTATGCCATCTGCGGCTTCATCGCCTTCATGATCATGCGCCAGCTGGGCGAGATGATCGTCGAAGAGCCGGTGGCCGGTTCGTTCAGCCACTTTGCCCACAAGTACTGGGGCGGCTTCGCCGGCTTCATGTCGGGCTGGAACTGTTGGGTGCTGTACATCCTGGTGGGCATGTCGGAGCTGACGGCGGTCGGCAAGTACATCCACTACTGGTGGCCAGAGATCCCGACCTGGGTCACGGCGGCGGGCTTCTTCCTGCTGATCAACTTCATCAACCTGATGAACGTGAAAGTCTTCGGCGAGGCAGAATTCTGGTTCGCCATCATCAAGGTCGTGGCCATCGTCGGCATGATCGGCCTGGGTGCGTACCTGCTGACCAGCGGTAGCGGTGGCCCCGAGGCGTCGGTTACCAACCTGTGGGCGCACGGCGGCTTCTTCCCGCATGGCGTCAGCGGCCTGGTGATGGCGTTGGCGTTCATCATGTTCTCCTTCGGTGGCCTGGAAATGCTCGGCTTCACCGCAGCCGAGGCCGACAAGCCGAGGACCGTGATTCCCAAGGCCATCAACCAGGTCATCTACCGCATCCTGATCTTCTACATCGGTGCGCTGGTCGTGCTGCTGTCGCTGACCCCGTGGGACAACCTGGTCGCCAGCATCGACGCCTCTGGCGGCAGCTACGGCAGCAGCCCGTTCGTTCAGGTGTTCTCCCTGCTGGGTAGCGATGTGGCCGCCCACCTGCTGAACTTCGTGGTCCTGACCGCAGCGCTGTCGGTGTACAACAGCGGTACCTACTGCAACGCCCGCATGCTGCTGGGCATGGCCGAGCAAGGTGACGCCCCGGCGGCCCTGGCCAAGGTCGACAAGCGCGGTGTGCCGGTGCGGTCGATCCTGGTGTCGGCTGCGGTGACCCTGATTGCAGTGCTGCTCAACTACTTCATTCCGCAGAATGCGCTGGAGCTGTTGATGTCGCTGGTCGTGGCGACCTTGGTGATCAACTGGGCGATGATCAGCTACTCGCACCTGAAATTCCGCCAGCACCTCGACCGCACTGGCCAGAAGCCGCTGTTCAAGGCGCTGTGGTACCCCTACGGCAACTACCTCTGCCTGGCGTTCGTGGTGCTGATCCTCGGCATCATGCTGCAGATTCCGGGTATCAATATTTCGGTGTATGCGATCCCGGTGTGGTTGTTGGTGATGTTCATCTTCTACATCCTCAAGCCCAAGCGTGATGCACAGGCCAATGGCACCGCTGCCGGTACTGTTGCCAAGTAAGCGCTGCAGGCGATAACGCAAACCCGATGTCAGGTCATTGGCATCGGGTTTTTTGTTGCCAATAAAGCAGTCAAAAACTCAGATCTGCTCGAGCAACCAGCTGCGAAACGCCCGCAACGACGGCAGCGCTTCATTGCGCGGCGGGTAGATCAGGTAATAGCTGCGCTGGCTGGCAAATGCTGCGCCGGGGCTGAACAGCTCGCCCTTGGCCAGCTCCTCTTGCACCAGAATCCGCGGCACCAGGCCAATGCCGATGCCGGCCCGCACCGCCTGGATCAGGTGTGAGGTCAGCTCGAAACTCGGCCCCAGGCGCATCGCCCGGTGCGGCAGCTGGTGATGCGAGAACCACTCGCCCCAGGCATGCGGGTTGTTGGCGACATTGAGCAGCACTTCCTCGCTAACCCGGGCGGGGCTCCAGCCATGCGGGTCGACGGCTGCCTCTGGCGGCAGGATCACCAGCAGCTCCTCGGCATGCAGGCGGTGGCAGATCAGCCCTGGCAGGTCGTGGCTCGCCACCCCGATGGCCGCATCAATCTCGCTGGTGTCGAAGTTGATCGCTTCGATCCGTGAATGGATATGCACCAACATGCCCGGGTGGGCGCTGTAGAACGCATGCAGCCGCGGCAGCAACCATTTCGAGCCGAAGGTGGGCAGGGTGGCCAAGCGCAGCGTGCCGACGCCCGACTGGTAGGCCAGCGCCTGCAGCGTGGCGCTGCGGATGCGCCCCAATGCCTCGCTCAGCTCGCGCTGGTACAGCCGGCCGACGTCGGTCAATTGCACCTGGCGGCCCTCGCGGCGAAACAGCGTCAGCCCCAATTGCTGCTCCAGCGCCTGCACCTGGCGACTGACGGCGCTCTGGGTCAGTGACAGTTCGGCGGCGGCGCGGGTGTAGCTTTCATGCCGCGCGGCGGCTTCGAATGCCAGCAGCAGTGACATGGACGGTGTCAGGTGGCGGTAATTCATTCATAAAAGTCATCGATAGCGGCAGGATTATCCGTTTGCCCCTGGCGCGAAAGTACAGGAACATTGACCTATTCGTCATCAGGTGTGAAACGACTCATGCCGGCGTGACAGGATTTCCGTGAATTAGCCCATATCAAGAGGCCATCCTTCGATGATCGCCCAGCTGCCGACCAGTGCACCGTCCGCGAACTACCCAGAATTCCTCGAAGCCCTGCGCAACAGCGGCTTCCGTGGCCAGATCAGTGCCGATTACGCTACCCGTACGGTGCTGGCCACCGACAACTCGATTTACCAGCGCCTGCCCCAGGCGGCGGTGTTCCCGCGTGACGCCGATGACGTGGCGCGGGTCGCCGCTCTGATGGGAGAGGCGCGCTTTGCGCAGGTCAAGCTGACCCCGCGTGGCGGCGGCACCGGCACCAACGGCCAGTCGCTGACCGACGGCATCGTAGTCGACCTGTCGCGGCACATGAACAGCATCCTCGAAATCAACGTCGAACAGCGTTGGGTACGGGTCCAGGCCGGTGTGGTCAAGGACCAGCTCAATGCCGCGCTCAAGCCCCATGGGCTGTTCTTCGCGCCTGAACTGTCCACCTCCAACCGCGCCACGGTCGGCGGCATGATCAACACCGACGCCAGCGGCCAGGGCAGCTGCACCTACGGCAAGACCCGCGATCACGTGCTCGAATTGCACAGCGTACTGCTCGGCGGCGAACGCCTGCACAGCCTGCCCATCGATGACGCCGCGCTGGACCAGGCCTGCGCCGCGCCGGGGCGGGTTGGCGAAGTCTATCGGGTGGCCCGCGAAATCCAGGAAACCCAGGCCGAGCTGATCGAAAGCACCTTCCCCAAGCTCAACCGCTGCCTGACCGGTTACGACCTGGCGCACCTGCGCGACGAGCAGGGGCGCTTCAACCTCAACAGCGTGCTGTGCGGTGCCGAAGGGTCGCTGGGTTACGTGGTCGAAGCCAAGCTCAATGTACTGCCGATCCCGAAATACGCGGTACTGGTCAACGTCCGCTACACCAGCTTCATGGATGCCCTGCGTGACGCCAATGCCTTGATGGCGCACAAACCCTTGTCGATCGAAACCGTCGACTCCAAGGTACTGATGCTGGCGATGAAGGACATCGTCTGGCACAGCGTCGCCGAATATTTCCCCGCCGACCCCGAGCGCCCGACCTTGGGTATCAACCTGGTGGAGTTCTGTGGCGATCAGCCTGACGAGGTCAATGCGCGGGTGCAGGCGTTCATCCAGCACCTGCAAAGCGATACCAGCGTCGAGCGCCTTGGGCACACCCTGGCCGAGGGCGCCGAGGCCGTCACCCGCGTCTACACCATGCGCAAACGCTCGGTGGGCCTGCTTGGCAACGTCGAGGGCGAGGTGCGCCCGCAGCCATTCGTCGAAGACACGGCAGTACCGCCAGAGCAACTGGCCGACTATATTGCCGACTTCCGCGCGCTGCTCGACGGCCATGGCCTGGCCTATGGCATGTTCGGCCACGTCGACGCCGGCGTGCTGCACGTGCGCCCGGCGCTGGACATGAAAGACCCGGCTCAGGCCGCACTGGTCAAGCCGATTTCCGATGCCGTGGCGGCACTGACCCAGCGCTATGGCGGGCTGCTTTGGGGTGAGCACGGCAAGGGCCTGCGTTCGGAGTACGTGCCCGATTACTTTGGCGAACTGTACCCGGCGTTGCAGCGCCTCAAGGGTGCATTCGACCCACGCAACCAGCTCAACCCCGGCAAGATCTGCACACCGCCAGACAGCGCCGAAGGCCTGACCAAGGTCGATGGCGTGACCTTGCGCGGTGACCTCGACCGCACCATCGACGAGCGCGTCTGGCAGAACTTCAGCAGCGCCGTGCACTGCAACGGCAACGGCGCCTGCTACAACTACGACCCCAACGACGCCATGTGCCCGTCGTGGAAGGCCACCCGTGAGCGTCAGCACTCACCCAAGGGCCGTGCCTCGTTGATGCGTGAATGGTTGCGCCTGCAAGGTGCAGCGGATATCGATGTACTGGCGGCAGCGCGCAACAAGGTGTCCTGGCTCAAGGGCCTGCCGGCGCGGCTGCGCAACAACCGCGGGCGCGACCAGGGGCAGGCAGACTTCTCGCACGAGGTCTACGATGCCATGGCCGGTTGCCTGGCGTGCAAGTCGTGCGCGGGGCAGTGCCCAATCAAGGTCAATGTGCCGGACTTCCGCTCGCGTTTCCTCGAGCTCTACCACGGCCGCTACCAGCGCCCGCTGCGTGATTACCTGATTGGCTCGCTGGAGTTCACCATCCCGTACCTGGCGCATGCGCCGGGGCTGTACAACGCGGTAATGGGCTCGAAGTGGGTCAGCAGGCTGCTGGCCGACAAGGTCGGCATGGTCGACAGCCCGTTGATCAGCCGTTTCAACTTCCAGGCCACCTTGACCCGCTGCCGCGTCGGCGTGGCCAGTGTGCCGGCCCTGCGCGAGCTGACGCCGGCCCAGCGTGAGCGCAGCATCGTGCTGGTGCAGGATGCCTTCACCCGTTACTTCGAGACGCCGCTGCTGGCTGCCTTCATCGACCTGGCTCACCGCCTGGGCCACCGGGTATTCCTGGCGCCATACAGTGCCAACGGCAAGCCCTTGCATGTGCAGGGCTTCCTGGGGGCCTTCGCCAAGGCGGCGATCCGCAACGGTACCCAGCTCAAGGCCCTGGCCGATTGCGGCGTGCCGCTGGTGGGGCTGGACCCGGCCATGACCCTGGTGTACCGCCAGGAGTACCAGAAGGTGCCGGGCCTGGAAGGCTGCCCGAACGTACTGTTGCCGCAGGAGTGGCTGATGGATGTGCTGCCCGAGCAGGCGCCGACCGCACCCGGCAATTTCCGCTTGATGGCCCACTGCACCGAGAAAACCAACGTACCGGCCAGCACCCGGCAGTGGGAGCAGGTGTTCGCACGCCTGGGCCTGAAGCTGGTGACCGAGGCTACCGGTTGCTGCGGCATGTCCGGCACCTACGGGCATGAAGCGCGTAACCAGGCGACTTCACGGACCATCTTCGAGCAGTCCTGGGCGACCAAGCTGGACAAGGAAGGCGAGGCGCTGGCGACAGGTTACTCGTGCCGCAGCCAGGTCAAGCGCATGACCGAGCGGCAGATGCGTCATCCGCTGGAAGTGGTGTTGCAGTGCGCACAGCGGTAAACCTGTAAGGCCCTCTTCGCGGTGTTACCCGCGAAGAGGGCAGTCCAGGCCTTGCAAGCTCAAGCATCCTGGGCCTGTTTGCGGCCATGTCGCGCCTGCCGATACAGGTACAGGCTCAACACCAGCCCGCACCCCGAAGCCCCCGCCGCAAACAAGAACATCGAAGCAAACCCGAACCCCGCCGCCACCGCGCCCACCAACGGCCCGGTAATGCCCAGCGACAAATCGATGAACAGCGAATACGCACCTACCGCCGCCCCGCGGTTGGCCGCCGACACCTGGTTCACCGCCTCGACCCCTAGTGCCGGGAACACCAGCGAGAAGCCAAAACCACTGAGCGCCGCCCCGGCCAATGCCAGCTCGGCGCTGGGCGCCAGCCACAGCATCAGCAGGCCAAGCGTCTCCACCGCCAGGCAGGCGATCGCCACCCTGAAGCCGCCCAGCCGGTTGATCAGGTTGCCGAACAGCAGCCGCGCACAGATGAAACTGGCCCCGAACAGGCTCAGGGTCAGTGCCGCATTCGCCCAGCCACGGCTGGCGTAGTACAGGGTGATGAAGGTGGCGATGGTGCCAAAGCCGATCGAGCCCAGTGCCAGCCCCGAGCCATGCGGGAACACTTTGCCCAGCACCCGCAGGAACGGCAGGCGCACCCCGCTGACCACTGGCGCGGCGCGCTTCGGCCAGGCCAGCAGCAGGCCGAGCACGCACAACAGGATGATGCTTGCGCCCATGCTCCACAGCCCCAGGCTCTTGACCATCAGCACACCCAGTGGGGCGCCGATGGCCAGCGCGCCGTAGCTGGCGATGCCGTTCCAGGAAATCACCTTGGCCGTGTTTTCGGCGCCAACTCGGCCGATCCCCCAACCAATCGCGCCAGAACCCACCAGGCTTTCGGCGCTGCCCAGCACCAGGCGGCCGACCAGCAGGCAGGTCAAACTCAGCCAGGGCAAGTGGGTGAGGAAGGCGCAGGCCAGCATGAATACGCCGCTGAGCCCGCATCCGGCCAAGCCGTACATCACTGCCTTCTTGCTGCCGAGGTTATCGATGATGCGGCTGGCCGTAGGGCGGCTGAGCAATGTGGCCAGGTACTGCACACTGATCACCAGGCCGGCGATCACGGTGCTGAAGCCCAGGTCGTTATGCACATAACCCGGCAGCACGGCCAGGGGGATGCCGATATTCAGGTAGCCGATGAACGTGAAAAGGACGATGGACACCACCTGCGCGGTGATCGCAAGGTGTGACGTGGATTTGGCGGGCATGGCAGATCCATTGGGCTAGACGGGCGAGAACGGTGTAATCATATCCACCCTGGCCCGGCCTGTGGGCAGGTCTTTGATGAACAAGCCTGCCCACGGCGCACGGTTACTCCTTGTAGTCCACCAGCCAGCTGACACTGAAGGATGCCTTGCCGTAGTCCAGTCGCAGCCGCGGCAGCACGTAGCCTCCGCATGAGCGGCAGGTACTGAACAGGGTGAAGACGTCGATGCTGCGCACGCTGGCGTGCGTGGCAAGCAGGTCGTCGTTGAGCACTGTGGCGATCAAGCGTTCGGAGTCCAGGTGCCTATGATGCTCGACGATATTCAAGTGGTCGGGGCGACGCAATGTGGGCAGCTCAGTAAAGCGGGGGGACGGTGGCTGGCCCTCCATGCGCGCGCGTGCATCGATGTAGGTCACGCGTGTGTGCGGTTCGGCTGGCGGTGTTGGTATGCCTACCTTGCGGTTTTTCCAGCCACCGGACAGCGAAAAGTAGACCCGGCGGCTGCCATCTTCCAGTGTCGCGGTGGCGAAAGCCAGGTTAGCACCAGGCAAGTGTCGGCGAAGTTGCAGCGCGCCAGCTTCGCTGAGTAGTTCGGCCACGCTCATCGGCATGAAGGGTGCGTCGGTGCCGGTGGCGGGCAGCAAGGTGTTGAGGACAAGGGCTACGTGATCCTGCTCAGTCAGCGCGGCTTGGCGCAGTGGCCGCCAGGCGGGAATGATTTCCCGGTTCAGACCTGCCAGGTTGAGCTTGGCGACACCGGTGAGGGCATCCTGGGCGGTGGGAGCCGTGAGAATGCTCTTGGCGTATTCCGGCAGCATGCGCGCCTCGGCGGCATCGAGTACTTCCTTGAACACGCTGGGCGCGGGCGGGTGGCTGGCGCGGCTGTGTTCAAGCCAGTCGCGCAGGAGGGCGGTCAGGTTGTCGATGTCACGCTGCAGATTGGGGCGAGTCGCGACGATCCGGTAGGTTTCGCTGACCTGCAGATAACGTTCGATCATCTTGTCGTCGCACACCCGCGACAGGGTTTGTCGCGTGCTGGAGGGTGGCGTGGGCAGGTCACCTGGCCGCAATGTACCGGCTGCAAGCGCGTTCAACTGGCGTGCTTGCCAGGGCGATATCACCCACTGCGCTGCATAGAAGACGCCGACATCGGCCTCGACGATTATCCAGTCGCGGCTTTGCCACGCGATGATTGCCGCCCTCAACGTGCGGCGGTCGGGCACGGTTCTGGCCAGCCCGCCCAGGCGCACCGGTGGGCAGACGCGGGCGATCAGTTGCACTTGGGCGGCTGAAAACGTTTCGGGCAAGCCAAACCAGAATTCCGCCAAAGGGTCGGCAGTGATGCGTCGGTGGTAAACCGGGGGGGTGATGATGCCCAGGCGAACCCGAGCCTCCAGTGCCTTTATCGGGGCGAGCGGTTTGGACGACTGGCCGGTGTAGTTCACCACCTTGCCCTCATGCACCATGGCCTGTGTCCAGGCGTCAAACCGGCTGTCGCCTCCGTGCATGCGTATGGGCGCAGGCTCGATACGCACATGCTGGAAAGCATGGCTTACCTGCTGGCCGAACAGGGGGGTATGCGCTTCGTTGGCGGCCGGGGAGAAGCTCAAGGCGATATGCCTGTCACCTTCGTTACGGTACGGCGCGTTTTGCAGGGTTGGGGCAGGTGCAGACGACAACTTCTGGTTGTCGATGCGGCGAAGCGTGTTGCTGAGTTCGCCGGGGTGATGGCGATAGATAGCGCCGTTGATGAGTGTATCCACGTGGCCATCGCTCCTGGCAATTGACAGGGGGCGGGGATGGCCTTGCCACGCCAAAGGTGCATCCGGCGGTGTCAGGCGGTCGCGCATGAACTGGCCGGGGGTCAGGCCGGGCGGGGGCGGCTGATCGAGCCTGAAGTTGTCCGGCCAAGTGGCATGAGTGGGAAGTTCAGGCTGACTGTGCCAGCGCCTGGGCCCAACGGTTCGGGCATAAACCGCAGGCGGCAATTCGGATAACTCGGACCAGCGCCTGGCTGATTTGACCAGCCCTAGGCGCATCGCCTGAGCGGCTTGGCTGTTGGCAGCGGACAGGCGCGCCAGTGGGTTGGCTGCGCGGCGGATCGCACGGGTTGCCGAGCCTGCGCCGGCTGCCAGGTCCAGTATGCAACTCACTGCATCTTGCCCGTTCTGGGCATCGATGCACGCAGCCCCCGGCACAGTGTGTTTGATCAGCTTCCACAGGTAACCCCAGTTGCTGGTTTGGCGCTTTTCGGCAAGAAATGCCTCGTGTCGCGTGGCGCCTTTGCTGACGGCATGCAACGCTGCGCTGTTACCTAGCCCGACGTATTGGACGTAGGCGTTGGTCAGAGCCTCCAGTCTGTGCTGCGCCGGCGCTTGGATGATGGTGCTCAGGCTGGAATGGAACGTGGCGACATCCCAGGTAGGGGGCGCTTCGTTATAGGCCTGATAGGGCAGTGTCACGATGTCCGAGAGGCGGTGGGCGGCAGCCGAGGGGATGGCGCGCTCGTGCCATGTCAAGCGCTGCGGGAACAGTTCCAGCAACGTGTGGTCGTGTTCACCTTGCAACAAAACCAGCATGCCCAGTGTGCCTACCTCTTGCTGCCAGTGTTCCTCGGGGCTGTCACCATAGGGCGGGACCGGGTCAGGTTGCCGATAACGTGGCCAGGTCGCGGCGTAACAGGTCCACGGGCCTTCGCGCAGTGCCTGCAGATAATCTTCCGGTAGATGCCTGAGCAGCCGTTGCATCAGGCCTTCATGGAGTATTCGGGCTGAGGCCAGCCAGCGGTCAAATGCCTCTTCGAACCATTGCGTGACGTCTGGTAGGCCTTTCGCGCTGTAGCGGGTTTGTAGATCGAGATACGCTTCAAGGTGAAGCTGGCCATCGGCATTGTGCCCGGCCGGGTCGATGTTGGCCGCCTCCAGCAACCTGCACGCTTCGGCAATGCGGTCTGGCCGCTGCTGCAGTTGCGCCACATCCCAGGCAATCAGGTAGTGATCGTAGACCGTGCGCCATTGCTGGGCCGACCACGGCGGCATGTACGCGATGTGACCTTGCAGCGGCCCCCACTGGGCGAGCGTGTCGCGCAGGGCTTCACTGCTGCCAGCGGAGTCTTCGACGGTCTGGCTGAGTATCTGCTCTGCCTGTTCATGGCTCAGCGGGCGCTGCAGGTCGCGCAGCAGCATGACCCCTTGGCGCAGAATGGCCCAGTTCAGGTCGGGTCGATAAGGTATCGCTGTGGGGGTGTCGTCGAGCAGCAGTTCGGGGGCGAAATGGCGCAGCAGTAACTCGGCGGCCAGTTCAGCAACGGCGGGGCGGCAGCCGAGGCTTGCCTGCACACTGTTGGTCAGGTCCAGGCGTATGTCGGCATAGGGCAGCCTCTGGTTCTGCGGGTTGAACAGTTCGAAGTCCAATACATAGCCGGCACGTCGCGCATGCGGTGGGTAGAGCCAATCGGTCATGGCCTGCTCGGCAAGGTCACGGCTGTTGATTGCCTCGGGCAATTGCAGGGCTTGTGCCAGGCGAGCGGCCCACTGGCTGAAAGCTTGGGCGTGCAGCAATGCATCCAGTACATGGGCGACGGGGGCATTCAATGCTGCACCCGGCAAGGTGACTTTGCCGTATTGGTTGGGCTCATGGCCGGCTTCGCGTTCACGCAGGGTCGGGGGGCGATAGCGCAGCCCCTAGTAGTAGACGTCTGCCTCAAGTGTCGCGAAAAGGTGCTCGGCTGGGTTGGTGCCTGCCGGGGTGGCCAGCAGGTGGTGTGACAAGGCATTGAGGTCCAGGGCATGCGCCAGTTCCACTGTCGTTACCGGCGCAAGGGGTGGCGGGGCCTCGTCGGGCAGGTCGTTGTGAAGCAGCAGGGTCGCCATGAGGAAGGCGTCACGGCGCTTGTGGCAAAGGTGCCTGGCCCAGAGTGTCTGGGCCAGGCTGCAGCTTTGATAGGCAGCGGCACCCGATGGGCCAGTAAGGTCGTCGGGAAGTGCCCGTGCCACCAAGGTTCTGAAAAAATAGGCACACTCGCCGGTGGCCAAGGGTGTGGCTGGCGGGCGTTTGAAAAAGGCGTTGAGGTGGCTCGCGGCTGCCTGGCTGGCAAATGCCTGGTTCAGGGCCTTGCGCAACTCATGGTCCTGGAGCTGACGCGGAAACAGGTCGTCGAAGTCGAATGCCCGGTCAAAGTGCAGGCTCAGCGAAGTCTTCAGGTCGAGGGGGCCGGACGTATCATTCGCCAGCAGGATGTCCTGGGCAGTGATCGCCTCTATGCGGCGGCGGTACTCGTCGGGAGCGGGGGAGGGTGAATGCATGGTGCAATCTCCGGTAAGGGAGCCGCAACGATGCATAGCCTGGCAGGTGAGCGGGGGGTAGCAGGCTACTGCCTGAGGCTGAACGGTGTGAAAACGTGTTGACCGCGGTGGCCCGCAGGTCAGCCGTTTTCACACAGTTGTGATGCGCGGTTTATTCCTGATCAGCGCTGGATTGATCGTCACCATCCTGGTCGACGGCAGGCGTCGGCTCGGCGTGGACGGAAACGGTTTGCTCTTCTGGGTTCAGGCTTGGGAAGGGAAGATTCGGGATTTCATGCATCTCGTCGTTCCTCGCAAGTGTGAGTGAAAAGGCTGCGCCAGGCGCGTTTAGGGCTTCGGAAAGCTGGGGCAGGATACAGCAGTCTGGATGACAGTTTGAACTTTTTCCCGTTCGCTTGTCGGGTTTACGGGCGAATAACGGACATTTGTCCTACAAAAAAAACGGGGCCGCTGTGCCCCCCTTCGCGCCGGAACGCCGTATAGGGGGGGCACAGCGGCCCCGTCTTCAGGTGTTACTTGCGGCCTTCAGCCGACTCGGCAACCTTGTCGGTACGCGCGCACATGATGAAGTCGTTGCGGTGCAGGCCCTTGATCGAGTGGCTCCACCAGGTCACGGTGACTTTGCCCCACTCGGTCAGCAGGCCAGGGTGATGGCCTTCGGCTTCAGCGATTGCACCCACGGCGTTGGTAAAGTCCAGGGCATGCTTGAAGTTCTTGAACTTGAACACGCGCTCCAGCTCCATGTGGCCGTCGCGCACTTCGATGTTCCAGTCCGGGATTTCGCGAATCAGCTCCGCCAGTTCCTCGTCGCTGACTTTCGGTGCATCGGCGCGGCAGGCTTCGCAATGGGCTTGGTTCAAGGCATTCATGATTACTTTTCCGGTTCGAGTTGTTATCAGGGTGGCTTCAGGCAGCAACCTTGGGTGGAAACTTGGGGGCGTGCAGGCCCAGCTGCATGGCCTGCTGAACCATGCCCATGATGTCTTCATGGGCCAGGTCGAACAGCCGCTTGAGGTTGGGCAAGACGAAATACAGCGGCTGCAGGATGTCGATGCGGTACGGCGTGCGCATCGCCCCTATCGGGTCGAACGCCTGGTGTTCCGGTTCATTCGACAGGCTGTAGACCGTTTCTTTCGGCGAGGAAAGGATGCCGCCGCCATAGATCTTCTGACCTTGCGGGGTCTCCATCAGGCCGAACTCGATAGTCATCCAGTACAGGCGTGCCAGGTACACGCGCTGCTCTTTGCTCGCGGCCAGGCCGAGTTTGCCATAGGTGTGGGTGAACTCGGCGAACCAGGGGTTGGTCAGCAGCGGGCAGTGGCCGAAGATCTCGTGGAAGATGTCCGGTTCCTGCAGGTAGTCCAGTTCTTGCGGGGTGCGGATGAACGTGGCAACCGGGAAGCGCTTGCTGGCCAGCAATTCGAAGAAGGTCTGGAAGGGGATCAGTGCCGGTACGCGGGCGACCTGCCAGCCAGTGGTGGCGCCCAGCACCTTGTTGACCTCGCCCAGTTGCGGGATGCGGTCGTGGGGCAGCTTGAGCTGGTCGATGCCGTCCAGGTATTCCTGGCACGCACGGCCTTCGATGACTTTCAGCTGACGGGTGATCAGCGTATTCCACACCGCATGCTCTTGCTGCGGGTAGTCGATAAAACCATGCGCATCGGGCTCGCGTGCCACGTATTGCGTCTGTTTCATGTGGCTCTCCTGGTGAGGGCTTTTCTTGTTATGTGCTTACCCTAGGAATATCCCCTCATCCGGCAATTTGCACCGGGGCGCGTGCTTCTGTCAGGTGATGGGTTGGCGGCTATTCGTAACGAAAATTTTACAAAACGACGCGAGTGACGGAAAATCCGGGGCATAGGGCTGATGGTTTACCTGTTTTTGTCAGCTTATCTTTACGAATTTTCCGCGCCCAGGTGAAAAACATCGGCGCTTAGAGAGCTCTCATGCGTATCAAAGTGCATTGCCAGAACCGCATCGGCATCCTTCGCGACATCCTCAACCTGTTGGTGGAGTACGGCATCAACGTGCTGCGCGGCGAGGTGGGGGGGGATCATGGCAATGCCATCTACCTGCACTGCCCGAACCTGATCAACCTGCAGTTCCAGGCCCTGCGGCCGAAATTCGAGGCCATTGCCGGAGTGTTCGGCGTCAAGCGCGTGGGGCTGATGCCCAGTGAGCGTCGGCACATGGAACTGAATGCGTTACTGGGCGCGTTGGACTTCCCCGTGCTGTCGATCGACATGGGCGGCAGCATCGTTGCCGCCAACCGCACGGCGGCGCAGTTGCTCGGGGTGCGGGTCGATGAGGTGCCGGGCATGCCGCTGGCGCGTTATGTCGAAGACTTCGACCTGCCCGAACTGGTGCGGGCCAACAAGTCGCGCATCAATGGTTTGCGGGTCAAGGTCAAGGGCGACGTGTTTCTCGCCGATATCGCGCCGTTGCAATCCGAGCATGACGACAGCGAGGCGCTGGCCGGCGCGGTGCTGACTTTGCACCGCGCCGACCGTATCGGTGAGCGCATCTATAACGTGCGCAAGCAGGAGTTGCGCGGCTTTGACAGTATCTTCCAGAGCTCGCGGGTGATGGCGGCGGTGGTGCGTGAGGCGCGGCGCATGGCGCCCCTGGATGCACCCTTGCTGATCGAAGGCGAGACGGGCACCGGTAAAGAGCTGCTGGCGCGCGCCTGCCACTTGGCCAGCCCGCGTGGGCAGTCGCCGCTGATGGCGCTCAATTGCGCGGGGTTGCCCGAGTCGATGGCCGAGACCGAGCTGTTCGGCTACGGCCCGGGTGCCTTCGAAGGGGCGCGGGCCGAAGGCAAGCTGGGGCTGCTGGAGTTGACGGCTGGCGGTACGCTGTTTCTCGATGGGGTCGGGGAGATGAGCCCGCGGCTGCAGGTAAAGCTGCTGCGTTTTCTGCAGGACGGTTGCTTTCGCCGGGTAGGCAGTGATGAAGAGGTGTACCTGGATGTGCGGGTCATTTGCGCGACCCAGGTGGACTTGTCCGAGTTGTGCGCACGCGGCGAGTTCCGCCAGGACCTGTATCACCGCCTCAATGTGTTGTCTTTGCACATCCCGCCCTTGCGTGAGTGCATGGATGGGCTGGAAGGGCTGGTGCAGCACTTTCTCGATCAGGCCAGCCGACAAATTGGCTGTGCGTTGCCACGCCTACTGCCGGCAGCGATGGATAAACTCAGCCAGTACCACTGGCCCGGTAATGTACGGCAACTGGAAAACGTATTGTTCCAGGCGGTTTCGTTATGTGAAGGCGGCGTGGTTAAAAGCGAGCATATTCGTTTGCCGGATTATGGCGTGCGTCAACCGCTGGGGGAGTTTTCCCTGGAAGGGGACCTTTCGCAGATTGTCGGGCGCTTTGAAAAGGCCGTACTGGAAAGTTTGATGGGGGAATTTACAAGTAGCCGCGCATTGGGCAAACGATTGGGTGTTTCGCACACGACCATTGCCAACAAGTTGCGCGATTATTCGCTGGGCAAGACGCCAGAATAATAGTCGTCGATGTAAGTTTGAATGGCGTGTGGCAGCGGGTTTACCCGCGAAGGGCCCCAGCGGGGCCCTGATCTCAAGGGTTAGCCGTTAGAGCAGCCATTCCCCATCACGCGGTATTCAAGAATGTGCGTCTGGCCCTTGGAGTCCTCGTAGGTCATGCGGGCGGGCACGACTTCACAGACGTTGGGCACTTCGCTCATGGAGATGACGCGGGCAATGTCCAGGTGCTGCGAATATCTGTACTGTTCAACCGGAATCTGCTCGGCATCGTTTGCTTCGCCGGCCATTGCCGCGCCGCAAAGACTGCCAAGTACCAATACCAGTAAAGCTTTCATTTTCTATTTACCTGTCTAAGGTCGTGAGGGGGTGCGCGGCGTGTGTAACGCCGCACGTGCTGCGGGTTTTAACTATCGAAGTAGAGGGGGATTAACGCTTGCCTTCGTGGGGGCTGTTACCAGAAGTTAATCGCCTTGCCGTTGTTGGCGAGATGAATTTTAGGGGGGCGGCTTGCGCTGAAACAGTAGGCCTTTTGATAAAGTGTTTTGACAGAATCTGTAACAATCACCCCAAAAGCACCCTGCTTTTTTCGGGCCAGGGCTACGAGCCGCGAGCTAGAGCGCTCTGCTCGTACGTCAGTACCAAATTCGGCCGCTTTACTACCAACGTCGAATGGCTTTTGTCGCTCTGGTACAGTTACAAACGGTTCCATACAAAAACAACTATTACACCGAGGTAACACAGATGAGTGCGGCTCCACTGTATCCCGTTCGTCCCGAGGTTGCGGCCACTACCCTGACCGACGAGGCCACCTACAAGGCCATGTACCAGCAATCGGTGATCAACCCGGACGGCTTCTGGCGCGAGCAGGCCCAGCGTCTGGACTGGATCAAGCCGTTTACCAAGGTCAAGCAGACCTCCTTCGATGACCACCATGTCGATATCAAGTGGTTTGCCGATGGCACTCTGAACGTTTCCTCCAACTGCCTGGACCGTCACCTTGAAGAGCGTGGCGACCAGTTGGCGATCATCTGGGAGGGCGATGACCCTTCCGAGCACCGCAACATCACCTACCGCGAGCTCCACGAGCAGGTCTGCAAGTTTGCCAACGCCTTGCGTGGCCAGGACGTGCACCGCGGCGACGTGGTGACCATCTACATGCCGATGATCCCCGAGGCCGTGGTCGCCATGCTGGCCTGTGCCCGCATCGGTGCAATCCACTCGGTGGTATTCGGCGGCTTCTCCCCCGAGGCGCTGGCCGGCCGAATCATCGACTGCAAGTCCAAGGTGGTGATCACCGCCGACGAAGGTTTGCGCGGCGGCCGTCGTACCCCGCTCAAGGGCAACGTCGACCTGGCCCTGACCAACCCTGAAACCAACAGTGTGCAGAAGATCATCGTGTGCAAGCGCACCGGTGGCGAGATTGCCTGGCACCAGCACCGCGACATCTGGTACGAAGACCTGATGAAAGTGGCTTCCAGCCACTGCGCGCCGAAAGAAATGGGTGCCGAGGAAGCGCTGTTCATCCTTTATACCTCCGGCTCCACCGGCAAGCCCAAGGGCGTGCTGCACACCACGGGGGGTTACCTGGTGTATGCCGCGCTGACCCATGAGCGGGTGTTCGACTACCGCCCGGGTGAGGTCTACTGGTGCACCGCAGACGTGGGCTGGGTCACCGGCCACAGCTACATCGTCTACGGCCCGCTGGCCAACGGCGCAACCACCTTGCTGTTCGAGGGTGTGCCGAACTACCCGGACATCACCCGGGTGTCGAAAATCATCGACAAGCACAAGGTCAACATCCTCTACACCGCGCCTACCGCGATTCGCGCCATGATGGCCGAAGGGCAGGCGGCCGTTGACGGCGCCGATGGTTCCAGCCTGCGCCTGCTGGGTTCGGTCGGCGAGCCAATCAACCCCGAGGCATGGAACTGGTACTACAAGGCGGTCGGCAAAGAGCGTTGCCCGATCGTCGATACCTGGTGGCAGACCGAAACTGGCGGCATCCTGATCAGCCCGTTGCCAGGCGCCACCGGCCTCAAGCCGGGTTCGGCAACCCGTCCGTTCTTCGGTGTGGTGCCGGCGCTGGTGGACAACCTGGGCAACCTCATTGATGGCGCCGCCGAAGGCAACCTGGTGATCCTCGATTCCTGGCCGGGCCAGTCGCGTTCGCTGTATGGCGATCACGACCGTTTCGTCGACACCTACTTCAAGACCTTCCGTGGCATGTACTTCACCGGTGACGGCGCGCGCCGCGACGAGGATGGTTACTACTGGATCACCGGCCGTGTGGATGACGTGCTCAACGTGTCCGGCCACCGCATGGGCACTGCCGAAATCGAAAGTGCCATGGTTGCCCACGCCAAGGTTGCCGAGGCGGCCGTGGTGGGTGTGCCGCACGACATCAAGGGGCAGGGCATCTATGTCTATGTCACCCTCAATGCCGGCGTGGAGCCCAGCGAGCAACTGCGCCTGGAGCTGAAAAACTGGGTGCGCAAGGAGATCGGGCCGATTGCTTCGCCGGACGTGATCCAGTGGGCGCCTGGGCTGCCGAAGACCCGCTCGGGCAAGATCATGCGGCGTATCCTGCGCAAGATCGCCACGGCGGAGTACGGCTCATTGGGGGATATCTCGACCCTGGCCGACCCGGGTGTGGTGCAGCATCTGATCGACACGCACAAAGCGATGAACCTGGCTTCGGCGTGATGCGCAGGGGGTTGTAGCACGCCCCCCCTCAGGCCCTGATAAAAACCCCGCTCGGGCAACCGGCGGGGTTTTTGCTTTACTGTTACCCGACATTCATCGGTAACTCTTCTGTCACCTTGGGTGATCGCAAACGGGGCGCGAGGAAACAGTTCGGCCCACTTTCGGTGCATTTTTGCAGGCATTTTTGCCTGGGTGGTACGCTGCACTTGCCGTGACACAAGGCTTTGCCAATAATAGGCCCAGTATTTGCTAGTTCAATGGGTTCTAATTCTTGCGCTCTTGCATATCTTGCAATGGCTGTCAACATCGCCCGCAGCGGTTTCAAGCGCTTCTGTAAGTAGTTGTCGCTTTGAAGAAATATCGACTACCGGGCTGTCGTTAAAATGCCACTCACTCGCTCGTGGTCTCCGACCGACCCTGCGCGGCTCGCGTTGTACCCATTCGCATATCGGGCAGCCGTTACCTGCCTTGTATTGCCCCGTACCGATGGAGTTACCTGATGAAGAAGCTCGCACTGCTTGGCGCCCTGGCGCTGTCCGTGTTTTCCCTTGTGTCGCAGGCCGATGAAAAACCATTGAAAATCGGTATCGAAGCCGCCTACCCACCCTTTGCCTTCAAGCAGCCCGACGGCAGCATTGCCGGTTTCGACTACGACATCGGCAATGCCCTGTGTGAAGAGATGAAAGCCAAGTGCACCTGGGTCGAGCAAGAGTTCGACGGCCTGATCCCGGCACTGAAGGTGCGCAAGATCGACGCGATTCTGTCGTCCATGTCGATTACCGAAGACCGCAAGAAGTCGGTCGACTTCACCAACCGCTACTACCTGACCCCAGCACGCCTGGTGATGAAGGAAGGCACCACGGTCAGCGACAGCCTGGGCGAACTGCAGGGCAAGAAGATCGGCGTGCAGCGCGGCTCGATCCATGACCGCTTCGCCAAGGAAGTGCTGGGCGCCAAAGGTGCCACCGTGGTTCCTTACGGCACCCAGAACGAAATCTACCTGGATGTGGCTGCCGGCCGCCTCGATGGCACGGTGGCTGACGCCACCCTGCTGGAAGACGGCTTCCTGAAAACTGACGCAGGCAAAGGCTTCGCCTTCGTTGGCCCAGCGTTCACCGACGCCAAGTACTTCGGCGACGGCATCGGCATTGCCGTGCGCAAGGGTGACAAGGCCAACGTCGACCGCATCAACGCGGCCATCGACGCCATCCGTGCCAATGGCAAGTACAAAGAAATCGAGAAGAAGTACTTCAACTTCGACATCTACGGTCCAGACTCGAACTAAGACGTCGGGTTTCACCTGTGCAATGGTGCAAACAGCAGAGGCTCTGAGGTTTGCACCATTTTTCATTCTTTAGGTCGAGGACCTCATCATGTTGAAAGGCTACGGGGCAGTCATCCTCGACGGGGCGTGGCTGACGCTGCAGCTCGCCCTGTCGTCGATGGCCCTGGCCATCGTGCTCGGCCTGATTGGCGTGGCGCTGCGCTTGTCGCCGGTGCGCTGGCTGGCCTGGTTGGGCGATATGTATGCCACGGTGATCCGTGGTATTCCGGATTTGGTACTGATCCTGCTGATCTTCTACGGTGGGCAGGACATCATCAACCGGGTAGCGCCGCTGTTTGGCTACGAAGACTACATCGACCTGAACCCGCTGGCTGCGGGCATCGGCACCTTGGGCTTCATCTTTGGCGCGTACCTGTCGGAAACCTTCCGTGGCGCCTTCCTCGGCATCCCCAAGGGCCAGGCCGAAGCCGGCGTGGCCTATGGCATGAGCAACCTTCAGGTGTTCTTCCGCATCCAGGTGCCACAGATGATCCGCCTGGCCATTCCGGGCTTCACCAACAACTGGCTGGTGCTGACCAAGGCCACGGCGCTGATCTCGGTGGTCGGCCTGCAGGACATGATGTTCAAAGCCAAGCAGGCGGCTGACGCCACCCGCGAACCCTTCACCTTCTTTCTGGCGGTGGCGGCCATGTACCTGGTACTGACCAGTGTCTCGCTGCTGGCCTTGAAGTATCTTGAAAAACGCTACTCGGTGGGCGTCAAGGTGGTTGAACTATGATCTTCGACTACAACGTGGTGTGGGAGGCCATGCCGCTGTACCTCGGCGGGCTGCTGACCACCCTCAAGCTGCTGGCGCTGTCGCTGTTCTTCGGCCTGCTTGCAGCGGTTCCGCTGGGCTTGATGCGGGTGTCCAAGCAGCCGCTGGTTAACCTCAGTGCCTGGCTGTACACCTATGTGATTCGCGGCACGCCGATGCTGGTGCAGCTGTTTCTGATCTACTACGGCCTGGCCCAGTTCGAAGCGGTGCGCGCGAGTATCTTCTGGCCGATGCTGTCCAGTGCCACCTTCTGCGCCTGCCTGGCCTTTGCCGTCAACACCAGTGCCTACACCGCAGAGATCATCGCCGGCAGCCTCAAGGCCACGCCCCATGGCGAGATCGAGGCAGCCAAGGCCATGGGCATGTCGCGCCTCAAGATGTACCGGCGCATCCTGCTGCCGTCGGCCTTGCGCCGGGCGCTGCCGCAGTACAGCAACGAAGTGATCATGATGCTGCAGACCACCAGCCTTGCCTCGATCGTTACCCTGATCGACATCACTGGCGCGGCGCGCACGGTCAATGCCCAGTACTACCTGCCTTTCGAGGCCTACATCACGGCGGGCGTGTTCTACCTGTGCCTGACCTTCATCCTGGTGCGCCTGTTCAAGATGGCCGAACGCCGCTGGCTCGGCTACCTGGCGCCGCGCAAGCACTGACCGCTCTGTGAGAATCGACAGCATGTACAAACTCGAAGTCCAAGACCTGCACAAGCGCTACGGCAGCCATGAAGTGCTCAAGGGCGTGTCCCTGGCGGCCAAGGCTGGCGATGTGATCAGCATCATCGGCTCCAGCGGTTCGGGCAAGTCGACCTTCCTGCGCTGCATCAACCTGCTCGAGCAGCCCCACGCCGGCAAGATCCTGCTCAACAACGAAGCGTTGAAGCTGGTCGCCGGCAAGGATGGCGCACTCAAGGCGGCCGACCCGCGTCAGTTGCAGCGCATGCGCTCGCGCCTGTCGATGGTGTTTCAGCATTTCAACCTGTGGTCGCACATGACTGCGCTGGAAAACGTCATCGAGGCCCCCGTGCACGTGCTCGGGATGAACAAGAAAGAGGCCCTGGAAAAGGCCGAGCACTACCTGGCCAAGGTCGGTGTCGCCCACCGCAAGGATGCCTTCCCGGGGCACATGTCCGGTGGCGAGCAGCAGCGCGTGGCGATTGCCCGTGCCCTGGCCGTGGAGCCTGAGGTGATGCTGTTCGACGAACCGACCTCGGCGCTCGACCCCGAGCTGGTGGGTGATGTGCTCAAGGTCATGCAGGCACTGGCCCAGGAAGGCCGGACCATGGTGGTGGTGACCCACGAGATGGGCTTTGCCCGCGAGGTGTCGAACCAGTTGATATTCCTGCACAAGGGCCTGGTGGAAGAGACCGGTTGCCCGCGCGAGGTGCTGGCCAACCCGCAATCGGAGCGGCTCAAGCAGTTCCTCTCCGGCAGCCTCAAGTAAAGAACGCTGCATCTTTGCACCAGAATAGGGCATGCTGCGCAGCGAGCGCAGCCTGACCCTGCGCCACAGACTCGAACGACCCCAGGTTTCGGACCGCACCCTATGACCACCCAGCGAATCGGTTTTCTCATCTGGCCCAGCACCAAGCCCTTGACCCTGGCGCTGGCCGAGGAAGTGTTGCAGGTGGCCCAGCGGGTGCATCCGGATGTGGTCTACGAATTGGCCTTTCTTCAGGCCGAGCCTGCCGTTGAGGGTGCCTGGCGCCTGCCGGGCGAGCCGTGGAATGGCCGCCTGGAGGGCTGTCAGAAGCTCTTGTTGATGGCCGACGAGCCACCGCAGGCCGTCGGCTCGGTGCTATCGACCGCGCTCAAGCAGCAGGCGCGAAGTGGTTGCGTGATCGGTGGCTTGTCTGCCGGTGTGTATCCGCTGGCCCAGCTTGGCCTGCTCGACGGTTATCGTGCGGCGGTGCACTGGCGCTGGCAGGACGATTTTGCCGAGCGCTTCCCCAAGGTCATCGCCACCAGCCACCTGTTCGACTGGGACCGTGACCGCCTGACCGCCTGTGGTGGCATGGCGGTGACTGATCTGTTGCTGGCCGTGCTGGCCCGTGATCATGGTGCGGAGCTGGCGGGGGCGGTGTCTGAAGAACTGGTGGTCGAGCGTATCCGCGAGGGGGGCGAGCGTCAGCGTATTCCGTTGCAGAACCGCCTGGGCTCCAGCCACCCCAAGCTGACCCAGGCCGTATTGCTGATGGAAGCCAATATCGAAGAACCGCTGACCACTGACGAGATCGCTCAGCATGTGTGCGTGTCGCGTCGGCAGCTGGAGCGCATCTTCAAGCAGTACCTGAACCGGGTACCCAGCCAGTATTACCTCGAGCTGCGGCTTAACAAAGCGCGGCAGATGCTGATGCAGACCAGCAAGTCGATCATCCAGATCGGCTTGTCGTGCGGGTTCTCCTCGGGGCCGCATTTTTCCAGTGCGTACCGCAATTTCTTTGGCGCGACGCCGCGTGAAGACCGCAACCAGCGGCGTAACAGCAGCCCGTTCGAGTTGAGTTCGGCGCCTGCCGAGAAGGGTTGACGCTTGTCTGACGGTGCAGGCCCCACGAATGGGTCGGTGCCGGCAGCATCCAATCCCGGTGTGAACACCCGTTCACCCAGCCACCCACTCCCGTTACACTGCGCGATTGCGACAGTGTTTGTCGCATTGCCGAAAGCCTGGGTAAAACAGGGTTTTGCGCTGTAACAAGTTGTCGCTTGGCCGCAAGGACAGGCGCCCATCAGTCCTTACAATCCCCCCATCGCTCGCCACTTCCAGGCCAGCGTTCCTCTTCAGGAGACTCAGATGTCCGTTGAGCAAGCCCCGGTGCAACGTGCCGATTTCGACCAGGTCATGGTCCCCAACTATTCGCCGGCGGCCTTCATTCCTGTGCGAGGCGAGGGTTCCCGAGTCTGGGACCAGTCGGGTCGCGAGCTGATCGACTTCGCTGGCGGTATCGCCGTCAACGCCCTGGGTCACTGCCATCCGGCACTGGTCAAGGCACTGACCGAGCAGGCCAACACCCTCTGGCACGTATCCAACGTATTCACCAACGAGCCTGCGCTGCGCCTGGCCCACAAACTGGTGGACGCGACCTTTGCCGACCGAGCCTTCTTCTGCAACTCCGGTGCCGAAGCCAACGAGGCCGCCTTCAAGCTGGCCCGTCGCGTTGCCCATGACCGTTTCGGCCCTGAAAAGCACGAAATCATCGCCACCGTGAACAGCTTCCACGGGCGCACCCTGTTCACCGTCAGCGTCGGCGGCCAGCCAAAGTACTCCGACGGCTTCGGGCCGAAGATCACCGGCATCAGCCATGTGCCGTACAACGACCTGGAAGCGCTCAAGGCACAGATTTCCGACAAGACCTGCGCCGTGGTGATCGAGCCGATCCAGGGCGAGAGCGGTGTGGTCCCGGCCGACAAGGCTTACCTGGAAGGCGCACGCAAGCTGTGCGATGAGCACAATGCACTGCTGATCTTCGACGAAGTGCAGACCGGCGTCGGCCGTACTGGTTCGCTGTACGCCTATCAGCACTACGGTGTCACCCCCGACATCCTGACCAGCGCCAAGAGCCTGGGCGGCGGTTTCCCGATCGGCGCCATGCTGACCACCACCGAGCTGGCCAAGCACCTGGCTGTCGGCACCCACGGCACCACCTATGGTGGCAACCCGCTGGGCTGCGCCGTTGCCTGCGCCGTGCTGGACGTGATCAACACCCCGCAAACACTTGCCGGCATCAAGGCCAAGCACGAGCGTTTCAAGGCCCGTCTGGATCAGATCGGGCAGAAGTACAGCCTGTTCACCCAGGTGCGTGGCGTTGGCCTGCTGATTGGCTGCGTGTTGACCGACGCCTGGAAGGGCAAGGCCAAGGACGTGCTCAACGCCGCCGAGAAAGAAGGGGTGATGGTGCTGCAAGCCGGCCCGGACGTGGTGCGTTTCGCGCCTAGCCTGGTGGTTGAAGACGCCGACATCGATGAAGGCCTGGACCGCTTCGAACGCGCCGTGGCCACACTGACCCAGGGCTGATAAGCCTGCGGTCCTGTCGTCGGCCCAGAAGGGGCCGGCGATACCTGAATTCCAGCGCGGGCGCGTGCTTGCAGTGTCAATCGCGCGCCCGCCGTTTTTTCGTGCCGCCATAAGCGGCCCGCTTTACCAAAGGAGTGACACCATGCTGGTGATGCGCCCCGCGCAAATGGCTGACCTGAACGAAGTGCAGCGCATGGCTGCCGACAGCCCCATTGGTGTCACCTCGCTGCCGGACGATTCTGCCCGTCTGGGCGACAAGATCGCCGCGTCGGAAACCTCCTTCGCCGCCGAGGTCAGCTTCAATGGCGAAGAAAGCTACTTCTTCGTGCTCGAAGACAGCGTCACCGGCAAGCTTGCCGGCTGTTCGGCCATCGTCGCCTCGGCCGGCTACTCCGAGCCGTTCTACAGTTTCCGTAACGAGACCTTCGTGCACGCCTCGCGCGAGCTGAAGATCCACAACAAGATCCATGTCCTGTCGCTGTGCCATGACTTGACCGGCAACAGCCTGCTGACCAGCTTCTACGTCTTGCCTGAACTGGTCGGCAGTGGCTGGGCCGAGCTCAACTCGCGTGGCCGCCTGCTGTTCATGGCCGCGCACCCGGAGCGCTTCGCCGACTCGGTGGTGACCGAGATCGTTGGCTACAGCGATGATCAGGGCGAATCGCCATTCTGGGATGCCATAGGGCGCAATTTCTTCGACCTCAACTACGCCGACGCCGAGCGCCTGTGCGGGTTGAAGAGCCGCACGTTCCTGGCCGAGCTGATGCCGCACTACCCGATCTATGTGCCGCTGCTGCCCGACGAAGCCCAGGAAGCCATGGGCCAGGTTCATCCGCGGGCGCAGATCACCTTCGACATCCTGATGCGTGAAGGTTTCGAGACCGAGCACTACATCGACATCTTCGACGGCGGGCCGACCTTGCATGCGCGGGCTTCGGGCATTCGCTCGATTGCCCAGAGCCGTGTGGTGCCGGTCAAGCTTGAAGATGCCCCGGTCAAGGGCGGGCGCCCGTACCTGGTGTGCAACGGCCAGTTGCAGGACTACCGTGCAGTGTTGCTGGAGCTCGACTGGGTGCCCGGCAAACCGGTCAGCCTGGGGCGCGATGCGGCCGACGCCCTGGGCATTGGTGAGGGTGGCAGTGTGCGTCTGGTTGCCGTCTGAGGCGCGAGCCTGCGCAGACAGCTCGTAACAGCAAGCTCGAAACGAAGCGTTTCGCGGTGGCAGAGGTCGCCGCTCAAGGAGATAGCATGATCGTTCGTCCCGTACGCAGCAGCGATTTACCCGCGCTGATCGAACTGGCTCGCAGCACCGGCACCACTGGGCTGACTACGCTGCCGGCCAACGAAGAACGCCTCGGGCATCGCGTGGGTTGGGCCGAGAAGAGCTTCCGTGGTGAAGCCGAACGTGGCGATACCGACTACCTGTTCGTGCTGGAGAATGACGAAGGCATGGTGGTGGGCATCAGCGCCATCGCCGGTGCCGTCGGCCTGCGTGAGCCCTGGTACAACTACCGGGTCGGCCTGACCGTCAGCGCCTCGCAGGAGCTGAACATCTACCGCGAGATCCCCACCCTGTTCCTGGCCAACGACCTGACCGGCAACTCCGAGCTGTGCTCGCTGTTCCTGCGTAGCGACTATCGCTCTGGCCTCAACGGCCGCTTGCTGTCACGCGCACGCATGCTGTTCATCGCCGAATTCCCGGAGCTGTTCGGCAAGAAGATTATCGCCGAGATGCGCGGCATGTCCGACGAGCAGGGGCGTTCGCCGTTCTGGGAAAGCCTGGGCCGGCACTTCTTCAAGATGGAGTTCAGCCAGGCCGACTACCTGACTGGGGTGGGCAACAAGTCGTTCATCGCCGAGCTGATGCCCAAGTTCCCGCTGTACACCTGCTTCCTGTCCGAGGCGGCGCGCAATGTGATCGGCCGTGTGCACACCGACACCGAGCCTGCGCTGGCCATGCTCAAGCAGGAAGGGTTCAGCTACCAAGGCTATGTCGACATCTTCGACGCCGGCCCTGCCATCGAATGTGAGACCGCGAAAATTCGCGCCGTGCGCGAAAGCCAGACCCTGGTGCTGGCGGTCGGTACCCCCGGCGATGACGCGACGCCTTACATCATCCACAACCGCAAACGCGACGACTGCCGCATCACGGCCGCGCCCGCACGCCTGGCGGCAGGCACCCTGGTGGTCGACCCGCTGACCGCCAAGCGCCTGCGCATGGGGGCTGGCGACAACGTGCGGGCCGTGCCGCTGTCGGCTAGCCGGGAGGCCCAGTAAATGACCACCCATTACATCGCCGGCAACTGGCAGGCCGGCCAGGGCGCCGCCCTGCAATCGCTCAACCCGGTGAGCCAGGCCGTAGTCTGGGAAGGGCAGGGTGCCGATGCCAGCCAGGTTGATGCCGCCGTGCGGGCTGCTCGCCAGACCTTTCCGGCCTGGGCACAGCTGAGCCTGGAAGCGCGTATCGACGTGCTGGAAAAATTCGCTGAACAGCTGAAGCAGCATGCCGAGGCGCTGGCGCATTGCATCGGTGAAGAAACCGGCAAGCCGCTATGGGAGTCGGCGACCGAAGTCACCAGCATGGTCAACAAGGTGGCGATTTCGGTGCAGAGCTACCGCGAGCGGACCGGCGAAAAAAGTGGCCCGCTGGCCGATGCCACCGCCGTGTTGCGGCACAAGCCACATGGTGTGGTGGCGGTGTTCGGGCCTTACAACTTCCCGGGCCACTTGCCCAATGGGCATATCGTGCCGGCACTGCTGGCGGGCAACAGCGTGGTGTTCAAGCCCAGCGAGCTGACGCCCAAGGTTGCCGAGCTGACCGTCAACTGCTGGATCGCTGCCGGCCTGCCCGCCGGTGTGCTCAACCTGGTGCAGGGCGCGCGCGAAACCGGTGTGGCGCTGGCGGCCAACCCGGGGATCGACGGGCTGTTCTTCACAGGCTCCAGTCGCACCGGCAACCTGCTGCACCAGCAGTTCGCCGGGCGCCCGGACAAAATTCTCGCGCTGGAGATGGGCGGTAACAACCCGCTGGTGGTGGACGAGGTCAAGGATCTCGACGCTGCGGTGTACACCATCATCCAGTCGGCATTCATTTCCGCTGGCCAGCGCTGCACCTGCGCGCGTCGCCTGCTGGTGCCGCAAGGGGCCTGGGGCGATACGCTGATCGCGCGGCTGGTCGAGGTGTGCAGAAGCATCACGGTGGGCGCATTCGACCAGCAGCCAGCGCCGTTCATGGGCTCGGTGATATCGCTGCAGGCGGCCCAGGCGCTGCTTGCAGCCCAGGCCTACCTGGTGGGCAAGGGCGCCGTGAAGTTGCTGGAGATGACCCAGCCGCAGGCCGACGCCGCACTGCTGACGCCTGGCATCCTCGATGTCAGCGCCGTTGCCGGGCGCCCTGACGAAGAGTTCTTCGGCCCGTTGCTGCAGGTGATTCGCTACACCGACTTCGATGCCGCCATCGATGAGGCCAACAACACCCAGTACGGCCTGGCCGCCGGGTTGCTCTCCGACTCCCGCGCGCGCTACCAGTATTTCTGGCTGCGCAGCCGGGCGGGCATCGTCAACTGGAACAAGCAGCTGACGGGTGCCGCCAGCAGCGCGCCGTTCGGTGGCGTCGGCAACAGCGGCAACCACCGCGCCAGTGCCTACTACGCAGCCGATTACTGCGCTTACCCCGTGGCCTCGCTGGAGACCGCCAGCCTCGCCTTGCCGGCAACCCTGACGCCGGGCGTCACCCTATAACAAACGGTCTCGGAGCCTAGCCGATGAAATCCTACGAAGTGAATTTTGATGGCCTGGTGGGGCCAACCCACAACTATGGCGGCTTGTCCTACGGCAATGTGGCTTCGCAGAGCAACAGCCAGCAGTCGTCCAACCCGCGCGAAGCCGCGCGCCAGGGCCTGGCAAAAATGAAGGCCCTGGCCGACATGGGCTTCAAGCAGGGTGTGCTGGCCCCGCAGGAACGGCCAGACGTGGCCGCGTTGCGCCGCCTGGGCTTCTCAGGCAGCGATGCCGAGGTGATCCAGCGCGCAGCCAGGGAAGCCATGCCCTTGCTGGTCGCCAGTTGCTCGGCGTCGAGCATGTGGGTGGCCAATGCCGCCACGGTCAGCCCCAGTGCCGACACGGCCGATGGTCGCGTGCATTTCACGGCCGCCAACCTCAACTGCAAGTACCACCGCAGCATCGAGCACCCGACCACCAGCCGTGTGCTGGGTGCGATGTTCGCCGATGACAGGCACTTCGCTCACCACCCGGCGTTGCCGGCGGTGGCGCAGTTCGGCGACGAGGGTGCGGCCAACCACACACGCTTCTGCCGTCGCTACGGCGAAGCGGGCGTCGAATTCTTCGTCTACGGCCGCAGCGCGTTCGACAGCCGCTACCCCGCGCCGCAGAAGTACCCGGCGCGCCAGACCCTGGAAGCGTCCCAAGCCGTGGCCCGGCTGCATGGCCTGAGCGACGACGGCGTGGTCTACGCTCAACAGAACCCGGCGGTGATCGACCAGGGCGTGTTCCACAATGACGTGATTTCGGTGGGTAACGGCGAGGTGCTGTTCTACCACGAAGACGCCTTCCTCGAGACCGATGCGGTGCTTGGCCAGCTGCAAGCTAAACTGGCCAGTAAGGGTGGCAACTTCCAGGCCATCCGTGTGCCGCGTGCGGCAGTGGCGGTGGAGGATGCGGTGCGTTCCTACCTGTTCAACAGCCAGCTGCTCAGCCGCGATGACGGCTCCATGCTGTTGGTGGTGCCGGAAGAATGCCGGAGCAACGAGCGGGTCTGGGCTTATCTTGGCCAGTTGACCCAGCAGGGCGGCCCGGTAAGCGAGGTCAAGGTGTTCGACCTCAAGCAAAGCATGCAGAACGGCGGAGGCCCTGCTTGCCTGCGTCTTCGCGTAGCGTTGAAGGAATCGGAACTGGCGGCGGTCAATCCAGGCGTTATCATGACCGCGCCGCTGTACGACACGCTGCTGCAGTGGGTAGACAAGCATTACCGCGACCGCATGGGCGAAGCGGACCTTGCCGACCCGCAGTTGTTGGTCGAATGCCGTACGGCACTGGATGAGTTGACTCAGATTCTGCAATTGGGTTCGGTCTATCCGTTCCAACGCCAACCTTGAAGAGAGACTAAGTAATGACCGATGCCCTGCGCCTGATCCTCGAAGACGAAGACGGCACCCAGCTGGAAACTTCCTGCACCCGCTTTGCCGTTGTCTGGCAAGGCAAGGAAGTGTGGATTCAGCAGGACGGCCGCGGCCAGTTGCTGATTGGCGTGGACGTCGAGGAAGACGACACCGAGTACGCCAACCTGCTGCTGCGCCCGATGGCCACCAACCTGGTCAGCCTGCAGCTGGAGATGGAGCCGGCCGAAGTCGCTGACGGCGACGATCACGTCCATGGCCCCGACTGCGGCCACCAACACTAAGGAAGTGCCTATGCTCGCCCTCGGCAAATTGCTTGAGCTGACCTTGACCGATCACGAACCGGCCGAGAAGACCCAAGTTACACCCAAGGGCGTGCGTTTGCGCTGGCTGGGGGAGGGCGCACTCGAAGTGCGCCCGACCGAGGCTGAAGATTGCGGGCTCGACCTGCTGTTGTCGGCCGGCATCCATGGCAACGAAACAGCGCCGATCGAATTGCTCGAACGGCTGCTGCATGGCGTGGCCAATGGCAAGATCAAACCGTGCGCGCGGGTGTTGTTCCTGTTCGGTAACCCGGCGGCCATCCGCAAGGGCGAGCGCTTCATCGAGCAGGACATCAACCGCCTGTTCAATGGCCGTCACGAGCTTTCCAGTGGTTTCGAGGCGCTGCGCGCCGCGGAGCTTGAGCAGTTTGCCCGGGTGTTCTTCAGCAAGCCCGAGCGCTTGCGCTTGCATTACGACCTGCATACCGCCATCCGTGGTTCGAAGATCGAGCAGTTCGCCCTGTACCCGTACAAGGAGGGGCGCAAACATTCTCGTCGAGAGCTGGCGCGCCTGGCGGCAGCCGGCATGGAGGCGGTGCTGCTGCAGAGCAAGTCGTCCATCACCTTCAGTGCATTCACCTATGAGCAGCTCGATGCCGAGGCGTTTACCCTGGAGTTGGGCAGGGCGCGGCCGTTCGGGCAGAACGAAGAGGTCAATCTGGACAAGCTGGAAAAGCGCCTGATCCAGATCATCGAAGGCACCGAACCCGAGGCGCAAGACTCGCTCGATGGCCTGAAACTGTTCAGTGTCGCCCGCGAGATCATCAAGCACAGCGAGGGCTTCCGCCTGCACTTGCCGGCGGATATCGAAAACTTCTCCGAGTTGAGCAAAGGTTACCTGTTGGCTGAAGACCTGGCCGAGATGCGCTGGGTAGTCGAAGAGGAGGGTGCGCGCATCATCTTCCCCAACCCCAAGGTCAGGAATGGCCTCAGGGCAGGGATTCTCATCGTGCCTGATGAAGGGCGTAGTCTGTCCTGAACCGGTCAGTCGGCTGACGTTGGGGCAGGGGCCCGCATGTCTGGTGCCAGTGCGTCATAGGCCTGCTGCAGGATTCTCGCCAACGTGGTCAGTCCGTCGAGGCCGCTAGCGTCATAGGGGTCGTAAAGCATAGCGGTGTAGCTGCCCGGCAGCAGATGTGAATACTTGGCAGGGATCACGCGTTGCAGGTCAAACCCCGGGCCCTGTTGCGGCGGCCCGGCATGGCGCTGCATGAGCACGATATCAGGCACGCTGGCGTACTGTTGGCGCGCTGTATCCAGAAGCCGCTTGAGTTCGGGGTAGCCCGGCAGAAGGGCCAGCTGTTCGAAGACGCGTGCCAGGAACTGTGGGGTGCCGTAGAGGTACAGGTTTTCGATGGCGGTGATTTCAAAATGCCTGTCCGGGTCGGCGCTGGCGTCAATGCGCAGCGGGCACGTGACGCCATCGCCAATCGTTTCTGGCAGCGCTGTGCCCATGAACAGCAAATGAAGCCGCTGCTCAGGTGAGGCCTGCTGAATGATGAAAGACTCGCCTTCGACTTCCAGGGTGATATCGCTACCCTGGCTCAATTTCACATTGGCGGTACTCAACCAGACCAGAATCTCGTCCAGGTTACCGACGCTTTCCTCGTCATCGATGGCCTCGATGACCCTGCGCTGAAAATGTACCAAGGGCGCCTTGTAGAGATCGAACAGTTCGTAATTGAAATACACCCGAGAGACGCCGAGCCCTGAAGGCGACGGGTTGTCATAGCCGATTGCTTCATCCATTTCGCCGAAACCGGCGCCTTTGCTTCTGTCATTACCGTCCACGCGCTGCGCAGTTACTGCATTGGTAGTCATGTGCATGTGCTCTGGGAAAATGGCTGGCCAGACTAGGTATGAACGCAGGACACAGGGCGCTACACAAATAGCGCTGAGACATTCTTCAGCGTGCTATGCAGGGTGCCGCTTGCGGGTCGGCGCGGCCAACCCGCCGCCAGTGAGAGAGTCGGTTTGGATCCGATTTCAGATGAAAACCTTTTAATTCACCGTCTATTCCATTTTCCCTTCCCTTCGGCCGTAATGGGCTTGCCAGTGGCGAAAGGCTGCAATTAGCATCCGGTCATGTCATTTTCGTTTGCAACCGCCTGAAAACCGTCTAATCGACGTTTTCCATCGCATAAACACACTGCACCGAGCTTGCAGGACCGATATAATGCGGCCCTTTGCCGTCGTTTCGTCGACGCGTTTGCCCACCAGGGCCGCCGTTTCCGTGGAAGAACCTATGAAAAGCGCAGAAATCCGTGAAGCCTTCCTTCGCTTCTTCGAGGAGCAGGGGCATACCCGAGTCGCCTCCAGCTCCCTGATTCCGGGCAATGACCCGACCCTGCTGTTTACCAACGCCGGCATGAACCAGTTCAAGGACTGCTTCCTCGGCCAGGAAAAACGCGCCTACACCCGCGCGGTCAGCAGCCAGAAGTGCGTACGCGCCGGCGGCAAGCACAACGACCTGGAAAACGTCGGCTACACCGCGCGTCACCATACGTTCTTCGAGATGCTGGGCAACTTCAGCTTCGGCGACTATTTCAAGCGTGACGCGATCACCTACGCCTGGACCTTCCTGACCTCGGACAAGTGGCTTAACCTGCCCAAGGAAAAGCTCTGGGTTACCGTGTACGCCACCGATGACGAAGCCTACGACATCTGGACCAAGGAAATCGGCGTGCCGGCCGAGCGCATGGTGCGCATCGGTGACAACAAAGGCGCCCCCTACGCGTCCGACAACTTCTGGACCATGGGTGATACCGGCCCATGCGGCCCCTGCACCGAGATCTTCTACGACCACGGCGCCGACATCTGGGGCGGCCCACCCGGCTCCCCGGAAGAAGACGGCGACCGTTACATCGAGATCTGGAACAACGTCTTCATGCAGTTCAACCGCACCGCCGATGGCGTCTTGCACCCGCTGCCAGCCCCGTCGGTAGACACCGGCATGGGCCTGGAACGGGTCAGTGCGGTACTGCAACATGTTCACTCGAATTACGAGATCGACCTCTTTCAGAACCTGCTGAGCGCGGCGGCCAAGGCCATCGGTTGCAGCAATGACAGCCAGGCGTCGCTGAAAGTGGTCGCCGACCATATCCGTTCTTGCGGCTTCCTGATTGCCGATGGCGTGCTGCCGTCCAACGAAGGCCGTGGCTACGTGCTGCGCCGCATCATCCGCCGCGCTTGCCGCCACGGTAACAAGCTGGGTGCCAAGGGCAGCTTCTTCTACCAGATCGTTGCCGCGCTGGTGGCCGAAATGGGTGAAGCCTTCCCTGAACTGAAAAGCCAGCAGGCGCATATCGAACGCGTGCTCAAGGCTGAAGAAGAGCAGTTCGCCAAGACTCTGGAGCAAGGCCTGCGTATCCTCGAACAGGACCTGGCGCAACTGCAGGGTGACGTAGTCCCGGGTGACGTGGTGTTCAAGCTGTATGACACCTACGGTTTCCCCATGGACCTGACCGCCGACATCGCCCGTGAACGCGAGCTGACCATCGACGAAGCCGGTTTCGAGCGCGAAATGGACGCCCAGCGTGAGCGTGCCCGCTCTGCCAGTGCCTTCGGCATGGACTACAACAGCCTGGTCAAGGTCGACACCGCCACTGACTTCGTGGGCTATACCACCACCGAAGGCCAGGCCAAGGTCATCGCCCTGTACAAGGACGGCCAGGCCGTCGAGCAACTGGGCGAGGGCGAACAGGGGGTAGTGGTCCTCGATCGCACGCCGTTCTACGCCGAGTCCGGTGGCCAGGTCGGTGACTGCGGTTACCTGCAGGCTGGCGCCGTGCGCTTCGACGTGCGCGACACCACCAAGACCGGCGGTGCCTTCCTGCACCACGGTGTGGTGGCCAGCGGAGCGCTGAGCGTGGGTGCCGAGGTCGAGGCCAAGGTCGATGCCGAAGTGCAGCACGCCACTTCGCTGAACCACTCGGCCACCCACCTGCTGCACGAAGCGCTGCGCCAGGTGCTGGGCGACCACGTACAGCAGAAGGGCTCGCTGGTCGACAGCCAGCGCCTGCGTTTCGACTTCAGCCACTTCGAGGCGGTCAAGCCAGAGCAGATCAAGGCGCTGGAAGAGATCGTCAACCGTGAAGTGCGCCGCAACACCGAGGTGCTGACCGAGGTGACCGACATCGAAACCGCCAAGCGCAAAGGCGCCATGGCCCTGTTCGGCGAGAAGTACGGCGACACCGTGCGTGTGCTGAGCATGGGTGGCGATTTCTCGGTGGAGCTGTGCGGTGGTATACACGCCAAGCGCACGGGTGATATCAGCCTGTTCAAGATCATCAGCGAAGGCGGCGTGGCCTCTGGCGTACGTCGTATCGAAGCGGTTACCGGCGCGGCTGCGCTGGCCTACCTGAACGCTGCCGAAGAGCAGGTCAAGGAAGCCGCGCAACTGGTCAAGGGTAATCGTGACAACCTGATCGACAAGCTGTCGGCTGTGCTCGAGCGCAACCGTCAGCTGGAGAAGCAGCTGGAACAGCTGCAGGCCAAAGCCGCCAGCGCCGCCGGGGATGATCTCTCCAACGCGGCCGTTGAGGTCAAAGGTGCCAAGGTACTTGCCGCTCGCCTGGATGGGCAGGATGGCAAGGCCCTGCTGGCCCTGGTCGATCAGCTGAAGAACAAGCTCGGCCACGCAGTGATCCTGCTGGGCAGCGAGCATGAGGGCAAGGTCGTGCTGGTGGCCGGCGTGACCAAAGACCTCTCCAGCCAACTCAAGGCTGGCGATCTGATGAAACAAGCCGCAGCAAAAGTGGGTGGCAAGGGCGGTGGCCGTCCGGACATGGCCCAGGGTGGTGGCGTCGACGTCGCTGCGCTGGACCAGGCCCTGGCGCTGGCCGTGCCGTTCGCAGAGCAGGGACTTTGAGATGAGGGGGCCGGCGGGTAGTCGCCGGCCCCTTCATGTTGGATTGTTTTTTGGGGCCCTGTATGGGCTGAGGCACCATTGAAATGGCGTTGATCGTACAGAAATTTGGCGGCACCTCTGTCGGTTCCATCGAGCGGATCGAGCAGGTAGCCGAAAAGGTCAAGAAACACCGTGAGGCAGGCGACGACCTGGTGGTTGTGCTGTCGGCCATGAGCGGTGAAACCAATCGCCTGATCGATCTGGCCAAGCAGATCACCGATCAGCCGGTTCCACGTGAGCTGGACGTGATCGTGTCGACCGGTGAGCAGGTCACCATTGCCCTGCTGACCATGGCCTTGATCAAGCGTGGTGTGCCAGCGGTGTCCTACACCGGCAATCAGGTACGCATTCTGACCGATAGCTCGCACAACAAGGCGCGCATCCTGCAGATCGACGACCAGAAGATTCGTAACGACCTCAAGGAAGGGCGCGTGGTCGTGGTTGCAGGCTTCCAGGGCGTCGACGAGCACGGCAGCATCACCACCCTCGGCCGTGGTGGCTCCGACACCACCGGCGTGGCCCTGGCGGCGGCGCTCAAGGCCGATGAGTGCCAGATCTACACCGACGTCGATGGCGTCTACACCACTGACCCGCGCGTTGTGCCGCAGGCGCAGCGCCTGGAGAAGATCACCTTCGAAGAGATGCTGGAAATGGCCAGCCTCGGCTCCAAGGTGCTGCAGATCCGTTCGGTGGAGTTCGCCGGCAAGTACAACGTCCCGCTGCGCGTGCTGCACAGCTTCAAGGAGGGTCCAGGTACCCTCATTACCATTGATGAAGAGGAATCCATGGAACAGCCGATCATTTCCGGTATCGCCTTCAACCGTGATGAAGCCAAGCTGACCATTCGCGGCGTGCCGGACACCCCGGGCGTGGCCTTCAAGATCCTCGGCCCGATCAGCGCCTCGAACATCGAAGTCGACATGATCGTGCAGAACGTTGCGCACGATAACACCACCGACTTCACCTTCACCGTACACCGCAACGAGTACGAGAAGGCGCAAAGCGTGCTGGAAAACACCGCCCGCGAAATCGGTGCCCGTGAAGTGATCGGCGACATCAAGATCGCCAAGGTCTCGATCGTTGGCGTTGGCATGCGCTCACACGCCGGCGTTGCCAGCCGCATGTTCGAAGCCCTGGCCAAGGAGAGCATCAACATCCAGATGATCTCCACCTCCGAGATCAAGGTGTCGGTAGTGATCGAAGAGAAGTACCTGGAGCTGGCCGTACGCGCGCTGCACACCGCGTTCGAGCTCGACGCTCCTGCCCGACAGGGCGAGTAAGGCGCTGCCTGGAAGGGCGCGGCTTGCCGCGCCCTTCGCGTTTCTGCTCGCCAGGCAGGCGCTTGCCCTGCGTGGCGAACAACCAGGGCCTGGGTCGTCGTCCACGGCCAGGCCCTGATACCCAAGACTGTTACCCCTGAAAGTTATGCGTAAGGAGAAAGCTATGTTGATTCTGACTCGTCGGTGCGCCGAGAGCCTGATCATTGGAGACGGCGAGATCACCGTGACGGTGCTTGGCGTCAAAGGCAACCAGGTGCGTATTGGCGTCAGCGCCCCTAAAGAAGTGGCTGTTCACCGCGAGGAAATCTACCTGCGGATCAAGAAGGAGAAGGATGAAGAGCCAAGCCTTTAATTTTTTTGAAGTTTTTTTCAAAAAAAGGGTTGCAAAGGTGAAAGAGGTTCTTTAATATTCGCCTCGTGTTGCGGTGAGGTGGCCGAGTGGCCGAAGGCGCTCCCCTGCTAAGGGAGTATACCTCATAAGGGTATCGGGGGTTCGAATCCCCCCTTCACCGCCATTATTCGCTTAGGGCGCTGTAATCGGTAAGAACGCTAAGTCGTTGAAATTAAACGAAAAAAGTTCTTGCCAAAATGATTCAGCGGCCTATAATGCGCGGCAAGACACGGACTCATAGCTCAGCTGGATAGAGTACTCGGCTACGAACCGAGCGGTCGCAGGTTCGAATCCTGCTGAGTCCGCCACTTTTGAAGTGGCTTTGCTTACAAGGCTACTTCAAACAACCAGTGGTAATCTGGTCTAAAACTACCCATTGCGGACTCATAGCTCAGCTGGATAGAGTACTCGGCTACGAACCGAGCGGTCGCAGGTTCGAATCCTGCTGAGTCCGCCACTTTTTGAAGTGGCTCTGCTTGCAAAGCTACTTCAGACAACCAGTGGTAATCTGGTCTAAAACTACCCATTGCGGACTCATAGCTCAGCTGGATAGAGTACTCGGCTACGAACCGAGCGGTCGCAGGTTCGAATCCTGCTGAGTCCGCCACACACAAACAAGAAGCCCGCTTATTCAAGCGGGCTTTTTGTTTTTCTGTTTCGCTGAATTGTCGGCGATGTCCAACTAAGCTTTTCTGTAATCGCTGGGGTGCCGCCAGAAGCTGGCGCGCCGCCTGCCAAGAAAACAAATGTGCTTCCTGATCCAGTACAGCCGTCGCACTGATAGCTTCGAGCGTTGTCCTAGCTTTATCTCGCAAACGATTGTTCTGGCCAAAAATTTAAGCGATCTGCCCGCCGAGGCAGTGTATGATTGCGCCCGTCAGCCCCGCCGGGGCTTGTGGAATACCACCATGGACTTACCCAGTAGTTACTCCTTAACAAGTTTCATACAGAAAGATCTGACCGATTGATTCCCCCGGCGTGCTCCGCTGCTGGGAGTGGAGCTCGCCTATGACTGAAGTAGAAGTAAAGAAAGCGCAAGAGAGCCTGCAGGATCGCCTGGCCCAGGTGGTCGAACTGCTGCAGCGTCAGCGTGTGGTCGAAGACCTCACCCACCGCCAGGAGGGTGCTCACCACGACCTGGTGGAAAACCTGGTCCACCGCCAGAACCTGGTCGAGCTGCAACGCAAGCTCGATGACCTGCACCCCGCCGACGTCGCCTACATCCTCGAAGCATTGCCCCTGGAAGACCGCCTGACGGTCTGGCAGCTGGTGCGCTCGGACCGCGACGGCGACATCCTGCTTGAAGTTTCCGATTCGGTTCGTCAGTCGCTGATCGCCGACATGGACGATCACGAACTGCTCGCCGCTGCCAAGGAAATGGACGCCGACGAACTCGCCGACCTGGCGCCGGAGCTGCCGCGCGACGTCGTTCACGAGTTGATGGAAACCCTCGATGCCCAGCAACGCGAGCGTGTGCGCTCGGCGTTGAGCTACGACGAGGAGCAGGTGGGTGCGCTGATGGACTTCGAGATGGTCACCATCCGCGAAGACGTCAGCCTCGAAGTCGTGTTGCGTTACCTGCGCCGCCTGAAAGAGTTGCCGAACCACACCGACAAACTCTTCGTGGTCGACTATGACGGCATCCTCAAGGGCGTGCTGCCTATCAAGCGTCTACTGGTCAATGATCCGGACAAGAAGGTGGCGGAGGTCATGGCGACCGACCCTGTGTCCTTCCACCCCGATGAAGATGCCTACGACGCTGCTCAAGCCTTCGAGCGTTACGACCTCGTATCCGCCCCGGTGGTGGACAAGAGCGATCGCTTGATCGGCCGTCTGACCATCGACGAAATGGTCGACCTGATCCGTGAGGAGAGCGAGAGCGAAGTGCTGAACATGGCAGGTCTGCGCGAAGAAGAAGATATCTTCGCTTCGGTCTGGCGTTCGCTGCGCAACCGCTGGGCGTGGCTGGCCATCAACCTGATCACGGCGTTCCTGGCCTCGCGCGTGATCGGCCTGTTCGAGGGGTCGATCGAGAAGCTGGTGGCGCTGGCTGCGCTGATGCCGATCGTGGCAGGTATTGGGGGTAACTCGGGTAACCAGACCATCACCATGATCGTGCGCGCCATGGCGCTGGACCAGGTGTCGCCAGGCAATACCAGTCGGTTGATGCGCAAGGAACTGGCGGTGTCGCTGCTCAACGGCCTGATCTGGGGCGGTGTGATTGGTGTGGTGGCGTTCTGGCTGTATGACAGCTGGTCGCTGGGCCTGGTGATGACCGCGGCGATGACGCTAAACCTGTTGTTGGCCGCGCTGATGGGCGTGTTGATCCCGATGACGCTGACGCGTCTGGGGCGCGATCCGGCGATGGGGTCGAGTGTGATGATCACTGCGGTTACCGACAGTGGCGGGTTCTTCATCTTCCTCGGGCTGGCGACGCTGTTCCTGCTCTGAACCCTGGCGTGTGGGGGCGGGTGAACCCGGCTCCCACAGGCAGAACCAAAAAAGCCAGCTTACGCTGGCTTTTTTGTACTCGATTGCAAGCTGACGTCAGGAAGCGTCTGCGGCCATTTCCACATCGTGAGCGATGAGGGCGACCAGAGCGTTCTGCTGTCGGTGCGACAGTTGGCGGAAGCGCTGCAGCAGCTCGCGCTCATGCAGGGACAGTTCAGGGCTGTCCAGGCGCATGCTCAGCTCGTCACCCAACGCACCTTCCTGGATAAGGCTCTGTTCCAGGCGCGCGATGATTTCGGAGTTCATGCTGCGGTGATGGTTGCGCGCTACCTCGGCAATGCGCTCACGCATCCCGTCTGGCAGGCGGACGACAAACTTGTCAGCAGTGCGGCTCGAATAAATAGCCTGTTTCAATGGGCGCATATAAATTGACCGGATTTTCTGGTTCAGGGGACGCGGTTGTCAAATTGGCCGCACGGGGGTGGAAGTACGACCGTGACGACGACAAAATGTTCAACCGACATGGAAAATTGGATGCTCATCTTGCCTCATGCTCGCCGTTTCCTTGGCGTCAATTCTGTGACAAATAGTGAGCTGGATAAAGGCTTTATGCCAGTACCAATTATCAGAAATGAGCACTGGTTTGAAAAGTTTTACCTGCCCCAACTTGCCCTGCCGTCATTCTTCTGCCGTCAAAAACTGGTAAAACGCAGCAAAAGGCCAAGAAAACACCTAGAATGCGCGGGTTTCCTTCCTTAGAGCATAGTGGCTATGCAACATGACGCAAGCGCTCGTCGATCAGCGACAGGCCGGCTGATATTTCTCATAGGACCCTCGGGTTCCGGGAAAGATTCCCTGATCGATGCCGCGCGCGAACAACTTGTTGCAGCCGGGGTGCAAATCGCCCGTCGCGTCATCACCCGTTCGGCCGAAGCCAAGGGTGAAGCTGCCCATGGCGTCACTGCCGAGCAGTTCGAAGCGCTGTGTGCCCAAGGTGCTTTCGCCATGCACTGGCGCGCCAATGGCCTGGGTTACGGCATCCCGCTACAGGTCGATCAATGGCTGCAGGCGGGCAGGCCGGTACTGGTCAACGGTTCCCGGGCCTACCTGAGCGAAGCGCGGCGGCGCTACCCAGACCTTCTGCCGGTGCTCATCGACGTGAAACCGCAGGTGCTGCGCGAGCGCTTGCTTGCCAGAGGCCGGGAGACCGCGCAAGAGATCGAGCAGCGCCTGGCACGTAACAGCGGGCTGCAGGCGGTCGCCGATCCGTCAGTGCATGTGTTGGACAACTCCACCACGCTCGAAGCGGCGGTGACCAGGTTGTTCAAACTGCTGCACGATGAAGGCGTGATTGCCGGGCCAGACGCGCCCGGCACCGGCCCGCAGAAAAGGATTACGTGAAAAAGGCCTGTTGCAGCATGACAAACGCCAGCATGCTGGTTAACATGCTGGCCGTCCAACCGTGCAGTGCTCACTGCCGGTGTTTGCGTCTCAGTAGCTCAATTGGATAGAGCATCCCCCTCCTAAGGGGAAGGTTGCAGGTTCAATTCCTGCCTGGGACGCCATTTCTTCACACCCTCCGCCAAAGCCTACAGCCCCCAGTGCTTCAACGCCCACAGCGCGCCCATGCCCACGCCCAGCGTCAGCAGCGTGCTGCGCGTGCGCCAGGCCACCAGGCCCGCGAGTATCGCGGCCGGTATCTGCGGGTTCAGCCAGTCGAAGTCGGCCTGCCGGTCAGGCAGCACCACGGCCGGCAGCACCAGTGCGGCCAGCACGCTGGCCGGCACATACGCCAGGGCGCGGCGAAACAGCGGCGGTATGCGCAGCACGGCGTAGAACTCGATGAACGACAAGCGCACCGCGAAGGTGCCCAGGCCGATCAGCAAGAAGGTCATCCACGGGGTCATTTCGCTCATGATGCTTCCTGTTCGCGGTTTTCATCAGCCACAGGCTGCACGGTTCTGCCTTTTTGCAGGCGCTCGAGGAGCAGGCCGGCGATGATCCCGCCCAGTGCACCCGCCAACAGGCCCAGGTTATAGGGCAGGTCTACCGCCAGCACGGCGAGTACACCACCGGTCAATGCCGCGCCAATGGTCGCCGGGCTGCGCAGGCTGGGGATCAGCAGCGCCAGGAACGACAAGGGGATGGCAAAGCCCAGGGACCAGTCTTCCGGGATGCCCGCGCCCAGGTATATGCCGGCCAGCACCGAGAGGTTCCAGCCGAACCACATGGTGATGGCCGTGCCGGCGTAGTAGTGGAAGGCGAAACGGCCCAGTTCCCCCGAGGCCATTTTCAACGAACACAAGGCAAAGGACTGGTCCGAAAGCAGGTAGGCCATCGGCCACTTGCGCCGCCGCGGCAGGTGGCCAAGGTGCGGGGCCAGGCTGGCGCTGTACATCAGGAAGCGGAGGTTGATCACCAGCGCCGTGACCACCATGGTTACCGGCAGGGCGCTGTTCTGCATCAACTGCATCACCACCATTTGCGCCGAGCCTGAATAGAACAGCAAGGTCATGCCGATGGCATCGGCGGGCGACAGGCCCATGCCGATGGCCGTGACCCCGGTGATCAAGCCGAACGGCACGACCCCGGAGGTCAACGGCAGGACGCTGTGGGCGCCCTGTCTGAACGCTTGGGTCGCGCTGGGGTACGGCATTTGAAGTCCTTGGCGGTGTCCGGGAGGGCGAGGGTTGCTGCCAAGGTAATGCCCGTGAAAGCTGGCCGCAAGGGTAGATCTTGCACACTGCCCCCCTGCCCAGGGGAAGGGGGCATGGCTGCGCGTTGTCAGTCTACGTTGTTGGCCGCCGACCAGTCGGCGTACCAGGCGCGGAACAGCGCGTACTGCTGTTCGGCATAGCGGCGCTGGGCGTCGGTCAATGCATCGGTTTCGTTGAAGTGCAGGGCGTATTCCGGGTTGCCGTTGACCACCATCAGGTGCTTGTAGTACAGCACCAGGTCGCAGCCTTCATCGAAGGACGACAGCACGGCCAGGGCCGCTTCCAGTTCCCCGGCAAGGCGCCGCGCTTTGGCATCGCCTTGGGCTGCACGTTTGGCCAGCGCCACCAGGTGCAGCACCTCGCGCGGCAGCGCATTGCCAATGCCGGTGATGGCGCCGGTGGCATTGCAGTTGACGAACCCGTGCACCACCTGGGTATCGACGCCCACCATCAAGGTGACGTCATCATCTTTGGAGGTGATGAACTCTGCGGCATAACGCATATCCGCAGCGCCGCCGAACTCCTTGAAGCCGATCAGGTTGGGGTGCTCGCGGCGCAGTTCGAAAAACAGGTCGGCGCGGGTCGCGAACCCGTAGTACGGGCTGTTGTAGATCACCGCCGGCAGCTGCGGGGCGGCATCGAGGATGGCCTTGAAGTGGGCCTTCTGGGCCACTGCCGACGCACCACGGGACAGCACACGGGGGATTACCATCAACCCCTGGGCGCCAACCTTCGCCGCATGGGCGGCATGAGCCACGGCTTCGCGGGAGTTGACCGCACCGGTGCCGACGATGGTCGGGATGCCGGCCGCTACCAGGCGTGCCACCCCCTCCTGGCGCTCTGCCTCGGTGAGCAGCGGCCAGTCGCCCATGGAGCCGCAATACACCACGGCGCTCATGCCGGCTTCGATCAGTTCGCGGCCTTTGCGCACCAGGGCGTCAAAATCGGGCTTGCGCTCGGGGGTGCACGGGGTCATCAGTGCGGGGATGGTGCCGGTGAAGATGTTGCTCATGGTCATTACCTCGAGGGTTATCGTTCTTGTTGGTCTGTCAGCGGTCGGCGGTGCGTGCCAGGGATTCTTCATCCACCGCCCGCAGCGACTTGCCACGTGTTTCCCTGGCACCGGCGACGGCAATGATCGAGATCACGGCGGAGGCCACCAGGTACCAGGCGATCGGCGTTGAGCTGTTGTATTCCTTCAGCAGGGTCACGGCGATCAGCGGCGCCAGCGAACCGGCCAGGATCGGCGCCACCTGGTAGCACAGCGACAGGGCGGTGTAGCGCACATGGGTCGGGAACAGTTCGGCCATCAGGGCGGAGTAGGGCGCGTAGGTCATCGACTCGATGGCCAGGCCCAGGGTGATGGCCGCCATGATCAGCCAGTCGTTGCCGGTGTCCATCATCGGGAAGCCGACGAAGCCCCAGAACGCGGTGAGCACGGCGCCGATCAGGTACACAGGCTTACGGCCGATGATGTCCGAGAGGTAGCCCATGAGCGGGATCATGAAGAAGTGCAGCAGGTGAGCGCCAAACATCAGCAGCAGGATCTCTGACGTGTCCTTGTGCACCACCAGCTTCAGGTAGGTGATGGAGAAGGTGACGACGATGTAGTAGAGGATGTTCTCCGCAAACCGGGCACCGATGCCGATCAGCACTTCGCGCCAGTATTTGGTGACCACCTCGACCACGCCCAGTTGCTGGCTTTCCACCCGCTGCTGGCGGGCCTGGGCTTCTTTGAAGATGGGCGCATCATCGACCCGGGTGCGGATCCAGTAGCCAATCAGCACCACCACGGCCGAGAACCAGAAGGCGACGCGCCAGCCCCAGTCGAGAAATTGCGCTTCGGACAGGTTGGTCGAGAGCAGCAGAAGGATGACCGTGGCAATCAGGTTGCCTGCCGGCACGCCCGCTTGCGGCCAGCTGGCCCAGAAGCCGCGACGGTTGTCCGGGCTGTGTTCGGACACCAGCAGCACGGCCCCACCCCATTCGCCGCCAAAGGCAAAGCCTTGGATCAATCTCAATACCACCAGCAGGATGGGGGCGGCATAGCCGATGCGTTCGAAGGTGGGCAGGCAGCCCATGAGGAAGGTGGTCACCCCGACCACGATCAGGCTGATCTGCAGCAAGTGTTTGCGCCCGACCTTGTCACCGTAGTGGCCAAATACCAGGCCGCCGATGGGGCGGGCGAGAAAGCCCACGGCATAGAGGGCGAATGCCGCGATGATGCCGTCCATCGCGCTGCCGGTCTGGCGGAAGAACAGTTGGCCGAAGACCAGCGCGGACGCGGTGCCATACAGGAAGAATTCGTACCACTCGGCAACGGCGCCCGCCATTGCGGCTGCCACCACGCGTTTGATGCCCGCAGGCGCCTTTTCTGCTGTGTTCGCGGCACTCACTGATGCCGCAGTTGTGGGTGTGGTCATCGTTTTGCACTCCGATACGTATTATTGGAAGAAGGAGTAGGCAGTTCGGCATCGTTGGGTGCCGTCCATTCCTTATATTGTATTTCGTATACGATATCTAGATAAGCAAAAACGAAGCCAAGGACAGGCGGTCGCGGGCGGGCGGCGCTCGCTATACGCCACCCTAAAAATCAAGGCAGGGCTGCTCAGTTATGGGGCAGATGATCGTAAAGGCTTTGGCACACCCCATTGATGTGCGTCTCGATCAGCCGGGCAGCCAGCTCCACGTCCCGTGCGCGGCAGGCGGCGACAATGTCGCGATGCTCGTGATCCGCGCGGTCCTTGCCGGCCGACAAGCTCATCTGCATGCGCAGATAGCGTTCGACCTTGTCATGGATGGAGCGAATCAGGCCGATCAGGTAGGGGCGTTTTGCGGGCTCGTACAAACACGCATGCAGCGCCCAGTTGAGGTCGGCCCAGCGGCCGATATCGTCCTCGCCGATGAACTCCGCGCAGATGGCTTCGGCACGGGCAAAGTGCGCTTCGGTCATGTTGGGGATCGCCAGGCGAATCGCCTTCACCTCCAGCAGCACCCTGACCTCGAACATCTGCGCCAGCTCAGGCTCGGAAATGCGCGTAACCAGGGCACCACGGTTGCGATGAAAGTCCACCAGGCCTTCCGCTTCAAGGCGTTTCAACGCCTCGCGCACCGGAATCTTGCTGACATTGAAGGCCTGCGCCACCTCGTCCTGGCGCACCGGTTCGTCTTCGGCGAGCTGCCCCGAGATGATCGCCTCGCGCAGGTGCTTGGCGATGATTTCGGACATCGAAGGTGTGGCACCCAGGTTGGTAGCTTTGAACGACGGCAGCGGCACGGGATTTTCCAGCAATCAGGCTTTGTGGATATCTTATACGAAACGCAATGCCAGCCAAACCAGCCGCCGCCGCGAGGCCCATCGAGAAATAGCCCTTGGTACTATTCCGGTTGCACCCTGGCGGGCATATGCTTGCCCGTCAGCGGCATTGCCTTGCCGCCTGCGGCACCTATCAAAACTGTCGGCAGCTCTTGACCGGGGCGCAGTTGCTGGACATCAGGGAGAGCGTCCATGAGTCACAACACCAGGCCGGCACCCGCCGGCTTCAGTGAGCAGCAGCTGCATACCTTGTTCGAATTGATCAGCGACGGCATCTGGGACTGGAATGCCAACACTGGCTACGTCTATCGCAACCCGGGTTGGTACGCCATGCTCGGCTACGCCAGCCATTCCATGGCCAACTCGGTGCTGACCTGGGAAAGCGTGATCCACCCGGAGGACTATCCGCGGGTAATGGCGCACTTCGAGGCCTACATCACCCAACGCAACGAGCGCTACCTGATCGAGTACCGATGTCGTTGCCAGGATGGCAGTTATCTGTGGGTCGAAGACAGCGGCTACATCATCGCCCGCAACAGCGACGGCTCGGTGGCGCGCATGCTTGGCGCCCACCGCAACATCGATGCCGGCAAGCGGCGGGTAGCGCAGCTTGAGCAACAGAACCTGTCGCTGGAAAGCCTGGTGGCCGAACGCACCCGTGAGTTGTCCTGGGTCAACCAGCAGTTGCAGCGCCAGCTGGATGAAAACCGCGAACTAGCCGAGCGCGATGCGTTGACCCGGATCGCCAATCGCTATCGGCTGGACAAGGTGCTGCAGCAGGAATGCGAGCGGAGCCAACGCTTCCGCCAGCCGTTGTCGCTGATTGCCATGGACGTGGACGACTTCAAACCGATCAATGACCGCTATGGCCATGCCCGTGGCGATGCGGCGCTGGTCCAGGTGGTCGACAACCTGCGTACCTGCCTGCGCGAATATGACCTGCTGGCGCGTTGGGGCGGCGATGAGTTCGTCATTGTGCTGCCGCAGACGCTGCTGGACGAGGCGCTTGAAGTGGCTGCAAGGTTGCGCCAGGTGATGGAGAAGGTGGAGCCGGTCGGCGAGTGTCGCCTGACCATGAGCTATGGGGTGGTGCAGTGGCAGGAAGGTGATGCGCCGGATGACCTGCTGGCCCGTGCCGATAAGGCCCTGTACCGGGCCAAGGGGGCGGGCAAGAACGCGATAGCGGATGACCTGACTGCGCTTGCAGAACAACACGGATCTTGCTGATTTAGCGGGTGCCTGAGGGGAGCGGTTTTACCCGCACCCCCAGGGACTCAATCGGCCTGAGCCCTTTCAGCGTCAGATATGCAGGGCGTGGCCCAGCGCACGCAATGCCGCTTCCTGGACCGCTTCACCCAACGTCGGGTGGGCGTGGATGGTGCCCGCGATATCTTCCAGGCATGCGCCCATTTCCACTGACTGGGCAAAGGCCGTGGACAATTCCGAAACGGCCACGCCCACCGCCTGCCAACCCAGGATCAGGTGATTGTCGCGGCGCGCTACCACGCGCACGAAGCCGGCTTTGGACTCAAGGCTCATGGCCCGGCCGTTGGCGGCGAACGGGAACTGCGCGACGATGCAGTCAAGGCCCTGCTGGCTGGCCTGCTCAGGCGTCTTGCCGACCACCACGATCTCCGGGTCGGTAAAGCACACCGCAGCGATTGCGCTGGGTTCGAAGCGCCGTGCCTTGCCAGCGATGATCTCGGCGACCATCTCGCCCTGGGCCATGGCCCGGTGCGCGAGCATCGGTTCACCGGCCACGTCGCCGATGGCCCAGACATTGTGCATGCTGGTCTGGCAGCGCTCGTCAATGACGATGGCGGCGCCGTTCATCTTCAGCGCCAAGGATTCCAGGTTGAAACCCTGGGTGCGGGGGCGGCGGCCCACGGCCACCAGTACCCGGTCGGCTTCCAGGCGCAGTTGCTCGCCCTGGCCGTCACGGGCCAGCAGGCAACCATTGTCGTAACCCTCGACGCTATGGCCCAGGTGCACGGCGATGCCCAACTTCTTCAGCGCCTCGGCCACCGGGGCAGTCAGTTCGCTGTCGTAGGTTGGCAGGATGCGCTCGCGTGCTTCCACCACGCTCACCTGTGCGCCCAGCTTGCGGTAGGCGATACCCAGCTCCAGGCCGATATAGCCACCGCCTACCACCACCAGGTGCTGCGGCAAGGCCGCCGGTGCCAGTGCCTCGGTCGAGGAAATGATCGCCCCGCCCAGCGGCAGCATCGGCAGTTCGACGCTGTTGGAGCCTGTAGCCAGCAGCAGGTGCTCGCACTGGATGCGCTGGCCATCGACGTCGACATGCTTGCCGTCGAGGATCTTCGCCCAGCCGTGGATCACCTTGACCCCGTGCTTTTTCAGCAAGGCCGCAACCCCACTGGTCAGGCGGTCGACGATACCGTCTTTCCAGGCCACGCTCTGGGTGATGTCCAGGCGCGGCGCGCTGACACTGATGCCCAGTGCCGACGGCGCGGTGTACCGCGAGGTCTGGTGAAACTGCTCGGCGACATGGATCAATGCCTTGGACGGAATGCAGCCGACGTTCAGGCAAGTGCCGCCCAGCGCCTGGCCTTCGACCAGCACGGTGGGGATACCCAGTTGCCCGGCGCGGATGGCGGCCACATAGCCGCCAGGGCCGCCGCCGATGATCAGCAGGGTGGTTTCGATAGTCTGTTGCATGCTCACTCCACGAACAGGCAGGCGGGTTGTTCAAGCAGGCCACGCACGGCCTGGATGAACAGCGCGGCATCCATGCCATCGACCACCCGGTGGTCGAACGAGCTGGACAGGTTCATCATCTTGCGCACGACGATCTGGCCGTCGATCACCATCGGCCGCTCGACCATGCGGTTGACGCCGACGATCGCCACTTCCGGGGTGTTGACCACCGGCGTACTGACGATGCCGCCCAACGCACCGAGGCTGGTCAGGGTGATGGTCGAGCCGGACAGTTCTTCGCGGCTGGCCTTGTTGCTGCGCGCGGCAGTGGCCAGGCGCGAGATTTCGCTGGCATTGCCCCACAAGTTGCCGGCTTCGGCATGGCGCAGCACCGGCACCATCAGGCCGTTGTCACCCTGGGTGGCGATGCCCACATGCACCGCGCCATGGCGGGTGATGATCTGTGCTTCGTCGTCATAAGTGGCGTTGATCTGCGGGAAGTCGCGCAGGGCCACGACCAGGGCGCGGACCAGGAACGGCAGCAAGGTCAACTTGCCACGGCTGTCGCCGTGCTTCTGGTTGAGCTGCTGGCGCAGGGCTTCCAGGGCGGTGACGTCGATTTCCTCGACATAGCTGAAGTGCGCGACCCGGCGCTTGGCGTCCTGCATGCGCTGGGCGATCTTGCGGCGCAGGCCGATGACTTGCACCTGCTCGCTGTCGGTACGCTTGGCGTAGCCGCTCGGGGCTTGCCCGGCTGCGGTCTGCGGTTTGCTCATGAAACCGTCGAGGTCTTCGTGCAGGATGCGCCCGGCCGGGCCGCTGCCGTGCACGTAGCGCAGTTCGATACCGGCATCCAGCGCACGTTTGCGCACGGCCGGAGAGGCCAGTGGCTTGTCGCCGGCCTGGCGCGGCACGATGGGCGCGGCGGTGTGGGGGGCTGCGCCCTGGCAGGCGGGCGCTGGCACTGCGGCACGCGGTTGCGGCGTGCTCGCGACTGGCGCGACAACTGCCTCGGCCGGCTTGGTGTCGGCCGGCTTGCCCTGCGGCGCGTCGACATGGTTGCCGCTGCCCTCTACTTCGATGCGGATCAGCTCGCTGCCGACCGCCATCACTTCACCCGGCTGGCCACCCAAGGCCAGCACCTTGCCGCTGACCGGCGAAGGGATTTCCACGGTCGCCTTGTCGGTCATGACATCGGCCACTACCTGGTCCTCGGCGATCACATCGCCGACCTTGACGAACCACTCGACCAACTCGACCTGTGCGATGCCTTCGCCAATGTCCGGCATCTTGATGACGTGCGTGCCCATTCAGACCTCCATGACCCGTTTCAATGCCGCACCAACCCGCGAAGGCCCTGGGAAGTAAGCCCATTCCTGTGCGTGGGGGTAGGGGGTGTCCCAGCCGGTAACGCGCTCGATCGGCGCTTCGAGGTGATGGAAGCAGTGTTCCTGAACCAGCGACACCAGCTCGGCACCGAAACCACAGGTACGGGTGGCCTCATGCACCACCACGCAGCGGCCGGTCTTCTTCACCGACGCGACGATGGTTTCCAGGTCCAGCGGCCACAGGCTGCGCAGGTCGATGACTTCGGCGTCGACGCCGGTCTCCTCGGCGGCCACCTGGGCCACGTAGACCGTGGTGCCGTAGGTCAGCACGGTGACATCATTGCCCGGGCGGGTGATCGCCGCCTTGTCCAGTGGCACGGTGTAATAGCCATCCGGCACGGCGCTGTGCGGGTGCTTCGCCCAGGGCGTCACAGGGCGGTCGTGGTGGCCGTCGAACGGACCGTTGTAGAGGCGCTTGGGCTCGAGGAAGATGACCGGGTCGTCGCATTCGATCGAGGCGATCAGCAGGCCCTTGGCGTCATAGGGGTTGGACGGCATGACCGTGCGCAGTCCGCACACCTGGGTGAACATCGCCTCCGGGCTCTGGCTGTGGGTCTGGCCGCCGTAGATACCACCCCCGCACGGCATGCGCAGGGTCAGCGGCGAGATGAACTCGCCGGCCGAGCGATACCGCAGGCGGGCCATTTCCGAGACGATCTGGTCGGACGCAGGGTAGAAATAGTCGGCAAACTGGATTTCCACCACCGGGCGCAGGCCGTAGGCACCCATGCCCACGGCGGTGCCGACGATACCGCTTTCGGAGATCGGCGCGTCGAACACGCGCGACTTGCCGTATTTGTTCTGCAGGCCTTCGGTGCAGCGGAACACGCCGCCGAAGTAACCGACGTCCTGGCCGTAGACCACGACATTGTCGTCACGCTCAAGCATGATATCCATGGCCGAGCGCAGGGCCTGGATCAGGGTCATGGTAGTGGTGGCCATGGCGGTTTCCGGGTTGATGCTGTTGTTATGGTCGTTCATCTCAAACCCCCAGTTCCTGGCGTTGACGGCGCAGGTGTTCGGGCATTTCCTTGTACACGTCCTCGAACATCGAGGCTGCGCTCGGGATGTGGCCGTTGGCCAGGGTGCCGTACTGTTCGGCTTCCTTCTGCGCCGCGATGACCGCAGCTTCGAACTCGGCGGTGACGGCCTGGTGTTCTTCCTCGGACCAGTGGCCGATCTTGATCAGGTGCTGCTTCAGGCGGGCGATCGGGTCGCCCAGCGGGAAGTGGCTCCAGTCATCGGCGGGGCGGTACTTGGACGGGTCGTCGGAGGTCGAGTGCGGGCCGGCACGGTAGGTGACCCACTCGATCAGGCAAGGTCCCAGACCACGGCGGGCGCGTTCGGCAGCCCAGCGCGAGGCGGCGTAGACAGCGACGAAGTCGTTGCCGTCGACGCGCAGCGAGGCGATGCCGCACCCTACGCCACGGCCGGCGAAGGTGGTCGATTCACCGCCAGCAATCGCCTGGAAGGTGGAGATCGCCCACTGGTTGTTGACCACGTTGAGGATCACCGGCGCGCGGTACACATGGGCGAAGGTCAGGGCGGTGTGGAAGTCCGACTCGGCAGTGGCGCCGTCGCCGATCCAGGCCGAGGCGATCTTGGTATCGCCCTTGATCGCCGAGGCCATGGCCCAGCCGACCGCCTGCACGAACTGGGTCGCCAGGTTGCCGCTGATGGTGAAGAAACCTGCCTCGCGCACCGAATACATGATCGGCAGTTGGCGGCCCTTGAGCGGGTCACGCTCGTTGGACAGCAGCTGGCAGATCATCTCCACCAGCGACACGTCGCGGGCCATGAGGATGCTCTGCTGGCGGTAGGTGGGGAAGCACATGTCGGTGCGGTTCAGCGCCAGGGCCTGGGCGCTGCCGATGGCTTCCTCGCCCAGGCTCTGCATGTAGAAGGACATCTTTTTCTGGCGCTGGGCAACCACCATGCGGCTGTCGAAGATACGCGTCTTGAGCATGGCGCGCATGCCTTGACGCAGGACCATTGGGTCGATGTCCTCGGCCCACGGGCCAAGTGCGTCGCCATGCTCGTCCAGCACCCTGATCAAGCTGTTGGACAGCTCGGCGGTGTCGGCAGCGTCGACGTCGATCGAAGGTTTACGGGCAATACCTGCATCGTTCAGACGCAGGTAGGAAAAATCGGTCTGGCAGCCTGGCCGGCCGGTTGGCTCGGGCACATGCAAACGCAGGGGGGCGTACTCGTTCATGCTTTTTACGCTCGCTCGAATGTTGTTTTTGTGAGCTCTGAAGCGGCCGCCGCTGAGTACCGGCTCGTGACTGGCAAGTCAGCGTCCCCTACATCTTAGTGGCACGGCAGAAGAATATTTCTCTCAAGTTGGTTGCCTTTGCCGACGGGCGCAGATAAACATTCCGCATAAACACAAAAAACCGGTGAATTTGTCTCATGCGCAAACTCGATCGTACCGATATCGGCATTCTCAACAGCCTTCAGGAAAACGCCCGCATCACCAATGCAGAGCTGGCGCGTTCGGTTAACCTGTCGCCCACCCCCTGTTTCAACCGGGTCAAGGCCATGGAGGAACTTGGGGTGATCCGCCAGCAGGTGACCTTGTTGTCACCGGAGGCGCTGGGGCTGGATGTGAATGTGTTCATCCATGTGAGCCTGGAAAAACAGGTGGAGCAGTCGCTGCACCGGTTCGAGGAGGAGATCGCCGAGCGCCCCGAGGTGATGGAGTGCTACCTGATGACCGGCGACCCGGACTACCTGCTGCGGGTGCTGTTGCCGAGCATTCAGGCGCTGGAGCGGTTTCTCGATTACCTGACGCGGTTGCCGGGAGTGGCGAACATTCGCTCGAGTTTTGCCTTGAAGCAGGTGCGCTACAAGACCGCCTTGCCGTTGCCGGCCAATGGCATGACCCTGCGCGAATAAAGGGTTGCCAGTGCTGGCCTCTTCGCGGGACAAGCCCGCTCCCACACCGATGAATCAAAGAGCAACAGGGTACCTGTGGGAGCGGGCTCGCCCCGCGAAGAGGCCGGCACTGGCAACCCAATAGGTGCTTGATATTTTAAACACCCCCAGCCTATGTTGTTGTCAGCCATAACAACAAGGACACGCGTCATGACCACCGCAGGCCAGAGCACCCTCGCCGAACACCTTCACGGCATCGATGAAATCGAATGCGTCACCCCTGACCTCAACGGTGTGCCGCGCGGCAAAGTGATGACTGCCGAGGGCTTCCTCGAAGGCCGGCGTCTGCAGATGGCCCGTGGCGTGCTGTTGCAATGCATCATGGGCGGCTACCCGCCGGCAAGGTTCTACGGCAGTGATGACGGCGACCTGGCGCTGGTGGCCGAGCCCACGCAAATTCACCACCTGCCCTGGAGCGAGGATGGCCGCGCCCTGGCCATCTGCGACGCCAACGAACTGGATGGCAGGTCGTCTGCGTTGTCCACTCGCGGCCAGCTCAAGGCGGTGATCGCCCGCTACGCAGCCTTGGGCCTGGCCCCGGTGGTGGCAACCGAACTCGAATTCTTTGTCTTTGCACCCAACACCGACCCCGTGCAGCCCTTTCTGCCGCCCCTGGGCAAGGATGGCCGCCGGGAGCTTGGCCATTCGGCGTTCAGTGTCAGCTCCAACAATGGCTTGCGGCCGTTCTTCAACGAGGTCTACCAGTGCATGGCAGCGCTCGGCCTGCCACGTGACACCTTCATGCACGAGATGGGCATCAGCCAGTTCGAGATCAACCTGTTGCACGGTGACCCGCTGCTGCTGGCCGACCAGACCTTCCTGTTCAAGCACCTGCTCAAGGAAGTAGCGCTCAAGCATGGGCTGACCGTGGTGTGCATGGCCAAGCCCCTGGCCAAGACCCCCGGCAGTTCCATGCACATTCATCAGAGCCTGGTGGAGATCGGCAGCGGGCGTAACGTGTTCAGCGATGAGCAGGGACAGCCGACCGCCACCTTCCTGCACTTCATCGGTGGCCTGCAGGCGTGCATGGCGGACTTCACCGCGTTGTTTGCGCCCAATGTCAATTCCTACCAGCGCCTGTGCCACCCGTACGCCTCGCCCAACAACGCCTGCTGGTCCGAGGATAACCGCGCGGCGGGCTTGCGCATACCGGCCAGCGCGCCCGTGGCCCGGCGCGTGGAAAACCGCTTGCCCGGCGCCGATGCCAATCCGTACCTGGCGATTGCCGCAAGCCTGGCTGCCGGGTTGCACGGCATCGAGCAACGCTTGCAGCCGGCGCCGGCCATCCAGGGTGAGTTCGAGGTGCCAGAGCACCTGAGCCTGCCGTGCACCCTGCACGCAGCACTGCAGCGCCTCAAGCGCAGCGCGCTGGCGCGGGAACTGTTCGGCAACGAGTTCATCGAAGGCTACGTTGCCAGCAAGACGCTGGAGCTGACCGACTTCTTCGACGAGATCACGCCGTGGGAGCGTCGGGTGCTGGCAGCACAGGCCTGATCGCGACACAACCGCTACTGGACGCGTCCCCTGCACGCTATTTCGCAGGCAAGGGACTGCGCTGCAACACAATTGCTTTTATGCTTGCCAGGCCAACGCCACCTGACCAAGGAGCCCGACGGGACGTATGCGAAACATCTGGAAGCCGTTTCAGTCGCTGTATTTCGCTGCCTTGATGATGCTTATCGGCTCAGGCCTGCTCAGTACCTACCTGGCACTGCGCCTGGCGGCCGACCATGTCGACAGCTTGTGGGTCGGTGCGTTGATGGCGGCCAACTACTTCGGCTTGGCCGTGGGCGGCAAGGTCGGCCACCGGCTGATCGGCCGGGTAGGGCACATTCGCGCGTATGCCACCTGCGCCGGTATCGTCTGCGCGGCGGTGCTCGGCCATGGCATGACCAATTGGTTGCCGGCCTGGGTCGGGCTGCGGATGGTGGTCGGCCTGGGGATGATGTGCCAGTACATGGTCATCGAAAGCTGGCTCAACGAACAGGCCGATGCCAAGCACCGCGGTGCGGTATTCAGTGGCTACATGATCGCCTCCTACCTGGGGTTGGTGCTCGGCCAGCTGATTCTGGTGGTGCACCCCGAGCTCGGCCCTGAACTGCTGATGCTGGTCGCCATGTGCTTCGCCCTGTGCCTGGTGCCGGTGGCGATGACCCGGCGCATTCACCCGGCGCCTTTGCGCCCGGCCCCGATGGAGCCGAAGTTCTTCATCAAGCGGGTGCCGCAGTCGTTGAGCACGGTGCTCGGTTCGGGCCTGATCGTCGGTTCGTTCTACGGCTTGGCGCCGCTGTACGCTTCCAATCAGGGGCTGTCCACCGAGCAGATCGGTCTGTTCATGGGTAGCTGCATCTTTGCCGGGCTGCTGGTGCAGTGGCCGTTGGGCTGGCTGTCCGACCGCTACGACCGCGCGTTACTGATCCGCAGTGCTGCCGTGGGCCTGGCGGTGGCCTCTGCGCCGCTGGCCCTCTTGCCCAGCGTGCCGCTGGAGTTGCTGTTCGGTATCGGCTTTGTCATTTCATTATTGCAGTTCTGCCTGTACCCCTTGGCAGTTGCGTTCTCCAATGACCACGTGGAGAGCGAGCGGCGGGTCTCGCTGACCGCCATGCTGCTGGTCACTTATGGTGTGGGCGCTTGTATCGGCCCTCTGGCGGCGGGCGTATTGATGAAAGTGCTGGGCGCGCAGATGCTGTATGCGTTCTTCACGTTCTTCGCGCTGGTGCTGGTGTGGCGCATTCGGCCGAAAGCGGTCACCGGGCTGCACCAGGTGCAGGACGCGCCGCTGGGCCACGTGGCAATGCCGGCGGCCGGTTCGCCGTTGTCGGCAGCGCTCGACCCACGGGTCGATGAGCAGACGGTGCAGGATGTGATGCAGGCGCCGGTGGCGGCGGAGGATACGGAAGCGGACCAAGGCTCGGTAGAGCGCGAAGCCAAGGCGCAACCTGAAGTCGACAAGTCTGTGTGAGGTCAGGCCGCCCAGCGTTGAAGGCCGAATGAGCCGTATCCGTCGCTGGGCGTCGCGGTGACTCACCGCCAATCACAACACCTTGATGGCGTGCAGGTGGAATTTCAGTATCGTTCCGTCCTTGGTGCCTGCGTGCAAGAACCAGTGACGGAGTGTCTCGAATCGGTCTTTGTAGACCGACAGAACCTGCGAGACCCGATGGCCGTCTTTGTCACGTAAGTAAAACTCGACGTCTTCGGTGCCCGTCAGGTTGCCGTCCCATTTGTCGAGTAATTCAATCTTCCATTGATCCTGGAAGAAGGGGGCCTTGTTCAGGAGCACCGAAGGATTGAGTCCGCTGGTGAGCTCATGTGTCAGCCCGTACCCATACATACCCAGCCAGCCGTTGCTGTTTTGCTCAAGCCTTGCGTTATTGAACTTGGCGTCTGCGGTGCTGTTGATTCGATAAATGAGGCGGTTCGCCGTTTCTTCGATGAAGGTGAATTTGAATGTGAGCGGTTTGAAACTGACTGAATCACCTCGTTCGTCGTCGGTACACAACCAGCCGTCCTGGTTTGCAGCAAAAGGCGGATAGGCCCAATAAGGTGTATCAACCACCCCGATCCGGCCAAACTGGCTATGCAATTCTGCGGTAAATGTGGAACGAATCATGCGCTGTCTGCTCCTCTGACCCGCCCAGCCGGGCGGTACAAAACCACATTAAGCAGCCGACAAAACAGCGGTAAGCGGGAAACCTTGCTGGTCAGCAAGCCCGGTTGCCCGCATGCAAGGTCGGGTAATGGGCGCCAACAAAAACGCCACCCGTTTGGGTGGCGTTGGCGCATCAGGCGATGACCTCAATAGTCGTCTTTATCGAACCGTCGCGCTTCACGCTGCAACTGGTAGACGAAGCTTTCGATCTTGCGTTGCGCCTGGCCGTTGAGGTTATGGAAGCGCACGCCGGCGAAGGTGGTGTTGATACGCTCCTCGAAGTGCAGGTGGCGCAGCTCGACCATGGTGTCGATCAGGCCCAGCGGGTTGCCGGCCTTGAAGCGCTCGTACACCTGGCCCAGTTGCAGGCGGTCCTCGACGTTGCCTTCGAAGCGCAGCTTGCAGCCGGTGGCAGAGATGTCCAGCAGCTTGCCGCGCAGGGCACCGTTGCCTTTGAGGTGGGTGCCGTCGAGGATGACATCGACCAGCTGCGACAGCTTCAACGCAGCGCGAAAGGCGTTGCGGCGCTGGTGGTAGGTCATTTCTTCCGGCATCGCGCCGCGGTAGCAGCGGTGGCCGTCGACTTCGCTGATGGTCAGCGGGGCAGTGCATTCCCAGGCGATGCGCACGCCATCGTGGAAGCCTTCGACGCGGAACGGTTCGCCGTTCTCGATGAATTTTTCGCCGTCGCGGGGGATCATTTCGTCCAGCGCCAGGGTATTGCTGTCGCGGTCAACATTCACCACGTAGCTCTGGAACCGCTGGTTGCGATCATGGAAGGTGATGATCAGGGGGTCATGGCTTTCCTGCAGCTGTCGCAGGTTGGCTGCGATCTCCAAAGGTGTACTCAGCACCTTCGGCGGCTGCGGGGCATCGGCTTCATTGAACACGGCTAATCAATCTCCAGGCAAAAACGACACACGCAAGTAACGGCATTTTGCCAGTATGTTCCGTGCCTTGATAGAAGTATCACACTTGGCTGAGGGCGCGCGGCTTGGCCAGCAGCGAGGTGCCGCCACGGCTGTCGTAGAGCGACGGAGAATCGCCACCCATGAGGATTCTGATCTGGTTGTTGGTGACGTGTTGCTGCACTTGGATGATGCGCCCGTTGGTCTCGTTGATCTGCTGGCAGGTGTCCATCAGTTGCGAGAGCATATCGAGCCGTTGCAGCATTGTTTCGCCATGCTGCGACTGCGCTGCCACTGCCTGCACACCGGCGCGGTCGGCGCTAAGGCCGAGGCCGGTGAGCAACTGGCTGCGCCGCTGCCCATGCTGCTCGAGCAAGATGATCAATGACTGCTTGCGGGCCAGGATCTGTTCCAGCAGCGCCATCTCGCGGCCATGCAGGGCGACCGCTTCTTTATGAAGGAGGTCGAGCAGTTCCTGCATCGGGGCGATGTCATCTTCGATCAGTTGCAGCAAGGTGGTGTCGTGCATGGCTAACTCTTGGCTTTGTTAAGCGTCCGTGAAGTCAGCGCGCCGAACGGTCAGCGCTGGGCTTCGAAATCGAGCAGTTTGCTGGCGACCCGGCCGGCATCGACCTGGTAGCTGCCATCGGCGATCGCCTGTTTCAACTCGGCCACGCGGGCACTGTTGACCACGGGCTGTTCGCGCAGCGTGTCGCTGATCTTTTGCAACTGCTGTGCCTCTTGGCTGAGGTGTACGGCTTCTCCGCTGGCGCTGGTGCTTTTAGGCGCTTCCTGGCTCGCGCCGGGCTTTTCGGCGGTGCCGGGCGCGGCATTGCCGCGAACGCCGCCCGTGACGGACGGAGAGTTATTCAAACGACTGAAGTCGATGACCATGATCAGAAACCTCTGGGTATTTGGACGCTTGCCTTGTTTTCGGCCAACCCGAAAGAAACTTTAGGCACAAATGCATAGCCGCCTGTCAGCAAGCTCGCGAACCCGTGTTCTGACACAGTTTAGGAAAAGCGGTTCCACACTGCCAGCGCAATCCTGCTACATCGTCACCTCGACCTGGCCGGGGCCGGTCACGCGGGCCTTGATCACCCGTTTAGAGTTGAGGTTGCGCACCCGGATCTGTTCACTCAGGCCACCCTTGCTCAGCGCTTCGCCTGGCATGCGCACGCTCAGGCTGCCGCTGCGGGCGATGATCACCACGTGGTCGCCCTTGCGCACCACTTCGGCTTGCTCAAGGTGCTGCGGGGTGAGCACCTGGTCGATGACCGTAGGGCGCAGCATCTTCATGCCCACCGCCTGGTCCAGCTCGCTGAGAAAGCCCTGGCCGAGGGTGCCGACATCACGCTCGCGCAGGGCCACGTCACCTTCGCCGACCACGTTGTCACGCTTGAGCGGGCGGGTGACCACCACCACATCGCGAAACAGCCGCACCGTTGCCGGCACAAACACGGTCCACGGTGCCGCACTGTCGCAACGCACCCGCACCGTGACCCGTCCCAGTGGCTGCGCGGGGCTTTCCAGCGAAGCGTCCAGCGGCTGGCTGCACAATGGCATGCGCAAGCGCGGGTCGAGGGTGCTGACCTGGATCTCGTAACGGCCGACGGTTTGGGTGGTGGCCAGATAATCTTCTACGGTGAATTCAAGAAACCCTTGGGTGACACCGATAAGCTGTTCAGGCAAGGTAAACGCGTCCGCCAGCGTGCGAACGCCGGGCGCCAGCAGGCACAGCGTGGCCAGCGAGCCAGTCAGCAGGTGCGTCAATCGTCGGAAAAATGTCGTTTTCGTGTACATGGCGCTCAAAAAAGCAAAGCCCGTGCCGACTCGGTACCTGATTTGCAACGAAAGGCTGAAACGTAAAGGAGTCTGGCATGGCGGGTGTTATGGATTCGGTCAACCAGCGCACACAGCTGGTGGGGCAGAATCGCCTGGAATTGTTGCTGTTTCGCCTCAATGGCGGCCAGCTCTACGGCATCAACGTGTTCAAGGTCAGGGAGGTGCTGCAGTGCCCTGCGCTGACCGTGCTGCCCAAGTCCCACCCGGTGGTGCGCGGCGTGGCCAACATTCGCGGGGCGACCATCCCGATCCTCGACCTGTCGATGGCTACTGGTTTGGCGCCACTGCAGGAGGACACGCGCAACAGTTTTGTGATCATCACCGAGTACAACACCAAGACCCAGGGCTTTCTGGTGCACTCGGTCGAGCGCATCGTCAACATGAACTGGGAAGAAATCCATCCGCCACCCAAGGGCACCGGCCGTGACCACTACTTGACTGCGGTCACCCGGGTGGATAACCGCATGGTCGAGATCATCGACGTGGAAAAGGTGCTGGCCGAAGTGGCGCCGTCGTCCGAGCAGGTGTCTGCCGGTGTGGTCGATGCCGAGGTGCAGGACAAGGCCGTGTTGCTGCGGGTGTTGACCGTCGACGATTCGTCGGTGGCGCGCAAGCAGGTCAGCCGCTGCCTGCAAACCGTCGGCGTCGAAGTGGTGGCGCTCAACGATGGCCGCCAGGCGCTCAACTACCTCCGGCAATTGGTGGAGGAGGGCAAAAGGCCGGAGGAAGAGTTCCTGATGATGATCTCGGACATTGAAATGCCAGAAATGGACGGTTACACGCTGACCGCGGAGATCCGCAGCGATCCGCGCATGCAAAAATTGCACATCGTCCTGCATACTTCGCTGTCCGGGGTATTCAACCAGGCGATGGTCAAGAAAGTCGGCGCCGATGATTTCCTGGCCAAGTTCAAACCGGACGACCTGGCGCAGCGCGTGGTCGACCGGATCAAGGCAACACATTGAAGCAGCCGGGAGCACGCTCCCGGCACCAGCGATTGAAAAGAGGCGGCAGTAGTGTCTACGGGTAATTTGGATTTCGAACAGTTCCGGGTCTTCCTGGAGAAAGCCTGTGGCATCCTGCTGGGCGAGAATAAGCAGTACCTGGTCTCCAGCCGTCTCAACAAGCTGATGGAGCAACAAGGTATCAAGAGCCTGGGCGAGCTGGTGCAGCGCATCCAGACCCAGCCGCGCAGCGGTTTGCGCGAACAGGTGGTCGACGCGATGACGACCAACGAGACCCTGTGGTTCCGTGATACCTACCCGTTCGAGGTGCTGAAGAACAAGGTCATCCCCGAGTTCATCAAGAACAACCCGGGCCAGCGCCTGCGCATGTGGTCGGCGGCCTGCTCGTCGGGGCAGGAGCCGTACTCGATCTCGATGGCTATCGATGAGTTCGAGCGCAGCAACCTGGGCCAGTTGAAGATGGGCGCGCAGATTGTCGCGACCGACCTGTCCGGGACCATGCTGACCAACTGCAAGACCGGCGAATACGACAGCCTGGCGATTGCCCGCGGCCTATCGCAGGAGCGCCTGCAGCGCTACTTCGACCCCAAGGGGGCGGGGCGTTACGCGATCAAGCCGGCCATTCGCAGCCGCGTCGAGTTCCGCTCGTTCAACCTGCTCGACAGTTACGCGAGCTTGGGCAAGTTCGACATCGTGTTCTGTCGCAACGTGTTGATCTACTTTTCGGCCCAGGTCAAGAAAGACATCCTGCTGCGTATCCACAGCACCCTCAAGCCGGGCGGGTACCTGTTCCTTGGCGCCTCCGAGGCGCTGAACGGGTTGCCGGACCATTACCAGATGGTGCAGTGCAGCCCGGGGATTATCTACCAGGCCAAGTAGGGTTTGCCTTGAGGGTTGTGGCGCCTATGAGATCGAGCGCCGCCCGCGCGGCGCATCGCGACGCAAGGCCGCTCCTACATTTGTTTCGGGCCAGTGAGGTCTGTGGCATTTGCGCGCGGCCGCCTTGTTGGTCCGGCTCGCTATCGAGGCAGGCCCCAGAGGGGGGCGCGCCAATACCTCAGGAATAATTGGCCCGAAACAAATGTAGGAGCGGCCTTGCGTCGCGATGCGCCGCGCGGGCGGCGCTCGGTCTCATAGGCGCCACACCGCTATCGCCAAGCACGTCAATTTTTTGTTTTGCCGCCCATGCCGACCGGCAATTGCCGCTTGCGCCCCTTCAAGCGGAAGACCTTTGCCGCTTTTCTGGCATCACCCTGACAGCATTCCGTCTTGCTAGCCCGTATTTCCGGGCCTTTCCGCTGGTTGGCACAGCCCTTGCTATGCCTTGCTCAACGACACTCCGGTCAACCTTCGAAGGTTTCCCCGACATGAGCATCAGCTTCGACAAGGCGCTTGGCATTCACGAAAAGGCCCTGGACTTCCGCGCCCAGCGCGCCGAAGTGCTGGCCAACAACATCGCCAACGCCGACACGCCCAACTACAAGGCGCGTGACATGGACTTCTCCTCGGTGCTCGCCGCCGAAAGTGAAAAACAGCAAAGCGGCCGCTTCGCTCTGGACCGGACCAACAGCCGGCACATCGAGGCCGATGGCCTGGCCCTTAGCGACGAGGCGCTCAAGTACCGCACGCCGCTGCAGCCGTCGATCGACCAGAACACCGTGGACGCCCAGATCGAGCAATCGAACTACACGGAAAACGCCATCGGTTTCCAGGCCAGCTTCACCTTGCTCAACAGTAAATTCAAAGGGCTGGTTTCGGCCCTGCGCGGAGAGTAACCATGTCCCTATCCAGTGTCTTCAACATTGCCGGCAGCGGCATGAGCGCGCAAAACACTCGCCTCAACACCGTGGCCTCGAACATCGCCAACGCCGAGACCGTGTCGTCGAGCATCGACCAGACCTACCGCGCACGCCATCCGGTATTCGCCACCACCTTCCAGGACGCGCAAGGCGGTACCAGCCAGTCGCTGTTCGAGGGCCAGGGCGAAGCCGGGCAGGGCGTGCAGGTCAAAGGTATCGTCGAAGACCAGAGCAACCTGGAAGCGCGCTACGAGCCCAACCATCCGGCGGCGAACAAGGACGGCTACGTCTACTACCCGAACGTCAACGTGGTCGAGGAGATGGCTGACATGATCTCTGCCAGCCGTGCGTTCCAGACCAACGCCGAGCTGATGAACACCGCCAAAAGCATGATGCAGAAAGTCTTGACCTTGGGTCAGTGATAGGAAGCCGACATGACCACGACCAATTCCACCAGTGACGTCGGCAGCGCGTACCTGACCTCGCTGCAAAAGCAGACCAGCAAGACCGACAGCAGCACCGGCGCTGCCGGCAGTGCGCTGGGCAAGGATGCGTTCTTGCAGTTGCTGGTAACGCAGATGAAAAACCAGAACCCGCTCGACCCGCAGGAAAACGGCGAGTTCGTGGCGCAGCTGGCGCAGTTCAGCAGCCTTGAAAGCATGCAGACGCTCAACGAAACGGTGAACTACATCGCCGGTTCGTTCCAGTCGTCCCAGGCCTTGCAGGCCTCGTCGCTGGTTGGGCGCAACGTGATCGTCCAGACCGACAAGGCCGTGGTCGACACCAGCAAGGAGCTCAAAGGCTCGGTCAACCTGACCTCTTCGAGCACCGCCACGTCCGTCGGTATCTACGACAAGGACGACAAGCTGGTGCGCACCCTGGACCTGGGTACCAAGGCTGCGGGCAAGGCTGACTTCACCTGGGATGGCAAGGGTGAGGATGGCGAGGTACTGGCGGAGGGCACTTACACCTTCAAGGCCACTGCCAGCATCGATGGCAAGGCCACGGCCATGACGACCAACCTGCCGGCCACGGTCACCAGCGTGACCATGGGTAGCAATGGCGCGGAAATGACGCTCAACCTCGCCGGGCTGGGCAGTATCGCGCTTTCCAAAGTTCAAAGCATTGGCATTTAGGGCCTAACCCAACGACAGGAGTAGCACATGTCTTTCAATATCGGCCTTAGCGGCCTCTATGCAGCAAACAAGGCCCTGAACGTTACCGGCAACAACATTGCCAACGTCGCCACCACTGGCTTCAAATCGTCGCGCGCCGAGTTCGCCGATCAGTATTCCAACTCCATCCGCGGTACCAGCAGCGGCAAGAATGCCATCGGCAGCGGTGTGAAGACTGCCGCTGTTTCGCAGCTATTCACCCCGGGCAACATCAATGCCACTGGCCAAGCGCTGGACTTGGCCATCGATGGCAACGGCTTCTTCGCCCTCAGTGACAATGGCTCGAAGATCTATACCCGTGCCGGCGCGTTCTACAGCGACAAGGAAGGCTATGTGGTCAGCGCGTCGGGCGGCAATCTGCAAGGCTATGCGGTGGATGAAAACGGCAAGGTCATTCAGGGCGTGCTCACCGATCTGCAAATCGATACCTCCAACCTGACGCCGAACCCGACCGGGCGTATTGCCGAAACCGTCAACCTCAACTCCAGCGCCGCCGCGCCGACCGAGACGCCGTTTGACCCGACCAATGTCAAGACCTACAACTTCACGTTCAACACTGATGTTTATGACAGTCAGGGCAATGCGCACCAGCTGAACCAGTACTTCGTCAAAGATGCCGCCAGCAACTCATGGACCATGTACAGCACTGTTGATGGTCGCAATCCGGCTGACCCGACGTCCACCACGGCGCTGGTCAACAAACTGCCATTCAAGACCGACGGCACCCTGGATACTGCCGCGATGACCGTAGGCCCGGTGGCGGGCGGCATGACCATCGCCGCCAACAAGACCTTCACTCTCGACGGGTGGGTTCCAGCACAGAAAAACGCTGCAGGCGCTTGGTCTGCCAATGGTGCTACCGCACATGACGGCGGAGTTAACTTGGACATGCTCGGTACTACCCAGTACAACGCAGCGTCTGCGGTCACTGCCAAGACACAAGACGGTTTCGCCACGGGTGAACTGTCCGGCTTGACCGTGGATCAAGGTGGCTTCTTGTTCGCCAACTTCACTAACGGCCAGAACAAAGTGATCGGCCAAGTAGCCATTGCCAACTTCGCCAACTTGCAGGGCCTGACTCCGATCGGCGGCACCAGTTGGAAAGAGTCCTACGCATCGGGTGTGCCGGTCATCGGCGCGCCAGATACCGGCACCCTCGGCCAGATCGCCGGTGGTGCGCTGGAAGATTCCAACGTTGACTTGACCGGCGAGTTGGTCAACCTGATCAAAGCGCAGAGCAATTACCAGGCGAACGCCAAGACCATCTCCACTGAGAGCACCATCATGCAGACCATCATCCAGATGACCTGATGGTGAGCGTTGGGTGGCGATTGGGTTTGGCACAAACCCTGGCCTGGGCAGGAGTGCGATATGAAAAAGCTGTGGGTTCTAGCCCTTGTGTCTGTGCTGGGAGTTGCTATGGCGGCTTACGCTGCGCCGGCTCCTTTCTATCTCTGGCAAAGTCTTGCCACCGGGCGCTATATGTGCTCGGCGAACAACCCAGGGTCGGGCTGGGCCCGCTTTTCAGGGCCTTACAACAATGCAGGCTGCCGGGACTATTGACGGGCAGCCGGCTACCGTTGGCCTGAATACGCCGACAAACTGACACTTCCCTGACACCGGTGCGTGGAAAGCCCCAATTCAAGGGGCTTTAAAGCTGGTTCGATTATTGCTTGATGCTCGCCAGTGACAGCGCGGCAGGTACGCGCAGAGGAGATGCTGTGGACAAGATGCTTTACGTGGCCATGACCGGCGCCAGCCAGAACGCGCTGGCGCAGAAGGCCCATGCCAACAACCTGGCGAACATTTCCACCAACGGCTTCCAGCGCGACCTGGAACAGGCGCGCTCGATGCCGGTGTTTGGCGACAGCTTTCCGGCGCGCGCCTTTGCCATGACCGAGCGCCCGGCCACTGACTTCAGCGAAGGCCCGATGATCGAGACCGGTCGCGAGCTGGACGTCACCGTGACCGGCAAGGGCTTCATCGCCGTGCAGGCCCCGGACGGCAGCGAAGCCTACGTGCGCACCGGCAGCCTGAACATCGATGCCCTGGGCGTGCTGCGTGCCGGCAACGGCATGCCGGTGATCGGCAACGGTGGCCCGATTGCCATCCCCCCGGAGCAGAAGGTTGAAGTGGGCGCCGACGGCACCATCAGCATCCGCGCCATGGGTGAAGACCCGCGGGTAATGGCCGAGGTCGACCGTATCAAGCTGGTCAACCCCGACACCAAAGGCCTGACCAAGGGCCTGGACGGCATGATCCATACCAGCAATGGCCAACCGGCCGACGCCGACGTCAATGTGCGCGTGGTGTCGGGCTTCCTGGAAGGCAGCAACGTCAACGCCGTCGAGGAAATGACCTCGGTGCTGGCGTTGTCCCGTCAGTTCGAGCTGCACGTCAAGATGATGAACACGGCCAAGGAAGGCGACGAAGCCATGGCGCGTGTTTTGCAAATCGGCTAATCACATTTGAACGGGTGCCGTAAAACAGGCGCACGAGGAGAACAGCATGCTTCCGGCTCTTTGGGTCGCTAAAACCGGCCTGTCCGCCCAGGACACCAACCTGACGGTCATTTCCAACAACCTGGCCAACGTCTCGACCACCGGCTTCAAACGTGATCGCGCCGAGTTCCAGGACCTGCTCTACCAGATCAAGCGTCAGCCTGGCGCCCAGTCGACCCAGGACAGCGAGCTGCCTTCGGGCCTGCAAGTGGGTACCGGTGTGCGCATTGTCGGCACCCAGAAGAACTTCACCGCCGGCAGCCTGCAGACCACCGAAAACCCGCTGGACATGGCGGTCAACGGCCGTGGCTTTTTCCAGATTCTGCAGCCCGATGGCACGGTTTCCTACACCCGTGACGGCACCTTCCACCTGAACTCCGATGGCCAGATCGTTACGGCCAACGGCTTTGCCCTGGAGCCTGCGGTGGTCGTGCCGAACGACGCGCAGACCTTCACCGTCGGCCAGGATGGCACCGTGTCGATCACCACTGCCGGCAACCCGGCGGCCCAGGTCATCGGCAACATCCAGACCGCTGACTTCATCAACCCGACCGGCCTGCAGGCAATCGGCGACAACCTGTTCCTGGAAACCGCCGCCAGCGGTGCGCCGCAAGTCGGTACCCCAGGCCTGAACGGCTTCGGCACCACCCTGCAGCAGACCTTGGAAAACTCCAACGTCAGCACCGTGGAAGAGTTGGTGAACATGATCACCACCCAGCGTGCCTACGAGATGAACTCCAAGGTCATCTCCACCGCCGACCAGATGCTGTCGTTCGTCACCCAGCAGCTGTAACACCCTGAACCTGATCCACGTAGCCCAGTTACACCGTGAGGTAGCGTCATGAATCGTCTGTTGTCCGTCTTCGCCCTGGGGGGGGCGGTGTTGCTGGCAGGTTGCGTCGCGCCGACGCCCAAGCCCAACGACCCGTACTATGCGCCGGTGTTGCCGCGCACCCCGTTGCCGTCGGCGGCCAACAACGGTTCGATCTACCAGGCCGGTTTCGAGCAGAACCTGTACAGCGACCGCAAGGCGTTCCGGGTCGGTGACATCATCACCATCACCCTCAACGAGCGCACCTCGGCCAGCAAGAACGCCGGTTCGCAGATCCAGAAAAACAGCAAGGCCGACATCGGCCTCAGCTCGTTGTTCGGCAGCACACCCAACACCAACAACCCGTTCGGCGGCGGTGACCTTTCGCTGGAGGCCGGCTACAGCGGCGAACGTGCCACCAAGGGCGACAGCAAGGCCACCCAGGGCAACACCCTGACCGGTTCGATCACCGTGACCGTGGCCGAAGTGCTGCCCAACGGCATCATCGCCGTGCGCGGCGAGAAGTGGCTGACCCTGAACACCGGCGAAGAGCTGGTGCGCATTGCCGGCATGATCCGCGCCGACGACATCGCCACCGACAACACCGTGCCGTCCACCCGCGTGGCCGATGCGCGCATCACCTATTCGGGGACTGGCTCGTTTGCCGATGCCAGCCAGCCCGGGTGGCTGGACCGCTTCTTCATCAGCCCGCTTTGGCCTTTCTGAGTACGGATGACCATGTTCAACGTGAGGCAGCTGATTGCCGCAACCCTGCTCCTGTCCTGTGCCTTCGCGGCCCAGGCCGAGCGCTTGAAGGACATCGCCAGCATCTCTGGCGTGCGTTCCAACCAGTTGATCGGCTATGGCCTGGTGGTGGGGCTCAACGGCACGGGTGACCAGACCACCCAGACGCCGTTCACCCTGCAGACCTTCAACAACATGCTGTCGCAGTTCGGCATCAAGGTGCCGGCCGGTTCCGGCAACGTGCAGTTGAAAAACGTCGCGGCGGTGTCGGTGCATGCCGACCTGCCCGCCTTCGCCAAACCCGGCCAGGTGGTGGACATCACCGTTTCGTCGATCGGTAACTCCAAGAGCCTGCGCGGCGGCAGCCTGCTGCTGACCCCGCTCAAGGGTATCGACGGCAACGTCTACGCGATCGCCCAGGGCAACCTGGTGGTCGGCGGCTTCGATGCCGAAGGCCGCGATGGCTCGAAGATCACCGTCAACGTTCCGTCGGCCGGGCGTATCCCGGGCGGCGCCAGCGTCGAGCGGGCCGTGCCGAGCGGGTTCAACCAGGGCAACAGCCTGACCCTGAACCTCAACCGCCCAGACTTCACCACCGCCAAGCGCATCGTCGACAAGGTCAACGAACTGCTCGGCCCGGGCGTCGCCCAGGCCTTGGACGGTGGCTCGGTACGTGTCAGTGCGCCGATGGACCCAAGCCAGCGGGTGGATTACCTGTCGATCCTGGAAAACCTCGAGATCGACCCGGGCCAGGCAGTGGCGAAAGTCATCATCAACTCGCGTACCGGCACCATCGTCATTGGCCAGAACGTCAAGGTGTCGCCGGCCGCGGTGACCCACGGCAGCCTGACCGTGACCATTACCGAAGACCCGATCGTCAGCCAGCCGGGGCCGTTCTCCAATGGCCAGACTGCCGTGGTGCCACGCTCGCGGGTCAACGCCGAGCAGGAAGCCAAGCCGATGTTCAAGTTCGGCCCGGGGACCACGCTGGATGAAATCGTCCGCGCGGTGAACCAGGTTGGCGCGGCGCCCAGCGACCTGATGGCGATCCTCGAAGCCCTGAAACAGGCCGGCGCCTTGCAAGCCGACCTGATCGTGATCTGAGGACGCAGGATGAACAGCAAAAGCCTGGTATCCGGCAGCGTCGACAGCGGCGCCTACACCGACCTCAACCGCCTCAACTCGCTCAAGCACGGCGACCGCGACAGCGAAGCCAACGTGCGCAAGGTGGCCCAGGAGTTCGAATCGCTGTTCATCAGCGAAATGCTCAAGGCCTCGCGCAAGGCCAGCGATGTGCTGGCCGCCGACAACCCGATGAACACCGAGACGGTCAAGCAGTACCGCGACATGTATGACCAGCAGCTGGCGGTGAGCATGTCCCGCGAGGGTGGCGGTATCGGCCTGCAGGACGTGCTGGTGCGCCAGTTGACCAAGAGCAAGAGCACGGCAGGCGCCAGCAGCCCGTTTGCGCGCGGCGAGGGCAGTGGCCCGGCGCTGTGGGGCAACAAGGTGGCTGAGCCGGTGCATGCCACCGAGTCGGGTGCCACCCGCAACGACGTAGCGGCCCTCAATGCGCGGCGCCTGGCGCTGCCGAGCAAGCTCACCGACCGCCTGCTGGCCGGCATCGTGCCGTCGGCCGCGACCAGCAACGGCGCCGCCGTGCCGGCCCGTGACGGCCAGCAAGTGGCCAAGGCCTTTGCCGTGCCGGAAAACGGCCTGCGCATTGTCGGGCGTGCCGTGGCCCAGCCGCCGCTGGCGCCGAACAAAGCCTTCAGCGACAGCGACACGTTCGTGGCGACCATGCTGCCGATGGCCGAGCAGGCCGCCAAGCGCATCGGTATCGACCCGCGCTATCTGGTGGCCCAGGCGGCGCTGGAAACGGGCTGGGGCAAGTCGGTCATGCGCAACACCGATGGCAGCAGCAGCCACAACCTGTTCGGCATCAAGGCCAGTGGCAACTGGCAGGGCGAGCAGGCGAGGGCGATCACCAGCGAATTCCGTGATGGCCAATTCGTCAAGGAAACGGCGGCGTTCCGCTCGTACGATTCCTACCAGGACAGCTTCCATGACCTGGTGAATCTGTTGCAGGGCAATTCCCGCTATCAAGGTGCGCTGGACGCGGCCGATAACCCTGAGCAGTTTGCAAGAGAGCTGCAAAAGGCAGGTTATGCGACTGACCCGGGCTATGCGAAGAAGATCATCAGCATCGCCCAGCAAATGCAAGCAACCCCTCAATACGCCATGGCTGGCAGAACCACGAATCTATAAAAGGACTAAATCATGTCGAGCCTGATTTCGATCGGCCTGAGTGGCCTGAGTGCCAGCCAGGCGGCATTGTCGGTTACCAGTAACAACATCGCCAACGCCGCCACCAGTGGCTATTCGCGCCAGCAGACGATCCAGGCCGCAGGGGCCTCGCATAACATCGGCGCGGGCTTTCTCGGTACCGGTACTACGCTGTCGGACGTGCGCCGTATCTACAGCGCTTACCTGGACAACCAGCTGCAGACCGCCACCTCGCTGCAGGCCGACTCGGTCGCGTTCCAGGACCAGATCACTAGCGTCGACAAGCTGCTGGCTGACCGCGACACCGGTATCAGTTCGGTCCTTACCGCGTTCTTCTCGGCCTTGCAGACGGCGGCGGCCAAGCCCGGCGACGTTGCTTCGCGGCAGTTGCTGCTGACCCAGGCGCAGACCTTGAGCAACCGCTTCAACGCGGTGTCCAACCAGCTCACCCAGCAGAACGAAACGATCAACTCGCAGCTCGATACCATGGCGGGGCAGGTCAACAAGCTCACGGCCAACATCGCCGAGTACAACAAGCAGATCTCTGCAGCGACGGCCACCGGCAATACCCCCAACAGCCTGCTGGATGCGCGCAGCGAAGCGGTTCGCCAGCTCAACGAGCTGGTCGGCGTGACCGTGCAGGAGCGCGACGGCAACTACGACGTCTACCTGGGCAGCGGCCAGTCGCTGGTCACCGGCAACAAGGCCAACACCCTGTCGGTGCAGCCGGGGGTTGCCGACAAGAGCCAGGCCAGCCTGCGCATCAACTATGAGTCGTTCAGCTCTGACGTGACCTCGGTGGTGAGCGGTGGCGCGATCGGCGGCCTGCTGCGCTACCGTCAGGACGTGCTGACGCCGTCGATGAACGAGCTCGGCCGCGTCGCCCTGGTAGTGGCTGACAGCATCAACAGCCAGCTGGGCCAGGGCCTGGATGCCAATGGCCAGTTCGGCAGTTCGCTGTTCTCCAGCATCAACAGCGCTACCGCCATCGCCCAGCGCAGCCTGGCGTCGTCGAACAACAGTGCAGGGTCTGGCAACCTGAATGTGAGCATTGCCGACAGTGGCGCGCTGACCACCTACGACTACGAGGTGAAGTTCACCAGCGCCAACCAGTACAGCGTGCGCCGCTCCGACGGCACCGACATGGGCAGCTTCGACCTCAATGCCGACCCGGCACCGGTGATCGATGGCTTCAGCCTGGCGCTGAAAGGCGGTGGCCTGGCGGCAGGCGACAGCTTCAAGGTAATCCCCACCCGTGCGGCGGCAGGCAGCATCACCACTGCCCTGACCGATGCCAACAAGTTGGCGTTCGCCGGGCCGATCAGCGCCGCAGCGGGTAGCGGCAACAGCGGCACCGGCACCATCACCCAGCCTACCCTGGGCGAATCGCTGGACATCTACGGCGGTGCCGATACCGCGTTGATCCAGCAGTCGATTCGCAACTCGATGCCGGTACGCGTGGTGTTCGACGCCGCCAACGGTGGCTCCCAGGGCTACAAGCTGTTCGATGCCAAGGGCACTCAGATCGGCACCGGCAGCGTGGTGCCTGGCCAGGACAACAAACTGGCCGTGGCCGTACCCATGCTCGATGCGGCGGGTAATCCAATCCTCGATGGCAGCGGCAACCCGCGCACCTTCAGTGTCGAAACCACGATCGGCGGCAGCCCGGCGGCGAATGACAGCTTTACCCTGTCGTTCAACGCCGACGGCAAGGCAGACAACCGCAATGCCACGGCACTGCTCGACCTGCAGACCAAGTCGACGGTGAACACCGGGTCTGGTGGCGGCACCAGCTTCACCTCGGCCTATGCCTCGCTGGTCGAGCGTGTGGGCGCCAAGGCCAGTCAGGCTGCCATCGACACCACCGCGACCGAGGCGGTCATCAAGTCCGCCAGCGAGAGCCGCAGCGCGGTTTCCGGGGTCAACCTCGATGACGAGGCGGCGAGCCTTGTGAAGTTCCAGCATTACTACACGGCGTCGTCGCAGATCATCAAGGCGGCGCAAGAAACCTTCAGCACCCTGATCAATGCTTTGTAAGGAGTAGACTCTCGTGCGTATTTCCACTGCTCAGTTCTACGAGTCCAGCGCCACTAGCTACTCCAAGAATTTCTCTGGCATGAACAAGACCAACGACCAGGTCACCTCGGGTATCCGTATCCAGACGGCGGCCGATGACCCGGTCGGCGCAGCGCGCCTGCTGCTGCTGCAACAACAGCAGGCACTGCTGGACCAGTACGGCGGCAACATCAATACGGTGAGCAATGCCCTGCTGCAGGAGGAGAGCGTGCTCTCCACCGTCAACGACGCCATGCAGCGCGCCAGTGAACTGGCGATCCGTGCGGGTGGGCCTGGGGTCACCGACTCCGACCGCGTGGCCATCAGCACCGAGCTCAAAGAGATCGAAGCCAACATCTTCGGCCTGCTGAACTCGCGCGATGCCAATGGCGACTACATGTTCGGCGGCTCCAAGAGCACTTCGCCACCCTATGTGCGCAACTCCGACGGCACCTACAGCTACCACGGTGACCAGACCCAGCTGAGCCTGCAGGTGTCCGACACCCTGAACCTGGCGACCAACGATACCGGCTTCAGCGTATTCGACTCGGCCAGCAACAAGAGCCGCACCCAGTCGACGCTCTTGGTGCCGGCCACCGACGATGGCGTGGTCGGAGTGTCGCCAGGCTTGATGACCTCGAGCAGCAGCTATAACAACAACTTCACTGCAGGCCAGCCCTACAAGCTGACCTTCACCAGTGCGACCCAGTACGTGATCACCGACAGCACTGGCCGCGATATCACCGCTGAAACCGCCACCAACGGTCACTTCGACAGTAACACCGAAGGCGCCAACCGCATCGCCTTGCGTGGCGTCGAGTTCGAAATCACGGTCACGCTGGAAGAGGGCGCCGATGCCGACGCTTCGGTGGCGGGGCGCGAGTTTTCCCTGGCGGCGCGGCCGGATTCGTTCAACACCACCCGCAGCGCCGGCAACACTTCCAGCGCCCAGGTCACCAGCAGCACCGTAAGCGACGAGGCGGCCTACCGCAGCACGTTCCCCAGTAACGGTGCGGTGATCAAGTTCACCGGGCCCGGCAGCTACGAGTTCTACGCGCAGCCATTGACGGCTGACAGCAAGCCTGTGGCTACCGGTACGTTCACGGCGCCAGCCTTGACGGTGGCGGGTGTGACCTACCAGGTTTCCGGTTCGCCGGAGGCGGGTGACCAGTTTGCCGTTACCGCCAACACTCACCAGAACCAGAACGTACTGGAAACCCTCAGCCAGCTGCGCGCTGCGCTGGATACGCCGGTCACGGGCACAGGCCAGGCCAACTCGCTGAAGGATGCTGCGGCTTCGGCCATCGCCAACCTGGCCAGCGCCCGTGAGCAGGTCGATGTCACCCGAGGTTCGATCGGTGCCCGTGGCAACTCGCTGGAGATCCAGCGCCAGGAGAACACCAGCCTGGGCCTGGCCAACAAGACCACCCAGAACGCCATCGGCAACACGGACATGTCGCAGGCTGCGATTACGCTGACCTTGCAGCAAGCCATGCTCGAAGCCTCGCAGCTGGCTTTCTCGCGCATTTCCCAGTTGAGCCTGTTCAACAAGCTCTGATCCGCTGCTGCCCCTACAGGCTCGCACAATCCTTGTAGGAGCGGCCTTGCGTCGCGAAAGGGGCGCGTAGCGGCCCCGACGATTTTTGCTGCGCCACAGAACCTGGGGCCGCTGCGCAGCCCATTCGCGACGCAAGGCCGCTCCTACTAACGGCCACTCAGCAGCCCAGGGGCAACGCCACGCCAATCACGGCGAACAAAGTCCCGCAGCATGCTGGCGCCGGTGGCGCTGCTGATCGGGCTTACTTCGCCTGGCTTCAGCGTGATCGGACTGGCGCTGACAGGCGTGCTGTTGGGCTTCGCGGTACAGATGAACCCGGTGTACATGACCAGCATCTTCCGGGCGGGGCGTTGGGCTCGGCGGTGGCCAGTGCGCTGTTTGCCGAGTTCGGCTGGCAGGGGGTAGCGCTGGTGAGCGCCGGGTTGCCCGGGGTGGCGCTGATCGTGTTCCTCATCCAGGCCCGGCGGGGTTTGTAGGAGCGGCCTTGCGTCGCGAAAGGGGCGCGTAGCGGCCCCGGCGATTTTTGCTGCGCCACAGAACCTGGGGCCGCTGCGCGCCCCCTTCGCGACGCAAGGCCGCTCCTACGGGGATCTGTGCCTGCCTGGTCACTCCTCGAATTCCTCAGTCTCCACGCCCGGCGCACGGCTTTCGTAGCATTTCAATGTGACCAATGAGTCAAAACGCTCATCTTCCCTGTATTCTATGCAGCAGCTGTTGCAGCATTTTGTTACCGGTGCGCAGGCGAGCTCTGCTTTCAACCCTTGGCGGTGACGCTCCGGTATTTGGCGCCCTCAATTCATCGAGTGGTGGTCTTTGGCTGTTTTCATTGGGAAGCCAGAATGATTGGCATCAAAAGCATCGCGAGTTACGTGCCCACCGCTGGCCTGGACAACTATGTCCAGGGTGCGAAGTTCGGCAAGGACGAAGAGTTCATGTTCGGCAAGATCGGCGCGTCGTTCTTGCCGCGCAAGGCCGAAGAGCAGGAAACCTCCGACCTGTGCGTAGAGGCCGCCCAGGCCCTGTTCGCCAGCAACCCTGACCTTGATCCGCAGTCGATCGATGCGCTGATCGTGGTCACGCAGAATGGTGATGAAGAGGGCCTGCCGCACACCGCTGCCATCGTCCAGAGCAAACTTGGCCTGTCTACCCGCGTGGCGGCGTTCGACGTGTCGCTGGGCTGCTCCGGCTATGTGTATGGCTTGTATGCGATCAAAGGCTTCATGGAAGCGGCAGGGCTGAAGAACGGCTTGCTGATCACCGCCGACCCGTATTCGAAGATCGTCGACCCGGAAGACCGCAACACCACCATGCTGTTCGGCGACGCCGCCACCGCCACCTGGATGGGTGAAAACGCGGTGTGGAACTTGGGTGAAGCGCGTTTCGGTACTGACGGCTCCGGTGCCGAGCACCTTAAAGTCACTGACGGCAAGTTCTTCATGAACGGCCGCCAGGTGTTCAACTTTGCCTTGGTCAAGGTGCCGGCGCACCTGCACGAACTGCTGGATGCCAGTGGCCTGACGTCGGCGGATATCGACGCCTTCTGTATTCACCAGGGCAGTGCGGCGATTGTCGATGCCGTGGCCCGGCGCTTCGAAGAGCAACACCCGGAGAAGTTCGTCAAGGACATGCTGGAAACCGGCAACACCGTGTCCTCCAGCGTGCCGCTGCTGTTGCAGAAGCACATGCTTGACGGCAGCTGGAAGCGTGTGGCGATCAGCGGCTTTGGTGTGGGCTTGTCGTGGGGTTCGGCCATCCTGTATCGCGACTGATTGCTCGCAGACCCCAAAAAAGCGCCCGGCGGCCACCGCCTGGCGCTTTTTTTATGCCTGCAGAAAAACCGCTCTCGTGGTGGTGTTGCAAGCCGTTATCTGGCGCATTTCATAAGGTTTTTGACGCCAATAAAATGCCCTTAAGCCCTTGATTTTCCGAGGGTGGCCGCTTGCCAGTATTTTTTTTTCGAAAAAGCCCTCAAGCAACCCGCGCACCCGACGATAACTATTACGAAGGTTCTCTAGGCCAAGCCGGCGGTTGCCAAGGCCGGAAGCCGCAGTACCCATCCAACGAGGATTTCGTCATGGCTTTAACTGTAAACACCAACATTGCGTCGATCACTACTCAGGGCAACCTGACCAAGGCTAGCAACGCTCAGACCACTTCGATGCAGCGTCTGTCCTCGGGTCTGCGTATCAACAGCGCTAAAGACGACGCTGCTGGCCTGCAGATCGCCAACCGTCTGACCAGCCAGATCAACGGCCTGGGCCAGGCTGTTAAGAACGCCAACGACGGTATCTCGATCGCCCAGACCGCTGAAGGTGCGATGCAGGCTTCGACCGACATCCTGCAAAAAATGCGTACCCTGGCCCTGTCCTCGGCTACTGGCTCCCTGAGCGCCGACGACCGTAAGTCGAACAACGACGAATACCAGGCGCTGACCGCTGAGCTGAACCGTATCTCGGAAACCACCACCTTCGGTGGCCAGAAGCTGCTGGACGGTTCGTACGGCACCAAGGCCATCCAGGTCGGCGCCAACGCCAACGAAACCATCAACCTGTCCCTGGACAACGTTTCCGCCAAGAGCATCGGCTCGCAGCAGGTCAAGTCGGGCACCATCTCGCCTACCGCCAGCGGCGTTGCCGCAGCCGACCTGGTTGTCACTGGCAACGGTCAGAGCAAAACCGTCAGCTACGATGCCGGCTCCTCGGCCAAAGACATCGCTGCCAAACTCAATGGCTCGATCGGTGGCCTGACTGCTACTGCCAGCACCGAAGTCAAACTGGCTGTTGCCAGTGGCGCTGCAGCTACTCCAGCCAACTTCGACCTGACTGTAGGCGGTAGCACCGTCAGCTTCATCGGTGTTAAGGACACCGCAAGCCTGGCTGATCAGTTGAAGTCCAACGCCGCCAAGCTGGGTATCAGCGTCAACTATGACGAATCGACCAAGAGCCTGTCGGTCAAGTCGGACACTGGCGAGAACCTGGCCTTCACCTCCAAAGCTGGCGCAGACGCCATCTCGGTGGGTGCACGCAACGGCAGCGGTGATTTCCCAGGTACTCTGACCACGCTTTCCGCTACCCTTAACGACAAATCGACTGTCACTGGCCAGATTTCTCTGGACTCCGCCAAAGGTTACTCGGTCGCTAACGGTGCAACCGGTACGGGTGCTACTGACCTGTTCGGCGCGGCGTCCAAGTCCTCGGATAAAACCACCATCGCTGATACCGATGTTACCGACGCCGTCAACGCCCAGAACGCTCTGGCCGTCATCGACAAGGCCATTGGTTCGATCGACAGCGTCCGTTCGGGCCTGGGTGCTACCCAGAACCGTCTGCAAACCACCGTCGATAACCTGCAGAACATCCAGAAGAACTCCACCGCTGCCCGCTCCACCGTGCAGGACGTGGACTTCGCTTCGGAAACTGCCGAGCTGACCAAGCAGCAGACCCTGCAGCAGGCTTCGACTGCGATCCTGTCGCAGGCTAACCAGCTGCCATCTTCGGTCCTGAAACTGCTTCAGTAATTCAGGCGCCTGAGTAAAGGGTGAAAGGGCGCGTTTACGTGCCCTTTCACCCTTTTTGGCATGAGGAGTTCGAAACATGGACATGAATGTCAAGCTGAGCCAGGTGTACCCGTCTGTGTTACCCCAGGCGCCAGTCGCTGACCGGGACCCGGTAGTGCCTGCCAAAGTGCAGGAGGCTGCTGCTGCCCCCGACAGTCAGCCGCACTCGCGCGAAGACCTGGAGAAGGCGGTTGGCGAGATTCGTGATTTCGTCCAGTCGAGCCAGCGTCAGCTGGACTTTTCCATTGATGATTCCACTGGGCAGGTTGTGGTCAAGGTGATCGCCACCCAATCAGGTGAAGTGATTCGCCAGCTCCCGTCGGAAACAGCGCTGAAGCTTGCACAAAGTCTCAGTGAAGCCGGCAGCCTGCTGTTCACTGATCAGGCATAGGCTGGCATGATTTTTGTTGCTGTTATCTATTTGATGGATTTATCCGCCAAGGATCCGGCAGCTACTGAACAAGGAGAGCAATGATGGCAGGTACAACAGTCAGCGGTATTGGCTCGGGCATTGATACCCAGGCGATTGTCGATTCCCTGGTAGCCGCGCAGAAGGCGCCGAAGCAGGCGCAAATCAATACCCAAACGCTGAAGGCAACCACCACGTTGTCCTCTATCGGCAAGATTCAGTCGGCCCTGGATGCCTTCCGCGGCGCCTTGACCAACATGACCGACACCAACAGCTTCGGCGGTTTGAGCCTGAAGTCTTCGGATGAGAAGGTCGCGACCGTCACCATGGGTACCGGTGCTGCCAACGGTTCGTTCAAGTTGATTGTCGACAAGTTGGCGACTGCTTCGAAGATCTCGACCAAGGTCTATGCGAACGGCGCGGGCTCGGTAGTCAATGCCGGTAGCACCCCGACCACCTTGACCATTCGTCAGAATGACAAGAACTACGATCTGAGTGTTCCTGCCGGCGCAACACTGCAGCAGGTGCGCGATAACATCAACAGCCAGTTCGGCGTGGCGGGCCTCAGCGCCAACGTGCTGACGGATGCCAATGGCTCGCGTTTGATCATCACCTCGACCAAGATGGGTGAAGGTTCCGACATTACGCTGCTGGGCGATTCAGGCATCGATACGGGCTATACCGTTGTCGATGAGCCGGCCGACGCTGAGTACACGCTCGACGGCATTGCCATGAAGTCCAAGACCAATGACATCACCGATGCCGTCAGTGGTCTGAACATCAAGCTGATTGGCACTTCACCGAAAAACGCTACCTCTGGCGAAGTGACCGCTACCATCCTTTCGCTGAGTACCAGTTCCACGACGCTGAAGTCGGGCCTCAAGGGTTTCATCGATACCTACAATGCCTTGCTCAATGTCATGAACGCAGAAACCAAGGTCACCAAGAATGCCAACGGCACCATGACCGCCGCGGCGCTGACCGGTGACGCCGCGATGCGCACCTTGATGTCCTCCATTCGTGAGGAGCTCAATGCGGTGTCGGGCAAAGGTACCTTGAAATCGCTCGCGGCCTTCGGTGTCACCTCGGCCCAGGATGGCGGTGCGCTGAGCCTGGACGACAAGAAATGGGACAAGGTTGCCTCGACCAATGCGGCAGACCTGACCAGTATTTTCAATGGCAAGGACGGCTTGCTGGCGCGCCTGCAGAAGGTCACCGAGCCATTCGCCAAAGCCGCCACTGGCTCCCTCGCCGAGCGCTCCAAGACCCTGAGCGAGAGCCTGACCAAGCTCAAGAGCGAGCAGGACTCGCTGGATGCCCGTATGGAAGCCCTGCAGAAAAGCCTGCAGGACAAGTACAACAACATGGATACCCTGGTCACTCAGTTGCGTCAGCAGCAGAGCTCGGTGCTGAGTACCCTCAACGCACTGAACAAATCGAGCGACGATTGATCAGTGGGCGGTGCGTGAAGCCCGGGCGTGACGCCCGGCTTCATGTCATCGGCCGGTAAAGTTTTCCGCCTTTTGCCCGATACAGGGAATATCACCCCCCTTTAGCCTGCCCGTCACGAGGTCGCAAGATGAATCCCATGAGAGCCCTTCGTCAGTACCAGAAGGTCAATTCCCATGCCCAGATTTCCGAAGCCACGCCGCATCGCCTGGTGCAGATGCTGATGGAGGGTGGCCTTGATCGCATGGCTCAGGCCAAGGGTGCAATGGCCCGTGGCGACATCGCGGAAAAGGGGCTGATGCTCGGCAAGGCGATCGACATCATCATCGGCCTGCGCGATGGGTTGTTGCCTGAAAAGAGCGAAAACCCGGAGTACGTCGAAAAGCTCGACGCCCTTTACGTCTATATGACCAACCGCTTGATGCAGGCCAACGTCGACAACGATGCCGGCATTATCGACGAAGTTGCCCAGCTGCTGATTACCGTGAAAAGCGGTTGGGACGGCATCGCCGACGCCCAGCCCGCCAGCTGACGGAAGGAGATTACCGTGACCGCACTGCAACGCCTCGATGACACCTGTGATGCCCTGATCGGCGCCTTGGGTGAACGTGACTGGGATGCCATTGCCAAGCTGGATGTGGCGTGCCGCGCGTGCATCGACGAGGTACTGGAAACCCACGCGATGGACCAGGTGTTGCTGCGCGGAAAGTTGGAAGGGGTGCTGCGGGTCTACCGCAACCTGATCGATGTGACAACCGGTGAACGCCAGGCAATTGCCGAAGAGATGATGCAGATCAACCAAGCGAAAAATGCTTCGAAGGTTTATCATCTGTTCAGTTAATATGCGCACAACTGAATAAAAGGCGCCATAAATTTGACTGTTTGGGCCTTTTTGACTTTACTAGTGGCTGTTTTCGAATTTCAGACGTCCGAACACTGACCATTCAGTCGGAATGATGTCGAGCATGCCCTTGCAGGGCGCCGATATGACTAGGGAAGTTGCTATTGCATGTGGCGTGAAACCAAGATTCTGCTGATCGATGACGACAGCGCGCGCCGCCGCGACCTTGCGGTGGTGCTGAACTTTCTCGGCGAAGAAAACCTCGCTTGCTCAAGCCAGGACTGGCAACAGGCGGTCGAGACGTTGTCCTCGAGTCGTGAAGTGCTGTGCGTGCTCATCGGCGCTGTAAACGCTCCGGGCAATCTCCTAGGGCTCGTTAAGACAGTGGCGGGTTGGGATGAGTTCCTTCCTGTTCTGCTTTTAGGTGAAATTTCTTCTGCCGAGCTCCCGGAAGACCTTCGTCGCCGGGTACTGTCCAACCTGGAAATGCCACCAAGCTACAGCCAGCTGCTGGATTCGCTGCACCGTGCCCAGGTCTATCGCGAGATGTACGACCAGGCCCGCGAGCGTGGCCGCCAGCGCGAACCCAACCTGTTCCGCAGCCTGGTCGGCACCAGCCGTGCCATCCAACACGTGCGGCAGATGATGCAGCAAGTGGCCGATACCGACGCCAGCGTGCTGATTCTGGGTGAGTCCGGCACCGGCAAGGAAGTGGTGGCGCGCAACCTGCACTACCACTCCAAGCGCCGCGAAGCGCCGTTCGTGCCGGTCAACTGCGGCGCGATCCCGGCCGAGCTGCTCGAAAGCGAACTGTTCGGCCACGAGAAGGGCGCCTTTACCGGGGCGATCACCAGCCGTGCCGGGCGTTTCGAACTGGCCAACGGCGGTACCCTGTTCCTCGACGAAATTGGCGACATGCCGTTGCCGATGCAAGTCAAGCTGCTGCGTGTGCTGCAGGAGCGTACGTTCGAGCGCGTGGGTAGCAACAAGACCCAGAGTATCGACGTACGCATCATCGCTGCGACGCACAAGAACCTCGAGAGCATGATCGAGGACGGCACCTTCCGCGAAGACCTGTACTACCGGTTGAACGTGTTCCCCATCGAGATGGCGCCGCTGCGTGAGCGGGTAGAAGACATCCCGTTGCTGATGAACGAGCTGATTTCGCGCATGGAGCACGAAAAGCGCGGCTCGATCCGCTTCAATTCGGCTTCGATCATGTCGCTGTGCCGCCACGGCTGGCCCGGCAATGTGCGCGAGCTGGCCAACCTGGTCGAGCGCATGGCGATCATGCACCCGTACGGGGTGATTGGCGTGTCCGAGCTGCCGAAAAAATTCCGCTACGTCGATGACGAAGACGAGCAGATGGTCGACAGCCTGCGCAGTGACCTGGAAGAGCGCGTGGCAATCAATGGCCACGCGCCGAACTTCAGCAACCCTGCGATGCTGCCGCCTGAAGGGCTGGACCTGAAAGACTACCTCGGTAGCCTGGAACAGGGCCTGATTCAACAGGCGTTGGACGACGCCAACGGTATCGTTGCGCGCGCGGCTGAACGTTTGCGCATTCGCCGTACTACGCTGGTGGAGAAGATGCGCAAGTACGGCATGAGCCGCCAGGGCGGCGAGGACCAGGCGGAGGATTGACGCCTGGGCCGGGGTTTTCGCCTCGGTTTTTCTGTCGCCCATTAGTTGAGCGCCGCCCATGCGACGCTCGATTTCCTCCCTGTCACACATCCCAAGCCCTGCCTCGATTCCCTTCGCCTATAAAACCGATTCCGCAGCGAATGCCAGCATAAAGCAGGCATGCGTTTTGCTTTGCATAGCATAAAGGGCCAGGGGTCAGTTTTTTGTCACCCCTCCGACCAATGCGGACAAACAGCATAATGAAAGCAGTCATTCTGGCCGGTGGGCTGGGCACACGCATCAGCGAAGAATCCCACCTGCGCCCAAAGCCGATGATCGAGATAGGCGGCAAGCCGATCATCTGGCACATCATGAAGATCTACTCGCACTACGGTATCAACGACTTCGTCATTTGCCTGGGCTACAAGGGCTATGTGATCAAGGAGTACTTCGCCAACTACTTCCTGCACATGTCGGACGTCACCTTCGACATGGCGGAAAACCGCATGGATATCCATAACCGCCACGCCGAACCTTGGCGGGTGACGCTGGTGGATACCGGGGAAAACACCGCCACCGGGGGCCGCCTGAAGCGTGTCCGCGACTATGTTGGCGATGAAACCTTTTGCCTGACTTACGGCGATGGTGTGTCCGACGTCGATATCCCCCAACTGATCGACTTCCACCGGCAGCACGGCAGGCTGGCCACGGTTACCGCCGTGCAGCCGCCGGGGCGTTATGGCGCGCTGGATGTGCAGGGCGAGCAGGTACGTGGCTTCCAGGAAAAACCCTTGGGCGACGGCGGCTGGATCAATGGCGGCTTCTTCGTGCTGGAGCCGGCCGTGCTCGATTACATCGAAGGTGACGACACCACCTGGGAATACGAGCCGCTGCGTCGTCTGGCCAAGGAGGAGCAGCTGATGAGCCACCTGCACCGTGGCTTCTGGCAGCCGATGGACACCCTGCGTGATCGCATGCTGCTTGAAGAACACTGGAAAAACGGCGAAGCAGCATGGCAGCTATGGCGCTGAACCCGGCATTCTGGGCTGGGCGCCGAGTCCTGCTGACCGGGCATACCGGCTTCAAGGGCGGCTGGCTGGCCGTCTGGCTGCGCCAGCTTGGCGCCGAACTGCGCGGCTTTGCCTTGCCTGCCGCGACCACGCCATCGTTGTGGCAGGCCGCGCAGCTGCAGCAGCAGATAGCCGGCGATTTCGCCGATATCCGTGATGCTTCGGCCCTGGCTCGTGCCTTGAAGGATTTCCAGCCGGAGGTGGTGCTGCATCTGGCGGCTCAGCCTCTGGTGCGCGAATCCTATCGTGCGCCAGGCGACACCTACGCAACCAACGTCATGGGCACGCTCAACCTGCTGGAGGCCGTGCGTGCCACGCCTTCGGTACGCGCGGTGCTGGTGGTGACCACCGACAAATGCTACGACAACCGCGAATGGCCCTGGCCTTACCGGGAACAGGACGCCCTAGGCGGCTTCGACCCCTATAGCAGCAGCAAGGCCTGTGTCGAACTGCTGTGCGCGAGCTACCGCGATTCGTTCTTGCGTACCACCGGCGTGGCCCTGGGTACGGCGCGCGCTGGCAATGTGCTAGGGGGCGGGGACTGGTCTGCCGAGCGCTTGCTGCCGGATATCTTGCGTGCCTGGGAGGATGGCCAAGAGGTGATCTTGCGTTATCCCGATGCGACGCGCCCCTGGCAGCACGTACTCGACCCGCTGATGGGCTATCTGCAGCTGGCGCAGGGCTTGCTGACCGATGCCGAGCGACACGCCGCAGCGTGGAACTTCGGCCCTGACAGCGCAGGGCTGGCCAGCGTCGGCGAGATCGTCCGGCGCCTTGCCGAACGTTGGCCAGGCGAGGCGCGCTGGTCGGTTGCCGGCGATGCCCAGCCGCACGAAGCCGGCCTGCTGGCGCTGGACTCCAGCAAGGCGCGGCAGATGCTTGGCTGGTCGCCCCGCTGGTCGCTGGATGACACCCTGAAACAGACCCTGGACTGGCATCTGGCCTGGCGCGCAGGGCGTGATATGAACATCGTTACCCGCGAGCAGATCGCGGTTCACCAAGGCGGATCCCATGAGTGACAGTACGGCGCAGCAGTTGCGCCAACAGATTGCCGAACTGGTCGGGCGCTATGCCGATCTGCAGATGGCGCCGAAACCCTTCGTGGCGGGGCAGAGCAGCGTTCCGCCTGCCGGCAAGGTGATCGGCGCGGGCGAACTGCAGGCGATGACCGAGGCCGTGCTGGATGGCTGGCTGACCACCGGGCGCTTCAACGAAGCGTTCGAGAAGCGCCTGGCCAAGTACCTGGGCCGTCGCTGCGTACTCACCACCAACTCGGGTTCGTCGGCCAACCTGCTGGCGTTTTCCGCGCTGACCTCGCCACGTCTCGGCGACCGCGCGATCAAGCCCGGCGACGAAGTGATCGGCGTTGCCGCCGGTTTCCCGACCACCGTCAACCCGATCCTGCAGTTTGGCGCGGTACCGGTGTTTGTCGATGTCGAGATGGGCACCTACAACATCAACCCGGCGCTGATCGAAGCGGCCATCGGCCCGAAGACCAAGGCCATCATGCTCGCCCATACCCTGGGCAACCCTTTCGACCTGGGCGTGATCCGCGCCCTGTGCGACAAGTACGGCCTGTGGCTGATCGAAGACTGCTGCGATGCCCTGGGCTCCACCTATCAGGGGCGCATGGTCGGCACCTTCGGCGATATCGGCACGCTCAGCTTCTACCCGGCGCACCACATCACCATGGGCGAGGGTGGGGCAGTGTTCACCGACTCGCCGTTGCTCAAGCGCATCATCGAGTCGTACCGCGACTGGGGCCGCGATTGCTACTGTGCGCCCGGCGAAGACAACACCTGCAGCAAGCGTTTCTGCTGGAAACTGGGTGGCCTGCCGCAAGGCTACGACCACAAGTACACCTACTCGCACCTGGGCTACAACCTGAAGATCACCGACATGCAGGCCGCCTGCGCGCTGGCGCAGATGGACCGGGTCGATGATTTCGTCGCTGCGCGTAAACGCAACTTCGGCTGGCTCAGCGAGCGTCTGGCCAGCTGTGCAGACCAACTGATCCTGCCGCAGGCCACCCGCGACAGTGACCCCTCCTGGTTCGGCTTCCCGATTACCCTGCGCGACGGCAGCGGCGTGAAGCGCCTCGATCTGTTGCGTTACCTGGATGAACAGGGCGTGGGTACCCGCCTGCTGTTCGCTGGCAACCTGACGCGCCAGCCTTACATGCAGGGGCTGAACTACCGGGTTTCCGGCGAACTGCCGGTCACCGACAAGATCATGAACGACACGTTCTGGATCGGCCTCTGGCCGGGCTTGAGCGATGACCATCTGGAACATGCGGCCAGTCACATCGAAACCTGGCTCAATCGAGGAACCCACTGATGAGCACTGCCTCTTCCGCCAACACCGGTACGTTGTTCGACAAACCGCTGTTCATCCTCGAAATGGCCAACAACCACATGGGCGATGTGGCGCATGGCGTGGCGCTGATTCGCGCATTTGCCGAGGTGTGCAAGGCGTTCCCGTTTCGCTTTGCCTTCAAGCTGCAATACCGTGACCTGGATACCTTCATTCACCCGGCGATGCGCGGCCGTGACGATGTGAAGTACATCAAGCGTTTCGGCGAGACACGTTTGTCCCGTGAGCAGTTCGATACCCTGGTGGCGGAAATCCGTGCCAACGGCTTCCTTTGCCTGTCCACGCCGTTCGATGAGGCATCGGTAGGCGTGATCGAAGAGCAGGGGCTGGATGCGATCAAGATCGCCAGTTGCTCGATGAGCGACTGGCCGTTGCTGGAACGCGTGGTACAGACTCAGCAGCCGCTGATCGTCTCCACGGCCGGTTCGACCCTGGATGAGCTCGATCGTCTGGTCAGCTTCCTGGCCCACCGGGAAAAGAGTTTCGCCATTCTGCATTGCGTAGGGGAGTACCCGACCCCGGATGCCAACATGCACCTGTCGCAGGTGGATTTTCTGCGTCGGCGCTACCCTGACGTGCGCGTGGGCTTTTCCACCCATGAAAACCCGGACAACACCGATATCGTCAAGATCGCGCTGGCCAAGGGCGCGCGTATTTTCGAGAAACACGTCGGCTTGCCCACCGAGCAATTCCCCATCAACGCCTACTCGGCAAGCCCTGAGCAGGTTCGGCGCTGGCTGGAAGCGGCGCAATATGCCTTGTTGCTGTGTGGTGAAGGCGAGCAGCGTCTGCCGGTGAACGAGCGTGAACGCGACAGCCTGCGCTCCCTGCGTCGTGGTGTGTTTGCGCGCAGGCCCATTGCCGCGGGTGAGGTGGTGCAGGCAGACGACGTGTATTTTGCCTTCCCGCCGCAAGACGGGCAGGTCACTGCCAACGACTGGTCGAAGTACGCCACCTTCACTGCCCAGGCGGATATCCCTGAGCATGCCGCACTGAGCACGCAGAACAGCACGCGGCGTGATGTGCGTGACAAGGTCTGGGCGATTGTCCAGCAAGTGCGCGCACAGTTGAGCGGCAGCCATGTAGTGGTGCCGGGGCGGGTCGACCTGGAGATCTCCCACCACTATGGCCTGGAGCAGTTCGACGAAATCGGTTTGACCATGCTCACGGTGGTCAATCGCGGCTACTGCAAGAAACTGCTGATGCTGCTGCCAGGCCAACAGCACCCTGAGCAATACCACAAGCGCAAGGAAGAAACCTTCCACGTCCTGCATGGCGAGCTGACGCTGCAGTTGGACGGGGTAAAGCGCGTCTGCCGTCCGGGCGATGTGGTCACCGTCGAGCCGGGTGTTCGCCATGCCTTCCACAGCGAGAGTGGGGCCATTATCGAAGAGCTGTCCTCCACGCATTTCAGCAATGATTCGTTCTATACCGACGAAGCGATCAATGCCAATCGCGATCGTAAAACCCTCTTGAGCTATTGGATGGACTGACGTGCCAAGCCCCTATCGTGTTGCAGACTACATTGCTGACTTCATTGCCGATCTGGGTGTGAAGCACGTCTTCCTGTTGCCAGGCGGAGGTGCCATGCACCTCAACGACGCGGTCGGCAAGCACCCCAACCTGGATGTGGTGGCCTGCCACCATGAACAGGCCGCCGCGATTGCCGCCGAAGCCTACTGCCGGATCAACGAGAACATCGGTGTGGCGATGGTCACCACTGGCCCGGGAGCGACCAATGCGGTGACTGCCGTTGCCGGTGCCTGGATCGAGTCGGTGCCGTTGCTGGTCGTCTCCGGCCAGGTCAAGCGTGCCGACCTGCTGCGTGGCGCGCCACTTCGGCAGAAGGGCGTGCAGGAAGTGGATATCGTCAGCGTGGTCGAGCCGATCACCAAGTATGCGGTGACCGTCCAGCAGCCAGAAGACATCCGCCGCGAGTTGGAGCGCGCTGTCTTTGTAGCGCGAGATGGCCGTGCCGGCCCGGTATGGATCGACGTACCGCTGGACGTGCAGGGCGCGCCGATCGATGCCGACAGCCTGGTGGGCTGGGACGAGGCCACAGCACCCGTTGCAGCGCTGGACGCGGCAACGCTGGAGCAGATCCGCAGCTTGCTTGACGGTGCCCAGCGGCCGCTGATCCTCGCCGGCCATGGCGTTCGCTTGAGCGGTGCGGCTGCAGCCTTCCGTGATTTGATCGAAAGCATGGGCGTGCCGCTGGTGACGACCTGGAATGCAATGGACCTGCTGCCTCACGAGCACCCGCTGTATGTCGGTCGCCCAGGCGTGGTAGCGCTGCGTGCACCGAACTTCGCAATACAGAATGCCGATCTGCTGATCACCATCGGCTGTCGTCTGGACAACATCATCACCGCCTATGCGCCGCGCGACTTTGCGCGCAACGCACGCAAGATCGTCGTGGATGTGGATGCCAACGAGATCGCCAAGCTCGACATGGACATCGATGTCGCCGTTACCCGCGATGCCGCCAGCTTCATCGAAACACTGGCCGCTTCGCTGAAAGGTGCCTCGTTCAACCGCCCGCAATGGTTGGCACGTTGCCGCGACTGGAAGTCACGCTATGGCGTCAATGACGGCAAGCCTTTCGCGGCCAGCGGGCCAATCAGCCACTTCCAGTTTGCAGACGCGCTTTCCAACGCCGTGCCGGAAAATACCCTGGTCAGCACCGGCAGCTCGGGGTTGGCGGTCGAGGTCTTCTACACCGTGTTCCGCAATCGCCCAGGCCAGCGTGTATTCCTGACCTCTGGCCTGGGCGCCATGGGTTACGGCCTGCCCGCTGCGATTGGTGCGTGCTTCGCCAACGGCAGCAAGCCGATGGTGGCGGTGGAGAGCGATGGCAGCCTGCAACTGAATATTCAAGAGCTGGCCACGCTGCGCGGGTTCAACCTGCCGATCTGCCTGGTGGTGATGAACAACGGCGGTTATGCCTCGATTCGCAACACCCAGCGCAACTACTTCGAAAGCCGCTATGTCGGCACCGGCCCCGAGGCGGGCTTGTGGATGCCGGACCTGGAAGAACTGGCACGTGCCTACCACTTGCCGTTCAAGCGCATCAGCGATGCCGCCGAGCTGGAGCAGGGCCTGGCCGAGGCCGTGCAAATGCCGCGTCCGATGATCGTGGAAGTGGTGTTGATGAAAGATGAGGCGTTGAGCCCGAAGGTTGCGGCAATTCCGCAGGCGGATGGCTCGATGACCTCGATGCCGCTGGAAGACATGAGCCCCTTGCTGCCGCTGGCGGTATTGGAGGAAGAAATGGCTGGCAACATCGCCCCGGTATCGCGCCAGGTTCGGCAGCAGGTCAATTGATGAAACGCCACGTCCTGTTCGACTTTGACGGCACCTTGGTGGACTCGGCGCCGGCCATTCTTGTCTGCTTTACCCGTGTGCTGAAGGCGCACGGGCTGCAGGCCATGCGCCCCATAGACGCCAGCCTGATCGGGCCGCCCTTGCGCCAGACGCTGGCGACACTGAGCGGCAGTGACGACGCAGCATTGCTGGATGCCCTGAGCGCCTCGTTCAAGGACATTTACGATTCCGAAGCCTGCCTGGAAACACCGGCCTATGCGGGTTGCCAGGCGATCTTGGAGCAGCTGCGCGAGCAAGGCTTCAGTCTGTCCATCGCGACCAACAAACGTCTGCTGCCGACCCAGCGCATCATTGCGGCATTGGGTTGGCAAGGGCTGTTCAGCGACGTGTATGCCAGTGACTCCTACCCTGATCGCTACACGGACAAGGCCGGCATGATCGCTGCCTTGCTGGGGGATGGCGGCATTGCCGCGCAATCGGCCCTTTACATTGGCGATACCGTCGCAGACGGTCGTGCAGCGGCGGCCAATGGTGTCGAGTTCTGGCCAGTCGCTTGGGGTTATGGTCAATTTGCCAGTCATGAGCAGCCATTGCCTTCGCCGCAACAGTTGCTGGAACGCCTGGTGCGCGCATGAACACAGCCGCTACAGCCAACACATGCCCCTGCTGCGCAACGGTCGAGCGCGTATTGCCCCGCCCGCAATACACCGCTTGCCGGCTGTGTGGACATCGTTGGCGGATGCCGATGGACGAGGCGGGCTACTATGAAACGCTGGTCGCTCGTAACGATCTGAACACGCCTTGGTTCAAGCGCAAGATGCGTGAACGTGTCGCCGCGGTATCCGACTTGCTGAAGACAGGCAAGGAACGCGTGCTCGAAGTCGGCTGTGCGGAAGGTGAACTCGGGCGCGAGATCAAGGCGCGCTTTGCCGTCACCTATGAGGGTGTGGAGTTGTCGCAGGACAGGGTGCTGGCGACGCAGAAACTTGACCGCGTATTCCACACGCCAGCCAGCGAGATTGAGGCAACGCCGTACCAGTTGATCGTGTCCTTCCATGTGCTGGAGCATATTGCTCGACCCGAGCAGGAGCTTGCGGCCTGGGCGAGCCTTCTGAGTGCGGACGGGCGTGTGCTGATCGAGGTGCCGAACCAGGCCGGGCATCCGCTGCTGGCCAGTGATCGCAATCCCGAGCACCTGCACCAGTTCACCCCGGCGTCGCTGGCCCTGCTGCTCGCACGTTGCGGCTTTACCTGCGAAGCGTTGTCCGTGGGGCATTACGAATCGCCGGTCTACTCGGACTCGGTGCGCCTCGTCGCCCGCCTGCAGCCTGCGGCTGAGCAGCGCGAGCAGCGTCTGCTGCAGCGTTTTCGTGAACAAACCGGCGGCCCGTTCCTGGTGTACGGCATTGGCGGCGACTACCTCAATTATCTGGCACCGATTGCCGAGTCGCTGGATATCCACGCCCTGCTGGACTCATCAGAAACCAAATGGGGGCAGCGCCTGGGTAAACACGTGGTGTGTGCCTACGATCCGCAAGCGCACGCGGAGTTGCCCATCCTCATCTGCTCCATTCGCTTCGCCACGGACATCCGTCAGCACCTGCTTGACCTTGGGATTGCAGCGCAGCGCATCATTGGCCTGGATAGCATCTATGAAAACGCCTGATCCCGTTCTCGCTGCGGACTTGAGCGGGATGCTCGCAGCCCTGCTGCCCTGGGAAGCCCTGCACGGCCGTCATATTCTGGTCACTGGCGCCTCGGGCTTCATTGGTGGGCATGTCGTCGAAGCCCTCGTCTGGCTCAATCGGCGTCAGCCTCAGGCGAAGGTGCACGTGTACGCCCTGGCGCGGGACCTGGCAAAACTGCGTCAGCGCATGCCCTGGCTGGATATTCCAGGCGAAGTGACGCCTCTGATCCAGGATGTCACCCAGCCCTGCGGCCTTGCTGCACCGCTGGATTTCATCGTCCATGCCGCCAGCCCTGCCAGCCCCAAGGACTATCTGCAACGGCCGGTCGATACGATCCGTGCCAATACCGATGGCACCCGGGCACTGCTTGAGCTGGCCCGGGACAAGCAGGCACGTTTTCTGTTTCTCAGCAGTGGTGCGGTGTACGGCGACAACCCTTGGCAAACCGATGCGATCGCGGAAGGTGATTTTGGCCGGGAAGACCCGTTGGCTCCACGGGCCTGCTACGGCGAGAGCAAGCGCTTGGCCGAAACGCTGTGCCAGGCCTACCACACCCAATACGGTGTGGATGCCAGGATTGCGCGGATTTCCCATTGCTATGGGCCGGGTATGCGGCTGGACGATGGCCGGGCGATCTCCGATCTGCTTGCCGATGTCCTTCACAACCGGGATATCCAGCTGGATTCCGATGGAAGCGCCTCGCGTCCGTTCTGCTATGTCTCCGATACCGTGCTCGGGCTGTTCCACATCCTGTTCCGGGGCGAAGCGGGCCATGCCTACAACGTCGGTGAAACGCAGGAAACCAGCATCCTGGAATTGGCCGGAAAGTTGATTGCCTCAGCCGGTAAGGCAGGGCAGCTCACGGTCAGGCCGCAGGCGCGCAGTGGCCCGGCACCTGCCGTGAGAAACGCCGGGCATTTCAATATCGACAAAATTCGCGCTTTAGGGTGGGCGCCACTCACACCTTTGGATGTGGGTTTGTCCCGACTCTTGCAGGCCCATACATGACCGCTCCCGATTCGCGTCCGACACTCATTGGTTACCTCCCTCCGCCTGAGGGCATTAGAAAGACCGGGGCCAACTACCAATATCATTCTCAATTCATCAATATTGGGGATATTGTTTACGCTCATGCCGGCGCCATGTTGACCTCGGGGCGTCATGTTGAGGCGTGGAATTTTCGGATGACCGCAGAAGAGGTCAATGAACGATTTTCCAAGGTGATATTTTTCATTCCTTGCAGAATTGCGCCGCCTCCGTATGACCAGGATGGTTACCCTTACGCGTACGTCACGGACTTTATCGAGAAACTGAAAATTCCTTTTTTCAGTCTTGGTGAATCCATTCAAGCCAGGGAGTACGATTATCAGCCCGGCTTCCACAAGCAGCTTTCTCCTGCCGTGGTTCGCTACCTGAGTGTGATTGCCGATCGGTCACCGGTGGTGGGGACGCGCGGTTATTATTCAGCGGACGTGCTGAATAGCCTCGGGATCAAGAATGCCGTTCCTTTAGGCTGCCCGTCCCTCTACCTGAATGGCCCTTCGCTGCGTACGTCCTTGCTGGAGGTGCCGCACAACCCTGAAAAGGTTGCGGTGTGCTACTCGAACTATCAGGGCAATCGTCATAGCCGCATCGACGACGTTCTGCGCCTGGCCAGTCAGCACGATTATTACTATGTCGAGCAGGTCTTTGGCCTGCTTGCGCAGGCGCTCTATTACCCCGGGAAGGTCAGCGCGGCTGATATCCATGCGGCGCGGCGTTTCTATAAAGACTTGGCGCCTGTGCTGGCCTTGTTGAAACAAAAGCGCGTTCGCTACTTTACAAACTATAGCCTGTGGAAGGCATTCCTCGGCTCGATGGATTTTGTGTTCGGTGCCCGCATGCATGGTTTGACGCCGGCGCTGCATGCCGGGAAGCCTGCCGTGTTCATTGCGCACGATTCGAGGGTGCGGGAAATGTGCGAGTTCTTCTCACTGCCGTTTGTGGCGGAGCATGAGCTACCCGCGTCAATGGATATCAACTTCTTCTTGTCACGCTGTGACTACACCGCGACGCTTTCGCGGTATCAAGATGCCTATGCGCGATTCGTTCAGACGCTGCGCACGCTTGGGCTCGACGGCAATATCGATGCAGCGGGTTCGATTATTGATAGTTGGGAACCTGAGCCTGACGTGCAGGTGGCCAGCGAGGAGCGCGTCCCGCGTTACTCACCCGAAGAAATGTTCAACCTGGAGCAGCAACTTGCTATTTGCGCCGGGATTCCGGACGAGACCTTTTTGAAGCTTGCCCAGATCAGTGATATTTCCCAACGTTGGTACCGTTCTCGTCTCAATACACAGGCGGGTTAAAACCGCTTTATTTGGCCAGTTATTGTTGCGTCTTTCGGTTTTGGCAAGGCCGTTCGTAAAGTTCAGGGTAGGCGATATGAGAGCGTGTGAAATTTGTAGCGGAAGCCATCTAGAGCAACTGCACCGTCAGCATTTTCTGTTCCCGGGGCTTCCCCAGGCCGTGCATTACGATGTGGTGGCCTGTCGCACCTGCGGTTTTGCCTACGCCAGCGACATTCCGGATCAGTCGGCGCTCGATCAGTTCTATCAGAACGTCGAGCATCACCTGCATACCGACCTGCCGCCCGGGTTGGCGCGTATTCACGGGGATTTCTTCCACTTCGTCCAGCAACATGCAGACCTGGCAAGCGATGCTCGCATTCTCGATATCGGTTCGGGCATGGGGCATTTCCTTGCACATTTCAAACAGGCAGGCTTCCAGCGCTTGCTCGGTATGGAGCCCAGCCCGGCTGCAGCCAAGCTGGCGCACGAAATCTACGGGGTGGAGATCAGAAGCGCGACCGTGGATGCTTTCGTCACTGAAGAGCGCTTCCAGTTGATCAGCCTTTGCGGCGTGCTGGAGCATATTGCCGACCTGCGCAACAGCATGGCCAAGATTGCGGCGCTGCTGGCGGACGATGGTTATCTGTTCATCGCGGTTCCCGATGCCGAGGCCTTCGGCAAGACGCCGCCGGCTGAGCCCTTCCTCGAGTTTGCGCTGGAGCACATCAACTTCTTCAGTGCCGTCAGCCTGGACAACCTGCTGGCTGCCAGCGGCTTCGAGAAAGTGACGGTCATCTCCCAGCACAACGATTTCTACGACAACCATTACCTGCTGGCCATGTACCGCAAGACGACCAAGGCAGCGAAGCGTTTCACGCTTGATGCTGTGGCGGCTGCCAGCCTGCTCAGTTATGTCGAGCTGTCGCGGCAGGTATTGCGCCCGGTGGAAGCGCTGGCCGAGCAACTGGAGGCCAGTGCCGAGCCGGTGCTGATCTGGGGCGCTGGCGCGCTTACCAGCCGGTTGCTCTGCGATACCCGGCTGGGCAAGGCCAATATCTGCGGCATCGTCGACCGGAACAGGAACCTGCAGGGCAAACCCCTGCTCGGTGTGACCATTACCGGCCCCGATGAGCTGGCGCAGCACCAGGGGGCCACTGTGTTCATTGCCAGTACCACTTACGCTGCAGAGATCCGCGACACACTGATCCAGCAACATGACTGGCGCGGCAGAATCCTCAGCCTCGCCACCGGAGCCAGGTAATGCCGATGAACACGCTTAACCACATCCGTGCGGCCTACGAGGCCGGGGAATCTGCCAAGCAGGATTACATCGAGGCCATCCACGTACGGCACGCCAGCCTGTTCGAGTACCCCGAGTTCCTCGCCGGTACCGACGTGGAGTCTCTGCGTATCCTGCCGGAGGGCGTCTTCGTGCGTTCCCGCTCGCAGCAGATCGAGTTGTTTCTCGACCCCCAGGACCAGCACCTGGTGCCCTGCACCCTGATGAACTTCCGTGCCTATGAAACACTGGAAACCGAGTTCCTCAAAGCCATCACCCCGGAAAACGGGGTGGTTCTAGACATCGGCGCCAATTGCGGCTGGTATGCCCTGGCGCTGGCACGGCACTGCCCCTCGGCGCGGATTCACGCCTTCGAACCGATTCCGCATACCCATGAGATTCTAGAGCGCAACATCCGCCACAACGGCTTGTTCAACATAGAGGCGCACCGGCTGGCCTTTTCGAACCAGCAGGCGACGCTGGAGTTTCTCTACACGCCCAACTGTTCCGGCGCCACTTCCCAGGTGCTGGCCGGGCAACCGGGCAGCCAGGAAAGCCTGCAGAAGGTGTCCTGCCCGGCCACGACGCTGGATAGCTTCTGCGCGCAGCATGAGCTGGCGCCGCAGATCATCAAGTGCGATGTAGAGGGTGCGGAGTTGATGGTGATCCAGGGCGGCGAGGCGATGCTCGCTCGCCATAAGCCGGTGATTCTGATCGAGCTGTTGAGGAAGTGGGCCAGGCAGTTCGACTACCACCCCAACGAGGTGGTGGAGCGGCTTGGTCGTATCGGCTATCAGGCCTTTACCCTGAGCAAAGAGGGGCTGCACCCCTGCCCGGGCATTGACGAGCAAACCCAGGAAACCAACTTCGTCTTTGTGCACGAGCAGCAGCACCGTCAGATCGCCGACCTGCTGCGGTCCATGCCATGAACCCAGCCATTCCGCCGCTGACCGTTGCTCTGCTGACTTACAACCGACTGGACTACCTCAAGCAGTCCCTCGCTGCCGTGCTCGGCCAGAGCTTCGAGGATTTCGAGCTGCTGGTTCTCGACAATGGCAGCAGTGACGGGACGGCGCAGTTCATTCTGGGCCTGCAGGACCCGCGAATTCGTTACGTCAGGAACTCGCGCAATGTTTCCACCGTGGAGTTCAACTGCCGTTCGGCTTATCACCTCGCCCTGGGGCGACGGGTGATCGTCACCCATGACGACGACGTCATGGAGCAAGACATGCTGGAACGGCAGATGCGCTTCATGGATGGCCACCCCGAGGTGCGGCTGGTGTGGACGCGCGTCAGCGACATTGATCAGGATGGCCATGCGCTGGTCGGGGGCAGCACCGTGCCTGACGCGGAGCGAATTTTCGCGCCCGGGGAATACATCAGCAGTTTCCTCAAGGAGCGGCTATGGCCGATGCCCAGCGGTGTGATGCTGGAGCGCGCCGTACTGCCCAAGTTGTATGCGGTACACGCGTGCCTCGGCGAGGCGGCTGCGCGCAAGAAAACCCTGGAGACGGCGGGCATCGAGGACGTGCTGATGCCGGCGCGCATCAATCGCCGGCATGCCATCGGCTACCTTGACCAGCCCTTGCTGCGCCGTCGGGTGCATACCCAGCAGTTCTCCCATGCGGCGAGCCTGTCGCTGCCTGGGGTCGCCCTCTATCGAGACCTGAAGCACATCGCCAAGGGCGTTCCCGGGCTGGAGGCAGAAACCCTGCATTTCGATGCCTTCACGGCGCGCTTCTTTATTCAGGAAGCCATTACGACCCAGCCCGCGAGGGCGATCAACAACGGCATTTTGAAGAAGATTGGTAAAACGGCCGACGGCCTGCAGCGCAACATGGCATTGGCCCCCGACGCCTTTCTGGCGGGCCTGCCTGTGTTTCTGCTGGCCCAGCTTCTGTCGCTGGGCGAACCGGCGTGCCAACTGAACACGCTGTCGGCCTCCGGGCATGCCAGCGCTACCGAGAAACTTCTGAGCTGGGCGCGCAAAGTCACCGCAACGCCACGCTCGAGCATCCTGGCCGGCCTGGAGGGGCGCAGGATCATCATCTTCGGTAGTGCCTTCATCGCCGCGCTGCTGATTCTTGAAGCCGAGAAAAACGGCGATCAGGTCGTTGCCTGTATCGATTCCAACATCAATCGCCAGGGCAGAGAAATGCTGGGCGTACCCATTCAGCCCTTGGCCTGGATGAGTGAGCACGTGGAAGAGGGCGATGTCGTGGTCATCAGTTCCGAGCGGGATCATGAACATTACATTGAAGCGCTTATCCATCAGCACCTCAGGGCAGCGGCACGCGTCGTGTCCTGGAAGGACCTGACGGCATCTGCGTGATTCACGACATACAGGCTACGTGCCGACAGGCGCCGTGTCGCTTGACGCAAGCGAGCAACCATTTTTGGGAAGTGACAGCATGACGAATTGGGCTTTGATCGCAGGTGGGCGTTGTGCCGGGCAACCTTGGCGAGTACGGGTAGCTGGGTTTTGCCTGGAAGATCAGCAGGCATTCCTGCTGTCCGATGCGGACTGGGAAGGCTTGCAGCGCAAATTGCCGCTGCAGCCCCTGACGGTGTATGGCTTGAGCAACGGGCTGTTGTTCGAGCGGGCTACTGATGCCGCAGGAGAGGCCGATGGCGTGCTTCTGATTGCCCACCCTCGTCAGGCCCAGGCGGTGTGCGAGTTGCCGTCAAAAGCACAGCGATATCTGCTATTAGGTAATGCCGAGCAACGGGAGGCGCTGCAAGAAGAAGCCGCCTTCAGCAAAATCCTTGTCCCGGCAAAGGAAGGCCAGCCCAGTACTTCGCTGGTCTGCCTGGATTACCTGAAACTTCCCGATGCTGACGCATCCGACTCGCAAGCGTGGCCAATCACCCGAGATACGGAAGATCGCGACTACTCCAGGAACTACCATTGTTCGGCAGACTACTGGCTGTACAAGGTAACCACCGCAATCGCTGATGATGCCGCTGCGGTACGGCACATCGAGCCCCTGCTGAGTGTCGTGATCCCGACCTACAACCACGGGCGTTACCTTGGCCAGTGTGTCCAGTCGGTACTCGACCAGGGCGTGGACGATATCGAGATCCTGGTGTTGGACAATGCGTCCACGGACGACACCACCGAGGTAATGGCGGCATTCGCGGGCAACCCGAGCGTGCGTTACATCCGTAACCGATACAATTTCGGCCCAGGCTACAACTGGCGCAATGGTTTGCGTATCGCACAGGGGCGGTACTTCACGTTCCTTTCCGCCGACGATTTTTTCAACCCGGGCCACCTGTCGCGCCTGTTGCCTACGCTGGAAAGCCAGCCCCATGTGGCGGTTGGCTATACCGGCATTCGCTGGGTCAATGGCGCTGGGCAGGCGTTGAACCAGCCTCGTCATCCCGGTTACCGCAACGGCGATTATGTCGGTGGGCGCAATGAAGTCGCTGACCTGCTGATTTTCGACAGTTACATGACACCGTCGGCAGTGATCTACCGGCGTGAGGCATTTTGTCAGGTCTGGAGTCCAGGCAAGACGTACGGTGCCGGTGACTGGGAGATGGTCGTGCAGATGGCGGAGCGTTACCCCGATTTCGCCTATGTCGATATGCCCGGTGTCAGCTATCGCTGGCACGGTGCGCAGGAGTCGAACCAGTTCTACGCCTCCGTTGAGCCATTGATCGGGCACCTTGCCATTGTCGAGGGGGTATTCGAGCGCAATGCGCAGCATCACCTCTACGGGCGTGAGCGCGAGGTGGCGGCGCACCTCGAACGGCGTCTGGAGCAATACCCTGGCGAGCAGCATTCCGAGTTGGGTGCCCGGGCGCGCCAGCTCTGCGAGCGTTTGGAAGGGCAGGCGCGGCGGCAAGAAACGACGTTGTTCTCGATTATCGTGACGACCTACAACCGCCCGCAATTGCTCAGCGATGCGCTGAACAGCATTGGCCACCAGTCTTTCAAGGACTTCGAGGTCATTCTGGTCAATGACAACGGCGACCCGGTCGAGTCGCTGCTGGCTGATTACGATTTCCCTGTCACGTACATCCGCCAAGGCCGTAATCGCGGCCCTGCCGCTGCCCGTAACACCGCTTTGCACCTGGCCCGTGGTCGGTATGTCGTTTATCTGGACGACGACGACCTGTTCCTGCCTGGTCATCTCGAAGCATTGGCCAACGCGCTGGCGGCTCACCCCGACAGCGTGGTGTATACGGATGCGGTGTTCATTCAAGAAACGATCACGGCGGGCGAGAGGGCCGAGGTGGCGCGTGAGCAGCGCTACCCCCACGAGGCGTACTCCCGCGAACGGTTGCTGGTCAACAACTACATCCCGGTCAACACCTTTGCCTGCCCACGTGCGCTTGCGCTGGCCGTAGGGGGCTTCGACGAATCACTGACAGGTCTGGAGGATTGGGACTTCCTCATGCACTTATGTGCTCGAAGCGCTTTCCACCATGTTCGTGATGAGACGGTGCAAGTGCGCATGCGCCGGGATGACAATGCCCCTGCACGACGTTCGGAGCAGGCACTGCAAGATTACCCTGCGCTGTATCGTGAGTTGTATGCACGCCATGCCGACTGTGGCAGTGATGAAGTCAAGCGCGGGCGCCAGCAAATGCTGGAGCATCTGGGCGAAAAGCCCAAGTCATTGACACTGCAAGACTGGCTGGCCGAACGCGTTCCGGATGCCATGCAGAGCCGGCTGATCGGGCAGCGCCTGCAAGCCCATCAGGGTGGGCCTGTAATCGGGGTCATCGTGGTGGACGCTGAAGGGCATGCGGATGCCTTGAAAGCATCGCTGCAAAGCTTGAGCAGCGATAACTGCCTTTACCCCACAGTGAAAGTCATCGCGCTGACGCCGGGGGAGGCACCCTCAACTTCGGCCCAGGGCAAACTGCAGTGCCTGCGTTTGAGCGACGCCAGCCTCAGCGACCAGCTCAACCAGGCAGTTCTGGCGGGTGAGTTCGACTGGTTCATGCTGGTAGAGGCGGGCGTTGAGTTCACTGCCAGCGGCCTGCTGATTGCCGCGCTTGATCTGCTGGCAGCGCCTGGCTGTCGGGCCGTTTATGGTGATGAAGGTTTGCGTGGCGATGGCGCGGAAATGGGCGCTGCGCTGCGCCCTGACCTCAACCTTGATCTTCTTCTGAGTTTGCCGGCGAGCCTGTCACGCCACTGGTTGTTCAACCGTCAGGTGTGGCTGGACATGGGCGGCTTCCGCCAGGAGGCAGGCCAGGCGTTCGAGCTGGAGTACATCCTGCGCCTGATCGAGGCCGCCGGTTTCGAGGGGCTGGGGCATATCAGCGAGCCGTTGCTGATCAGCGATGCGCAGACGCTGCGCGACTGCCCGGACGAGCGCGAGGTCATTCAGCGCCATCTGCATGCACGCGGTTTTCCGCAGGCTCGCGTCGAGTCGCGTCTGCCCGGGCGTTATGACCTCGACTACGGCGCCCCCGGTGATTTGCCGGTCAGCATCCTGATCCTGCTCCAAGGCAACAGCACGGAGCGGGCGCAGCGTTGCATGGAAACCATCCTGGAGAAGACGCCCCATCGAAACTACGAGGTGCTTCTGCTGGCGCGCAATGATGCCGGCCCAGCAGTGAGCAGCTGGCTCGATAGCGTTGCCCAGCTCGGCACCGATGCCATTCGTTGCTTGCGTTTCCCTGCCGGCATGGCGCCTGCGCACATGCGCAACCAGGCCGCCGAGCAGGCGCGTGGTGAGTTCCTGCTGTGGCTGGACGAGGGCGCTGCGGTGCTCGATAGCGACTGGTTGCAGCAGATGCTCAACCATGGCGTGCGCCAGGAAGTCGGCGTGGTGGGGGCCAAGCTGGTGGCGGGGGACGCTACCATCAGCCATGCCGGTTTCGTGCTCGGCCTGAACGGCCCGGTTGGCGAAGCCTTTGCCGGGCAGCCGCTGGATGCATCTGGCTACCTGCAGCGCCTGCAGGTCGACCAGAACTATGTCGCAGTGAGCGGCAAGTGCTTGCTGGTGAACAAGGGCCTGTTCCTTGAGGTGGGTGGCTTCGACGAGACACCCGAGCTGCAGCGCTGGGCGGATGTCGATCTGTGCCTGCGCCTGTCCCGTGCCGGCTACCTGAACGTGTGGACGCCGCGTGTGCAATTGCTGCTCAGCGAAGATGCGGCAACGCCGGCCAGCACCGAGGAAGAAGACGCCTTGTATGCCCGCTGGCTGCCGGCACTGGCGCGAGACCCGTTCTACAACCCGAACTTCTCGCTGTCGTCCACCAATGGCTTCGGCCTGGCGCCCACCCAGCTGAGCTGGCGACCGCTGTCGTCCTGGAAGCCGCTGCCGACGATCCTGGCCCATGCGGCGGACAGGCAGGGTTGTGGCAACTACCGGGTCATCCAGCCGCTCGATGCGCTCAGCCGCGAGGGGCTGGCCGAGGGGCTGCTGTCGTGGAATCACCTGGCACCAGGCGAACTGGAGCGCTACCAGCCGGACAGCATCGTCCTGCAGCGCCAGGTGGGCGACGAGCAGATTGAGCACATACGCCGGATGCACGCGTTTTCGCAGGCCTTCAAGGTCTTCGAGCTGGACGACTATCTGCCCAACCTGCCGATCAAGAGCGTACACAGGGCGCACATGCCCAAGGACATTCTGCGCTCCATACGTCGCGGCCTGGCCTATGTGGACCGCTTTGTCGTCTCTTCGCAGCCGCTGGCCGAGGCCTTTGCCGGCCTGCATGACGATATCCGGGTGGTACACAACACGCTGGATACCCGCTACTGGAAAGGCCTCAACGCCCAGCGCCGGCAGTCGCGCAAACCGCGTGTCGGCTGGGCGGGCGGCGCAAGCCACACGGGCGACCTGGAAGTGATCGCGGACGTGGTCAGGGAGCTGGCCAACGAGGTGGAGTGGGTGTTCTTCGGCATGTGCCCGGATAAGCTGCGGCCTTATGTGCATGAGTTCCACCAAGGCATTGCCTTTGAACACTACCCCGCGGCGCTGGCCAGAATGAACCTGGACCTGGCCCTGGCGCCCGTCGAGCAGAACCTGTTCAACGAGTGCAAGAGCAACCTGCGCCTGCTGGAGTACGGCGCCTGTGGTTTCCCGGTGATCGCCAGCGACGTACGTTGCTATCAGGGCTACAGCGACTTGCCGGTCACCCTGGTGAAGAACCGTTTCCGTAGCTGGGTAGAGGCCATCCGCATGCACCTTGCCGACCTGGATGCGACGGCGAAGGCGGGTGATGCACTGCGCGATGCGGTGCAGGGCGGCTGGATGCTCGAAGGCGACAACCTGAATCACTGGCGCAAGGCCTGGCTGCCGGATTGAGCCTGGCTGGCCTCCCTCGCCCATTGCGGGCGAGGGAGGCAGCGCATCCGAAAATCCCCATCTTCGGCACGGCTATTGCTACACCGCTGGCAACATACCGTTTTTATGACGGTCAGCCACGCGAGAGAGCACGATGCCCCAGGCCGCCCACGTTTCCCGAGCCCCCGATCCGCAGGGGCATGCCCTGATCGAGCAGGAAAGCCGACAGGGTGTCGAGCAAGCCTTCGCCCTGTTCAACCAGGTCTCCAGCCAGCTGAGCCAGTCCTACAGCCTGCTTGAAGCGCGGGTCAGCGAACTGAAGGGCGAGCTGGCGGTGGTCAGCGCCCAGCGCATCGCCGAACTCAGTGAAAAGGAACGCCTGGCCAACCGCCTGCAGAACCTGCTGGACCTGCTGCCCGGCGGGGTGATCGTGATCGATGGCCACGGCCTGGTGCGCGAAGCCAACCCGGCCGCCTGCGAACTGCTCGGCGAGCCGCTGATCGGCGAGCTGTGGCGCCAGGTGATTGCCCGCAGCTTCGCCCCGCGCAAGGACGACGGCCATGAAGTCTCGCTGCGCGACGGCCGCCGCCTGTCCATCGCCACCCGCTCGCTGGATGCCGAGCCCGGCCAGTTGGTGCTGCTCAACGACCTGACAGAAACCCGTCGCCTGCAAGACCAGTTGGCTCGCCACGAGCGCTTGTCGTCGCTGGGGCGCATGGTCGCCTCGCTGGCCCATCAGATCCGCACGCCCCTGTCGGCAGCCATGCTCTACGCCAGCCACCTGGCCGATAGCGAGCAAGACCTGAGCGTGGAAACCCGCCAGCGCTTCGCCGGTACCTTGAAGGAGCGCCTGCACGAGCTGGAGCACCAGGTGCGCGACATGTTGGTGTTCGCCCGTGGCGAGCTGCCGCTCGGCGATCGGGTGAGCCCCAAAGGGCTGTTCCAGGCCTTGCAGCAGGCCGCGCAGTCGCACGTGCAAGGGCATGCCGTGCGTTGGCAGTGCGACAGCCACCTGGGCGAGCTGCTGTGCAACCGCGACACCTTGGTCGGCGCCATGCTCAACCTGATCGAGAATGCCCTGCAAGCGAGCGAGGCGCCGGCGCGGCTCAAGGTGCACGTGTTCCGTCGCCAGCAGGTGTTGCACCTGTGCGTGAGTGACGCCGGCAGCGGTATCGACGCCGACGTGCTAGGCCGCCTGGGCGAGCCGTTCCTGACCACCAAGGCCACCGGCACCGGCCTGGGCCTGGCCGTGGTCAAGGCCGTGGTGCGGGCGCACCAGGGTACGCTCAGCGTGCGTTCCAAGGTCGGGCGCGGCACCTGCGTGCGAGTCGAGCTGCCGTTGATCGATGGGCAACTGGCGGAGGCGCACGGATGACCATCAAGGTGCTGCTGGTCGAGGATGACCGCGTGTTACGCCAGGCGCTCGGCGATACCCTGGAAATCGGCGGTTTCGCCTACCGCGCCGTGGGCAGTGCCGAAGAGGCACTGGAGGCTGTGCTGAGCGAGGCCTTCAGCCTGGTGGTCAGTGACGTGAACATGCCGGGTATGGATGGGCATCAGTTGCTGGCGCAGTTGCGCCGCCAGCAGCCGCAACTGCCGGTGTTGCTGATGACCGCGCATGCTGCGGTGGAACGTGCCGTGGAAGCGATGCGCCAGGGCGCAGCCGATTACCTGGTCAAGCCGTTCGAGCCCAAGGCGCTGCTGTGTTTGGTGCAGCGCCATGCTGCCGGGCGCGTGAGTGCGGTGGACGAGGAGGGGCCGGTAGCCTGTGAGCCGGCCAGCCGACAATTGCTGGAGCTGGCCGCGCGCGTGGCGCGCAGCGACTCGACGGTGCTGATCTCGGGTGAGTCGGGTACCGGCAAGGAAGTGCTGGCACGCTTCATTCACCAGCAGTCCCCGCGGGCAGCCCAGCCCTTCGTGGCGATCAACTGCGCGGCGATCCCCGACAACATGCTCGAAGCCACCTTGTTTGGCCATGAGAAGGGCGCTTTCACCGGCGCCATCGCGGCCCAGGCCGGCAAGTTCGAGCAGGCCGAGGGCGGCACCTTGCTGCTCGACGAAATCTCCGAGATGCCGCTGACGTTGCAGGCCAAGCTGTTGCGGGTGTTGCAGGAGCGTGAGGTGGAGCGGGTAGGCGGGCGCAAGCCGATCAGCCTGGACATCCGCGTGCTGGCCACCACCAACCGCGATCTGGCGGGCGAAGTGGCGGCCGGGCGGTTCCGTGAAGACTTGTATTACCGATTGTCGGTGTTCCCCCTGGCCTGGTGCCCGTTGCGCGAGCGCAAGGGCGACATCCTGCAACTGGCCGAACGCCTGCTGGCCCGCCATGTCGGCAAGATGAAGCATGCGCCGGTGCGCTTGTCTGCCGAAGCGCGGGCCTGCCTGCAGGCGTATGCCTGGCCGGGTAACGTGCGCGAACTGGACAACGCCTTGCAGCGGGCGTTGATCCTGCAGCAGGGCGGGGTGATCGAGGCGGCGGATTTTTGTCTGGCCGGCGCCATTCCATTGTCGGCGGGCGCGGCGCCTTCATTGCCCGAAGTGGCAGTCGAGGTGGGTGGCCTGGGTGATGACCTGCGCCGCCATGAGTACCAGACCATCATCGACACCTTGCGCGCCGAGCGTGGCCGCCGCAAGGAGGCCGCCGAGCGGCTGGGTATCAGCCCGCGCACCTTGCGTTACAAGCTGGCACAAATGCGCGATGCCGGGTTTGACGTCGAGGCCAGCCTTTTTGGCTGATAAGCCGCAGGTGCGGGTTATGTCGGGTGCGGCCTTTGTAGGAGCGGCCTTGTGTCGCGAATGGGGCGCGTAGCGGCCCCGGCGATTTTTGCTGCGCCACAGAACCTGGGGCCGCTGCGCGCCCCATTCGCGACACAAGGCCGCTCCTACAACGGCGCGTTAAATCAGAAGGGTGGCAAGGCTGGCACCTTTGTTGCTTTACACGAGCTATCCGCCGCATGAGTGTCAAAAAAATGCGGCCGCCGGAGAGAGAAGGTCATGAGCCAAGGTGTTGAATTCAATCGTCTGATGCTGGACATGCGGGCCATGCAGGCCGACGCCATGTCGTTGCCCAAGGTGTCCGTCGCGCCTGAGCTGGCGCCGGGCCAGAGCAGCTTTGCCGACATGCTCGGCCAGGCCATCGGCAAGGTGCATGAGACCCAGCAGGCCTCCACCCAGCTGGCCAACGCCTTCGAGATTGGCAAGAGCGGCGTCGACCTGACCGACGTGATGATCGCTTCGCAAAAGGCCAGCGTTTCCATGCAGGCGATGACCCAGGTGCGCAACAAGCTGGTCCAGGCGTACCAGGACATCATGCAGATGCCGGTTTGAGGACGGACGTAACCCATGGCTGAAGCAGTCGTCGACAACGCCCCCGCCAAGAGCGGCCAGCCAGCGTCCAAGCCGCCGCTGTTCGGTATGGCGTTTCTGGAAAACATCTCGCAGATGCCCATGCTGCGTCAGGTCGGCCTCATGGTCGGCTTGGCCGCGAGCGTGGCCATCGGCTTTGCCGTGGTGCTGTGGTCGCAACAGCCCGACTACCGGCCGCTGTACGGCAGCCTGTCGGGCATGGACACCAAGCAGGTCATGGAAACCCTGGCCGCTGCAGACATTCCCTACAACGTCGAGCCCAATTCCGGCGCTCTGCTGGTCAAGGCCGACGACCTCTCCCGTGCGCGCCTGAAACTGGCGGCCGCAGGCGTGGCACCGAGCGATGGCAATGTCGGTTTCGAACTGCTCGACAAGGAGCAGGGCCTGGGCACCAGCCAGTTCATGGAGGCCACCCGCTATCGCCGCAGCCTCGAAGGTGAACTGGCGCGCACAGTGTCCAGCCTGAACAACGTCAAGGGCGCACGCGTGCACCTGGCGATCCCGAAAAGCTCGGTGTTCGTGCGTGACGAACGCAAGCCCAGCGCCTCGGTACTGGTCGAATTGTACCCAGGCCGCGCGCTGGAAGCCGGGCAGGTGATGGCGATCGTCAACCTGGTCGCCACCAGCGTGCCAGAGCTGGACAAGTCGCAAGTCACCGTCGTCGACCAGAAGGGCAACCTGCTGTCCGAGCAGTTGCAGGACACCGCCCTGACCATGGCGGGCAAGCAGTTCGACTACAGCCGCCGCATGGAAAGCATGCTCACCCAGCGCGTGCACAATATCCTGCAGCCGGTGTTGGGCAATGACCGCTACAAGGCCGAAGTGTCCGCCGACCTGGACTTCAGTGCGGTGGAATCGACGTCCGAGCAGTTCAACCCGGACCAGCCGGCGCTGCGCAGCGAGCAGTCGGTCGACGAGCAGCGCGCCAGCAGCCAGGGCCCACAAGGCGTGCCGGGTGCACTGAGCAACCAGCCACCGGGTGCTGCCTCCGCGCCGCAAACCACCGCCGCAGCCGCCACCCCGGCCCCTGCCATCCAGCCTGGCCAACCGCTGGTGGATGCCAACGGCCAGCAGATCATGGACCCGGCCACCGGCCAGCCAATGCTCGCGCCGTACCCGTCGGACAAGCGTCAGCAGAGCACCAAGAACTTCGAGCTGGACCGCTCTATCAGCCACACCCGTCAGCAGCAGGGCCGCATGACCCGCCTGTCGGTAGCGGTGGTGGTCGACGACCAGCTCAAGGTCGACCCTGCTAGCGGCGAAGCCACCCGTGCGCCGTGGGGCGCCGAGGACTTGGCGCGCTTTACCCGCCTGGTGCAGGACGCGGTCGGCTTCGATGCCAGCCGCGGCGACAGCGTGACGGTAATCAACGTGCCGTTCGCCGCCGACCGTGGCGAAGAAATCGCCGACATCGCCTTCTATCAGCAGCCGTGGTTCTGGGACATCGTCAAGCAAGTGCTGGGCGTAGTGTTCATCCTGGTGCTGGTGTTCGGCGTACTGCGGCCGGTGCTCAACAACATCACCGGGGGCGGCAAGCAGGCTGCCTCGGATAGCGACATGGAGCTGGGCGGCATGATCGGTCTGGATGGCGAACTGGCCAACGACCGCGTCAGTCTGGGTGGCCCGACAAGCATTCTGTTGCCAAGCCCGAGCGAGGGTTACGAGGCGCAGCTCAACGCAATCAAAGGCCTGGTGGCCGAAGACCCGGGCCGCGTGGCCCAGGTCGTGAAAGACTGGATCAACGCCGATGAGTGATAACCGAGCCGTTACCGCCAAGCTGAGCCGTGTCGACAAAGCGGCGATCCTCCTGCTCTCGCTGGGCGAAACCGATGCTGCCCAGGTTCTGCGGCACATGGGGCCCAAGGAAGTGCAGCGGGTGGGTGTGGCCATGGCGCAGATGGGCAACGTGCACCGCGACCAGGTCGAGCAGGTGATGAGCGAGTTCGTCGACATCGTTGGCGACCAGACCAGCCTGGGCGTGGGCTCCGACGGTTATATCCGCAAGATGCTCAACCAGGCCCTGGGCGAAGACAAGGCCAACGGCCTGATCGACCGCATCCTGCTGGGCGGCAACACCAGCGGCCTGGACAGCCTCAAGTGGATGGAGCCGCGTGCCGTGGCCGATGTGATCCGCTACGAGCACCCGCAGATCCAGGCCATCGTGGTCGCCTACCTGGACCCTGACCAGGCCGGTGAAGTGCTGAGCAACTTCGACCACAAGGTGCGGTTGGATATCATCCTGCGCGTATCTTCGCTCAACACCGTGCAACCGGCAGCGCTCAAGGAGCTGAACCAGATTCTCGAGAAGCAGTTCTCGGGCAACTCCAATGCCGCGCGGACCACCTTGGGTGGTATCAAGCGTGCCGCTGACATCATGAACTTCCTCGACAGCTCGGTGGAAGGTGCGCTGATGGACTCGATCCGCGAGGTCGACAACGACCTGTCGGAGCAGATCGAAGACCTGATGTTCGTCTTCAACAACCTGGCCGATGTCGACGACCGCGGTATCCAGGCGCTGTTGCGCGAGGTGTCCTCCGACGTACTGGTGGTGTCGCTCAAGGGCGCCGACGAGCGGGTCAAGGACAAGATCTTCAAGAACATGTCCAAGCGTGCCTCGGAACTGCTGCGCGACGACCTAGAGGCCAAGGGGCCGGTGCGGGTCAGCGACGTGGAAACGGCGCAGAAGGAAATCCTCACCATCGCTCGCCGCATGGCCGAGGCTGGCGAGATCGTGCTCGGTGGCAAGGGCGCCGAGGAAATGATCTGATCCATCCTCGTGTAGGAGCGGCCTTGCGTCGCGAAAGGGCCGCAGAGCGGACCCGGCGATATAGGTTGCGACGCTGAAATCCAGGGGCCGCTTCGCAGCCCTTTCGCGACGCAAGGCCGCTCCTACACGGGGCCGCGTTGCTTGCAGATGGTTTTTGAGTACCTGAGAACATGTCCAGCAAAGAGCACCACCCCAGCGACCTGATTCGCGCCCGCGACCTCGAGGGCGTCGACGTCTGGGCGCTTCCCAGCTTCGACCCGCAGCCTGAGCCGCAACCCGAGCCTGAGCCGGAACCGGTAGCCATCGAGGAAGAAGTCGAGGAGGTACCGCTGGAAGAAGTCCAGCCGCTGACCCTCGAAGAACTCGAAGCGATTCGCCAGGAGGCCTACAACGAAGGCTTCGCCACCGGTGAGCGCGAGGGCTTTCACAGCACCCAGCTGAAGGTGCGCCAGGAGGCCGAACAGGCCCTGGCAGCCAAGCTGGGCAGCCTCGAGCAGTTGATGGCGAACCTGATGGAGCCCATTGCCGAACAGGACACGCACATCGAGAAAACCCTGGTGCACCTGGTCGCGCACATGACCCGCCAGGTGATCGGCCGCGAGTTGCGCAATGACTCCAGCCAGATCACCCAGGTGCTGCGCGAAGCCCTCAAGCTGCTGCCGATGGGCGCCGACAACATCCGCATCCATCTCAACCCCCAGGATTTCGAACTGGCCAAGGCCTTGCGCGAACGCCATGAAGAAAACTGGCGCCTGCTTGAAGACGAAGCCCTGCTGCCGGGTGGCTGCCGCATCGAGACGGCGCACAGCCGCATCGACGCCAGCATGGAGACGCGTATCGAGAAGGCCGTGGCGCAGTTGTTCGACCAGCTTCACGACCATTCCCTGCACCCGGCGCCAGCGGATATGTCCATCGACCTGGACCACCCCGATGCGCCTTGATCGCACCAGTTTCGGCAAGCGCCTGGGCAGTTACGCCGAGGCGATCGAACTGCCGGCGCAACCCATCGTCGAAGGCCGCCTGCTGCGCATGGTCGGCCTCACCCTGGAGGCCGAAGGCCTGCGCGCCGCAGTGGGCAGCCGCTGCCTGGTGATCAACGACGACAGCTACCACCCGGTGCAGGTAGAAGCTGAAGTCATGGGCTTTTCCGGCACCAAGGTGTTCCTCATGCCGGTTGGCAGCATCGTCGGTATCGCCCCCGGCGCACGGGTGGTGCCGCTGGATGACGGCGGCCGCCTGCCGATGGGCATGAGCATGCTCGGGCGGGTGCTGGACGGCGCCGGGCGCGCCCTCGATGGCAAAGGCGGCATGAAGGCCGAAGACTGGGTACCGATGGACGGCCCGGTCATCAACCCGCTCAACCGCGACCCCATCAGCGTGCCGCTGGATGTGGGCATTCGCAGCATCAATGGCCTGCTCACCGTCGGTCGCGGCCAGCGCCTGGGCCTGTTCGCCGGTACCGGCGTGGGTAAGTCGGTGTTGCTGGGCATGATGACGCGCTTCACCGAAGCCGAGATCATCGTCGTCGGGCTGATCGGCGAGCGGGGCCGCGAGGTGAAGGAATTCATCGAGCATATTCTCGGTGAAGAAGGCCTCAAGCGCTCGGTGGTGGTCGCATCGCCTGCCGATGATGCGCCGCTGATGCGCCTGCGCGCTGCCATGTATTGCACGCGTATCGCCGAGTACTTCCGCGACAAGGGCAAGAATGTGCTGTTGTTGATGGATTCGCTGACCCGTTTTGCCCAGGCCCAGCGTGAAATCGCCCTGGCCATCGGTGAGCCGCCGGCCACCCGCGGTTACCCGCCGTCGGTGTTCGCCAAGCTGCCCAAGCTGGTGGAGCGCGCCGGTAATGGCGAGGCCGGTGGCGGCTCGATCACCGCGTTCTACACGGTCTTGTCGGAAGGCGATGACCAGCAGGACCCAATCGCCGACTCGGCGCGGGGTGTGCTCGACGGCCACTTCGTGCTGTCGCGCCGCCTGGCCGAGGAAGGCCACTACCCGGCGATCGACATCGAAGCCTCGATCAGCCGGGTCATGCCCCAGGTGGTCGATAGCGACCATTTGCGCCAGGCGCAAAAATTCAAGCAACTGTGGTCGCGCCTGTCGCAGAGCCGCGACCTGATCAGCGTGGGTGCCTATGTGCCGGGTGGCGACCCGGAGACGGACCTGGCCATCGCCTTGCAATCGCGGCTGGTGGACTTTTTGCGCCAAGGCCTGGACGAGAACGTCGGCATGGCGCAGAGCCGCGAGCAGCTGGGGGCGATCTTCACGCCTCCGGCGGCGGGCTGATAGGCCATGGCGCTGCCTGGACGTGCTGCGCGCCTGGCGCCGGTGGTGACCATGGCCGAAGAGGCCGAGCGCAAGGCTGCCCAGCGCCTTGGGCACTTCCAGCAGCAGGTGGCCCAGGCGCAGGTGAAGCTGGCCGAGCTCGAGCGCTTTCGTGAAGACTACCAACTGCAGTGGATCAGCCGCGGCGGGCAGGGCGTCGATGGCAACTGGCTGGTCAACTACCAGCGCTTCCTCGGGCAATTGGAAACGGCCATGACCCAGCAGCGCCAGAGCCTTACCTGGCACCAGAACAACCTGAACAACGCCCGCGGCACCTGGCAACAGGCCTATGCCCGAGTGGAGGGGTTGCGCAAGTTGGTGCAACGTTACCTGGACGAAGCACGGCGGGCCGAAGACAAGCGCGAACAGCGACTGCTCGACGAACTGTCCCAGCGCCTGCCGCGGCAAAGCCACTTTTAACTTGCACCGGCCTGCGCGCCGCTGGCGGGGCCGTGTGCTTGCCACCCATGCCATCGCCTGCTAAACCTTAAAAGAGTTGCATCCGCCATCATCGAAGGAATCGCTAGCATGGCAGTCGAAACTGATTTTTCGCAGGACGGGAAAAAGCTGACGATCAAGATCACAGGGCGCTTCGATTTCGGCAAGCATCAGGAGTTTCGTGATGCCTACGAGCGCCAGAACGACCAGCCTGACTCGGTGGTGGTCGACCTGAAGGACGCCACCTACCTCGATAGCTCCGCGCTCGGCATGCTGTTGCTATTGCGTGACCATGCAGGCGGCGACGAGGCCGACGTGCGCGTCATTCATGCCAGCTCCGACGTTCGCAAGATCCTCGCCATCTCCAATTTCGACAAACTGTTCGATATCAGTTGAGCCGTGTGATGGCTGCCGAACAGGCATTGACCGTGCTGGTTGCCGAAGACGGGGCGGCCGACCGCCTGTTGCTTGCGCAGATCGTCCGGCGCCAAGGGCACCAGGTGTTCACGGCCGAAAACGGCGAGCAGGCGGTGGCGCTGTTTGTCGAGCGGCGGCCGCAACTGGTACTGCTCGATGCGTTGATGCCGGTGATGGACGGGTTCGAGGCGGCTCGGCAGATCAAGGCCCTGGCCGGCGAGGCGCTGGTGCCGATCATCTTCCTGACCTCGCTGAACGAGGAAGACGCCCTGGTGCGCTGCCTGGAGGCTGGCGGCGATGATTTCATGGCCAAGCCTTACCGTGCGGTGATCCTCGCCGCCAAGATACGCGCCATGGACCGCCTGCGCCGGTTGCAGGCGACCGTGCTGGCCCAGCGCGACGAGATCACTCGCCACCATCACTACTTGCTCAACGAGCAGCGGGTGGCCAAGGCCGTGTTCGACAAGGTGGCCCATGCCGGTTGCCTGGCCGCGCCCAATATCCGCTACCTGCAATCGCCCTACGCGCTGTTCAACGGTGACCTGCTGCTGGCAGCGTTCACGCCGTCTGGGGACATGCAGGTGCTACTGGGCGATTTCACCGGCCACGGCCTGCCTGCCGCCGTCGGCGCCATGCCCCTGGCCGAGGTGTTCTACGGCATGACGGCCAAGGGCTACGGCCTGGCGCAGACGCTGCGCGAGATGAACGCCAAGCTTAAGCGCATCCTGCCGGTGGACATGTTCTGCTGTGCGTTGATGCTCAACCTCAGCGTGCAGCGCGGTTCGGTGGAGGTGTGGAACGGCGGCATGCCTGACGGCTATCGCTTGTCGGCGGGCGGTGAGGTGCTGTCGGCGTTGGTCTCGCGCCATCTGCCGCTGGGCGTTCTTGCGCCCGAGCGCTTCGATGACAGCACCGAAGTGCTGCCGTTGGCGGCAGGGGAGCGCTTGCTGTTGTTGTCGGACGGGGTGCTCGACACGGCCGATGACCAAGAACGCTTGTTCGGCGTCGAGCGCCTGCATGAGGTGTTGGCCGGCAACCGAGACTCGGTGCGCCTGTTCGATGAGGTGATGCAGGCCCTTGAGCGTTTCGGTGGGCGGCCTCGGGACGACATCAGCTTGTGTGACATCCGCATGTTCACGGCGGATGAGCGGGTGCCGGCGCCAATGATCTACGCTGAACGCGGCCGGCCCAGCCCGCTCGACTGGTCGCTCGGCTTCGAACTGCGCGGCGATAGCCTGAGGCGGTTCAACCCGGTGCCGTACCTGGTGCAACTGTTGCAGGAGATCCACCCGCTGCGCTCGCGCACCGGCAGCCTGCACAGTGTGCTCAGCGAGCTGTTTTCCAATGCCCTGGAACATGGGGTGCTGGGCTTGGATTCGCGGCTCAAGCGCGATGTTGAGGGCTTTGCCGACTACTATCGAGAGCGTGCCCGGCGATTGGGGGCTTTGGCTGACGGCTTCGTGCGCATCGACCTCAAGGTTGAACCCCATGCCCAGGGCGGGCGTCTGATGATCGAGGTGCGTGACAGTGGCGCAGGGTTCGATGTGCAGCAGGTATTGTCGCGGCCAGCGCAGGAGCAGTGTTTGAGTGGCCGGGGTGTGAACCTGGTGCGGCGGCTCGGCAGCGACGCTCAGTGGTGCGAAGGTGGCCGCTGTGCGCGGGTCGAGTTTGTCTGGTGAGTGCTTGGGGTGAGCGCTTTTGTAGAGGGCCACGCCCTGGCTCGGGCATAATCTGGCTTGATCAAGGAGTGAACAAGTGACTGAGATTCATATCGACCACAAGGTGCTCAGTGATCTGCGTGAGGTCATGGAGGATGGCTACCTGCATCTGGTGCAGACATTCCTGGATGACTCCGAGCGTCGCCTGAGCGAATTGCACGCCGCCAAGAGTGCCGACGAGCTGGGTTCGGCCGCGCATAGTTTCAAGGGCAGCAGCAGCAACATGGGGGCTGTCGCCCTGGCCGGCTTGTGTCAGCAACTGGAAGACCGCGTACGGCAGCCACCCTTGTATGGCATCGAGGACCTGATCAACCGCATCGACCTTGAATATATGGAGGTTCGGCGCTTCTACCGCGGTGAGGAACACCGCATCTCGGCAGGCTGATGCACACTTGGCCTGAGTCTTGCCTGTCTTTGCCCGGATGATTACTCAGTTTCTGGCGCGGAGACCGCTCAATGCCTGTCGCACCCAATCCTTTGTTGCAAGCAAACGCCGTAGGCAAGTCGTCGCGAGCGGCCAGCTCGATGGCGGACAAGCCGTTACAGGCGCTGGGCGGCGCGGGCGGCGGCTTCGATCAGGTCATGGCCAAACAGAAAACCTTCGGGCAGGACGACAAGGTCGCCCAGGCCAAGCCCAAGGACAAGCCAGAGCCGGCGCAAGGCGGCAAAAAAGAGGCTGCCGACAAGCCAGCGGTTGCCGATGACGGCAACAAATTGCCAAGCGATGATCAGGCCGATACGGGGCTGAGCGACGCCAACCTGGTGGCCGGCCAGGTCACCGATGCGCAACCCGGTGCGCAATTGATTCAAGCCCAGGCCGAGGCGGTCGCCCCGGTGCTGCAAGCTGCCGCTGCGCAGTCGCTGGCGAGCGCCGCGCTGCCAGAAGAGGCGCCCGCCGAAGAAGCCTTCGACCCTGACGCCGACCCCTTGGCCAACCTGCCGACCTTGCGCCTGGCGCTGGAGCAGAGCGCTCAGGCCAAGGGCACCACCTCGGCACACGCTGTGGACCCTTCGCAGGCCCAGGGCGACGAGGCTAGCGTCAATACCTTGGCGAACCTGATCGACAACGCCGAGGGTGAGGCGGGTGAGCCGGGTGGCAAGGCCTTTGGCGCGCTGCTCGAAGATGGCTTGAAAGACACCAAGGCTGCCAGCAGCGACACGCGCATCGACGATTTCGCCGATCGCCTGGCCAGCCTGACCCAGGCGGCCACGGCGAAGACCGCCAATGCCGTGCCGGCGAATGCCAGCCCATTGCACCAGCCGCTGCCGATGAACCAGAGCGCCTGGACCGAGGGCCTGGTCAATCGGGTCATGTACTTGTCCAGCCAGAACCTCAAATCGGCGGATATCCAGTTGGAGCCGGCGGAGTTGGGGCGGCTGGACATTCGCGTCAATGTGGCGACGGACCAGTCGACCCAGGTGACGTTCATCAGCGGCCACGCCGGCGTGCGTGATGCGCTCGACAGCCAGCTGCACCGGCTGCGGGAGTTGTTTGCCCAGCAGGGCTTGGCGCAGCCGGATGTCAACGTTGCTGACCAGTCGCGGGGGCAGCAGCAACACCAGCAGGCGCAGGAGCAGGGCAGTAATCTGTCGGGGGTTGCGGCGCGGCAGGGGGCCGGGCAGGGCGGCGTAGAACAGGGCGAGAGTGCTGGCGCGGTTGAGCAGCAGGTGGTGATTGGCGACAGTGCGGTTGATTATTACGCGTGATGGCAGGGTGCATGTCGTTAGGTTTTAGCGCCTGTGAGATCGAGCGCCGCCCGCGCGGCGCTCGATCTCACAGGCGCTGCACATCCAACGACAAGCCCAACGACAAGCCCAACGACAAGCCCAACGACAAACCCCTCCGAACCTCATTCCATCCCCCTCCCCAAAACCTGGCATAACACTTGCTCAAGCCACGTCATCCTCCTGTGAACCCCCGATGGACGACGGATTATTGGCATGGCGAAAACCGAAGCAGTAAAAGACCCCGCCACAAAAGGCAAACTCAAGCTGATCCTGCTGTTGGTGCTGGGCCTGGTACTGGCAATCGGCCTTTCGGTGGGCGCCACCTGGTTCATCATGCACAAGAGCGAGCCGGCCCCCGCAGCCGACCCGGCCGCGGCCAACGCCAAGCCCGCGGCCCTCTACGAAGCCCTCACCCCAGCCTTCGTGGTCAATTTCAACCAGAACGGTCGCCAGCGCTACATGCAACTGAGCATCACCTTGCAAGGCCGCAACCAGGCCGACCTGGACGCCCTCAAGGTGCACATGCCGGTGATTCGCAACAACCTGGTGATGATGTTCTCCGGGCAAGGCTTCGATACCTTGGCCAGCAGCCCGGTCGGGCAGGAAATGCTGCGTCAGAAAGCCACCGCCGTGGTCCAGGAAGTCGCACAGAAGGAAGTCGGCAAGCCGGTCATCGACCAGTTGCTGTTCACCAATTTCGTATTGCAGTAGGAGTCCGCAATGGCCGTACAGGACCTGCTGTCCCAGGATGAAATCGATGCGCTGTTGCACGGTGTCGACGACGGTCTGGTGCAGACCGAAAGCGCTTCCGAGCCAGGCAGTATCAAAAGCTACGACCTGACCAGCCAGGATCGGATCGTGCGCGGTCGCATGCCGACCCTGGAAATGATCAACGAGCGCTTTGCCCGCTACACCCGCATCAGCATGTTCAACCTGCTGCGCCGCTCCGCCGACGTGGCGGTGGGCGGCGTGCAGGTGATGAAGTTCGGCGAGTACGTGCATTCGCTGTATGTGCCGACCAGCCTCAACCTGGTCAAGATCAAGCCGCTGCGTGGCACTTCGCTGTTCATCCTCGACGCCAAGCTGGTGTTCAAGCTGGTGGACAACTTCTTCGGGGGTGACGGCCGTCACGCCAAGATCGAAGGCCGTGAGTTCACCCCGACCGAGCTGCGGGTGGTGCGCATGGTCCTTGACCAGTGCTTCGTCGACCTCAAGGAAGCCTGGCAGGCGATCATGCCGGTCAACTTCGAGTACATGAACTCCGAGGTCAACCCGGCCATGGCCAACATCGTCGGTCCCAGTGAGGCGGTGGTGGTGTCGACCTTCCACATCGAGCTGGACGGCGGTGGCGGCGACCTGCACGTGACCATGCCGTACTCGATGATCGAGCCGGTGCGCGAGATGCTGGATGCCGGCTTCCAGTCTGACCTGGACGACCAGGACGAGCGCTGGGTCAAGGCCCTGCGCGAGGACGTGCTGGACGTTGCCGTGCCCTTGACCGCCACCGTCGCCCGCCGCCAGCTGAAGCTGCGCGACATCCTGCACATGCAGCCGGGCGATGTGATCCCGGTGGAGCTGCCCGAACACCTGGTGTTGCGCGCCAACGGCGTGCCGTCGTTCAAGGCGCGCCTGGGCTCGCACAAAGGCAACCTGGCGCTGCAGATCATCGACCCGATCGAACGCCGCTGACGGCGTGCCGGTCGCTCACTACGAATTGAATGCCTGTCGAGGAAATCATGGCTAACGAAAACGAGATCACCTCCCCAGAGGATCAGGCCCTGGCCGACGAATGGGCTGCGGCGCTGGAGGAAACCGGTGACGCCGGCCAAGCCGATATCGATGCGCTGCTGGGCGGCGACACCGGCAACAGCGGCGCGGGCCGCCTGCCGATGGAGGAGTTCGCCAGCTCGCCGCGGCCGAACGAAAATGTCAGCCTCGAAGGCCCCAACCTGGACGTGATCCTGGATATCCCGGTGAACATTTCCATGGAAGTGGGCAGTACCGAGATCAACATCCGCAACCTGCTGCAGCTCAACCAGGGTTCGGTGATCGAGCTCGATCGCCTGGCCGGTGAGCCGCTCGACGTGCTGGTCAACGGCACCTTGATCGCCCATGGCGAAGTAGTGGTGGTCAACGAGAAGTTCGGCATCCGCCTGACCGACGTGATCAGCCCCAGCGAACGTATCAAGAAGCTGCGCTGAGTGAAGGGCTCGATGCGCGCCAGCGCCGCCTTTGCCGGGCTGTTCGCCAGCCAGTTGGCCTGTGCGGCGGCCAGCCCTGCGGCGACCACCGCCGCCGCACCCGGCAGCCTGAGTGGGCAACTGGCGCAGATGGTCTTTGGCCTGCTGCTGGTGGTGGGCCTGATCTTCTTCCTGGCCTGGTTGTTGCGCCGTATGCAAGGCACGGCGGTCAAGGGTGGGCAGGTGATCGAGATCGTCGGCAGCCGGGCCATCGGCCCGCGTGACCGGCTGTTGCTGGTGCAGGTCGGCAAGGAGCAGATCCTGATCGGCCATACCCCAGGCAGTATCGAGGCTTTGCATGTGCTGGCCGAACCCGTGGAAGTGCCCGCCACTGCTCGTCAGGCGACGCCGGAGTTCGCCCAGCGGCTGATGGAGCTGATGGGCAAGGACCCTAAGGACAACAAGTGATGATCGGCGTGCTGCGCATGATGTTGACTCTGGCGCTGCTGCTGGCCGCGCCGTTGGCCCTGGCCGCCGACCCGCTGTCGATCCCGGCCATTACCCTGTCCAATGGGGCGGACGGGCAGCAGGAGTATTCGGTCAGCCTGCAGATCCTGCTGATCATGACGGCGCTGAGTTTCATCCCGGCGTTCGTCATCCTGATGACCAGCTTCACCCGCATCATCATCGTCTTCTCGATTTTGCGTCAGGCCCTGGGTTTGCAGCAGACGCCTTCGAACCAGATCCTGACCGGCATGGCGCTGTTCTTGACCATGTTCATCATGGCGCCGGTGTTCGACCGGGTGAACCAGGATGCCCTGCAGCCGTACCTGAAGGAACAGATGACCGCCCAGCAGGCCATCGACAAAGCCCAGGGGCCACTCAAGGACTTCATGCTGGCACAAACCCGGCAGAGCGACCTGGACCTGTTCATGCGCCTGTCCAAGCGCGCCGACATCGCCGGCCCCGACCAGGTGCCGCTGACCATCCTGGTACCGGCCTTCGTCACCTCCGAGCTCAAGACCGCGTTCCAGATCGGTTTCATGATCTTCATCCCGTTCCTGATCATCGACATGGTGGTCGCCAGCGTGCTGATGGCGATGGGTATGATGATGCTGTCACCGCTGATCATTTCGCTGCCGTTCAAGATCATGCTGTTCGTCCTGGTCGATGGCTGGGCGCTGATCATGGGCACCCTGGCCAGTAGTTTCGGCGGCGTCTGACGCTGCCAAGGAGAGCCACGCATGACCCCTGAAGTTGCTGTCGACCTGTTCCGCGATGCCCTCTGGATGACCACGCTGATGGTCGCCATCCTGGTGGTGCCGAGCCTGCTGGTGGGCCTGATGGTGGCGATGTTCCAGGCTGCCACGCAGATCAACGAACAGACCCTGAGCTTTCTGCCGCGCCTGCTGGTGATGCTGGTTACGCTGATCGTCGCCGGGCCGTGGCTGGTGCAGAAGTTCATGGAGTACATCACCACCCTCTACACCAGCATCCCGCAGCTGATCGGTTGACACGGCCATGCTGGAGCTGACCGACGCGCAGATCGGCACCTGGGTCGCCACCTTCATCCTGCCGTTGTTCCGGGTGACGGCGGTGCTGATGACCATGCCGATCTTCGGCACGCGCATGCTGCCGGCGCGGGTGCGCCTGTACGTGGCGGTGGCCATCACCGTGGTGATCGTGCCGGCGCTGCCGCCGTTGCCCGAATTCGACCCGTTGAGCCTGCAGGGGCTGCTGCTGTGTGGTGAGCAGGTCATCGTCGGGGCGTTGTTCGGTTTCTCGTTGCAGTTGCTGTTCCAGGCCTTCGTCATCGCCGGCCAGATCGTCGCGGTGCAGATGGGCATGGCCTTCGCCTCGATGGTCGACCCGGCCAACGGTGTCAACGTCACGGTGATCAGCCAGTTCATGACCATGCTGATCAGCGTGCTGTTTCTGTTGATGAACGGGCACCTGGTGGTGTTCGAGGTGCTCACCGAAAGCTTCACCACCTTGCCGGTGGGCAACGCGCTGGTGGTCAATCAGTTCTGGGAAATGGCCGGGCGCCTGGGCTGGGTGTTTGGCGCCGGGCTATTGCTGATCTTGCCGGTGATCGCAGCCTTGCTGGTGGTGAACATCGCCTTTGGCGTGATGACGCGTGCGGCGCCGCAGTTGAACATCTTCTCTATCGGCTTCCCGCTGACCCTGGTCATGGGCATGGGGATTTTCTGGATAGGCCTGGCCGATATTCTTTCCCACTACCAGGCATTGGCCAGCGATGCGCTGCAATGGCTGCGTGATCTGGCGAGGGCGCGCTGAGCATGGCTGAAAGCGAGAGCGGTCAGGACAAAACAGAGGACCCCACCGAAAAGCGCAAACGCGACGCGCGTGAAAAAGGCGAGGTTGCCCGCTCCAAGGAGCTGAACACCGTGGCGGTGACCCTGGCCGGTGCCGGTGGCCTGCTGATGTTTGGCGGGCACCTGGCCGAGACGCTGCTGAACCTGATGCGCATGAACTTCAGCCTGACCCGCGAGATCATCGTCGACGAGCGGTCGATGGGCGCATTCCTGCTGGCCTCCGGCAAGATGGCGATCTGGGCGGTGCAGCCGGTGCTGATTTTGCTGTTCGTGATCTCGTTCGTTGCCCCGATCGCGCTGGGCGGTTTTGTATTTTCCGGCAGCCTGCTACAGCCGAAATTCAGCCGTATGAGCCCGCTGTCGGGGATCAAACGGATGTTCTCGATGAATTCCCTGACCGAATTGCTCAAGGCACTGGTCAAGTTCTTCGCGATCCTGATTGTGGCGGTGGTGGTGCTGGTTAGTGACCGCCAGGCGTTGTTGTCGATTGCCAACGAGCCGCTGGAGCAGGCGATCATCCACAGTTTGCAGGTGGTGGGTTGGAGTGCGTTGTGGATGTCGGCGGGGTTGCTGTTGATCGCGGCAGCGGACGTGCCGTTCCAGCTGTGGCAGACGCACAAGAAAATGAAGATGACCAAGCAGGAAGTGCGTGACGAGTACAAGGACTCGGAGGGCAAGCCTGAGGTCAAGCAGCGTATTCGCCAGTTGCAGCGCGAAGCATCGCAACGGCGCATGATGGCCGCGGTGCCGCAGGCGGACGTGATCATCACGAACCCGACGCACTATGCGGTGGCGCTGCAATACGACCCGGAGAAGGGCGGGGCGGCGCCGCTGTTGCTGGCCAAGGGTACTGATTTCATGGCACTGAAGATTCGCGAAATCGGCGTTGCGCACAAGGTGCAGATTCTTGAGTCGCCGGCGCTGGCGCGGGCGATCTATTACTCCACCGAGCTTGAGCATGAGATCCCGGCGGGGTTGTACCTGGCGGTGGCGCAGGTGCTGGCGTATGTATTCCAGATACGTCAGTACCGGTCGGGCAAGGGCAAGCGGCCGGAGCCTTTGAAAGACGATCTGCCGATTCCGCCGGATTTGCGGCGTGATGGCTGACAGGCGCCAGGCGATGGGGTTTTGGCGCCTGTGAGATCGAGCGCCGCCCGCGCGGCGCATCGCGACGCAAGGCCGCTCCTACGTTTGTTTCGGGCCAGTGAGGTCTGTGGCATTTGCGCGCGACCGCCTTGTTAGTACGACGCGATATTTAGGCGGGCGCCAAAGGGCCGCACGCCAATACCCCAGGAATAACTGGCCCGAAACAAATGTAGGAGCGGCCTTGCGTCGCGATGCGCCGCGCGGGCGGCGCTCGATCTAACTGCATTCGAAAATCCCACGGCGTACATCCAAATCCCCGGCGTACATCCAAATAGCAAAGTTGGAAGGCTTCTTGCAGAGCCACGCCCAGGCGCCCCCTGGGCGTCAAAGTTTTGCATCAAGAGGACTCGCGGTGGATCGCACTCAGTTAATCAGCAACGCCCGCCACAACCTGGCCGGTCTCGGTCGGGGCAACCTGGGCGTGCCGCTGTTGCTGCTGGTGATGTTGGCAATGATGATGTTGCCGATACCGCCGTTCTTGCTCGACGTGTTCTTCACCTTCAACATCGCCCTGTCGATCGTGGTGCTGCTGGTCTGCGTGTACGCCCTGCGCCCGCTCGACTTCGCCGCATTCCCCACCATCCTGCTGGTGGCGACCTTGCTGCGCCTGGCGCTGAACGTGGCGTCCACGCGGGTGGTCATGCTCCACGGCCAGGAGGGCCACGGCGCCGCAGGCAAGGTGATCCAGGCCTTCGGTGAAGTGGTCATCGGCGGCAATTACGTGGTCGGTGCGGTGGTGTTCGCCATCCTCATGATCATCAACTTCGTGGTGGTCACCAAGGGCGCCGGGCGTATTTCCGAGGTAAGCGCACGCTTTACCCTCGATGCGATGCCGGGCAAACAGATGGCCATCGACGCCGACCTCAACGCTGGCCTGATCGACCAGGCCCAGGCCAAGGCGCGCCGTACCGAGGTGGCCCAGGAGGCCGAGTTCTACGGCTCGATGGACGGTGCCAGCAAGTTCGTGCGCGGCGATGCCATCGCCGGCCTGTTGATCCTGTTCATCAACCTCATCGGCGGCATGCTCATCGGCATGCTCCAGCACGGCATGCCGTTCAGCGAAGCCGGCAAGGTGTATGCCCTGCTGACCATCGGTGACGGTTTGGTGGCGCAATTGCCATCACTGCTGTTGTCCACCGCCGCAGCCATCATGGTCACCCGCGCCTCGGGCTCGGAAGACATGGGCAAGCTGATCAACCGGCAGATGTTCGATTCGCCAAAGGCGCTGGCGGTGTCCGGCGGCCTGATGATCGTCATGGGCCTGGTGCCGGGCATGCCGCACGTGGCCTTCCTCAGCCTCGGGCTGATGGCCTGCGGCGGCGCCTACCTGGTGTGGAAGAAACAGCAGCAGGTCAAGGCCAAGGCCCAGGCAGAGGTGCAGCGCCAGCAGGACCTGCTGCCCTCGCCGCAGCGTGCGCTGGAAACCAAGGAGCTGGGCTGGGACGACGTTACCCCGATCGACATGATCGGCCTGGAAGTGGGCTATCGGCTTATCCCGCTGGTCGACCGCAACCAAGGTGGCCAGTTGCTGGCGCGGATCAAGGGCGTGCGCAAGAAGCTGTCCCAGGACCTGGGCTTCCTCATGCCCACCGTGCACATTCGCGACAACCTCGACCTGCAGCCCAGTGCCTACCGCCTGACCTTGATGGGGGTGATTCTGGCCGAAGCGGAGATCTACCCGGACCGCGAGCTGGCGATCAACCCAGGCCAGGTATTTGGCACCCTCAACGGCATTGCCGCGCGCGACCCGGCGTTTGGCCTGGAGGCGGTGTGGATCGACGTTGGCCAGCGCTCTCAGGCGCAGTCGCTGGGCTACACCGTGGTGGACGCCAGTACCGTGGTGGCCACCCACCTCAACCAGATCCTGCAAAAGCACTGTCACGAACTGATCGGCCACGAAGAGGTCCAGCAACTGCTGCAGGTGCTGGGCAAGGCTTCGCCTAAACTTGCAGAAGAGCTGGTGCCGGGTGTCATTTCCTTGTCGGGCTTGCTCAAGGTCTTGCAGGCGTTGTTGTCCGAGCAGGTACCGGTGCGCGACATCCGCAGCATCGCCGAGGCTATCGCCAACAACGCCGGCAAGAGTCAAGATACCGCCGCGCTGGTCGCGGCGGTGCGCGTCGGATTGTGTCGCGCCATCGTGCAAAGCATTGTCGGCGTTGAGTCGGAGCTGCCGGTGATTACCCTGGAGCCAAGGTTGGAACAGATTTTGCTCAATAGTCTGCAAAGGGCCGGGCAGGGTCAGGAAGACGGTGTTCTTCTGGAACCGAGCATGGCCGAAAAGCTGCAGCGTTCGCTGATTGACGCGGCCCAGCGCCAAGAGATGCAGGGCCAGCCGGCCATTCTTCTGGTCGCCGGCCCGATCCGCGCCATGCTGTCGCGCTTCGGTCGCCTGGCTGTACCGAATTTGCATGTTCTGGCGTATCAGGAAATACCTGACAACAAGCAAGTCACCATCGTTGCCACCGTGGGCCCTAACGGCTGAGGTAGTGGATAATGCAAGTTAAGCGATTTTTCGCCGCCGATATGCGTCAGGCCATGAAGCTGGTCCGGGATGAGCTTGGCTCCGATGCCGCCATCATCGGTAACCGCCGCATTGCCGGTGGTGTCGAATTGACGGCGGCGCTGGACTACAAGCTGTCCGCACTGGCCCCGCGCGTACCCAACGCCGAGCTTGAAGAAGAGCTGCGCAAGACCCACACGCGTATCGCCACGGCCCAGGCCGAACTGGACCAGCGCAGCGACAGCAGCGACAACAACCGCCAATTGTTCGCCGGGCAGTCGCTGACCGCCTCGGAACCCTTGGTCGAGCCGCACGTGGATGCACCGGCGCCTGCCGCTGCGCCCAGCCCGGCGCCGGTCGACCCACGGCTGTTCGATGCCATGCGCTCGGAGCTGTCGGGGCTGCGCGAGCTGCTGGAAGTGCAACTCGGCTCGCTGGCCTGGAGCCAGCTGCAAGGCAGCAAGCCCCAGCAAGCCAACCTCTGGCGCCGCCTGCAGCGCATCGGCCTGTCCGGCCCGATTGCCCGTGAGCTGCTTGAACTCACCACCGAGATCGAAGAGCCGCGCCAGGCCTGGCGCATGCTGCTGGCGCACCTGGCGCGGATGATCGAGATTCCCGAGGTCGAGCCGATCGAAGAGGGCGGTGTGATCGCCATGGTCGGCCCGGCCGGCATGGGCAAGACCACCACCCTGGCCAAGCTGGCCGCGCGTTACGTGCTCAAGTACGGCGCCCCGCAGCTGGCGTTGGTGAGCATGGACAGCTTCCGCATCGGTGCCCAGGAGCAGCTCAAGACCCTGGGGCGTATCCTCAACGTGCCGGTGACCTATGTCGACCCGGGCCAGTCGCTGGCCCAAGCGCTGGAGCCGCTGCTGCGCAAACGCGTGGTGCTGATCGATACCGCCGGCCTGCAGGCCAGCGACCCGGCCCTGCGCATGCAGCTCGAAACCCTGGCGAGCCGCGGCATCGCCTCGAAGAACTACCTGGTGCTGGCAACCACCAGCCAGAAGCAGGTGCTGACGGCCGCCTACCACAGCTACAAGCGGTGTGGCCTGGCCGGTTGCATCCTGACCAAACTCGATGAAACGGCAAGCCTCGGCGATGTGCTGAGTCTTGCCATCAGTCATGAATTGCCGGTGGCCTACCTGACCGATGGGCCACGTATTCCTGACGATTTGCACTTGCCACGGGCGCACCAACTGGTAACGCGCGCGGTCAATGTGCAACAGCAGGATGAGCCCAGCGAAGAGGCCATGGCCGACATGTTCGCTGATCTCTACCACAACCCACGGCGAGCGGGTTGATGATGAAGCGTGTGCAAAGTAGCTATGCCAAGGGGCACGCAGAATTGCCTCACGTGTGGCCTGAGTCCCAGCGAGACAAGGTAAAGAACAGACATGGGTAGCATGCATCCCGTACAGGTGATCGCCGTGACCGGTGGCAAAGGTGGCGTCGGCAAAACTAACGTTTCAGTGAACCTGTCTCTGGCGCTGGCCGAGCTTGGCCGCAGGGTCATGTTGCTGGACGCCGACCTGGGCCTGGCCAATGTCGACGTATTGCTTGGGCTTACCCCCAAACGCACCCTGGCCGATGTCATCGAAGGGCGCTGCGAGCTGCGCGATGTGATGCTGCAGGGGCCGGGCGGAGTGCGCATCGTGCCGGCGGCCTCCGGCACCCAGAGTATGGTGCACCTGGCGCCGGCCCAGCACGCCGGCCTGATCCAGGCCTTCAGCGATGTCGGCGACAACCTCGACGTGCTGGTGATCGACACCGCTGCAGGTATTGGTGACTCGGTGGTCAGCTTCGTTCGCGCGGCCCAGGAAGTGCTGCTGGTGGTCTGCGACGAGCCCACCTCGATCACCGACGCCTATGCGCTGATCAAGCTGCTCAACCGCGATTACGGCATGAACCGCTTCCGCGTGCTGGCCAACATGGCCCAGAGCCCGCAGGAAGGGCGCAACCTCTTCGCCAAGTTGACCAAGGTCACCGACCGCTTCCTCGACGTGGCCCTGCAGTATGTCGGCGCCGTGCCGTACGACGAGTGCGTGCGCAAGGCGGTGCAGAAGCAGCGGGCAGTTTACGAAGCGTTCCCGCGCTCCAAGTGCGCGCTGGCCTTCAAGGCCATTGCGCAGAAGGTCGACAGCTGGCCGTTGCCGGCCAACCCGCGCGGGCACCTGGAGTTCTTCGTCGAGCGTCTGGTGCAGCCCACCAGCGCAGGACCGGTACTATGAGTGCGAGCGGCTTCAAGATGTACAGCAGGGCGTCGAAAGACGCCCAGTACGAGCTGATCGAACGCTACGCCCCGCTGGTCAAGCGCATTGCCTACCACCTGCTGGCGCGGCTGCCGGCCAACGTCCAAGTCGAAGACCTGATCCAGGCCGGCATGATCGGCCTGCTGGAAGTGGCCAACAAGTACGACGCCAGCAAGGGCGCCAGCTTCGAAACCTACGCCGGTATCCGCATCCGCGGCGCGATGCTCGATGAGGTGCGCAAAGGCGATTGGGCACCGCGTTCGGTGCACCGCAACACACGCATGGTCAGTGACGCAATGCGCGCTGTTGAAGCAAGAACCGGTCGCGACGCTAAAGATCACGAAGTTGCGGCCGAACTCCAATTGAGTCTCGACGATTACTACGGGATTTTGAACGATACCTTAGGCAGCCGGCTGTTCAGCTTCGACGACCTGTTGCAGGACGGCGAGCACGAAGGGCTGCACGAGGACGGCGCCAGTGGCCAGGTCGAGCCGTCGCGCGATCTTGAAGACGAGCGCTTCCAGGCTGCCCTGACCGATGCCATTGCCAACCTGCCAGAGCGCGAGCGGCTGGTGCTGGCGCTGTACTACGACGAAGAGCTGAACCTCAAGGAAATCGGTGAGGTGCTGGGGGTCAGCGAGTCGCGCGTAAGCCAGCTGCACAGCCAGTGCGCCGCACGTTTGCGCAGCCGTCTGGGTGAATGGCGGGCGCGCTGAGTGCCAACCGTTCGCCGTTGAAGACGCTGCAGTCGTTTCACGTTGTGCCGAATTGAATGAATGCGTGCTCGGGGGCCGAGCGCGTTTGAGACTGCTTGGAGGTCTAATTGGACAAGAACATGAAAATCCTCATCGTTGACGACTTTTCGACGATGCGGCGGATCATCAAGAACCTGCTACGTGATCTGGGCTTCACCAATACCGACGAAGCCGATGACGGCACCACGGCGTTGCCGATGCTGGAAAACGGCCACTACGACTTCCTGGTGACCGACTGGAACATGCCGGGCATGTCCGGTATCGACCTGCTGCGTAAAGTCCGCGCCAGCGAGAAGCTGAAAACCATGCCGGTACTGATGGTGACCGCCGAAGCCAAGCGCGACCAGATCATCGAAGCGGCCCAGGCCGGCGTCAATGGTTACGTGGTCAAGCCGTTCACCGCTCAGGTGCTCAAAGAAAAGATCGAGAAGATCTTCGAACGCGTCAACGGCTGAGTCACGTCAGGGGGCGCGCCATGGATTCATCACAAACGTCTTTGGGGGAGTTCGAAACGACCCTGAAGAAACATGCCCAGGAATTGGTCGAGAGCCTGGAGCGGGGTCGCTTCGGCGAGGCGGTGCAGCTGATTCATCAGCTGAACCAGACCCGCGACCGTGGCCTGTACCAGGAAGTCGGCAAGCTGACCCGAGAGCTGCACAGCGCCATCGTCAGCTTCCAGATCGACCCGAACATGCCGCAGGCCGAGGAAGTCTCGCAGATCACCGACGCCACCGAGCGCCTGTCCTATGTGGTCAAGCTGACCGAGGGTGCGGCCAACCGCACCATGGACCTGGTCGAGGAAAGCACGCCGGTGCTCAACGACCTGGCAGGTGAGGCCAAGGCCCTGAGCGTGGACTGGCAGCGCTTCATGCGCCGCGAAGTCGCTGCGCCAGAATTCCGTGACCTGGTCAAGCGGGTCGACAGTTTCCTGACGCACAGTGCCGAAGGCAACCGCAAGGTTTCCGGCCACCTCAACGACATTCTGCTGGCTCAGGACTACCAAGACCTGACCGGCCAGGTGATCAAGCGGGTCACCGCGTTGGTCACCGAGGTGGAAAGCAACCTGCTCAAGCTCGTGCTGATGGCCAGTCAGGTCGACCGTTTTGCCGGCATCGAACATGACCACCAGCAGCTTCGCGCTGAAAAAGATCAAGAAAAACATCCGACTCGGGGTGAAGGTCCGCAGATTCATGCCGATAAGCGTGAAGACGTCGTGTCCGGTCAGGACGATGTCGATGATCTGCTGTCCAGTCTGGGTTTTTAAGGAGCACGTTTAATGAGCTTCGGCGCCGATGAAGAAATCCTTCAGGATTTCCTGGTAGAAGCCGGCGAAATTCTTGAGCAACTGTCCGAGCAATTGGTCGAGCTGGAAAGCCGACCGGATGATGCCGACCTGCTCAATGCCATTTTTCGCGGTTTCCACACTGTAAAAGGGGGCGCCGGCTTCCTCCAGCTCAACGAGCTGGTGGAGTGCTGCCATATCGCCGAGAACGTGTTCGACATCCTGCGCAAAGGTGAGCGCCGGGTCGACGCCGAGTTGATGGACGTGGTGCTTGAAGCGCTGGACACGGTCAACAACATGTTTGGCCAGGTCCGCGAGCGCAGCGAAGTCATCCCGGCCACCCCGGAGCTGCTGGCCGCGTTGTCGCGCCTGGCCGAGCCTGCCGCTGCTGACGAAGTCGCCGCTGCCGAGCCTGCGGCCGCTGAACCGCTGGCCGCAGCGCCTGCCGAAGAGCCGGACATCACCGACAGCGAATTCGAGCAGCTGCTCGACTCGCTCGACGCGGTCAAGGCCCAGGCCGCTGCCGATGAGCAGTTGCAAGGCGAGAGCGTCAGCGGCGCCAGTGACGAGATCACCGACGCCGAGTTCGAATCGCTGCTCGACCAGTTGCATGGCAAAGGCCAGTTCAGCGCCGAAGTCGTCGCTGAGCCAGTGGCCAGCGCCCCGGCGCCGGTCAGCGACGAAATCACCGATGAAGAGTTCGAGTCGTTGCTCGATCAACTGCATGGCAAGGGCACGTTCCAGGCCGACGCCTTGCCCGCCGCCGCTGCAGTTGCGCCCGTGAGCACTGCACCGGCCGCCACGGCCAGTGACGCTATCAGCGAGCACGAATTCGAAGCCTTGCTCGACCAGTTGCACGGCAAGGGCAAGTTCTCTGGCGACGCCGTCGCGGTCGAAGCGCCTGTCGCTGCCAAGGTCGAAAGCAAGCCAGTGGCCAAGCCCGCACCGGCGCCTGTCAGCAAGCCTGCGCCTGCACCACGGGCACCGGCCCCTGCGGCAGAAAAGCATGCCGTCAGCGAGGCAGAAACCACCGTGCGCGTCGACACCGCGCGCCTGGACGAGATCATGAACATGGTCGGCGAACTGGTGCTGGTGCGTAACCGCTTGGTCCGCCTGGGCCTGAACAGCGGCGACGAGGCCATGTCCAAGGCCGTGTCGAACCTCGACGTGGTCACTGCCGACCTGCAGACCGCGGTCATGAAGACCCGCATGCAGCCGATCAAGAAAGTCTTCGGCCGCTTCCCGCGTCTGGTTCGCGACCTGGCCCGCCAACTCAAGAAAGAGATCAACCTGGAGCTGGTCGGTGAAGAGACCGACCTCGACAAGAACCTCGTCGAGGCCCTGGCTGACCCGCTGGTGCACTTGGTGCGCAACGCGGTCGACCATGGCGTGGAAATGCCCGACGAGCGTGAAGCGTCCGGCAAGGCGCGGACCGGCCGGGTGGTGTTGTCAGCCGAGCAGGAAGGCGACCATATCCTGCTGTCGATCTCCGATGACGGCAAGGGCATGGACCCCAACATCCTGCGCGCCAAGGCCGTGGAGAAGGGCCTGATGGACAAGGACGCCGCTGAGCGTCTGAGCGAGTCGGACTGCTACAACCTGATCTTCGCCCCGGGCTTCTCGACCAAGACCGAGATTTCCGACGTGTCCGGCCGTGGTGTCGGCATGGATGTGGTGAAGACCAAGATTTCCCAGCTCAATGGCTCGATCAACATCTACTCGGCCAAGGGCCAGGGTTCGAAGATCGTCATCAAGGTGCCGCTGACCCTGGCGATCATGCCGACCCTGATGGTGATGCTGGCCAACCAGGCCTTCGCCTTCCCGCTGGTCAACGTCAACGAGATCTTCCACCTCGACCTGTCGCGCACCAATGTGGTCGATGGCCAGGAAGTGGTGATCGTGCGCGACAAGGCGCTGCCACTGTTCTACCTCAAGCGCTGGCTGGTGCAGGGCCAGGTGCACGAAGAGCAGCATGAGGGCCACGTGGTGATCCTCTCGGTTGGTACCCAACGCATTGGCTTTGTCGTCGATCAACTGGTGGGCCAGGAAGAAGTGGTAATCAAGCCGCTGGGCAAGATGCTGCAGGGCACGCCGGGCATGTCCGGGGCCACTATCACCGGCGACGGTCGCATCGCGTTGATCCTCGACGTCCCGAGCATGCTCAAGCGTTACGCCGCGCGGCGTATTTGATTTCGGTGGCGCACCCTGGCGGGTTGCGCCGCCTAATGGAGTGTTTATGGCAGTCAAGGTCCTGGTGGTGGATGATTCCGGTTTCTTCCGCCGCCGCGTCTCGGAAATCCTCTCGGCGGACCCGACGATCCAGGTAGTGGGTACCGCGACCAATGGCAAGGAAGCAATCGACCAGGCGCTGGCGCTCAAGCCCGATGTCATCACCATGGACTACGAGATGCCCATGATGGATGGCATCACGGCGGTGCGGCACATCATGCAGCGCTGCCCGACGCCGGTACTGATGTTCTCTTCGCTGACCCACGAAGGTGCCCGGGTGACCCTGGACGCACTGGATGCCGGTGCGGTGGATTACCTGCCGAAGAACTTCGAGGACATCTCGCGCAACCCGGAGAAGGTCAAGCAACTGCTGTGCGAGAAGGTGCACACCCTGTCGCGCAGCAACCGCCGTTTCGGCAGCTACAGCCCCGCGCCAGCCGCCGCACCGGCCGCCGCGAGCAGCGCTGCGCCAACCAGCAGCTTCGCCAGCCCCGCACCGGTGCGCACTGCCGCGCCGGTGCGCGCGGCGGCAGCGCCAGCGGCACATGCCCCGGCACCCAAGCGCAAACCCTACAAACTGGTGGCCATCGGTACCTCCACGGGTGGCCCGGTGGCGCTGCAGCGGGTACTGACGCAACTGCCTGCCAACTTCCCGGCGCCGATCGTGCTGATCCAGCACATGCCGGCGGCCTTTACCAAGGCCTTTGCCGAGCGCCTGGACAAGCTGTGCAAGATCAGCGTGAAGGAAGCCGAGGACGGTGACGTGCTGCGCCCAGGCCTGGCGCTGCTGGCCCCAGGTGGCAAGCAGATGATGATCGATGGCCGCGGCACGGTGAAGATCCTGCCCGGCGACGAGCGCCTGAACTACAAGCCGTGCGTGGACATCACTTTCGGCTCGGCGGCCAAGTCGTACGGCGACAAGGTGCTGTCGGTGGTGCTGACCGGCATGGGCGCCGATGGTCGTGAAGGCGCGCGCCTGCTCAAGCAGGGTGGCAGTACCGTGTGGGCCCAGGATGAAGCCAGCTGCGTGATCTATGGCATGCCCATGGCCATCGTCAAGGCTAACCTGGCCGACGCGGTGTACAGCCTGGACGAGATCGGCAAGCACCTGGTCGAGGCCTGCGTCTGATGGATGTGCTAAGCCTGATTGGCCTGATTCTGGCGTTCGTCGCGATTGTCGGCGGCAACTTCCTCGAAGGCGGGCATGTCGGCGCGCTGATCAACGGCCCGGCGGGTTTGATCGTGTTGGGCGGTACCTTGGCGGCGGCCTTGCTGCAGTCGCCATTGCCGGCTTTCAAGCGGGCCTTGCAGATCCTGCGCTGGATCCTCTTTCCGCCCCGCGTCGACTTGGCCGGTGGTATCGATCGGGTGGTCAGCTGGAGCCTGACGGCGCGCAAGGAAGGCCTGCTGGGCCTGGAAGGGGTGGCCGATGCCGAGCCCGACCCGTATGCGCGCAAGGGCTTGCAACTGCTGGTCGACGGCGCCGAGCCAGAAGCCATCCGCAGCATCCTTGAAGTCGACTTCCTGACCCAGGAGGGCCGTGATATCCAGGCTGCCAAGGTGTTCGAGAGCATGGGCGGCTATGCGCCAACCATCGGCATCATCGGTGCGGTCATGGGCCTGATCCATGTCATGGGCAACCTGGCCGACCCGTCGCAGTTGGGTAACGGCATCGCCGTGGCGTTCGTCGCCACCATCTACGGTGTGGCCAGCGCCAACCTGATCCTGTTGCCGATCGCCAACAAGCTGAAGGCCATCGTCATGCGCCAGTCGCGCTACCGCGAGATGCTGCTCGAAGGCCTGTTGTCGATTGCCGAGGGTGAGAACCCGCGCTCGATCGAACTGAAGCTGCAAGGCTTCATGGAGTAACCCATGCGTCGCCGTCGTCATACCGAGGAACACGAGAATCACGAACGCTGGCTGGTGTCGTACGCCGACTTCATCACCTTGCTGTTCGCGTTTTTCGTGGTCATGTATTCGATTTCCTCGATCAACGAGGGCAAGTACAAGGTCATCTCGCAGGCCTTGATCGGGGTGTTCAACGACCCTGAACGGAGCATGAAGCCGATCCCGGTCGGGGATGAGCAACCCCTGAGCGTGCGCCCGGCCGAGCCTTTGGTGAGGGAAAGCGAGCAGACCGAGGCGGGTCTTGCGCAAACCAATGTCGACCCGCTGAAGACCATCAGTGACGATGTGCGCGACGCCTTTGGCGACCTGATCAAGACCGACCAGATGACCGTACGCGGCAATGAGCTGTGGATCGAAATCGAGCTCAACTCCTCGCTGCTGTTCGGCAGCGGCGATGCCATGCCTAGCGACAAGGCCTTCGCGATCATCGAGAAGGTGGCGAACATCCTCAAGCCGTTCGCCAACCCGGTGCATGTCGAAGGTTTTACCGACAACCTGCCGATTCGCACCGCGCAGTACCCGACCAACTGGGAGTTGTCGTCGGCACGGGCGGCCAGCATCGTCCGCTTGCTGGCCATGGAAGGGGTGAACCCGGCGCGCATGGCATCGGTGGGCTATGGCGAGTACCAGCCGGTCGCCAGCAACGACAGTGCCGAAGGCCGTGCCCGCAACCGCCGCGTGGTACTGGTGATTTCCCGTAACCTCGAAGTGCGCCGCAGCCTGACCGGCTCTGGCAGCGCCAATGCCACGCCAGATGCCGCGTTGCGCCGGGCTGGCACACAAAGTGCACCGGCTACGCCAGCAATGGCGGCGGGGCAGTAACTCGTCAATTCTCCGTCACCGAATACCATACCGTTCCCGGCAGGGCAGGCGGCCACACCGGGAGGAAGCAACGAACGATGAGAGTCTGGGCAGTAGCCAATCAAAAAGGTGGCGTCGGCAAGACCACCACGACCATCGCCCTGGCTGGGCTGCTGGCTGAGGCGGGCAAGCGCGTGGTCGTCGTCGACCTCGACCCGCACGGTTCGATGACCAGTTACTTCGGGCACAACCCCGATGCGCTGGAGCACAGCTGCTATGACCTGTTCCTGCACCAGGGCAGCGTGCCCGAGGGTTTGCCTGGGCAGTTGCTGTTGCCGACCAGTGATGAGCGTATCTCGCTGCTGCCTTCGAGCACCGCGCTGGCGGTGCTGGAGCGCCAGTCGCCGGGCAAGAACGGCCTGGGCCTGGTGATCGCCAAGAGTCTGGCGCAGCTGTGGCAGGACTTCGACTTCGCCTTGATCGACAGCCCACCCTTGCTTGGCGTGCTGATGGTCAATGCCCTGGCCGCGAGCCAGCAGCTGGTGATACCGGTACAGACCGAGTTCCTGGCGGTGAAAGGCCTGGAGCGCATGGTTGGGACCTTGGCCATGGTCAACCGTTCGCGTAAACAGGCCTTGCCTTACCAGATCGTGCCGACCCTGTTCGACCGCCGTACTCAGGCTTCCCTGGGCACGCTCAAACTGTTGCGCGACACCTATGAGCAGAATGTCTGGCAGGGTTACATCCCGGTCGATACCCGCTTGCGCGATGCCAGCCGCAAGGGCGTCACGCCGTCGCAGTTCGATGGCAAGAGCCGTGGCCTGATTGCCTACCGGGCGCTGCTCAAGCACTTGCTCACTTACAAAAACGCAGTGCAGGTGGCCTGATGACCCAGACTCGGCAAACCGGCACGCGGCCGCAGATGGCCCTGCAATCCTACCTCGATGGCCTGTTGCAGGAGGCCACTGAGGCCGACGATCTGATCGAGCCGGCGGCAGACGTCGCCGATGCGGTGCGCGTGGAACAGGCACCTGAAGCACGCCAGCCAGCGCAGCCCGCCGCTGTCGCGCAGCGGCCCTTTGCCGAGCCGCGGCTGAAGGTGTTGCCCAGCGTGCTGCCGGTGGAAGAACCGGTGGTCACGGTAGTCGAGAGCGAAGTGCTGGCCGAGGCCAGCATCCCGGTCCTGACCGAAGAACAGAGCGTGGAACCGGCAGTGCCGTTGGTGGATGTGCACCTGCCCGCGCCGAACCTGCCGGTGCCCCTGGCAAGCATCGACGGCCGCCCGGCCTGGGCGGCGGAGCCGTTCGAGTGCCTGCTGTTCGATGTCGCCGGCTTGACCCTGGCGGTGCCCTTGGTATGCCTGGGCTCGATTTACAACCTGGCCGGCCAGGAACTGACGCCGCTGTTCGGCCAACCTGACTGGTTTCTCGGCATCCTGACCTGCCAGGCCGGCAACCTCAAAGTCCTCGACACCGCGCGCTGGGTGATGCCCGACCGCTACCGTGACGACTTCCGCCAGGGCCTGCAGTATGTGATTTCCGTGCAGGGCTACGAATGGGGGCTGGCCGTGCACCAGGTCAGCCGCTCATTGCGCCTGGACCCGTCCGAGATCAAGTGGCGCAGCCAGCGTGGCCAACGCCCGTGGCTGGCCGGCACGGTGATCGAACACATGTGTGCCCTGCTCGACGTCGCCGAACTGGCCGAGCTAATCGCCAGTGGCGCGGTCAAGCAGATGCACGCCAAACACAAATGACACCGCACACACCGCCTATGGCGGACTTTAAGGGGTAGGGGAATGAAAAAGTCGTCTGCACAAGGTTCCGAAGATCCGATTCTGCAGTGGGTAACCTTCCGTCTGGACAACGAGTCCTACGGGATCAATGTCATGCAGGTGCAGGAAGTGCTGCGCTACACCGAGATCGCCCCGGTACCGGGCGCACCGAGCTATGTGCTGGGCATCATCAACCTGCGCGGCAATGTGGTGACAGTGATCGACACCCGCCAGCGTTTTGGCCTGATGCCGACCGAGGTGACCGACAACACCCGTATCGTCATCATCGAGGCGGACAAGCAAGTGGTCGGCATCCTGGTCGATAGCGTCGCCGAGGTGGTCTACCTGCGTCAGTCCGAGATCGAGACGGCGCCGAACGTGGGTAACGAAGAGTCGGCCAAGTTCATCCAGGGCGTGTGCAACAAGAACGGCGAACTGCTGATACTGGTCGAGCTGGACAAGATGATGACCGAGGAAGAGTGGTCCGAGCTTGAGAACATCTGAGTTGATCTTCGAGGTTGCTGTCATCTTCCTGGCGCTGCTGTGGGCGCTCAGCTTGTGGATGTTCCTCAACCACAGCAAGCGCCAGCGCGAGCTGGCCGCGCAACAGGCCGAGGGCGATGCTCTGCGCGATCAACGCATCAAAGACCTGAGCAAGCGCCTGGACGACTACCAGAACGGTACGGTGCGCATGGGTGAGGCCATCCATGACTTGCGCGAAACCCTGGCCACCCTGCCTGACCGGCTGGAACGCCTGGAGCAGCGCGACCCCAGCAGCGTCACCTTCAGCCAGGCGGCCAAGCTGGTCGGCATGGGCGCAAGTGTGTCGGAGCTGACCGAAACCTGCGGCCTGACCCGGGCCGAGGCGGAGTTGATGAGCAAGCTGCACCGCAGCGAGTAGTACGGCGCTGCACTGCCCCGGTGATTGGCCAGTTTACGGGCCTTGCCAACTGTGGGCGTGGCCCATCTCGGCTACCTGATCCAGCGGTACATGGTCACGGATGACCCGATGAAGCTCGCTCAACTCCAGGGTCGCATGGAGGTCGTACAGCGGCGATACCATCAGGGTGCAGAGCTCGCGCAGTTGCTTGAGCCAGGGCAGGCGCTCGTCGATTACATGGTTGAGCACGCCTGGGCCGGTCAACAGGTTGAGCCGCCTTGCATAGGCCTGGAAAGGTAGCGGCGCCAGGCGCGCGTCCGGCCGGCTGGCATAGAAGTCGGGCACCAGCTGGTAGCGGCGAAGGATTTCGTCCGAGATGGCACTCAGGTTTGGATTGCCTGGGTGGCTGCCGATCATGCTGCTGTTGAACTGGATGTACATGCCCAACTGGTCGTTGGAAACAGGCGGTGACAACAGCAGGCCATCCCTTGTGGTCTTGAGTTGGAGCCTGGCCAGCGGCGCGGTGCCATCCGCGCCGCTCGCCGCCAGCAAGCGGTCATCGGCATCCAGGTACAGGCCACCGTAGTGTTCGAGCAGTCGGTAGCGCAGGATGTCGCAGGCCGAGGCAAAGTTGCGCCCCTGACCCTGGTTGCCGTCAAGGGCGGCGCGATACTGTGGGTAGTAGGGCGACAGGGTGAAATTCTGGTAAAACTCTTGGTCTTCGAGGGGCATGAGCAGGGCGCTTTCACTCCGCGCGCGCAGGGTTTTCAGATTGTGCAGGTAGGCTGCGTTGTTTTGCCGCGACAGCAGGATCTGGAAGCGATAGCCGCTGCTGCGTATCACCTGTGCGTTATGCACCAGCGCCTCGAGGTATTCGCCCTGCAAGGGCTGGTCGCCCACCCAGATACTGCTGACTACCTTGGGCAGCGGCATGCGCTGCAGGCCGTTGTAAGGCTCGTAGTCGATCGGCAGCTCGATATTGATGCCCAAGGCGCGCAGCGTGGCCATGCGCTGGGGGTGGGTGGGTGTGGCCCTGCTCTGGCTTGATGACAGCACCAAAGCAGGGTCGCCTTCGGTGCCCAGCGCCCAGCGCGGCGGGCTGATCAACTTTGCATCCCGGGTGCGGATGAAGCAGTTGGTGGCGAATTCGTATTGAACCCATTCGTTGACCAGGCCTTGTCGGGTGCTGAGCCAGGCGGCGAAACGGTGCCGAAGGTTTTCCTCGATCGTGGTCACCACGGCTGCATGGGTCGACGCCAGTACCGACGGCTCGCGGAACGCCAGTTCAGCGGGCTCCAGTGCCGTTTGCTCCAGCAGCGGTGCCGCACCGACGCGGGCATTGAGCAAGGTGTCCAACAGTTGGGAACGGAAGAAGCCTGGGCGGGTCGTGCGAAATACCTCGGCGTACCTGACCGCCTGGCCAGTGCCGGTGGGTAGGGCATTGAACAGGCCGAACACCTGGTCTGTCACGCCTTGTGCCTTTGCCTCGAGGGTCTTGCCATTGATGGTGGCATCCAGGCCCAGGCTGAACTGCGCCAGGCCGCCAGCTACCAGCAGCGGGGCCAGTTCGGGCAGTACCACCATCAGGGGTAGCAGCAGGTTGGTGGCAAGGCTCAGGTAGTTGGCCCATTTGGCCTTGTTGACGGCATGGTTGCTGGTGATCTGGCTATCGGCATCGGCGTAGGCACGGCGCTTTTGCAGCAAGGTCAGGTGGGTGAACAGGTCGCCCTCCAGGGTGCTGTCGTACTTGTCGGGGCGAAAATCGATAATGTATTGCGGGTCCCAGAAACCACTGGTGGCAAAGCCTGGATGGTCATGGCTCAGGCGGTGCGCTTTGGGGTAAAGGCCCAGGCCTGCCAGTGCGGTGCGCAGGCCGCTGAATTCGAGGCCGTCCGGCCAGTCGGTACGGGCGAAACAGGCCATCAGTGCATCGCGTTTGGCGACGTCCTGGCATTGCCTGGCCAGCCAGCGCTTCATTGCCGAAGAGTCGGCGAACTCATGGAAAGGCGAAGCATTGCCAGGCAAGTACAGCACTACCAACGGCTGGCTGGCGTGACGGATCTGCACGATGCTAGTGGAAATGTAGCCGTAGATATTGAGCATGCTTAACCGCGCGTTGCTGCGGGCGATCAACTGCGCCGCCTCCCACAGCAGTTGGCGGCCAGGCCCGGACAGGCTGTTGAGCAACACCTGCTTGTTGCAGGCGGCGATGAAGGCAATCTTCAGGGCGCGCTGATAGTGCCCTTGTCGCTTGTCCCAATAGGTATCCAGGCGGGCCTTGAAACTGTTGTGAAAATGCAGGTTCCACAGAAAGCTCTGGAAATTCTCGGCGCGAATCGGCAGGCAGTTGTCCGGTGCGTAGCGGCTGGGTTGGGTGCGTCGGTAGAGGCCGTTGAAGACAAGGTAGGGCGCGGCATTGGACAACATACTCAGCGGTACCAGGCGGTCGACCAATATCACTTGACCAGCCGGTGGCAGCCCTGCCCAGTTGCCGTAATGGAAACCGCCATAACCGGCTGCGGTTTCACCTTGCCAGTTGGCCAGCAATGCCTCGACCAGGTTCATTCTTTGGGTAATGACGGCATTGTCCGCAGCGCCAGTGTGGCTGTCGGCGCGAGGCGCAGCCTGGTAGTGAAGGGTCACCACATCGATCAGTAGTGGCGAATCGGTGATGCCGTGTTGGCGCAGCCAACCGCTCAGCAGTTCCACGGCCAGGGTATCGGGGCGAGGGAAGTCCTGCAGTGCCTGACGCACCAGGCTGAGGTTGGAAAGGGGGATGGGGTGCATGCTGTGTTCCTGGGGGAATGAGAAGCGCAGGATGGCGATGGGTTGTGCGTGTGGGGGCTACATAGTGCTATGGCTGGCGTAGCGAGGCTGGCACCTCGCCTGGCAGGTGGTGGTAGCTGCTGCTGCGTTACTCGATGCTGTTGCCAAACGGCAGGCGAGCGGGGTTGGGGGTGATGTCCCGTTCGCCGGCCGGTACGTCGCTGAACCCAACGGGCACCTTGCCGCGCAACTGCCAGGCAAAGGCAATGATTTCGGCAATGGTCAGGTACAGCGCCTCGGGTATCTGCTCGCCCAGCTCCAGCCGTGCCAGCAGGCTTACCAGCTCGGCGTTTTCGTAGATCGGCACCTCGTGTTGGCGGGCAAGTTCAAGAATGGCTTCGGCCAGGGCATCGTCGCCCTTGGCGCTGAGCGTGGGGGCCTGTTGGCCGTCGTAGCTCAGGGCAATGGCCTGGCGCGGTGTTTTGCCACTCATGCGTTTTCGTCCACCCAGCGTTGTTCGACCCGCGTGCGGGGGCCTTGGGGTGGGGTGCCGGGGTGGCATTCCAGGTCGCCGACGTCCAGGCCCCTGGCCAGCAGGCGCTCGCGCAGGGTGCCGAGCTGGCTGTCGATCAGCCGCGCGGTCTGTTCCTGTTCTGCCCACAGTTGCCCGTTCAGGCGGCCCTGGCTCAGTTGTGCCTGCACTTGCAAAGGGCCAAGCGGAGCGAGGTCGAAGGCCAACTCGATACGCCACAGCGCTTGTAGCGGGTCATGCTCTTGGTGCTGGCGGTCAGCTTGCTGTTGCGGCGTTTCTTCGCGTTGCAGCTTGACCTGCAGCGGGATGAACTCCTGGCCATGGCGGATCGGCACTTCAGTCTGCCAAGTGGTCTGCAGGTTGCCGTTTTCAAGGTTGCCGCTCTGCTGCAGGCTGCTCATGGCATGGCTCTGCAGGCGTGAAACGGCCGCCGCGGCCAGGCGCAGCAACTGTTGCAGGTCGCCTTCGTCTTCCATGGCCTTGAGTAGCCGCGAAGGCAGCGGAAACGCCCCTGGCTGTGGTTTCGGGCTGACCCGGTCGAGCATGCCCAGGGCGCCACGGGCGAGGGCCGGCAGGGTCAGGGCCAAGGTGCTTGGCATCAGGGCCGGTGCACCGGGCGCGGTGACCGAGGCCTGGGTGATCAACCTGAGCAGGTGGGCCTTGAGATCAGTGGCCACGCTGGCGGGGAAGCCACCCAGCAGCTTCGCTTCGAGGAAGGTACCGCTGTTGCTCAGGGCCTGGGCGACGGCTTTGGCATCGCCGAGCTGGCGCACGTCCGGCAGCCCGGCCAGCAAACGCTCGGCACTGCTGCGCAGGCTACCGTCGGCGCCGGGGTCGCGGGCGACCCGCTGCAATGCACTGAGCAGGCCGGTTAACGAGGCCTGGCGATTTTGCTGGGTGAGCAGTTGCTGGGCGATGCTGAGCTGGTCTTGCCGGCCGCTGAGCGGCACGAATTGCAGCGACTGGTCGCCTTGCACCCGCGCGCTGAGCAGGCTGCCTACGGGCAGCGGGCGCGGGCTGTCGATGGTCAGGGTGGCACCGGCCTGCGCGCTGTTGAGCAGGCTCACCAGTGCCCGGTAACCGGCTGTCTGGCCCGGCGCTTGTAGGATGGGCTGGTTGGTCAGGACCTTGCCTTGCAGCAGGGTACCGACCGGCACCTTGGCCGTGTCCAGGCGGGTGAGGGTGGCGATGTTGCTGGCGCTGGCCTGTTGCAGCATGATCGCCAGGCGATTGCCCTCGGTCTGGCTGACGGTGACTTGGCTACCGGGGGGTAACGGCTGGCTGGCGCTGGCCTGCAATTGGGTCTGGGCGCCGTTGGCCTGGATCAGCCGCAGCACGACCTGGAACTCCCGGCCCAGCTGGCGTAGCGACACGACCTCGGCTTGCGCCGTTTCGCCAGGGGCGAGCAAGCCGGGCTGTGCTTGGGTCAGGCGCAGCAGTTCGCCGGTCATGCCCGCCTTGATGGCCTGGGCGCTGATCGCGGTTTGTGCGCCGAGACTATTGATTTCAGTCATGATTGTATACAACCTGTCGAACCCGCCTCTTGGCAGCGAGGCCGTGCATGTAATAATGCCGCCCGCCCGCCACTGCCAGTATAACGGCAGCGAGGGGGGCGACTTGAGCCGTAAACTGGATAAGGCGAAACCGTGACCCTTCATCTCCAAGCCGCAGGCCTGGCCTGCGAGCGCGACTGGCGCCTGCTGTTCGAGCAGCTCGATTTCGAGCTGCGGCCCGGCGACATGCTGCAGATCAGCGGCCCCAACGGCAGCGGCAAGACCAGCTTGCTGCGCCTGTTGGCTGGGTTGATGCAGCCGACCGCCGGGCAGATCCTGCTGGGCGGCAAGCCGTTGGCCGAGCAGCGCCATGCCTTGGCCAGCATCCTGCTGTGGATCGGCCACGCTGCGGGCATCAAAGACCTGCTCACTGCCGAGGAGAACCTCACCTGGCTCTGTGCCCTGCACCAGCCCGCCAGCGCCGAGCGCATCTGGGCGGCGCTGGCGGCAGTCGGCCTGAGCGGCTTCGAAGACGTGCCGTGCCATACCTTGTCGGCCGGCCAGCAGCGCCGTGTAGCCCTGGCCCGGCTGTACCTGGACAGCCCGCCCTTGTGGATTCTCGACGAACCGTTCACCGCCCTCGACAAGCAAGGTGTGGCGCAGCTAGAAGCGCACTTGGCGGCGCATTGCGAGCAGGGTGGCACGGTGGTGCTGACCACCCACCACAGCCTTGAACGCAAGCCGTCGGGCTACCGTGAACTGAACCTGGGGCAATGGGCAGCATGAGCGTATTCATCCTGTTGCTGCGCCGCGAAGCGCGTCTGTTGTTCCGCCGCCCCGCAGAACTGGCCAACCCGCTGGTGTTCTTCGCCATCGTCGTTGCCCTGTTCCCGCTGGCAGTCGGCCCTGAAAGCCAATTGTTGCAAACCTTGTCACCTGGCCTGGTGTGGGTCGCGGCCTTGCTGGCCGTGCTGTTATCGCTGGACGGCCTGTTCCGCAGCGATTTCGAGGATGGCTCGCTGGAGCAATGGGTGCTGTCGCCGCATCCACTGGCGTTGCTGGTGCTGGCCAAGGTGCTGGCGCACTGGATCTTTTCCGGCCTGGCGCTGGTATTGTTGGCGCCACTGCTGGCGCTGATGCTGGGGTTGCCGAGCCATTGCCTGCCGGTGCTGCTCGCCTCCTTGCTGCTGGGTACGCCGGTACTGAGCCTGTTGGGTGCAGTGGGTGCGGCGCTGACGGTCGGTCTCAAACGTGGTGGGTTGCTGCTGGCGTTGCTGATTCTGCCGTTGTATATCCCTGTATTGATCCTGGGCAGTGGTGCGTTGCAGGCGGCGTTGCAGAATATGCCCGCCACTGGCCACCTGCTCTGGCTTGCCAGCCTCACGGCCCTGGCGGTGACACTGGCACCCTTTGCGATAGCGGCCGGCCTGAAGATCAGCGTCGGCGAATAACGAGTCCTGGGCTCTCAAGCCCGGCTAATACCCTGGATGTACCCTGATGAAAATGAGTTGGACGTGGTTCCACAAACTCGGTTCTCCCAAATGGTTCTATGCCATCAGCGGCCGCATGCTGCCATGGCTGACGGTCTGCGCCATCGTGCTGTTGCTGGTGGGCGTCACCTGGGGCCTGGCGTTCGCGCCCCAGGATTACCAACAGGGCAATAGTTTCCGCATCATCTACATCCATGTACCGGCGGCGATGCTGGCGCAATCGTGCTACGTGCTGCTGGCGGTGGCCGGGGTGGTGGGGCTGGTGTGGAAGATGAAACTGGCCGACGTCGCCCTGCAATGCGCCGCGCCCATCGGCGCCTGGATGACCGCCGTGGCGCTGGTCACCGGCGCCATCTGGGGCAAGCCGACCTGGGGTAGCTGGTGGGTGTGGGATGCGCGACTGACGTCGATGCTGATCTTGCTGTTCTTGTACTTCGGCATTATTGCGCTGGGCCAGGCAATCAGTAATCGTGACAGCGCGGCCAAGGCCTGCGCGGTGCTGGCCATCGTCGGGGTGATCAACATACCGATCATCAAGTACTCGGTGGAGTGGTGGAACACCCTCCACCAGGGCGCCACCTTCACCCTCACCGAAAAGCCTGCGATGCCCGCCGAGATGTGGCTGCCGCTGCTGTGCACGGCACTGGGCTTCTACTGCTTCTTCGGCGTGGTGCTGTTGTTGCGCATGCGCCTTGAGGTGCTCAAGCGCGAGGCACGCGCCAGTTGGGTCAAGGAGGAAGTGTTGAACAGCCTGGGGCGGAGGGCCGCGCAATGAGTTTCGCCTCGTTCGGTGATTTCCTCGCCATGGGCCACCACGGCCTGTACGTGTGGACGGCCTATGGCATTTGCCTGGCGGTATTGGCGCTGAACGTCGCCACCCCACTGCTGGCCCGCCGTCGCTACCTGCAAGATGAGGCGCGCCGCTTGCGCCGGGAGAACAACCAGTGAATCCGCAGCGCAAGAAACGCCTTTTGCTCATCGCCGGCCTGCTGGTCGGTGTCGGGGTTGCCGTCGGCTTTGCCCTGAGCGCATTGCAGCAGAACATCAACCTGTTCTACACGCCGACTCAGATCGCCAATGGCGAAGCCCCCCTGGATACCCGTATTCGGGCTGGCGGCATGGTCGAAAAAGGTTCGGTGCAGCGCTCGGCTGACTCGCTCGACGTGCGCTTCGTGGTCACTGACTTCAACAAGTCGGTGCCGATCACCTACCGCGGCATCCTCCCCGACCTGTTCCGTGAAGGGCAGGGCATCGTTGCCCTGGGCAAGCTCAATGGTGAAGGTGTGGTGGTGGCCGATGAAGTGCTGGCCAAGCACGACGAGAAGTACATGCCGCCCGAGGTTACCAAGGCCCTGAAGGAAAGCGGCCAGGCCGCCGCGGGCGCGGAGGCCAAGCCATGAACGCGGCGCTGGTGATTCCCGAACTCGGCCAGTTGGCGATGATCCTGGCCATCTGTTTTGCCGCCGTGCAGGCCAGCGTGCCGCTGCTCGGCGCGTGGCGCGGTGACAGCCTGTGGATGAGCCTGGCGCGGCCGGCGGCCTGGGGGCAATTTGCCTTCCTCAGCTTTGCCTTCGCCTGCCTCACCCATGCCTTCATGACCGACAACTTCTCGGTCGCCTATGTGGCCAGCAACTCCAACAGCGCCTTGCCCTGGTACTTCAAGTTCAGTGCCGTGTGGGGCGCGCACGAGGGCTCGCTGCTGCTCTGGGCGTTGATCCTGGGGGGCTGGACCTTCGCCGTGTCGGTGTTCTCGCGCCAGCTGCCGCAAGTGATGCTGGCCCGTGTGCTGGCGGTGATGGGCATGATCAGCGTGGGCTTCCTGAGCTTCCTGATCATCACCTCCAACCCCTTCCAGCGCCTGCTGCCGCAAGTGCCGACCGACGGTCGTGACCTCAATCCGCTGCTGCAGGACATCGGCCTGATCGTCCACCCGCCGATGCTGTACATGGGCTATGTCGGTTTTTCGGTGGCCTTCGCCTTCGCCATCGCCGCCTTGCTCGGCGGGCGCCTTGATGCGGCCTGGGCGCGCTGGTCGCGGCCGTGGACCATCGTCGCCTGGGCCTTCCTCGGTGTGGGCATCACCCTGGGCTCATGGTGGGCTTACTACGAGCTGGGCTGGGGTGGCTGGTGGTTCTGGGACCCGGTGGAAAACGCCTCGTTCATGCCTTGGCTGGTGGGCACGGCATTGATCCACTCGCTGGCGGTGACCGAGAAACGCGGGGTGTTCAAGAGCTGGACCGTACTGCTGGCTATCGCAGCCTTCTCGTTGAGCCTGTTGGGCACCTTCCTGGTGCGTTCCGGGGTGCTGACCTCGGTGCACGCGTTCGCCGCCGACCCGTCACGCGGCGTGTTCATCCTTATCTTCCTGCTGTTTGTGGTGGGCGGCTCGCTGACCCTGTTCGCCCTGCGCGCGCCGGTGGTCAAGAGCCAGGTCGGCTTTGCCCTGTGGTCGCGCGAGACGCTGTTGCTGGCCAACAACCTGGTGCTGGTGGTGGCGGCGTCGATGATTCTGCTCGGCACCCTGTACCCGCTGGTGCTCGATGCCCTGACCGGGGCCAAGCTGTCGGTCGGCCCGCCGTACTTCGATGCGTTGTTCCTGCCGCTGATGGCACTGTTGATGGTCGTGCTCGGCTTCGGTGTGGTGGTGCGCTGGAAGGACACCCCCGGCAAGTGGCTGGCGAACATGATGACCCCGGTGCTGATCGGCAGTGCGGTACTGGCCCCGGTCGCCGGTTTTATCGTCGACGACTTCGACTGGCCTACGCTGACCGCCTTTGCCCTCGCGGCCTGGGTGGTGCTCAGCGGGCTGCGTGATGTGCTCGAAAAAACCCGTCACAAGGGCCTGGCCAGGGGCATGCGCGGCCTCACCCGCAGCTACTGGGGCATGCAGCTGGCGCACTTTGGCCTGGCAGTGTGCGCACTGGGCGTGGTGCTGTCGAGCAACAACAGTGCCGAGCGCGACCTGCGCATGGCGCCGGGCGAAAGTGTCGAGCTGGGTGGTTATCACTTCCTGTTCCAGGGCGCCAAGCACTTCGAGGGGCCGAACTTCATCTCCGACAAAGGCACCGTGGTGGTGTCCCGCGATGGCCGTGAAGTGACCACGCTGCACCCCGAGAAGCGGCTGTACACCGTGCAGCAGTCGATGATGACCGAAGCCGGCATCGACGCAGGTTTCACCCGCGACCTGTACGTCGCCCTGGGCGAGCCGCTGGAAAACGGTGCCTGGGCGGTGCGCGTGCATATCAAGCCATACGTCCGCTGGATCTGGCTGGGCGGTCTGCTGACCGGCCTGGGCGGGTTGCTGGCGGCCCTCGACCGGCGTTACCGCGTCAAGGTCAAGACCCGGGTGCGTGATGTCCTGGGCGTGTCTGGAGCAGCTGCATGAAGCGTTGGATCATGGTGGTGCCACTGGCGGTGTTTCTGCTGGTGGCGGTTTTCCTCTACAAGGGGCTGTTCCTCAAGCCCGACGAGCTGCCCTCGGCGATGATCGGCAAGCCCTTCCCGGCATTTGCCCTGGCCTCGGTGCAGGGCGACCGCAACCTGACCCAGGCCGACCTGCTGGGCCGCCCGGCGTTGGTCAATGTGTGGGGCACCTGGTGCCCGTCGTGCAAGGTCGAGCACCCGTACCTGAACCAGCTGGCCGAGCAAGGCGTGGTGATTCATGGGGTCAACTACAAGGACGACAATGGTGCCGCGTTGAAGTGGTTGGCCGAATACCACAACCCGTACCAGCTGGACATCCGCGACGAGCAGGGCACCCTGGGCCTGGACCTGGGCGTGTACGGCGCGCCGGAAACCTTCCTGATCGACGCCAAGGGCATCATCCGCTACAAGCACGTGGGTATCGTCGATGCCAGCGTCTGGCGCGAACAGCTGGCGCCGCTGTACCAGGGCCTGGTCGATGAGGCCAAGCCATGAGGCGGGGGCTGGCAGCCGTGGTGCTGGGGTTGGCCCTTGGCCTGGGCCTGGCCGGTGTGGCCAGGGCGGCCATCGATACCTACCAGTTCCGCGACGACGCCGAACGTGAGCGTTACCAGCAACTGACCAAGGAACTGCGCTGCCCCAAGTGCCAGAACCAGGACATTGCCGATTCCAACGCGCCTATTGCCGCCGACCTGCGCCGCGAGATCTTCCGCATGCTGGGCGAAGGCAAGAACAACGCGCAGATCGTCGACTTCATGGTCGACCGCTACGGCGATTTCGTGCGGTACAAGCCGGCGCTCAGCGCGCGTACCTGGCTGTTGTGGTTCGGCCCGGGGGTCTTGCTGGCCGGCGGCTTCGTGGTGCTGGCGGTGATTGTGCGTCGCCGCCGCGCCACGGTGGCCCACGGTGCCAATGAGCTGTCCGTCGAAGAACGCGAGCGTCTCGCCAAACTGCTGGAAAAAGAACAGACCCATGATTGAATTCTGGCTTAGCGCGGGCCTCCTGCTGCTCGCTGCCCTCAGCTTTCTGCTGATCCCGATCCTGCGTGGCCGTCGCCGTCAGCAAGAGGAAGACCGCACCGCCCTGAACGTTGCCCTGTACCAGGAACGCGTTGCCGAACTGGCGGCCCAGCAGGCCGCTGGCGTGCTCGACGAGGCGCAACTGGCCAAGGGCCGTGACGAGGCGGCCCGCGAGCTGCTGGCCGACACCGAAGGCAGCGAGCCCCCACGCCAGGGCCATCTGGGCAAAACCCTGCCGCTGTTGGCGGCGGTGCTGGTGCCACTGATGGCATTGGGGCTGTACCTGCATTTTGGCGCGGCCGACAAGGTTGAGCTGACCCAGGAGTTTGCCCAGGCGCCGAAGACCATGGAGGAGATGACCACACGCCTTGAACGGGTCGTGAAGGCCCAGCCAGATTCGGCCGAGGCCCTGTATTTCCTGGGCCGTGCCTACATGGCCGAGCAGCGTCCCGCCGATGCGGCGCGTACGTTCGAGCGTGCGGTGGCCTTGGCCGGGCGCCAGCCCGAGTTGCTCGGGCAGTGGGCCCAGGCGCAGTACTTCGCTGCCGACAAGCAATGGAACCCGCAGCTGCAGGCACTGACCGACGAAGCCCTCAAGGCCGACCCCAACGAAGTGACCAGCCTGGGGCTGCGCGGTATTGCCGCGTTCGAGGGGGAGCGCTACCAGGAAGCCATCGACTACTGGAAGCGCCTGCTGGCGCAACTGCCCGAAGGCGATGCATCGCGTGCCGCCTTGCAGGGGGGTATCGACCGTGCTGCCGAGCGCCTGGGAAGTGAGCCTGGCCCGGCCGTGGCGCCGGTGGTTGCCCGCCTGACGGTGCGGGTGGAGCTGGCTGCGGCGCTCAAGGACAAGGTCAAGCCTGACGACACGGTGTTCATCTTCGCCCGTGCCAGTAACGGCCCGCCGATGCCGCTGGCGGCCAAGCGGGTGACCGTGGCGCAGTTGCCGATCGAGGTGGAGTTGTCCGATGCCGACGCGATGATGCCGCAGATGAAACTGTCGGACTTTACCGAAGTCCAACTGGTTGCCCGTGTCTCGCGTGCCGGCCAACCGACCCACGGCGAGTGGATCGGCCAGGGTTCGCCATTGGCCACTGCCACCCAGGCCACGCAGCACCTCACCATCGACAGCCCTGACCCGTAAGAGAGCATTGCCATGCACAGCACCGTCCGCCTGACCCTGATCACCCTTGCCCTGGGTTTGTCCGCGTGTACGGTGCATGAGCCTTACGAGCAGCCGGCGCCGCCGATCGAGCGGGTGCCGCCGCACCAGGGGCCGGTGGTCAAGCCGCTGCCGGGCGGGCAGCCTTCGACCTCGCCAAGCAAACCTGCGGCCACCCCCAAGCCGATGCCACGCACCTCTGCCAGCTTCGCCCCGCCGCCAGGGGGTGCCAGCCACTGGGACCCGAAACTGGGCGTATACGTGCTGGAGAAAAAGCCCAACACCTTCTATCGCCAGCGCACCTATTACCGCTACGACGGCGGCTGGAGCTGGTCGCTGAGCCCGGATGGCCCATGGCAGGGCACCGACAGCAGCGGTGTGCCAGGTGGCCTCGGGCGTGCCTTCGCCCAATAGGCATCAGAGATGCCCTCCCGGTACAGTACAGTTGCCTGCTCAATTACCGATTGACTGTACCGACCGCTGACTCCGCATAATGCCCCTTCGATCAGACGCGGAGGTGGCATGAGCAAGACAGTCCTGGTGTTGGTAGAAACCGTCGACGATTACCTGCCCTTGCTGGAACAGGCGGGTTATCGGCTGATTCGCGCCCCCTCGCCGCAACTGCGTGCCGATGCCATCCAGCGCCACGCCCATGAAATCGATGCTGTGCTCACCCGTGGCCCGCTGGGCCTGACTGCCGCAGAGATCGATGCGCTGCCCGCATTGCAGATCATCTGCGTGATCGGGGCCGGCTACGAGCAGGTCGACCTGGCCGCCGCCGCCGCCCGTGGTATTACCGTCACCAACGGCGCCGGGGCCAATGCCAGCGCAGTCGCCGACCATACCCTGGCCATGCTGCTGGCGCTGCTGCGCGACATTCCCCGTGCCGACGCCAGTACCCGCCGCGGCGAGTGGAACCGGGTAATCAGCCCGTCGGTGAGCGGCAAGCGCCTGGGCATTCTCGGCCTGGGCGCAGTGGGGCTGGCGATCGCCAAACGTGCCAACCTCGGCTTCGACATGAGCATCAGCTACCACAGCCGCACCCCTCGTCAGAGCGTGCCTTACACCTGGTACGACAGCCCGCTGCACCTGGCCGATGCCGTCGACATCCTGGTGGTGGCCACGCCTGGCGGCGCCACTACTCGTCATCTGGTCGATGCTGCGGTGCTTGAAGCCCTGGGGGCCGAGGGTTACCTGGTGAATATCGCCCGTGCCAGCGTGGTGGACACCCAGGCCCTGGTGGTGGCGCTGGCGGGCGGGCAGCTTGCCGGCGCTGCGCTGGACGTGTTCGATGACGAACCCGAGGTGCCCGATGCCCTCAAGGCCCTCGGCAACACCGTATTGACCCCGCACGTGGCTGGCCAGTCGCCAGAGGCTGCGCGGGACACGGTGATGTTGGTGCTGGGCAATCTGCAGGCGTTCTTCGCCGGCGAGCCGGTGCTGACCCCGGTACGCGACTGACCCTTTTCATTCAGGTGCCCGGCAGCGGCCCGGCCAACAAGGAGTGTGTGCATGCAACTCGAGATCTTCCAGGTCGATGCGTTTTCCGCTGAACCCTTCGGTGGCAACCCGGCGGCGGTGATCCCGCTGGAAAGCTGGTTGCCAGACGATGTGCTGCAACGTATCGCCGAAGAGAACAACTTGTCCGAAACCGCCTATTTCGTGCGCAACGGCGAGGGTTACGACCTGCGTTGGTTCACCCCGACGGTCGAAGTCGACCTGTGTGGCCATGCCACCCTGGCCTCGGCGTATGTGCTGTTCGAGCAGTTGGGTGAACAGGCGCCAGTGCTGCGTTTCAATACCCGCAGTGGCGAATTGCGCGTCAGCCGAGGTGTTGATGGGCTTTTGGCGATGGATTTTCCGGCCAAGCAGCCGGTGGCGGTGGAGGTGCCGGCAGGCTTGCTGGAGGCGCTGGGCTTGAGCGGTGCGCGGGCGGTGTACCAGTCCGACGACTATGTGGTGGTGATCGATGACGCCTCGCTGCTTGACCCGCTGAAGCCGGACTTCGTTGCGCTGTCGGCTTTTGCTGTGCGCGGTATCGCCGTGACTGCGCCGGGCCGCGGGTATGATTTTGTCACCCGTTGGTTTGGTCCGCGGGTTGGTGTGAATGAGGACCCGGTCACGGGGTCGGCGCATACCTCGCTGGCGCCGTTGTGGGCCGAACGGTTGGGCAAGGGTGTTTTGAGCTGTGAGCAGGGTGGGGCGCGCAAGGGGCAGCTGTGTTGCGAAGTGCCGGGCAATGGCCGGGTGATCATTAGCGGGCGGGGGGCGTTGTACCTGCGGGGGAGTGTGTTTATCTGAGTTGGGTGTGTGGGTTTAAAGGTGTAGGCCTTGGGGTTTGCAGCGCCTATGAAATCGAGCGCCGCCCGCGCGGCGCATCGCGACGCAAGGCCGCTCCTACATGTGTTTCGGGCCAGTTATTCCTGGGGTAATGGCGCGCGGCCTCTTGGTGCCCACCTCGATATCGCGTCGTACAAACAAGGCGGTCGCGCGCCAATGGCACAGGCCTCACTGGCCCGAAACAGATGTAGGAGCGGCCTTGCGTCGCGATGCGCCGCGCGGGCGGCGCTCGATTTCATAGGCGCTGCAAAACCCCAGACATGCACCTATAAACCCCAAAGCCATCCCCAGTCATTGTCTCTCGGGCGAATCTGCGGTCAATGCGCCAGCATGAAACACCGACTGCGCTTGCCAAACCTGTGCATTCCTGAGAAAAGGGCGGCTTTGATTTTTCAGCGTTGGAGCATGCCATGAGCAGCGAACTGCAGATCATCGACCTCGTCGTAGGCGACGGCAAGGCCGCCGTCAAAGGCGCCCTGATCACCACTCAGTACACCGGCTGGTTGGCCGACGGCAGCGAGTTCGATTCGTCCTGGTCGCGCGGCAAGCCCTTCCAGTGCGTGATCGGTACCGGTCGGGTGATCAAAGGGTGGGACCAAGGCCTGATGGGCATGCGCGTTGGCGGCAAGCGCAAATTGCAGGTGCCTGCGCAGTTGGGCTATGGCGAGCGCAGTGTGGGGGCGATTCCGCCGCATTCGGACCTGACGTTTGAGATCGAACTGCTGGAAGTGCTGACGCGGGATGATTGAGTGATTGATGTGGTTTTCGGTGTGCAAACCTCAAGGCATGCACACCACCCCCGAAAATTGCGCAAGGAATACATATTTCAGCAACACCCATCCCCTAACCTAAGCCTTGCTCAAGGATCGGCAATCACACGCCAGGGAGGAACCAAACGGGTTGAAGGCACTCTGACTCTCACTCGTTGCCAAGGATGGCACTCACTACAAGGACGCCTCGCGGCTGCGGCGCCGGGCAAGGTGGCGGGTCAACTCGATTCTCTCTGCCACATGAGCCTGCCTTGATGAAGTTGCCAACGTTTCTCCGCCGTCGTCGCCACCTGCTGCTAAGCCTAGTGCTCACAGCTGTAGCCATACCGCTGGCGTTGGAAGCTGTCGAAAGCCGCGCCCAGCCGGCTGATGGCACGCAGACCCTGGTGTTTCTGCGCCATGCCGAGAAACCCGGCGAAGGGCTGGGGCAACTGAACTGCCAAGGCCTCAACCGTGCACTGGACCTGGCCACGTTGCTGCCGGAGCGTTTCGGCAATGCCGACTACGTATTCGCCGCCAACCCGTCGCGGCATGTCGAGGAAGGCAGCAAGGACGAGAGCTACAGTTATATCCGCCCATTGATGACCATCACCCCCAGCGCCATCCGCCTGGGCCTGCCGGTGAACATCGACTACGGCGCCAACGATACCGACGAGCTGGCCGAAGAACTGCTGAGCGACAAATACCGCAACGCGACGGTCTACACGGCCTGGTCCCACGGCTACCTCCCCGAACTCATCAATACCGTGGCCGGCAAGGCCCTGGGTGAAGAGCGGGTGATCACCGAGGACTGGAACGGCGATGATTTCGACACGCTGTACGTGCTGACCCTGACCTGGCACGACGGCAAGGCCAGCCTGCTCAGCCGCAACGTGCGACAAGGCCTCAACGACGGCGCGCATAGCTGCCCGACCTGATCCGCTGTTACTGTCTTGGCAGGGAAGCCGAAGCAGGGGCACTGCAAGATGCAAAAAGTCACGATCATTGGCGGCGGGGTGATTGGCCTGGCGACAGCCTATGCGCTGGTGCGCGAGGGGCTGGCTGTGGACCTGATCGAGGCGCGGGACCGCCTGGCGTTTGCCACCAGTTTCGCCAACGGCGGGCAGCTGTCTTACCGCTATGTGGCGCCATTGGCCGACGCCGGTGTGCTCTGGCAGGCGTTGGGCTGGATGCTGCAGGGGGACTCGCCGCTGCGCTTGCGGTTGCGCCTGGACCCGGCGCAGTGGCGCTGGTTGATGGCGTTCATGCTGGCCTGCCGGCGCAGCGTCAACCGCCGCAACGGTGCACAACTGCTGACGTTGGCGCTGGAAAGCCAGGCCGCCCTGGCGCGTTGGCGCGAGGCCGATGGGCTCACCGATTTCGCCTGGCGGCGTAACGGCAAACTGGTCGCCTTCCGCAGCGAGCGGGCGTTCGCCCATGGGCGTGAGCGCCTGCTTGATCGGAGCAGCCAACGGGTGCTCGATGCTGCCGAACTGCGCGCCCTGGAGCCGGCATTGGCCGAGGCGCCGTTCGTGGGCGGGGTTCTGACGCCTGAAGAGGAAGTCGCCGACTGTCACCGTTTTTGTGAACGCCTGGCCGAGCGCTTGCGCGCATCCGGGCAGTGCCGGTTCCTGCTTGGCAGGCCCGTGACGCGGCTGATCGCCCATCAGGAGCAGGTCGTTGCGCTGCACCTGGGGGGCGAGCAGGTTGACGTTCAGCGCCTGGTGCTGTGCGCGGGGCATCGCAGTGCACGGCTGGCGCTACCGGGCTTGAGGCTGCCGGTCTATCCGCTGAAGGGCTACAGCCTGACAGCGCCGATCAACACGGAACATCGGGCGCCAGAACTCAGCCTTACCGACTACGAGCGCAAGATCGTCTATGCCCGCCTGGACCGGCAATTGCGGGTTGCAGCGATGGTGGACATCGTCGGCTTCGACGAATCGGTGGATGCGCGCAGGCTCCACAGCATGCGCCGGCTGGCACTCGATACGTTGCCCGATGCCGCCGACTACGGGCAGGCGATAGAGTGGGCGGGGATGCGGCCGGCGACCCCTACCGGGGTGCCGATCATTGGTGCTACGGCTTACCGAAACCTGTGGCTGAATCTGGGGCATGGGGCTCTAGGCTTTACCTTGGCCTGTGGCAGTGGGGAGCGGTTGGCCAGGATGTTGCGCTGACTGCACCGGCCACTTCGCGGGGCAAGCCCGCTCCCACAGGTATTTGCGCTGCGTTGGAGAATAGCGCACCTGTGGGAGCGGGCTTGCCCCGCGAAGTGGCTGGTCTTGACGAAGCCCCCTTACCGCCCGAAGCGCATCGGCCAGCCCACCACCTTCTTTACCCTCGGCGTGGCATAGGTGCGTACCTTGGAGGTACTCAAGCCCATGCGCACCAGCGATTCGGCAATGGTCACCGCTGCACTCACACCATCGACCACCGGCACACCGGTACGCTGGCGAATCTGCTCATCCAGCCCGGCCATGCCACCGCAACCCAGGCAGATGACCTCGGCCTTGTCCTCCCGCACGGCGCGTTCGGCCTGTTCGACAATGGCCTCGACGGCACGCTGCGGGTCGGCTTCAAGCTCAAGCACCGCCAGGCCACTGGCGCGCACCGAGGCGCAGCGGTCATACAGCCCAGAGAGCTTCAAGCGGTCCTCGATCAGCGGCACGGTGCGGTCCAGTGTGGTCACCACCGAGTAAGCATGGCCCAGGTACAGGGCAGTGCTGGCGGCTGCATCGGTGATGTCCACCACGGGCACGTTCAGCAGCTCCTGCAGGCCTTCGCGGCCGTGCTCGCCGTAGCCGGCTTGGATCACGGCGTCGTAGGGGCCCTCGTAGGCCAGCACCCGGTCCATCACCGCGATGGCGGCCAGGTAGCTTTCGAAGTTGCCTTCCACCGACTCGGCACCAAACCACGGGGTCAGCCCGATGATCTCGGTACCCGGCGCGGCAACGGCGCGTGCCTGCTCGGCGATGGCCTCGGTGATGGCTTCAGTGGTGTTGACGTTGGCAATCAGAATACGCATGGACGGTTCTCCCTGATCAGTGGCTGCTGTGGTCGACGGCGATGCACTCGCCGCTGACATCCAGGTAATGGCGGTTGCGTGGCGCGATCAGCAAATAGACGGCGGCAGCGATACCGGCACCGATCAACCAGGAGAACGGCGCCACGCTGTGGAAGTTGGGCACCAGTGCGAGGACGATGGCCAGCAGTGCGGCCGGCACGAAGGCGGCCACGGCGCGCAGGTTGATGCCCTTGGTGTAGTGGTAGGCGCCAGCCGGGTCTTCGCTGTACAGCTGCGGCACGTTGATGCAGCCTTTGCGCAGCAACCAGTAGTCGGCCATGATCACCCCGTACAGCGGGCCGAGCAGGGCACCGAGGCCCGACAGGAAGTACACGATCACCAGCGGGCTGTTGTATAGGTTCCAGGGCAGGATCAGCACCGCAAGGGTGGCGCTGATCAGGCCGGCACGGCGGAAGTTCAGGTGGCGGGGTGCCAGGTTGCTGAGCACGAAGGCCGGGGCGACGAAGTTGGCCATGATGTTCACCGCCACCGTGACGATCAGGAAGGCCAGGCAGCCCAATACCAGGAACGGTGTGCTGGGGATGCTGGCGACGATCTGGGTCGGGCTGTCGATGATCTGGCCGTTGATCTGGAACTGCGCGCCGCACAGCACCACGGTGATCATCGCGAACACCAGGATGTTCACCGGCAGGCCCCAGAAGTTACCGACGCGGATGGTCTTGCGGCACGGCGAAGAACGCGCGAAGTCGCAGAAGTTGAGCACCAGAGTGCCGTAGATCGCCAACCACAGCGCACCGCCCGCAAAGATGTTGCGCCACATCTCGTAGCCGGTCAGGGGCGCTGCCACCGACCAGGCGATGCGCGCGTCGGCCTTGAAGTACATGAACACCGCCAGGCTGGCCACGGTCAGCAGAATCACCGGGCCGGCAAAGGCCTCGTAGCGGCGCACCATCTCCATGCCGTAGGCGAGGATCACCAGCTGCACCAGCCAGATCGCCACGAAGCACACCCAGCCCAGGCTCGACAGGCCAAGGATGCTGTCATGGTCGTACACGGCCAGTTGCGGCCACACGGCCGTAAGCAGCACGCGCAGCACCACCGAGGCCAAGTAGGTCTGGATACCGAACCAGGCAATGGCGATGACTGCGCGGATCAGCGCCGGTATCTGCGCGCCGTGGATACCGAAAGCGATGCGGCTGATGACCGGGAACGGTACGCCGGTCTTCTGCCCCATGTAGCCGGACAGGTTCATGAAGAAGTACACCAGCGCAGCGCCGATGCCCAGCGACAAGAGGATCTGCCAGCCGCCCAGCCCCAAGGCGAACAGCCCCATGGCGAAGGAGTAGTTGGCGATGTTGTGCACATCGTTGGTCCATAACGCGAAGATGCTGTAACCGCCCCAGCGCCGGCCTTCGAGGCGTGTCGGGGCAAGGTCGCGGTTGTGCAGGCGCGGGCTCAGGTCAAGTGCTGGCGCAGGCCCGGCAAGGGTGGACGCGGGGTTGCTGCTGGCGACGGAAAGTTCAGGGGCAAGGTTGAGGCTGGTACTCATTCCGGCAGGCTCCTGATGCACGTGGACTGCGATGAGCGGGCAATGCGCACGGGCTCGCCATCTCGTCGGTGCAGCATTGGCATCACTGGGTTCTGGGCGCGGCGGCCGGGTTCTGGTCGGCGTCGCGAGTTCTTGTGTATTTATGTTTTGCTCAACTTGTATACAAAACATGAACACACAAAAGCCAGTTCCATGCCAGGCGAATAGCGACATCGAAGTTGCCACTATTTTGAATCTATCTTGTTGAACGGTAAGTTAATGAAATAACGTCGATATAAGTTGACCATTTGAACAGCTATTATTTTTGCGTGCACTTGTTAGTTGATCAAATGGTCAGAAATGGCGCTGAAAAGGTTGTAACGTATTGGGGCAGGGCTGAGAAAAGTGCACACAAAAATGGCACCTAAGGTGACATTCTTGTGTACAAAAAATAGTCAGCTTTCCACTGTGGCTTTCTTTAGGCCGCAGATTCAATCCATCGGCGGCAGGCGTCGCTTCACCGGGCTTTTCTTGATGATCGCGGTATTGGTCTCGGCCAGCACATTGATCCGGTCGAGCAGGGTGTCGAGCTGTTCCATCGAGCGCACATGCAGGCGGGCAATGAAGCAGTCCTCGCCGGTCACCTTGTCGCACTCAGTGAATTCGGGCAGCGCAATGATTTGCCGCTCCACTTCCTGCAACTGCCCCGGCAGCGGGCGGATACGCACGATCGCCTGCAGTTGATAACCGAAGCTGCGCGGGTCGACATCCACCGTGTAACCGCGCAACACACCGCGCTCCTCCAGGCGGCGCAAGCGTTCGCTGACGCTGGGGGCGGACAGCCCGCTGATCTGCGCCAGGGCCTTGAGCGAACGCCGCGAGTCTTCCATCAGTGCATTGATCAGCAGTTGGTCGATTGCATCGGTCATGCTTCACCTCGTCAGGCTGTTCGATTGATTTGCCTTGATAGTAAAGGCAAGTTGGCTGATACGCCTTTTATATCCGCTGGAAGGTCACCCTCCGACCTTTGCATACTGTTGCCATCGTCAACGGGAGGTGTGAGATGGACAGTTCATTGCGCCGTGGCTCGCTGGAAATGGTCGCTGCCATGCTGATTTCCGGGACCATCGGCTGGTTCGTGCTGGTGTCGGGCCAGCCGGTGCTCGATGTGGTGTTCTGGCGGTGTGTGTTCGGCACCGGCACGTTGCTGGTGATCTGTGCAGCCTTGGGCTTCCTCAAGCCGGGGGTGATCGGCCGCACCGCATTTTTGCTGGCGATTGCCAGCGGCGTGGCCATCGTTGGCAACTGGGTGTTGTTGTTCGCCTCCTATTCGCGCGCTTCGATTGCCATCGGCACGGCGGTGTACAACGTGCAGCCGTTCATCCTGGTGGGGCTGGCAGCGGTGTTTCTGGGGGAGAAGATCACCCTGGCCAAGGTCACCTGGCTGAGTGTCGCCTTCCTTGGCATGTTGGCTATCGTCAGTGCCCACGGTGCGGGGCAGGGCAGTGGCGAGGATTACTTGTTGGGCATCGGCCTGGCGCTGGGCGCGGCGTTCTTGTATGCAATCGCTGCGTTGATCATCAAACGCCTCAAAGGCACGCCGCCGCACCTGATCGCCTTGATCCAGGTGGCAACCGGTGTGCTGCTGCTGGCGCCGTGGGTCAAGCTGGGCGGTCTGCCTGGCGAAACTTCGGCATTGGCCAGCCTGGTGACCCTGGGTATCGTGCACACCGGGGTGATGTATGTGCTGCTGTACAGCGCCATCCAGCGTTTGCCTACGGCACTGACCGGCGCGCTGTCGTTCGTTTACCCGATTGCCGCGATCCTGGTCGACTGGGTGGCCTTCGGGCATCGGCTGGCACCCCTGCAATGGCTCGGCGTGGCGCTGATTCTGCTGGCGGCGGCGGGGATGCAGCAGGGCTGGTGGTTCCGCCCTGCGCGGGTTGCAGTCAAGCATTGAAGAGGCGGACAAGGGTAGAATGCCGCTTTTTCCAGCTTGCGACCCGCCATGACCTCGCCGATCCAGACCCTCGAGCAACACCTGCTCACCGCCCTCGACCCCGCCCCGCAGGAAACCCGCCGGCTGTTCCACGGCCGCGGCCGCTGCTGGCCGGGCCTTGAGCAAGTGACTGTGGACTGGCTCCAGGGCGTGCTGTCAGTAGCGCTGTTTCGCGAGCCGCCGGAGGGCCAACTGGCCGAGCTGGAGGCCATGCTGCAGAGCCTGGCCCAGCGCCCGCAATGGGCCGGTCAGGCCATCCTCATCCAGCACCGCTACCTGCCGGACAGCCCCGGCCAATGGTTGCTGGGCGAGCCCTGCCAGCAGCGCGAGGTGGTCGAGGATGGCTTGACCTACCTGCTGGACCTGGGCGTGCGCCAGAACAACGGCCTGTTCCTGGACATGCGCTATGGCCGGCGCTGGGTGCGCGAGCAGGCGGCGGGCAAGCGGGTGCTCAACCTGTTCGCCTATACCTGTGGTTTTTCGCTGGCGGCCATCGCCGGTGGCGCCGAACAGGTGGTGAACCTGGACATGGCCAAGTCGGCGTTGTCCCGCGGGCGCGACAATCACCGGCTCAATGGCCACGATGCGTCGCGGGTGGCGTACCTGGGGCATGAATTGTTCAAATCGTGGGGCAAGGTGCGCAAGTACGGCCCTTATGACCTGATCATCATCGACCCACCGACCTTCCAGAAGGGCAGCTTTGTGTTGACCCAGGACTACGCGAAGATCTTGCGGCGCTTGCCCGAGTTGCTGAACGAGGGCGGCACGGTGCTGGCGTGTGTGAACGACCCGGCGATCGGCCCGGAATTTCTGATCGAGGGCATGGCCGAGCAGGCGCCAACGTTGGCCTTCGTCGAGCGGCTGGAGAACCCGCCGGAGTTTCCTGATGCGGACCCAGCGGGGGGCTTGAAGGCCTTGGTATTCCGCCAGGCCTAAGTCTTCCTGTAGCGCCCCTTCGCGGTTTCCCCGCGAAGGGGCCGGGCGTGCCTGCATCAAGCAGTAACGGCGCGTACCGGCAGCGGATACACCTGGGCAAAGCTCACCTTCTCGGTCTGGTCCACACGTTTCTTGAGCCGTTCATTGAACGCCCGGCTAACTGCATACTGCCCGCCGGAAATGGTACGGAACTGCGCCGTCAGGACAAACCCGTTCAAGTCCATGCGGTCCACCCCGAACACTTGCAGCGGCCCCTGCAGGTTGATGCGCAGCAGCGGGTCGTGGCTGATCGACTGCCCCACCTCGTGGATTAGCGCCAGCGATTCATCGACGTCGCTGTCGTAAGTGAACTGCACCGAGAAGAACGCATAGGCGAACTGGCGCGACTGGTTGGTGACTGCCTTGATCTGGCCGAACGGCACCGAGTGCACGAACCCCTTGCCGTCGCGCAGGCGCAGGGTGCGGATGGTCAGGCTTTCGACGGTGCCGGCGTGGCCTGAGTCGAGCACTACCCAGTCACCGATCGAGATGGTGTCTTCGATCAAGATGAACAGCCCCGTGATCACGTCCTGCACCAGTTGCTGCGAGCCGAAGCCGATGGCCAGGCCGATTACCCCGGCACCGGCCAGCAGCGGTGCGACGTTGATGCCCAGGTTGGCCATGGTGGTGATGGTGCAGATGACGATCAGCACCACTTTTACGGCATTGCGCAGCATCGGCAGGATGGTCCGCACCCGGGTACTCGGCTGGCGCGCCGCGCGGCGCCCGACCGCGGGTTTCAGCGCTTCCTGGATGGCGGTGTCGAGGACCACCCACAGCAGCCAGGTCACCAGCAGAATCAGGCCGATGCTCGACAGCGAATTGCTGATCGCCTGGCCCAGGCTGTTGCTCAGGGCGAAGCCGATCACCGAAACGCCCCAGATGCGCCCGAGCAGCTCGATGAAAGCCACCGCCATGGCGATGCGCAACAGCGCGTGGGCGAGGCTGCGCAGCAGTTCCTTGTAAGGCCGAACCCGTTGCCCGGCATCCGCTTCGCGGGGCGCCAGCAGGTGCTGCAGCAAGGTGCTGAGAAACACCGTGGACACCAGCAGCACGGTAGTCAGCAAAGCCTTTTGCAGCGCCTTCTGGCTTTCTTCGCCGGCGCCGATCAGGTGAATCGCCGAGACCAGGATCATCAACAGGATCGGCAGGTACCACAGCACCGAGAAGATCCGCAGGGTTTCCTGCACGGCCCGATGTTGCACGCGGTCCTTGAGCGCACGGTTGCGAATCAGATGGGCCACCGGGCGGCGCAGGCGGATCACCAGGCTGGCGAAGATGAACGTGGCGGCCAGGCCGGTGAACACGGCGATGCTGGCAGTGATGTTACCGCCCAACTGGCGGGCGATCTGCGGGCTGGTCAAGGCATCGCTCCAGGCCGCCAGGAAGCCGATCAGAAACAGCGGTCGCGGGGCCAGGCGCTTGATCACGGCCACGGCAGGGCGCTTGTGGCCGGCATCAAACAACGTAATCAAGCACAGGATGATCGAGGTCGAGAACAGGCCGCTGCTGGTGGCGTAGGCCAGGCTCAGGCCAAGGGCACGGGCTACCGAGGGGTCGAGGAAACGGCTGATGTAGAGGGTCAGCGGCAGGCTGGCCAGCGCCGGCAGGGTATAGGGCAGCAGGTAGCCGAGCAGGCTGCTGGCGCGCTGGCGCTCGTTCAGCCATGGGGTGGCCGAAGCGCGCTTGCTGAGCCAGCGGCCGAGGCTGGTAAGCACCGCGAAGCTGGCGGCCCAGGTGAGGGTCAGCAAGATGAAGTTGCCCGCCAACTGCAGCGAATCGCTGGCCGAGTGGCGGTCGACCAGGCGTTCCATTTCCTTGGCCGCGCGGTCGGTGCGCAGGCGCCAGGCATCGACCAGGTGGGCATCGAGGTCAAGCTCCTGGGCGGCGCTGTCCAGGCCGTCGGCCAGGGCGCCGAGCAGCCCGCCTTGCAGGACCGGTTCCGGTTCGGTGGGTTGTTCTTCGGCAGGTGCAGGGTCTGCAGCCAGCAGATGGGTGCTCAGCAGGCAGCCGAGCAGCAGGGTGGAGAGGTAACGCAGCACTGGAGTACTCCTTCGGCCGGGGTGAGCGGGGCAGGGTTACTCAAGGAACTGATTGGTGGGGGTGGGGAAAGTTCGATGGGGTGTGTTGCCAGCACCGGCCTCTGCGCGGGTAAACCCGCTGCCACAGAGGCCGACACTGGCTGGGTCAATTACTGATTGGTGTAGATCTGGTCGAACACGCCCCCGTCGTTGAAGTGGGTTTTTTGCACGGTGCGCCAGTCACCAAAGGTCTTCTCCACCGACAGGAAGTCCACTTTCGGGAAGCGGTCGGTGTACTTGGCCAGCACTGTCGCATCGCGTGGGCGCAGGTAGTTGTTGGCCGCGATTTCCTGGGCTTCTGGCGACCACAGGTACTTCAGGTACTCCTCGGCCACTGCCTGGGTACCTTTCTTCGCCACCACCTTGTCGACCACGCTTACCGGTGGCTCGGCTTCGGCGGACACACTTGGGTAGACCACTTCGAACTGGTCGCGGCCGAATTCGCGGGCGATCATTTCGGCTTCGTTCTCGAAGGTCACCAGCACGTCGCCGATCTGATTGGTCATGAAGGTGGTGGTGGCGGCGCGGCCACCGGTATCAAGGACTGGCGCCTGCTTGAACAGCTTGCCGACGAAGTCACGGGCCTTGGCCTCGTCACCGCCTTGCTTGAGCACATAGCCCCACGCCGACAGGTAGGTATAGCGGCCGTTACCCGAGGTCTTGGGGTTGGGCACTATCACCTGCACGCCGTCCTTGAGCAGGTCGGGCCAGTCTTTCAGTGCCTTGGGGTTGCCCTTGCGCACGATGAACACGGTGGCCGAGGTGAACGGCGCGCTGTTGTTCGGCAGGCGGGTCACCCAGTTGTCCGGCACCAGTTTGCCGTGATCGACCAAGGCATTGATGTCGGTGGCCATGTTCATGGTGATGACATCGGCCGGCAGGCCATCGATGACTGCACGCGCCTGCTTGCTCGAACCGCCGAAGGACATCTGCACGTTGACCTTCTCGTTGTGCTCGGCCTCCCAGTGCTTCTGGAACGCTGAGTTGTAGTCCTTGTAGAAGTCACGCATCACGTCGTAGGAGACGTTGAGCAGGGTCGGGGCCGCCTGGGCGAAGTTGCCCAGGGCAAGGCCCGCGGCCAGCAGCGAAGCAGTGAACAGTTTTTTCACGACGCATTCCTTGTTCTTGAACAGTATTGGGCAGAGTGCCAGCGACTATAGCGGGTGCCTTGCTGCTGTTTAAAGAACAAAAAACGCTTTGGTTATTCCCGCTTGGGAAACAGCGCATTGCCACAACGCGAGCAGAATGCGGCGCCGTGTTCGTGGCTGTTCTTGCGGCAGGTGGGGCAGTCATGCTGCAACTGCTCCCCGCGCATGGCATTGGCCAGCTCGGCGGTGAAAATCCCGGTGGGTACGGCAATGATCGAATAACCGGTAATCATCACCAGCGACGACAGCACCTGCCCCAGCGGCGTCTTCGGCACGATGTCGCCGAAGCCCACCGTGGTCAGGGTGACGATCGCCCAGTAGATGCCCTTGGGAATGCTGGTAAAGCCATGCTCCGGCCCTTCGATCACGTACATCAAGGTGCCGAACACGGTCACCAGGGTCGACACGGTGACCAGGAACACGATGATCTTCTGCTTGCTGCCGCGCAGCGCCGCCATCAAGTAGTTGGCCTGCTTGAGGTACTGGCCGAGCTTGAGCACGCGGAAGATCCGCAGCATGCGGATGACCCGGATGATCAGCAGGTATTGCGCGTCGCTGTAATAGAGGGCGATGACTCCAGGGACGATCGCCAGCAGGTCGACCAGGCCGTAGAAGCTGAAGGCGTAGCGCAAGGGTTTGGGCGAGCAGTACAGGCGCGTCAGGTATTCGGCCAGGAAGATCGCGGTGAAACCCCATTCGATGCCCGCCAGCAGGCCGGCGTAGCCCTGATGGACAGCGTCGATGCTGTCGAGGATCACCGTGACCAGGCTGGCGAGGATGATCAGCAGGAGGGTTTTGTCGAAGCGTCTTCCAGCCACGGTGTCGGTCTGGAAGACGATGATGTAGAGCCGCTCGCGCAGGCTCGCAGGGTTGTTCATTGGCTCGTCCACAAAGCGATAAAGAAAGCGATGGGCTGAGCCTAGGGGCTGCGTTTCAGCTGTGCAAGCGGGATGCATTGCGCCGCTGATTGAGTTGAGCCAGGTAGTTGCCCAGGTGCATGAGCCAGCAGGCTGTGACGAAGGGGGCGGTCAGCCCGGCCACCGGCAACAAGGCGAACAGGGGTTGCAGCAGCAGGGCCAGTGCAATCGCCAGCAGTGTCACCCCTGGGCGCTCGCCCTGCCTGCTGAACGCCAACGCTGCCAATGCGGCGTTGAAGCCGTACAAACCCATCCAGGCTACCTGCGCCTGGTCGGTCAGTAATGCGACACCAGCGCCGATGGCAGAGCCGATCACCGCCCAGGTTGCTGCATAAGGATTTGCAAGGTACATGCCGATGACGATCAGCAGGCCCGCCATTGGCTTGTCGAGCAAGAACACCTGGCCCACGCCACGCAGCAGCGCAGACAGCGGGTCGGCTTCGACAGGGAGTGCGGCCGAGGGCTCGGCCAGCAGCAGGGTACCCCAGCCGAGAAGGACGAAGGGGGCGGTGTAGGCGACCAGCAACTTGCCGCCGCGCTTGCGCCACTGGTGGGTGATGATGCTCGACAGCCCGCCAGCGGCAATGATCAGCGGCGGCAGGATGGCCGACCATGGCAGCACCGCACTGATCAGAATGCCGATCAGCACGCCGTTGTAGCAGTACAAGCCGGCCTGACGGTCGGCGCGGTCGTAGCCGCGCCGTTGTGCGGTGAGCAGGCCGGCGAGGGCGCCGAGCAGGGCGCCACCGACCAGGCTGGGGGCGGTCAGCAGGATGGCCAGCAGGCAGCACAGGCCGCACAGGGGGTTGCGCAGCAGCAGCACTTGGCTGAAGCCGTTGAGCAGCGCCGTCGCCCAGTCAGGGCACGGGTTGACGAAATTTTTGGTGTACATGGGGCAGTCGGTAAGGTTGAGGGTTGAGCGGTGGGCCTCTTTGGGCCTCGGGTTGTCCGCAGGTCTGGTGTAACGGTGTTCGGGGAGGGCTTTGCCCTCCATTCGCGGGGCAAGCCCGCTCCCACAGGCGCAAGGCAATTGAATGCCATGCAGTCCCTGTGGGAGCGGGCTTGCCCCGCGAAAGGGCCCGGAATCAGACCAAGGTCTCGATCCGTAGCGTATTAGTCGAGCCTGGCTTGCCGAAAGGCACACCAGCGGTGATCAGCAGCGTGTCACCGCGGCTGGCCATGCCTTGGGCCTGGGCAATCTCCAACGCCGTCGAGCAGATCTCGTCAACCTGGCGCAGGCGGTCGTTGACCACCGAGTGCACGCCCCAGGCCACGCTCAGGCGGCGCGCGGTGTTCAAGTTCGGCGTCAGGTTGAGGATCGGTGCCCGTGGTCGCTCGCGGGCGGCGCGCAGGGTCGAGGCGCCCGACTCGCTGTAGTTGACCAGCACCGCCACCGGCAGGATGCCGCTGATACGGCGGATCGCGCAGCTGATGGCGTCCGACACGGTGGCCTCGGCTTTTGGCCGGCCAACGTCGAGCTGGGCCTGGTAGTCCGGGCCGTTCTCCACCTGGCGGATGATCTTGCTCATCATCTGCACGGCTTCCAGCGGGTAATCGCCCGACGCAGTCTCGGCCGACAGCATCACCGCATCGGCACCTTCGGCCACGGCGTTGGCCACGTCGGTGACTTCGGCGCGGGTCGGGGCTGGCGAGAAGCGCATCGACTCAAGCATCTGCGTGGCCACCACCACCGGTTTGCCCAGCTGGCGGCAGGTGCCGATGATGCGCTTCTGGATCTGCGGCACGCTTTCGGCCGGCACTTCCACGCCCAGGTCGCCACGGGCCACCATGATCGCGTCGGACAGCTCGGCGATCGCTTGCAGCTGTTCGACGGCGGACGGCTTCTCGATCTTGGCCATCAGGTAGGCGCGGTCACCGATCAACTGGCGCGCTTCGGTGATGTCTTCCGGGCGCTGCACGAACGACAGGGCCACCCAGTCCACGCCCAGTTCAAGGCCAAAGGCCAGGTCGAGACGGTCTTTTTCAGTCAGCGGGGAGAGCGCCAGCACTGCTTGCGGCACGTTGACGCCCTTGCGGTCGGACAGCTCGCCACCGGCCAGCACTTCGGTGTCGATGGCATCGCTGTGCTTGGCGGTCACCCGCAGGCGCAGCTTGCCGTCGTCGAGCAGCAGGTCCATGCCTGGCTCTAATGCGGTGATGATCTCCGGGTGTGGCAGGTTGACCCGGCGGTTGTCGCCCGGGGCTTTGTCCAGGTCCAGGCGCAGGGCCTGGCCGCGCTGCAGTTGCACCTTGCCTTCGGCAAAGCGGCCAACGCGCAGCTTCGGCCCCTGCAAGTCCATGAGGATGCCCAGCGGGTAGTTCAGTTGCTGCTCGACTTCGCGGATCCACTGGTAGCGCATGGCGTGGTCGGCGTGCTCGCCGTGGCTGAAGTTGAGGCGGAAGATGTTCACCCCGGCTTCGACCAGCTGGCGGATGTCGTCGATACCCTGGGTCGCAGGGCCGAGGGTGGCGAGGATTTTGACTTTTTTATCAGGCGTCATGATTGCGGAGTCTCGAGGATCAGGATGGCGCGGAAGTCGTTGACGTTGGTGCGCGTCGGCTCGGTGACGATCAACGCATCGAGCGCGGCGAAGTAGCCGTAGCCGTTGTTGTTGTCCAACTCGTCGCTGGCCGAAAGGCCCAGGGCTTCGGCACGGGCGTAGCTGCCCGGGGTCATGAAGGCACCGGCGTTTTCTTCGGAGCCATCGATGCCGTCGGTGTCGCCGGCCAGGGCGTACACGCCTGGCAGGCCCTTGAGGTTCTCGGTGAGGCTGAGCAGGAACTCGGCGTTGCGCCCGCCACGGCCGTTGCCGCGCACGGTGACGGTGGTTTCGCCGCCAGAGAGGATCACGCAGGGCGCCTTGAGCGGCTGGCCGTGCAGCACGATCTGCCGGGCAATACCGGCGTGCACCTTGGCCACTTCGCGCGATTCGCCTTCCAGGTCGCCGAGTATCAGCGGGCTGAAACCGGCCTGGCGGGCTTTGACCGCAGCGGCTTCCAGCGACTGCTGGGGCTTGGCGATCAATTGGAAATGGCTGCGAGCCAGGGCCGGGTCATCGGCCTTGACGGTTTCCGAAGCCGGGTTGTTGAGCCAGTCGATAACCGCCTTGGGCGCGTCGATGCTGTAGCGCTTGAGGATGGCCAGGGCGTCGGCGCTGGTGCTCGGGTCGGCGACGGTGGGGCCGGAGGCGATGACGGTGGCCAGGTCGCCAGGCACATCGGAAATCGCATAGGTGTAGACGGTGGCCGGCCAGCAGGCTTTGGCCAGGCGGCCGCCCTTGATCGCCGAGAGGTGCTTGCGTACGCAGTTCATCTCGCCGATGGTGGCGCCAGACTTGAGCAGTGCCTTGTTGATGTGCTGCTTGTCGGCCAGGGTCAGGCCCTCGGCAGGCAGGGCCAACAGGGCGGAACCGCCGCCAGACAATAGGAAGATGACGCGGTCGTCTTCGTTCAGGTTGCTGACCAGTTCCAGCACGCGTTTGGCCACGGCCAGGCCGGCGGCATCGGGGACCGGGTGGGCGGCTTCGACCACCTCGATCTTCTGGCAGTTGGCGCCGTGGCCGTAGCGGGTGACGACGAGGCCGGACACTTCGCCCTGCCAGCTTTTCTCGACCACTTCGGCCATAGCGGCTGCGGCCTTGCCAGCGCCGATGACGATGACCCGGCCGCTACGGTCGGCGGGCAGGTAGGGTTCGAGGACTTGGCGCGGGTGGGCGGCGGCGATGGCTGTGTCGAACAGCTCGCGAAGAATTTTTTGCGGATCGACCGACATGGCAGGCTCCCAATTATTGTTGTTCTGCAGAATCGAAAACGCCCCTGGAACTGCCTCCGTGCAGGCCGAACCAGGGGCGGTCCCCAGAGCTGCAAGCTTCAAGCTACAAGCCACAAGTAAAAGCAGACCTGCTTTTGCTTGCCGCTCGAGGCTTACAGCTTGAAGCTTATTTCTCGTCGCGGATCGAGAAGTTGGCCATGTGCTCCAGGCCTTTGATCAGCGCCGAGTGATCCCAGTTGCCGCCGCCCAGGGCCTGGCAGGTGTTGAACACTTGCTGGGCGTTGGAGGTGTTGGGCAGGTTGATGCCCAGCTCCTTGGCGCCTTGCAGGGCCAGGTTCAGGTCCTTCTGGTGCAGGTTGATGCGGAAGCCTGGGTCGAAGGTGCCTTTGATCATGCGCTCGGCGTGCACTTCGAGGATTTTCGACGAAGCGAAGCCGCCCATCAGTGCTTCACGCACCTTGGCAGGGTCGGCGCCGTTCTTGGCGGCGAACAGCAGCGCTTCGCTGACGGCCTGGATGTTCAGGGCGACGATGATCTGGTTGGCGACCTTGGCGGTCTGGCCGTCGCCGTTGCCACCCACGCGGGTGATGTTCTTGCCCATGGCTTCGAACAGCGGCAGTGCGCGCTCGAAGGCTTTCGGGCAACCGCCGACCATGATGCTCAGGGTCGCAGCCTTGGCACCGACTTCACCGCCGGACACCGGGGCGTCCAGGTAGGCGGCGCCAGTGGCCTTGATCTTCTCGGCGAAGGCCTTGGTGGCGGTAGGGGAGATCGAGCTCATGTCGATCACTACCTTGTTCGGGCCCACACCTTCGGCCACGCCGTTTTCACCGAACAGGACGGCTTCGACCTGTGGGGTGTCGGGGACCATGACGATGATGAACTCAGCTTCCTGGGCAACTTCTTTCGGGTTGGCCAGGGCCACGGCGCCGGCGGCGATCAGGTCGGCCGGGGCAGCATCGTGGTGGGTGGAGACGAACAGGCTGTGACCTGCTTTTTGCAGGTTCTGAGCCATGGGCTTGCCCATGATGCCGGTGCCGATAAAACCGATTTTAGCCATGAGAGATTACCTCGTTGTAGTTGTTGAATCTCGATGGAGCAGGCGACGCGTCCCATTGTAGGAGCGGCCTTGCCGGGGCGCCGGACCGGTCGGAAAGGGGGCGCAGCGCCCCCAGAATTTCGGCCACAGCAAAGATTGCCGGGGCTGCTGCGCAGCCCATCGCGACGCAAGGCCGCTCCTACAAAGTGCGTATTCGCCCTTAAATTGCGTTATGAGTCTTCAGCCAGCCCAGACCTGCTTCGGTCGTGGTCAGTGGCTTGTATTCCGCGCCCACCCAGCCCTGGTAGCCGATGCGGTCCAGGTGCTCGAACAGGAAGCGGTAGTTGATCTCGCCGGTGCCTGGTTCGTTGCGGCCCGGGTTGTCGGCCAGCTGGATGTGGTTGATCAGTTTCAGGTTGCCCTCAATGGTGCGGGCCAGGTCACCTTCCATGATCTGCATGTGGTAGATGTCGTACTGCAGGAACAGGTTGTCGCTGCCGACTTCGGCCTGGATGTCCAGGGCTTGCTGGGTGGTGTTCAGGTAGAAGCCCGGGATGTCGCGGGTGTTGATCATTTCCATGACCAGGCGAATGCCTGCGGCCTTGAGCTTGTCGGCGGCAAAGCGCAGGTTGTCGACGAAGGTCTTGCGCACGTCGGCGCATTGCAGGCCCTGCGGGCGAATGCCGGCCAAGGCGTTGACCTGGGTGTTGCCCAGTACCTTGGCGTATTCGATGGCCTTGTCGACGCCGGCGCGGAATTCTTCGACGCGGTCCGGGTGGCAGGCAATACCGCGTTCGCCCTTGCCCCAATCGCCGGCCGGCAGGTTGAACAGCACCTGGGTCAGGCCGTGAGCGTCGAGCTGTTGCTTGATTTCGGCAGCGCTGAAATCGTACGGGAAGAGGTATTCGACACCGCTGAAACCAGCATCGGCGGCGGCCTTGAAGCGGGCCAGGAAGTCCTGTTCGGTGAACAGCATGGACAGGTTGGCAGCGAAGCGAGGCATGGTTGTCTCCTTGCAGATTAAAGCCCCCGGCGCCACATAGGCGGGATGCACGGGGGCGTCAGGCAATCAGTCGAGCATCGAGATCGCGGTTGGCGCGTCGTTGCCGACCAGGGCCAAGTCTTCGAACTCGTTGACGGCGTTGATCTCGGTACCCATGGAAATGTTGGTGACACGCTCGAGGATCACCTCGACCACCACCGGCACGCGGAACTCTTCGGCCATCTTCTGCGCCTTGAGCAGGGCAGGGGCGATTTCGCCTGGTTCGAATACGCGGATGGCCTTGCAGCCCAGGCCTTCGACCACGGCAACGTGGTCGACACCGTAGCTGGCAGCGTCGGTCGAGTTGATGTTCTCGAACGCCAGTTGTACACAGTAATCCATGTCGAAGCCACGCTGCGCCTGGCGGATCAGGCCGAGGTAGGCGTTGTTCACCAGCACGTGAACGTACGGCAGGTTGAACTGCGCACCGACGGCCAGTTCTTCGATCATGAACTGGAAGTCGTAGTCACCCGACAGGGCGACCACCTTGCGCGATGGGTCGGCCTTGACCACGCCCAGGGCGGCAGGGATGGTCCAGCCCAGCGGGCCGGCCTGGCCGCAGTTGATCCAGTTGCGTGGCTTGTACACGTGCAGGAACTGCGCACCGGCGATCTGCGACAGGCCGATGGTGCTGACGTAGCAGGTGTCCTTGCCGAATACCTGGTTCATCTCTTCGTACACGCGCTGCGGCTTGACCGGCACGTTGTCGAAGTGGGTCTTGCGCTGCAGGCTGGCCTTGCGCTGCTGGCAGTCTTCCAGCCAGGCGCTGCGGTCCTTGAGCTTGCCGGCGGCTTTCCACTCGCGGGCCACTTCGAGGAACACGTCCAGCGCCTTGCCGGCGTCCGAGACGATGCCCAGGTCGGGAGTGAACACGCGGCCGATCTGGGTGGGCTCGATGTCCACGTGCACGAACTTGCGGCCTTCGGTGTAAACATCGACGGAGCCGGTGTGGCGGTTGGCCCAACGGTTACCGATACCGAACACCAGGTCGGATTTCAGCAGGGTGGCGTTGCCGTAGCGGTGCGAAGTCTGCAGGCCGACCATGCCGACCATCAGGGCGTGGTCGTCCGGGATGGTGCCCCAGCCCATCAGGGTCGGGATCACCGGTACGCCGGTCAGCTCGGCGAACTCGACCAGCTTGTCGCTGGCGTCGGCGTTGATGATGCCGCCACCTGCAACCAGCAGTGGGCGTTCGGCATCGTTGAGCAGGGCCAGGGCTTTTTCGGCCTGGACGCGGGTGGCGGATGGCTTGTTGACGGCCAGTGGCTCGTAGGCGTCGATGTCGAATTCGATTTCGGCCATCTGCACATCGAACGGCAGGTCGATCAGTACCGGGCCTGGGCGGCCGGTACGCATTTCATAGAAGGCCTTCTGGAACGCGTAAGGCACTTGGCCTGGCTCCAGTACGGTGGTGGCCCACTTGGTGACCGGCTTGACGATGCTGGTGATGTCGACGGCCTGGAAGTCTTCCTTGTGCAGACGTGCACGCGGGGCTTGGCCAGTGATGCAGAGGATTGGAATGGAGTCGGCCGACGCGCTGTACAGGCCGGTGACCATGTCGGTACCGGCAGGGCCGGAGGTACCGATGCACACGCCGATGTTGCCCGGGTTGGCACGGGTGTAGCCCTCGGCCATGTGCGAGGCACCTTCGACGTGACGAGCGAGGACGTGATCGATGCCACCGACTTTTTTCAGGGCTGAGTACAGCGGGTTGATGGCAGCCCCTGGGATGCCGAACGCGGTATCTACACCTTCACGGCGCATGACCAGAACGGCTGCATCGATTGCTCTCATTTTGCTCATGGGTTGTGCCTCATCGATTTTGTAATTGTATACAACTTGCTTTGCGACAGAGTGTATTCACGCCTGGCGGGCTAGGTCAATGGATTTTCATCGGGGAAGCTGGCTTTCGTCGGAGAGCCCGTGAAAACTGGGTTCTGTCGGATCTGGTACGATCGTTTAAAAATATTGTATACAAAAATATCTTTCGTTGTGTTCTATTTAGGTCATCGGTTTTCAACTGCCCTCAGGGCTTCTCACAACAAGAAGAGGACCTTTTCATGAACGTTCTGAACCTGAAAGTCGCGGTAAGCCTGGTGAATGCCGCGCTGGCCGCAGGCCGCAAGATCAATGCGGCGCCACTGACCGTGGCGGTGCTGGATGCGGGCGGGCACGTGCTGGCGCTGCAGCGGGAAGATGGCGCTAGCCTGATTCGCCCGGAAGTGGCCACCGGTAAAGCCTGGGGTGCGATTGCCTTGGGCAAGGGCTCGCGTTTGCTGGCACTGGATGCGCAGCAACGGCCGGCGTTCTTTGCCGCGCTGAATGGGTTAGGGGAGCGGCCGGTGGTGCCGGCGCCGGGTGGCGTATTGATTCGTGATCAGGACGGCAAGGTGCTGGGTGCGGTAGGGATCAGCGGCGATACGTCGGATATCGACGAGCAGTGCGCGATCAGTGCGATCGAGGAGGTTGGGTTGACGGCGGATGCGGGGGTGGCGGCGTAAAAACTTAGATTGTTGGGGCCGCTTTGCGGCCCATCGCGACGCAAGGCCGCTCCTACAGGAGCGGCCTTGTGTCGCGAACGGGCTGCATAGCAGCCCCAATGGCCCGATCAGGCCGCCTCAGGCTCACAGCCCTTGAGCACCAGCCGGATGATGGTCTCGGCCGCAGCGTCATAATCACTGTCGGCCAGCTTGGCCTTGCCCGTTACCGCCGAGATCTGCCAATCGAAATCGGCATAGGTCTGGGTCGCCGCCCAGATGCTGAACATCAGGTGATGCGCATCCACATTGGCAATCTGCCCGCGCTCGATCCAGCCCTGGATGCACTCGATGTTGTGCCGCGCCTGTTCGTTGAGCTGCTCGACCTGGTTGGGCGACAAATGCGGCGCACCGTGCATGATCTCGCTGGCAAACACCTTGGATGCATGCGGCAGGTCGCGCGAGATGCGGATCTTCGAGCGAATGTACGAACTCAACACTTCCTTGGGGTCACCGTCGGCATTGAACGGCGTCGAGGCCTGCATGATAGGCGCGATGATGCTCTCCAGGACCTCGCGGTAGAGGTTGTCCTTGGATTTGAAGTAGTAGTACACGTTTGGCTTGGGCAGGCCGGCCTTGGCCGCGATATCGCTGGTCTTGGTGGCGGCGAAGCCCTTGTCGGCGAATTCCTCGCTGGCCGCGCGCAGGATCAGTTCCTTGTTGCGCTCGCGAATGGTGCTCATGGTCAGGGATCTTCCTCGTGTCTGGCCACCTCTAAGAGGGATCGGGCATGGTAGCACCGGGCTCGACGGGCGCTCAAGGCAGCGACTTTGGGCTAGACTCCGGCGCATTCATTTCACGGGAAACAGGCAAACATGGCAGGCAGCAGTCTACTGGTACTGATCGACGACATCGCCACGGTGCTCGATGACGTGTCACTCATGACCAAAGTCGCGGCGAAGAAGACTGCTGGCGTATTGGGCGACGACCTGGCGCTCAATGCTCAGCAGGTCACTGGCGTACGCGCCGAGCGCGAGATCCCGGTGGTGTGGGCGGTGGCCAAGGGCTCGTTCGTCAACAAGGCGATCCTGGTGCCGGCGGCGTTGCTGATCAGTGCGTTCATCCCTTGGGCGGTAACGCCCTTGTTGATGATCGGCGGCGCTTACCTGTGCTACGAGGGCTTCGAAAAGCTCGCGCACAAGTTCTTGCACAGCAAGGAAGAGGACGAGGCGCAGCATGAGGCGCGCAAGGAAGCCGTGGCCGACGCCAATGTCGACCTGGTGGCCTTCGAGAAAACCAAGATCAAAGGCGCGGTGCGCACCGACTTCATTCTCTCGGCAGAAATCATCGCCATTACTCTGGGCACCGTAGCCGATGCGCCGTTGACCCAGCAGATCATCGTGCTGTCGGGTATCGCCATTGTCATGACCATCGGCGTTTACGGGCTGGTGGGCGGCATCGTCAAGCTCGATGACCTGGGCCTGTGGATGACGCAGAAGGCATCGAAGCTGGCCCAGGTGGTGGGTAACGGCATCCTGCGCGCGGCGCCTTACATGATGAAAAGCCTGTCGGTGATCGGCACTGCGGCGATGTTCTTGGTCGGCGGCGGGATTCTGGTGCATGGCATCGGGCCGTTGCATCATGCGATCGAGGCGTTCAGCGAAGGGCGCGGCGGGGCGCTGACGGGCGCATTGCTCAACGGGGGTGTGGGCATTGTTGCGGGCGCTGCCGTGTTGGCGGTAGTGAGCGGTTTGAGCAAGTTGTGGCGGGTAATGCGCCCGGCTCAGTGACTGTGACACAGGGGCCGCAAAGCGGCCCCTGTGGTCTTTCAGGTCAGAAGTGAACCTTGACCAGGAAGCTCGCCGTATTCTGGTCGGTCGTGAAGGCATCGCTGTCCTTGATGCCGTACTTGTTCTTCCAGTAGTCGTACTCAAAACCTACGTACAGCTGCTTCTCACCCAGGTGCAACGCCTTGCCCAGGTCATATTTGACCTGCGGGTTGAAGTGCAGGTTGGCCTGGTAGGTACCGCGACGGTTCTCGTCGTTGTCCACCACCCAGTCCATGAAACCGTCGATGAGGATGTCGGACGAGCCCACAGGGATGGTGTACGACCACACCGGGGTAATCTGCCAGACGTTGTCACCCGCACGGCTGCCGTCGGTGGTGCGCTGGTAGAAGTTCAGCTGGAAGTAGTCGAAGCCCGGGATGTCCAGGTCGAAGCCAGGGCCGATCAGGTAAGACTCGGTATCCCCCTCGCCAAACTCGTAGGTCATCGCCAACAGCACGTCCTTGACCGGGCCGAACGCCAGCTTCTGGTCGAAGATCTTGCCAAACGACAGGCGCGGGCTGATTTCACCGTAGTAGGTGTTGGGGCCGTTCCCGGCGTCTTTCTTGCCCTGGTAGAAGATCTTGTCGACGAAGATGAAGTTGTCGCCGTACTTCCAGCCATCGGCATGCTCGAACGTCACCGTCTGCTGGATCTCGGGGTTGACCTTGAAGTTCTTGCCCCACAGGTAGGTGAGGCTGTTGTTCTGCCACTGCAGCAGGTCGCCGCCGAAGGTGGTGCCGCAGGCCAGCAGGCCGCCGGCGAGGATCAGGCTGTTGATGGTACGCATTGCGAGTGTCGCTCCCTTGATTGATCTGTTGTCAGCGCTCGTTGTTGGCGCTTTTTTGTCTTTTGAGTCAGCTTTTTTCGATAGGCCACAGCTGTTTGGCAAGAGCTGCGCCAACTTTTCGGGGCTGGCACAACCTTCCTGCTCGACTACGTTCTGAACGGATGAAAAGGGTTTTTCAGGCTGGCAATACGTTGGCCAACCGCCCGAATTCATTGACTGAGCGGTCAGTAAACGCAGGCAGAATCCGTTCTGCCCTGAGCGAGGGGGCGCGCAGATTACTGGCTTGCGCGCCGGTCCTCAAGTGCCCCGTCCTGGAGCGCTGTGAAACAAACTTGTGCGTTTGGTCAGTTTCTTAGAAATGGACTTTGACCAGGGCGCTGGCGACGCTCTGATTACTGTCCACGTTGCCACGGCTGTCGATGCCGTACTTGTCCTTCCAGTAGCTGTATTCAAAGCCTACGTACAACTGCTTGGCGCCCAGGTTCAGGGCCTTACCCAGGTCATACTTGACCTGTGGGTTGAACTGCAGGTTGGCGTGGTAGGTGCCGCGACGGGTCTGGTCGTTGTCCACCACCCAGTCCATGTAACCGTCGATCAGGATGTCGGAGCGGCCCACGGGGATGGTGTAGGACCACGCCGGGGTGATCTGCCAGACGTTGTCCCCAGGGCGGCTGCCCTCGGTGTTGCGCACGTAGAAGTTCAAGGTGAAATAGTTGAAGCCGGGGACGGCCAGATCGAAACCGGGGCCGATCAGGTAGGCCTCGTTGTCGCCTTCGCCACGCTCGTAGGTCATGGCGATCAGCACGTCCTTGATCGGGCCGAACTCGAATTTGTGGCCGGTCATCTTGCCAAGCGACAGGCGCGGGCTGAATTCACCGTAGTAGGTGGTCACGCCTTTGCCGGGGTCGGCCTTGCCGTTGTAGAAAATCTTGTCGACGAACATGAAGGTGTCGCCGTACTTCCATTTGTTGGCGTGCTCGAACGTGATGGTCTGCTGGATACCAGGGTTGACCTTGAAGTCCTTGCCGTACAGGTAGGTCAGGCTTTCGCCGTGCCATTGCAGCCATTCGCCTGCATGCGAGGGGAGGGTGGCCAGCAGGCTGCTGCCCAACAACAGGGACGAGGTGATGCGCTTCATGTTGTGATTCCCGGACTTATTGTTTTTGTTGGCGGTGTTTTTAGCGCGCAGGGGCGCCCCGAGCGGCCCATTCCGGCGGGCCGACGGTGTAGCGGTTACTGCGGGTGTGAGTGAGGGGCGGCCAATGCGCCGCCCCTCGGGCTCAATGCTGGTGACAGGCGTCGTTATGCGCTGCGCGGTCGGCGCCACCGAGGATGTTGAACAACACGTTCAACACCAGGGCGCTGACCGTGGCCATGGCGATGCCACTGTGGGTGATCGGTTCCATCCACTGCGGCATCTGCGCGAAGAAATCCGGGCGCACCACGGGGATCAGCCCGAAACCGACGCTCACCGCCACCAGCAACTGGTTGCGACGGTCGCCGATGTCCGCTTCCTGAAGAATCTTGATCCCGGTGGCGGTGACCATGCCGAACATGGCAATGGACGCGCCGCCCAGTACCGCAGGCGGGATCGAGGCAATCAGGTAGGCCGCCTTGGGCAGCAGGCTGAGCATGATCAACAGCGCACCGGCCACCACGGTAACGTAGCGGCAGCGTACCCCGGTCATCTGCACCAGGCCGATGTTCTGGGCGAACGAGGAGTGGGTGAAGGTGTTGAAGAAGCCCGCGATGAACGACGCGCCGGCATCGCACAGCAGGCCGCGACGCAGCATGCCGGGGGTGACTTCACGATCGGTCACCTTGCCCAGGGCGAGGAACATGCCCGTGGACTCGACGAAGATGATCACCACCACCAGGCACATCGACAGGATCGGCGCCAGGCTGAAGGTCGGCATGCCGAAGTGCAGTGGGGTCACCACTTGCAGCCACGGTGCCTGGCTCAGGCCAGACAGGTCGACCATGCCGATGGAGCCGGCCAGGATGTAACCCAGGCCCATGCCCACCAGCACCGAAACGTTGACCCAGAAGCCGCGCATGAAGCGGTTGATCAACAGGATCACGGCCAGCACCAGGCCCGCGACCATCAGGTAGATGGGCGAACCGAAGGCTTCTGCCTCATGGCCGCCACCGGCCCAGTTGACCGCAACCGGGAACAGCGACAGGCCGATCGAGGTGATCACGGTACCGGTAACCAGGGGCGGGAAGAAGCGCACGACTTTGGACATGAAGGGCGCGATCAGCATGCCGAAGAACCCGGCGGCGATGGTCGCGCCGAAGATCCCCTGCAAGCCCACGCCGGGCATGCCGGCCATGGCCACCATGCTGCCGACGGCAGCGAAGCTGGCACCCATCATCACCGGCATGCGGATCCCTACCGGGCCGATACCGAACGACTGGATGATGGTGGCGACGCCTGCGACCAGCAGGTCGGCGTTGATCAGGAAGGCAACTTCTTCACGGGACAATCCAGCAGCCTGGCCAATGATCAAAGGCACGGCAATCGCGCCTCCGTACATCAGCAGTACATGTTGCAGGCCTACCAGAATCAGTTGGAACAGGGGCAGAGGCTGACGCGGCGGCGCAACAGGGATGTACGCCTTGCGTGACTCGGACATGCAGCACCTCGAGTTTTGTTTTTATTCTCGGATCCAAGCGGCAAGCTCCAAGCGGCAAGCTTCAAGAAGAAGCTTGGTGATCCGCGTTGGAGCTTGACGCTCGATGCTTGCTTGTTACCTACGACTTACAGCTTGAGGCTTGAAGCTTGCGGCTTCTATCAGTTGACCTGGGCGCCTTTGGCGATCCAGTCACCAACGAGCTTGCGCTCTTCGGTGGTCATCTGGGTGATGTTGCCCAGCGGCATGATCTGGCTGGCGACCGCTTGCGCCTGAATGCGCGCGGCCTGGGCCTGGATCTGCTGCGGGGTGTCGAACATCACGCCAGCAGGGGCGGCGCTGAACAGTGGGCTGGTCGGTTTCGACGAGTGGCACACGGTGCAGCGTTCCTGGATGACATTGTGGATCTTGTCGAAGTCGCCACCACCGGCCTGGGCAGCGGCCTGGGCCGGTGCTTGCGCAGCCTTGGCGGCGTCCTCGGCGCGCTGCTCGGCAGCGGTCTTGCCACCGACAGCAGTTGCAGGCAGCGGCTGGTACTCGATCTTCGCTGCGGCTTGCTCAGGGCTTACGGCCATCGGTTTCGGGCCGGTGACGTAGGCCAGGCAGATCATCGCCAGGGCGCCTACCGGCAGGGTCCAGGCGTACTTGTTGCTGTCGTGGCGGGTGTTGAAGTAGTGGCGGATCAGAACCGCGGCTACTGCGATACCGGCCAGGATCAGCCAGTTGTACTGGCTACCGTAGGTGCTCGGGAAATGGTTGCTGATCATGATGAACAGCACCGGCAGGGTGAAGTAGTTGTTGTGGCGCGAGCGCAGCAGCCCCTTGGCCGGCAGGCGCGGGTCCGGGGTGGTGTTGCTCTCGATCGCGGCCACCAGCTGGCGCTGGGCCGGCATGATGATGCGGAACACGTTGCCGACCATGATGGTGCCGATGATCGCGCCGGTGTGCAGGTATGCGCCACGGCCGCTGAACACCAGGCTGAAGCCCCAGCAGGCGGCGATGATCAGCACGAACAGCACACCACCGAGCAGCGCTGGCTTCTTGCCCAGGGGCGAGTCGCACAGGAAGTCGTAGATGAACCAGCCAGCGATCAGCGAACCGATACCGATGGCCACGCCTTCGGCACCGCTCAGGGTGCTGCCAGGGGCCAGCAGGTACAGGGCCGGGTTCCAGTAGAACACCACGCACAGCAGGGCGATACCGGACATCCAGGTGAAGTAGGCTTCCCATTTGAACCAGTGCAGGTTCTCGGGCATTTTCGGGGGTGCGAGTTTGTATTTCTCCAGGTGGTAGATACCACCGCCGTGAATCGCCCAGAGATCACCCGACAACCCATCGCGCGGGTTGCTTCGGTTCAGGTGGTTCTCCAGCCAGACGAAGTAGAACGATGCACCGATCCAGGCGACACCGGTGATCATGTGAACCCAGCGAATGCTCAGGTTCAGCCATTCGTGAAGGTGTGCTTCCACAGTATGTACCTCTGCCAATCACCTTGCGATGATCGACCTTTTCTTATTGGTGGGGATTGAGGATCAGCATCTGTTCCTCGGTGAAGTAATGCTCATCGCAGTTGTTGCCAGAACCACTGCGATCAACCACCAGGAAATCATCCCGCTTTTCGATCGTCAGCACCGGGTGGTGCCAGACGCCGCGATGGTAATTGATGCCCTGCCTGCCGTTACTGCGGAAGGCGCGGACCAAACCTGATACAGGTGCATCGCCAACGGGCGCGACCACGATCAGAAAGGGGTTGCCGAGCAGCGGGATGAAAGCCTGGCTGCCCAGCGGATGGCGTTCCAGCATGCGTACGGTCAGCGGCATGTCCAGCGCGTCGGCGCGGAAGATGCTGATGATCGCTTTGTCTTCAGGCTCGGCGGTCTCGACCGTGGCGAGCTTGTGAAAGCGCATGGTCGAGCCGTTGTTGATCATGAAGTGGTCACTGCCATCGGTTTCGATCACGTCACCGAACGGGGCGAAGGCTTCTTTGGTCAGGGGCTCGATCATCAGGGTGCGCATGCGGTTATCTCTTCTATGTTCGTTATTCTTGAAAGGGCTCTAACGTTCGTTGCAGCGGTAATTACAGCTGCAGCAGACGGAACAGGGCGATCAGGTTGATCTGCGCCAGGGCTTCCTTGAATTCGGCATCGCTGTCGTTGTGGATGCGTTTTTCGAAAGCGGCGAGGATCTGGTGCCGGTTGCTGCCCTTGACCGCCATGATGAACGGGAACTGGAACTTGGCCTTGTAGGCGTCGTTGAGCTCGGTGAAACGGGCGAACTCTTCGGCGGTGCACTGGTGGATACCGGCGCCGGCCTGCTCGTTGGTGCTCGATTCGGTCAGCTCGCCCTGGATGGCCGCTTTGCCAGCCAGGTCCGGGTGAGCGTTGATCAGCGCCAATTGGTCGGCGTGGCTGGCGCTGAGCAGGATGTCGCTCATACGCTGGTGCAGCGCCTCGACCTCGTCCAACTCGATCAGGTTGCCCAGGCCATAGGCTTTTTCAGCGACCCACGGCGAGTGCTCGTAGATGTCGGCGAAGGCGGCGACGAATGCGTCACGGCCCAGGGTGGAGGGCTTGAGGGTCTTGAAGGCGGTCATCAGGCGTTCTCTTTCTTGTACGGGTGGGTGGCGTGCCAGTGGCGGGCGATGTCCGCGCGACGGGCGAACCAGACCTGGTCATGGCTCTTGGCGTAGTCGACGAAGCGCTTCAGCGCGGCCAGGCGCGCCGGGCGGCCGACCAGGCGGCAGTGCAGGCCGATGGAGAGCATCTTCGGTGCTTCGGCGCCTTCGGCGTAGAGCACATCGAAGGCGTCCTTGAGGTACTGGAAGAACTGCTCGCCGCAGTTGAAGCCCTGTACCTGGGTGAAGCGCATGTCGTTGGTGTCCAGGGTGTAGGGGATCACCAGGTGCGGCTTGCCGGTCGGGTTGTTCGGCTCCCAGTAGGGCAGGTCGTCGTCGTAGGTGTCGCTGTCATAGAGGAAGCCACCTTCCTCCATCACCAGGCGGCGGGTGTTCGGGCCGGTGCGGCCGGTGTACCAGCCCACCGGGCGTTCGCCGGTCAGTTCGGTGAGGATGCGGATGGCCTCGAGCATGTGCTCGCGCTCCTGCGCTTCATCCATGTTCTGGTAGTCGATCCAGCGGTAGCCGTGGCTGCAGATCTCGTGGCCGGCTTCGGCCATGGCGCGGATCACGTCCGGGTGGCGCTGGGCGGCCATGGCCACGGCGAACACGGTCAGCGGCACGCCGCTGTCCTTGAACAGCTTGAGCAGGCGCCACACGCCGGCACGGCTGCCGTATTCATACAGCGATTCCATGCTCATGTTGCGCTGGCCCTGCAACGGCTGGGCAGCCACCATCTCGGACAGGAAGGCTTCGGACTCTTTGTCACCGTGCAGGATGTTGCGCTCGCCACCTTCTTCGTAGTTCAGGACGAAGGACAGTGCAATGCGGGCGTTGCCCGGCCATTGCGGGTGAGGTGGGTTGTTGCCGTAACCGATCAGGTCGCGAGGATAGTCAGCGCTCACTGCAGTCTTCCTTCTTGTGCGTTAGTGCGGGGGTGGGCGGGCCGCGTCGGGATGTCGCACCACCGGATGGGCTGATTGTATACAACTTCTGAAATCTTTTGTAAGCCTGTTTTTCCGCATTTCTTCCCTTTTGTCGCCTGAGAATCCCTTGCAATAAACCTGCCTGGTTGGTCAGCTAATGACGTGGGTGTCGGCATGGCGTCTGTATTTGCGACTGTATGGCGGCTTTAGGGAGGCGGCGACGGATGGGTTCAAAAAATTGTGTACAATTTGGCGATGGAATGTCTTAATAACGCCATTCCCGCACATCGCAGGCCGTTTGGCGTGATGATGGCCGTGTATTTTTTGCCCACAGATTGAACAAGAGGCGACAAGCAATGGGACGTTTGACCACACACGTACTGGATGCCGCGCATGGCTGCCCGGGCAGCTCGATCAAGGTCGAGCTGTATCGCGTCGAAGGCCAGCAGTTGGAGCTGGTTAACACCGCCCTGACCAACAGCGATGGCCGCGTCGATGCGCCGCTGCTGCAGGGTGACGATTACCGTACCGGCGTTTACCAGCTGCAGTTCAGTGCTGGCGCCTACTACCGTGCTCGCGGCGTACAGCTGCCGGACACGGCGTTTCTGGATGTTGTTGTGCTGCGTTTTGGCATCGACGAGCAGCAGGAGCACTACCACGTGCCGCTGCTGATCTCGCCGTATAGCTATTCGACCTATCGCGGAAGCTAGTTGGTCGCTAGAAGAATCTTCGTAGGTCCTTTGGCCCGCTCTCACACTGGCGGGCTTTTTTTCGTCTGGCGGAAAGTGATGGGGGGCGGCTTGGATGTTGTAGTGGCCATGAGATCGAGCGCCGCGGGGGCGGCGCTTGATCTTGAATGCACTGAAACTCTAAAGCCGGGTAATCAATGACTTAAAGGAACACGAACTTGGCAATGAAGATCGCGCACAGCACCCAGAGGCTGGCCGAGATTTCCTTGTACTTGCCAGTGCCCGCCTTCAATGCCACATAGGTGATGAAGCCCAGGGCAATACCGTCGGCGACCGAGAAGGTCAGCGGCATCATGATCACCGTGACGATCGCCGGAATGCTGTCGGTGGCTTCGTCCCAGTGGATATGCGCCATGCTGCCCATCATCAGCATGGCCACGTAGATCAATGCACCCGCAGTGGCATAAGCCGGAATCATCCCGGCCAGCGGCGCGAAGAACATCGCTGCAATGAACAGCAGCCCCACCACCACAGCTGTCAGGCCAGTCCGGCCACCGGCGGCCACGCCTGCGGCACTTTCTACATAGCTGGTGACCGGCGGCACGCCGACCACCGCGCCGAATACGCTGGACGCGCTGTCTGCTTTCAACGCCCGTGACAGGTTTTCGATACGCCCATCAGGCGCCACCAGGTTGGCCCGTTGTGCCACGCCCATCAGGGTGCCGGCGGTGTCGAACATGTGCACGAAGAGGAATGCCAGCACCACGCTGATCATGCTGACGTTGAACACGCCGGCGACATCCATGGCCATCCAGGTCGGCGCCAGGCTCGGTGGCATCGATACCACCCCGCCAAACTTCACCAGGCCAAGCCCCCAGCCGGCGAGGGTGACGCCGATGATGCTGATCAGGATCGCGCCGAATACCCGTTTGTAGCTGAGGATGGCAATCGACAGGAAGCACACCGCCGCCAGCAGTGGGCCGGGTTCATGCAGCGAGCCCAGCTTGATCAGCGTGGCCGGGCTGTCGACGATGATACCTGCGGTCTTCAGGCCGATCAGTCCGAGAAACAATCCGACGCCGGCCCCCATCGCATGGCGCAGGCTCAACGGGATGCTGTTGAGCAGCCACTCGCGCACCTTCGACAAGGTCAGGAACATGAATAGCACGCCCGAGACGAATACCGCGCCCAGTGCCGTTTCCCAGTTGTAGCCCATGGTGCCGACCACGGTGTAGGTGAAGAAGGCGTTCAGGCCCATGCCGGGCGCCAGGCCCACCGGCCAGTTGGCATACAGGCCCATCAGCAGGCAGCCCAGCGCTGCGGCGATGCAGGTGGCGACGAAGGCCGCGCCGTGATCGATGCCGGCGTCGGCCATGATGTTGGGGTTGACGAAGATGATGTAGGCCATGGTGATGAAGGTGGTCACCCCGGCGATCATTTCGGTTTTGACGGTGCTGCCGTGTTGCTTGAGTTTGAAAATCCGTTCCAGCCAGCTCGTTTCGAGCGGTGGGGCGAGATCCAGCGTAGGGGCTTCGGATTTGCGGCTTTCCACAGCGGGTACTCCTCAAGTCTTTCTTGTTGTGTCGGAGCCATTGTCCTGCGCATGCACTTGGCGGCTCCGCGAGGGGAAGGCAGACGCCTGACCATTTTGTTGACTTATGGGTCAGGAAGTCGCACGGTGGATTATGCTTTTGTGTACAAAGAATGCAAATAATGTTTTATCTTTTGTGCGCACAAATGCGCGTACAACGGCTATATATGTGAAAGGCCACCTGCAGAAACGGGTCAGCCTGTGTACAATGGCGCCATACCTTGGTCCTTCATCCCTTTTCAGGACTTGCCAGCCACCCTCTGACACGCGTTACAGTCAAGGTCCGACTGGTGGATCCACGTGCTCGAGTGCCCATGAACGAACAGCTGCAACCTCTGAAAAAACCTGTGCGCACTGGCAAGGCCGGGCGCAGTGGTACCCAGGACGACATCGTCTACGCGCATATTTTCGAGGCGATCCTCGAACAGCGTCTGGCTCCGGGCACCAAGTTGAGCGAGGAAGCGCTGGGCGAGATCTTCGGCGTCAGCCGCACCATCATCCGCCGCGCCCTGTCGCGCCTGGCCCACGAAAGCGTGGTGCTGTTGCGGCCCAACCGTGGTGCGGTGGTGGCCAGCCCGACGGTTGAAGAGGCGCGCCAGGTGTTCTTCTCGCGGCGCATGGTCGAACGCGCCATCACCGAACTGGCCGTGCAGCACGCCACCCTCGACCAGCTCAACGAGCTGCGGCAGATGGTGCGCGAGGAGCGCGACAGCTTCTCGCGCGGCGATCGGGGTGCGGGTATCCGTCTTTCTGGCGAATTCCACCTCAAGCTGGCCGAAGCGGCGGGCAATGCGCCCCTGGTCAGCTTCCAGCGCAGCCTGGTGTCGCAGACCTCGCTGATCATTGCCCAGTACGAAAGCGGCAACCGCTCGCATTGCTCCTATGACGAGCACATGCAGCTGATCGATGCCATCGAAGCGCGTGACGCCGAGCAGGCGGTGAGCTTGATGATGCACCACATGGACCACATCGACAGCAAGCTGAACCTGGACGAGGAGAGTGCTTCGGACGATCTGCATGCGGTGTTCTCGCACCTGCTGAAAAAGCCAAAGGTATCGGCCAAGGGTTGATCGTTTGCCTCGGTAGATGTGGGGTTTTGCAGGCGCGGGCTTGCCCGCTCCTACACATCAGCCAAAGGTCTGCTAAATTCTTGTGAGCAAACCTTCATCAAGCAGTTGGGCTTGCGCATTCGTTGCGTTCAACTTCTTGAGGAATGGATTCATGAGCATGTCCCTCGGTAAACGCATGGGTGCCGAATTGATCGGCACCTTCTGGCTGGTCCTTGGTGGCTGCGGCAGTGCGGTACTCGCAGCCAGTTCCCCCCTCGGTATCGGCGTTCTCGGTGTTGCTTTCGCCTTCGGCCTTACAGTGCTGACCATGGCCTTCGCCATCGGCCACATTTCCGGCTGTCATCTAAACCCTGCCGTATCGTTCGGGCTGGTGGTGGGCGGGCGTTTCCCGGCCAAAGAGCTGCTGCCCTACGTGATCGCTCAGGTGATCGGCGCCATCCTGGCTGCGGGTGTGATCTACCTCATCGCCAGCGGCAAGGCCGGTTTCGAGTTGTCTTCGGGATTGGCTTCAAACGGCTACGCCGACCACTCGCCCGGCGGCTACACACTGGGTGCGGGTTTCATCAGTGAAGTGGTGATGACGGCGATGTTCCTGGTGGTAATCATGGGCGCCACCGACTCCCGCGCCCCAGCAGGTTTCGCGCCGATTGCCATCGGCCTGGCCCTGACTCTGATCCACCTGATCTCCATTCCGGTGACCAATACTTCGGTCAACCCCGCGCGTAGCACGGGGCCGGCACTGTTCGTCGGTGGCTGGGCCCTGCAGCAGCTGTGGCTGTTCTGGCTGGCGCCGCTGATCGGGGCTGCGATCGGCGGCGCGTTGTACCGGGGCCTGGCGAAAGAACCTTAGCGCTGGTGCACGCAACGCCCGGCGGCGTAGGTTTCCCGCACGGTGCGGTCATCGCCCAGGGTGGTGAGCACGAACAGGGTCTCTTCGATGCTGTTGGACTGCTGGATACGGTAGTCCAGCAGCGGCGTGGCCTTGTAGTCGAGCACGACGAAGTCGGCATCGTTGCCGGGGCGCAGGCTGCCGATGCGATCGTCCAGGCGCAGTGCGCGGGCGCCGCCGAGGGTGGCCAGGTACAGCGACTTGTAGGGGTGCAGGCGCGCGCCCTGCAACTGCATGACCTTGTACGCCTCGTTGAGGGTGTTGAGCAGCGAGAAGCTGGTGCCAGCGCCCACGTCGGTGCCCAGGCCCACGTTGACCTTGAAGCGCTCGGCCTGGGGCAGGTTGAACAGGCCGCTACCGAGGAACAGGTTGGACGTCGGGCAGAAGGCCACGGCCGAACCGGTTTCGGCCAGGCGCTGGCACTCGTCGTCGCACAGGTGCACGCCATGGGCGAACACCGAGCGCTCGCCGAGCAGCTCGAAGTGGTCGTACACGTCCAGGTAGCCCTTCTGCTCCGGGAACAGTGACTTGACCCAGTCGATTTCCTTGAGGTTTTCGGACAGGTGCGTGTGCATGTACACGCCTGGGTGCTCCTTGAGCAACTGGCCAGCGAGTGTCAGTTGCTCTGGCGTGCTGGTCGGTGCGAAACGTGGGGTCACTGCGTAGTGCAGGCGGCCCTTGCCGTGCCAGCGTTCGATCAATGCCTTGCTTTCGCTGTAACCGGACTCGGCCGTGTCAGTCAGGTAGTCAGGGGCATTGCGGTCCATCATCACCTTGCCGGCGATCATCCGCAGGTCGAGGCGCTCGGCTTCTTCGAACAAGGCGTTGACCGACTCCGGGTGCACGCTGCCAAACACCAGGGCGGTGGTAGTGCCGTTGCGCAGCAGTTCCTTGAGGAAGATTTTCGCGACCTGGTCGGCATGGCCCTTGTCGGCGAACTGTTTCTCGCACGGGAAGGTGTAGGTGTTGAGCCAGTCCAGCAGCTGTTCGCCGTACGAGCCGATCATGCCGGTCTGTGGGAAGTGGATGTGGGTATCGATGAAGCCTGGGGTGATCAACGCATCCTGGTAATGCACCACTTCGATGCCGGCATCCAGGGTCGGCAGCAGGTCGCTGGCGTGGCCGAGGGCGCTGATGCGGCCATCGTCGACCACCAGCAGGCCGTCTTCGTAGTAAGCGTGGGAGGCGTCAAGGCCGACTTCGGCCGGGTCGGCGATGCTGTGCAGGATGGCGGCACGGTAGGCTTTGCGGGTTGCGGTCATAAAGCGCTCGTCAAATGGCTTGGCTGCGCCGGGAGGGCGGCAGCAACTGGGCAATGGGGCCGGCGTTGGCGGCAGCGTCATGCTGGCCGAAGCAGGCGTTGTAGGTGGCAATGATTTCGCCGGCGATGGACACGGCGATCTCGATCGGCAGCTTGCCCTTGACCTCGGCAATGCCCATCGGGCAGCGCATGCGCGCCATGACGGCATCATCGAAGCCGCGCTCGCGCAGGCGGTGCTCGAACTTGGCCCGTTTGGTCTTCGAGCCGATCAGGCCGAACCAGGTGAAATCATTGCGTTTGAGAATGGCGGCGGTCAGTTCCAGGTCGAGCTGGTGGTTGTGGGTCATGACGATGCAGTAGCTGCCGGCTGGCAGGTCGGCCACTTCGTCGACGGGCTCCTCGTTGACCACCTTGGTCACCCCGTTGGGGATGAGCTCGGGAAATTCCTGTTCGCGCGAATCGATCCAGCGCACCCGGCAGGGCAACGCGGCGAGCAAGGGTACCAGAGCGCGGCCGACATGGCCCGCGCCGAACACCGCGATCTGCGCCTGCACGGCGGCCATTGGCTCGAACAGCAGCACGGTCACGCCGCCGCAGCACTGGCCGAGGCTTGCACCCAGGCTGAAGCGCTCCAGGTGCGGGGTGGTGCGCTGGTCTTCGAGCATTTGCCGGGCGATATGCAGGGCCTTGTATTCCAGGTGGCCGCCGCCGATGGTATCGAACAGCGCGGTGGCGCTGACGACCATTTTCGAGCCGGCGTTACGCGGGGTAGAGCCGCGTTCCTCGATGATGGTCACCAGCACGCAGGGTTCACCGCGGGACTGGTGGTCGGCGAGGGCGTTGATCCATTGGTGCATGATCCAACCTCTCTTCTGTCTACGCGGGCCTTGTGTAGGAGCGGCCTTGCGTCGCGAAAGGGCTGCGCAGCGGCCCCAGGATTTCAGCTTCGCTGCTGAGTTGGCTGGGGCCGCTTCGCGCCCCTTTCGCGACGCAAGGCCGCTCCTACACACACAACGGAGCGCAGGGTCAGTGGCTAACGGTTTCCAGTTCCTGCGATGCAGGCTGCGCGGCGGCCACCGCCTTGCGCATCTGCTCGCAACCCCACAACACCCGCTCTGGCGTTGCCGGGGCATCAACCTGGGGTTGCAGGCGATAGTCGGCAATGCTGGCCACGGCGTCCTTGATCGCGCACCAGGCGGCGATGCCAAGCATGAATGGCGGCTCGCCCACGGCCTTGGAATGGAACACCGTGTCTTCCGGGTTCTTGCGGTTTTCCACCAGCTTCACGCGCAGGTCCAGCGGCATGTCGGCTACCGCCGGCACTTTGTAGCTGGCCGGGCCGTTGGTCATCAACTTGCCCTTGGCATTCCACACCAGCTCCTCGGTGGTCAGCCAGCCCATGCCCTGGATGAAACCGCCTTCCACCTGGCCGATATCGATGGCCGGGTTCAGCGAGGCGCCGACGTCATGCAGGATGTCGGCGCGCAGCATCTTGTACTCGCCCGTCAGGGTGTCGACGACCACTTCCACGCAGGCTGCACCGAAGGCGAAGTAGTAGAACGGCCGGCCGCGAGCCTGGCTGCGGTCGTAGAAAATCTTCGGCGTGCGGTAGAAGCCAGTGCTCGACAGCGACACTTGGGCAAAGTACGCCTGCTGCACCAGTTGCTCGAAGCTGACGATCTGCTCACGCACGCGCACATGGCCGTTGCGGAACTCGACGTCTTCCTCGGTCACCTGGTAATGCCGTGCGGCGAACTCGGTCAGGCGCTTCTTGAGGATTTCGGCGGCGTTCTGCGCGGCCTTGCCGTTCAGGTCGGCGCCGCTGGAAGCCGCGGTAGGCGAGGTGTTGGGGACCTTGTCGGTGTTGGTGGCGGTGATCTGGATGCGGTCGAAGTCGACCTGGAAAATCTGCGCCACCACCTGCGCCACCTTGGTGTTCAGGCCCTGGCCCATCTCGGTGCCGCCGTGGTTCAGGTGGATACTGCCGTCGGTGTAGATGTGGATCAGCGCACCGGCCTGGTTGAGGAAGGTGGCGGTGAACGAGATACCGAACTTGACCGGGGTCAGCGCCAGGCCCTTCTTGAGAATCGGGCTGTTGGCATTGAAGCGGCGAATCGACTCGCGCCGCTCGGCGTAATCGCTGCTGGCCTCAAGCTCGGCGGTCATCTCTTCGAGCATGTTGTGCTCGACGGTCTGGTAGTAGTGGGTGACGTTGCGGTCGGTCTTGCCGTAGTAGTTGGCCTTGCGCACCGCCAGCGGGTCGCGGCCCAGGTGGCGGGCGATATGGTCCATCACCTGCTCGATGGCGACCATGCCCTGCGGGCCGCCAAAGCCGCGGTAGGCGGTGTTGGAGGCGGTGTTGGTCTTGCAGCGGTGGCCATGCACGGTGGCATCGCCCAGGTAGTAGGCGTTGTCGGAGTGGAACATGGCGCGGTCGACGATCGAGCCGGACAGGTCGGGCGAGTAGCCGCAGTTGCCGGCCAGGTCGAAATTGATGCCGTGCAGGCGGCCAGTGTCATCGAAGCCCACGTCGTACTCGACATAGAACGGGTGGCGCTTGCCGGTCATCATCATGTCTTCGACGCGCGGCAGGCGCATCTTGGTTGGCTGGCCGGTCAGGTGCGCAACCACCGCACACAGGCACGCCGGGCTGGCGGCTTGGGTTTCCTTGCCGCCGAAACCACCGCCCATGCGGCGCATGTCGAGGACGATCTTGTTCATCGGCACGTCCAGCACTTCGGCGACCAGCTTCTGCACTTCGGTGGGGTTTTGCGTGGAGCAGTAGACGATCATGCCGCCGTCCTCGGTCGGCATCACCGAGGAAATGTTGGTTTCCAGGTAGAAGTGCTCCTGGCCGCCGATATGCAGGGTGCCTTGCAGGCGGTGCGGGGCGCTGGCCAGGGCGGCGGCGGAGTCACCGCGCTGGTGGGTGTGGCTGTCGAGCACGAAGTGCTTCTTGCGAAACGCTTCGACCACATCCAGTACCGGCTCCAGGTCTTCGTATTCGATGATGGCCGCCATCGCTGCGCGGCGGGCGGTTTCCAGGTCGCGGGCAGCCACGGCGAGCACCGGCTGGCCGAAGAATTCGACCTTGTCGATGGCCAGCAGCGGGTCGCCGGCCACCACCGGGCCGATGTCCTTGAGGCCAGGGATGTCTTCGTGGGTGATGGCGATGCGTACACCCTCGAAGGCATAGCACGGCGTGGTGTCGACACGCAGGATGCGCGCGTGGGCGCGGTCGGCGGTGCGCGCATAGACGTGCAACTGGTTGGGGAATTCCAGGCGGTCATCGATGTACACCGCTTCGCCGGCCACGTGCTTGTCGGCACTGTCGTGCTTGACGCTGCGGCCGACCCCGGTGGTCAGGTCCTGGCTGAACAGTTCGGCCATCTCGGCCTGGCTCTTGGCAACGTGATGGTTAGACATAAGCGGTCACCCGGGTTTCGATGTGCGGTGTTTGCTGTTCGATGAAGTACTTGCGCAGCAGGTTCTGTGCGGTCAGCAGGCGGTACTCCTTGCTGGCGCGGAAGTCGCTGAGCGGGGTGAAGTCTTCGGCCAGCGCCTGGCAGGCGCGCTCGATGCTGGCCTGGTTCCACGCTTTGCCGCGCAGGGCTGCTTCGCAGGCACGTGCACGTTTTGGAATGGCGGCCATGCCGCCGAAGGCGATCCGAACGCCGCTGACCACACCGTTCTCGATGCTCAGGTTGAACGCTGCGCACACGGCGGAAATGTCGTCGTCCAGGCGCTTGGACACTTTATAGGCGCGGAAGGCCCAGTCATCGCTGGCGCGCGGCACGATGATCTTCTCGATGAACTCGCTGTCCTGGCGCGCGGTGATGCGGTAATCGATGAAGTAGTCTTCCAGCGCCAGGGTGCGCTGGCGTTCGCCCTGGCGCAGCACCACCTGGGCATCCAAGGCAATCAGCAGGGGCGGCGAGTCGCCAATCGGCGAGGCGTTGCCGATATTGCCGCCCAAGGTGCCTTGGTTGCGGATCTGCAACGAGGCAAACCGGTGCAGCAGGCCGCCGAAGTCGGGGTACTCGGCATTGAGCGCTTCATAGCAGTCGGTGAGCGGGGTGGCCGCGCCGATTTCCAGGTGGCTGGCGGTCTTGTCGATGCGCTTGAGCTCGGCCACGTGGCCGACATAGATCATCACCGGGAGCGTCTTGTGGAACTGGGTCACTTCCAGTGCCAGGTCGGTACCACCGGCCAGCAGGCGTGCTTCGGGGTGCGAGCTGTACAGGTCGGCCAGGTCAGCCACGGTCAACGGCACCAGGCAGCGCTTGTCGCCACTGTTGAGCTCGCCGGTCTGGGTCGGCGCGATGGCCTTGAGGCGGCTGATGGTCTGGGCTTGCTGGGCATCGAACTGGTCGCGGCAAGGCTGGCGGCAGCTTTGCTCGGCAGCATCGAGGATCGGCCGGTAGCCGGTGCAGCGGCACAGGTTGCCGGCCAGGGCTTCCTGGGCCAGGTGCAGGTCGGGGCCTTGGCTGTTTTTCTGCAGGGCGAACAGCGACATGACGAAGCCTGGGGTGCAGAAGCCGCATTGCGAACCATGGCAGTCGGCCATGGCTTTTTGCACGCTGTGCAGTTCGCCCTGGTGCTTGAGGCCTTCGACGCTGATCAACTGCTTGCCATGCAGCGAAGACACGAAGGTCAGGCACGAATTGAGGCTGCGGTAGCGCAGGGTGTCCTGGCCCTGGTCGTCCTGGGTCAGTTCGCCGACCACCACGGTGCATGCACCGCAGTCACCACTGGCACAGCCTTCCTTGGTGCCGGGTTTGCCCAGGTGCTCGCGCAGGTATTGCAGCACCGTCATGTTCGGGTCCAGGGCGTGCTCATTACGCAGCTCCTGGTTGACGAGAAACTGGATCACGGGGGTGGCCTCGCAATGGTTTTATTGTTGTTGGGCGGACAATAAGCAGACCTGACGAACTGGTCAATATTTTTCTGACTCAAAGGTCAGGAAAATGCGCATCTCTACACCCGGCCGAACACATTGCCTTTACTACAAGCATAGATCGCGCCGGGCAGGCGGCTGTCTGGCAGGCCAAATAAAGCGCAAGGCCCCTCTGCGCGAGTGCCGGTCAAGTACGCTACAATCCGCCCCTTGTGCCCAGTTCAATGATTTTGAAGGAAAACCATGACGTTCAAGGCCCCGGACAGCCTCTCCGAGCAGATTGCCGATTACCTGGCCGAACGCATCATCCGCGGCGAGCTGGCGCCAGGCGAGCGCATCCAGGAGCAAAAGGTCACCCAGGCGCTGAATGTCAGCCGCGGTTCGGTGCGTGAGGCACTATTGATCCTCGAACGTCGGCATCTGGTCGCGATCTTGCCGCGTCGTGGCGCTCATGTGACCAAGCTGGACGAGCGCAGCGTGCGCAGCCTGTGCAACTTGATGGGCGAGTTCTACATCCTGCTGGGCAACGCCGTTGCACAAAAATGGCGCCTTGAGGCCGACCTGCGCCCGTTTCTGGAGATCCAGCAGCGCCTGCAGCTAGCCCGCGACAAACGGGACATCAAGGTGTTCGTTGCCGAAAGCTTCGCGGTGATGCGGGCGGCCTATCCGTTCGCCGACAACCCTTACCTGCAGGAAACCGTAGAAAACCTGCAGCCGGCCATGAGCCGCGCCTACTACTTGGCCCTGGACCAGCGCCAGGCCAGCACCGACGACTACCTGCAGCTGTTCGCCTGCCTGCTCGAGGCCGTGGTCTCGCGCGACCTGCCGCGCATCCGCGAGGTGCTCACCGCTTACTGCCAGCGCAGCTGTGAACTGGTGCTGGCGGCGTTGGCCCGGGCCTGACCATGCGCCTCAAATGCATTCGCCTGGCCGGGTTCAAGTCGTTCGTCGACCCGACCACGGTCAACTTCCCCAGCAACATGGCGGCCGTGGTCGGCCCCAACGGTTGCGGCAAGTCCAACATCATCGACGCGGTGCGCTGGGTGATGGGCGAGAGCTCGGCGAAAAACCTGCGCGGCGAGTCGATGACCGACGTCATCTTCAACGGCTCCACCAGCCGCAAGCCGGTCAGCCAGGCCAGCATCGAGCTGGTGTTCGACAACAGCGACAACACCCTGGTAGGTGAATACGCGGCCTACGCCGAGATTTCCATCCGCCGCAAGGTGACCCGCGACGCGCAGAACAGCTACTACCTCAACGGCGCCAAATGCCGTCGCCGCGATATCACCGATATCTTCCTCGGCACCGGCCTTGGGCCGCGCAGCTACTCGATCATCGAGCAGGGCATGATCTCCAAGCTGATCGAAGCCAAGCCCGAGGAGCTGCGCAACTTCATCGAGGAGGCGGCGGGCATCTCCAAGTACAAGGAGCGCCGTCGCGAAACCGAAAACCGCATCCGCCGCACCCAGGAAAACCTGGCGCGCCTGACCGACCTGCGCGACGAGCTGGAGCGCCAGCTCGAACGCTTGCACCGCCAGGCCCAGGCCGCCGAGAAGTACCGCGAGTACAAGGCCCAGGAACGCCAGCTCAAGGCGCGCCTGTCGGCCCTGCGCTGGCGCGACCTGGACGAACGCGTACGCCAGCGCGAAGCGGTGATCGGCGACCAGGATGTGTCCCACGAGGCGTTGGTGGCCGAGCAGCGCAACGCCGACGCCAGCATCGAGCGCCTGCGCGATGGCCATCACGAATTGTCCGAACGCTTCAACCAGGTACAAGGCCGCTTCTATTCGGTGGCAGGCGACATCGCCCGGGTCGAGCAGAGCATCCAGCACGGCCAACAGCGCCTGCGCCAATTGCAGGACGACTTCAAGGAAGCCGAGCGCACGCGCCTGGAGACCGAGTCGCACCTAGGCCATGACCGCACCCTGCTGGCTACCCTTGGCGAAGAGCTGGCCATGCTGGTGCCTGAGCAGGAAATGACCCTGGCGGCCGCCGAAGAGGCCGCCGCCACCCTCGAAGAAGCCGAGCTGGGCATGCACGGCTGGCAAGAGCAGTGGGACACCTTCAACACCCGCTCCGCCGAGCCCCGGCGCCAGGCGGAAGTGCAGCAGGCGCGCCTGCAGCAGCTGGAAACCAGCCTGGAGCGCTTGGCGGAGCGCCAGCGCAAGCTGGCTGAAGAGCGCGACCTGTTGGGCGCCGAGCCACAGGATGCCGCCCTGCTCGAACTGGCCGAACAGTTGGCCAGTAGCGAAATGCTGCTGGACGAGTTGCAGGGGGCCGAAGAGCAAGTGGTCGAGCGCCTCGAAGGCACGCGCGAGCAATTGCAGCAGGCCACCCAGGCGCAACAGCAGGCGCAGGGCGACCTGCAGCGTCTGGGTGGTCGCCTGGCATCGTTGGAGGCCTTGCAGCAGGCTGCGCTGGAGCCTGGCGTGGGCGCCGCAGACTGGTTGCGCGAGCAAGGCTTGGCGCAGCGCCCCCGCCTGGCGGAAGGGCTGCGGGTCGAGCCGGGCTGGGAGCTGGCAGTAGAAACGGTGCTTGGCGCCGACCTGCAGGCGGTGCTGGTCGATGACTTCAACAACCTCGATTTCGCCGACCTGGAGCAAGGCGAGTTGCGCTTGCTGCTGGCCGGCGGCGAGGGTGCGCGGCTGGCGGGCAGCCTGCTGGACAAGGTCGAAGGGCGTACCGACCTGACGCCCTGGCTGGGGCAGGTAAAGCCGGTCGATGACCTGGCCCAGGCGCTGGCGCTGCGGGCCACCCTGAATGAAGGGCAAAGCCTGGTCAGCCGTGACGGTTACTGGGTGGGCCGGCATTTTTTGCGGGTCAGCCGAGGTGGCGAAGCCGAAGGCGGGGTGTTGGCCCGCGGCCAGGAAATCGAACGCCTGGGCCAGGAGCAGTTGGAGCAGCAAACCGCCCTGGAGCATATTGAGCAACAGCTTCAAGGCCTGCGCGAGCAGCAGTTGGGCTTTGAAGAGCAGCGCGAGCAGTTGCGCCGCCGTACCCAGGAAGAGAGCCGCCAGCATGGCGAGTTCAAGGCCAGCCTGTCGGCCAGCCGTGCCCGTGCCGAGCAAGTCGAATTGCGCCGCCGCCGTCTGCAGGAAGAACTGACCGAACTGCAGGAGCAGCGCGCCCTGGAACACGAGCAACTGGGCGAGGCGCGGCTGGTGCTGCAGGAAGCCCTGGACCTCATGGCCCAGGACACCGAACAGCGCGAGCAGTTGATGGCCCGTCGCGATACCCTGCGCGAAGGCCTCGATCGCGTTCGCCAGGAGGCGCGCCAGCACAAGGACCATGCCCACCAGCTGGCCGTGCGCCTGGGCTCGCTGCGCGCCCAGCATGACTCCACCCGTCAGGCCCTGGAGCGCTTGGAGCAGCAGGCCGCACGCCTGACCGAGCGCCAGGAGCAACTGAGCCTGAACCTGGAGGAGGGCGAAGCACCCCTCGAAGAGTTGCGCCTGAAGCTCGAAGAGCTGCTGGAGCGGCGCATGAGCGTCGACGAGGAAATGCGCCAGGCCCGCCTGCACATGGACGAGGCCGACCGTGCACTGCGCGACGCCGAAAAACGCCGCAGCCAGGCCGAGCAGCAAGCCCAACTGCTGCGCGGCCAGCTGGAGCAGCTGCGTTTGGAGTGCCAGGGCCTGGATGTGCGGCGCAAGACCCTGCAAGAGCAATTGCTGGCCGACGGTTACGACCTGCAAGGCGTGCTTGCCACGCTCGAAGCCGACGACAGCGAACAGGGCACCGAGCAGGCGCTGGAACAGACCGAGGCGCGTATCCAGCGCCTGGGCGCGATCAACCTGGCAGCGATCGAAGAATACGAGCAACAGTCCGAGCGCAAGCGCTACCTGGACGCGCAGAACGCCGACCTGGTCGAAGCGCTGGAGACCCTCGAAAACGTCATCCGCAAGATCGACAAGGAAACCCGCAACCGCTTCAAAGATACCTTTGATCAGATAAATGCTGGATTACAGGCACTTTTTCCAAAAGTTTTCGGTGGTGGCAGCGCTTATCTGGAACTGACGGGCGAAGATCTACTCGATACAGGGGTGACGATCATGGCGCGACCACCGGGCAAGAAGAACAGCACCATCCATTTGCTGTCCGGTGGCGAGAAGGCACTGACCGCCCTGGCGCTGGTTTTTGCCATTTTCAAGTTGAACCCCGCACCGTTCTGCATGCTCGACGAGGTCGATGCGCCGCTGGACGATGCCAACGTCGGGCGTTACGCGCGGCTGGTGAAGGAAATGAGTGAGAGCGTGCAGTTCATCTACATCACGCATAACAAGATTGCCATGGAGATGGCGGATCAATTGATGGGGGTGACCATGCACGAGCCCGGCTGCTCCCGCCTGGTGGCGGTGGATGTGGAGGAGGCGATGGCAATGGTCGACGCCTGATGAGCGAAGATAGGGCACATTCTGTAGTGAAATGGCCCCGTCATGTGCGACAGACGGTGTAAAGTTCTCTTTGGTCGTGCTAGCTTAATGTCACTCGTTTTTTGCGTGGGTAAAACGCCTGTCAGAACATAGAGTTGGCGCCACGTGTTAAAGGGCTTTGAACCCTTTGTTTTCAAGCATAATTTTATAGAGGCACGGGATTACATGGAAATCGGTCTGCGCGAGTGGCTGATCCTCATCGGCATCATTGTCATTGCCGGTATTCTTTTCGACGGCTGGCGCCGCATGCGCGGCGGAAAAGGCAAGTTGAAATTCCGCCTGGATCGCAGTTATACCAACGCCCCCGACGAAGAGGGCGGTGCCGAAGTGCTCGGCCCGTCGCGGGTGTTGGATAACCATAAAGAGCCAGAACTGGACGAGAGCGACCTGCCCTCGCTCAGTGCGTCGTCGCGTGATCGCGAGCGCGAGCCCAAGCCGGTCAAGGCCAGCAAACGTGGCAAACGTGCCGCAGAAGTGCCGCAGGGTGACTTGAACCTGGTGGCCGAGTCGCGTGAGCCTGACCTGTTTGCCGATGCCGATGATGACTTTGCTGCCGACAACAACCGCAACAGCGGTGCGTCGTCCGCCAACAACACGGTCAAGGAATTGCCCCCCGCTGAAGAAGTGCTGGTGATCAGCGTTATCTCCCGCGACGAGGGTGGCTTCAAAGGGCCGGCGTTGCTGCAGAACATTCTCGAGAGCGGCCTGCGTTTTGGCGAGATGGACATCTTCCACCGCCACGAGAGCATGGCCGGCCACGGCGAAGTGCTGTTCTCCATGGCCAACGCGGTGAAGCCCGGCATTTTCGACCTGGACGATATCGACCACTTCAGCACCCGTGCGGTGAGCTTCTTCCTGGGCCTGCCGGGCCCGCGTCATCCGAAGCAGGCGTTCGACGTGATGGTTGCAGCGGCGCGCAAGTTGGCCCATGAGCTCAATGGTGAACTCAAGGATGATCAGCGCAGCGTGCTGACCGCCCAGACCATCGAGCATTACCGCCAGCGCATCGTCGAGTTCGAGCGCCGCGCGCTGACCCAGAAGCGCTGATAGATCCAGACAAAGAGCAGCCTGCGGGCGCGCTGGTCGGTTCAGGTTTTGAGTGTGCCTGTACCGACCCTTTCGCGGGTCAAGCCCGCTCCCACAGGTACACCGTAAGCCTTGCAGGCAGTGGTGTACCTGTGGGAGCGGGCTTGACCCGCGAAAGGGTCGGCATTGACAACCTCAAACCCTGTTCTGGCACGGTGCCCCAAGGCTGCTTTTTGCTTTGCAAGAGACCCTGACCCATGAACGCCGAATCCCGAATCCACGCCCTGCGCGCCGAACTCGACCAGCACAACTACCGCTACTACGTGCTCGATGAGCCCAGCGTCCCCGATGCCGAATACGACCGCCTGTTCAACGAACTCAAGGCGCTAGAGGCTGAGCACCCGCACCTGGTGACGCCCGACTCGCCAACCCAGCGCGTCGGCGGTCAGGCCTTGGCCGCGTTCAGCCAGGTGCGTCACGAAGTGCCCATGCTCAGCCTGGGCAACGCCTTCGAAGAAGCCGACCTGCGTGAATTCGGCCGTCGTGTGGTCGACGGCCTCGACCAGCCAGGTGCGGTCGACTTCAGCTGCGAACCCAAGCTCGATGGCCTGGCTGTGAGCCTGCTGTACCGTGACGGCCAATTGGTGCAGGGCGCTACCCGCGGCGACGGCACGACCGGTGAAGACATCAGTGCCAACGTGCGCACCGTGCGCAACATCCCGCTAAAGCTCCAGGGCGAAGGCTGGCCGGCGGTGCTGGAAGTGCGTGGCGAGGTGTACATGAGCAAGGCCGGTTTCGACCGGCTCAATGCGGCCCAGGCAGAGGCGGGCGGCAAGACCTTCGCCAACCCGCGTAACGCCGCGGCCGGTAGCCTGCGCCAGCTGGACTCGAAAATCACCGCCAGTCGCCCGCTGGAGTTCTGCTGCTACGGTGTAGGTCAGGTGTCCGAAAGCATCGGCGACAGCCACATTGGCATCCTCGAACAGCTCAAGGCCTGGGGCCTGCCGATCAGCCGTGAGCTCAGGCATGCCGCCGGCATCGAAGAATGCCTGGCGTACTACCGCGACATCGGCGAGCGCCGCAACAGCCTGCCTTACGAAATCGACGGTGTGGTGTTCAAGGTCAACAGCCTGGCGTCCCAGCGTGAGCTGGGCTTCCGCGCCCGCGAGCCGCGCTGGGCGATTGCCCACAAGTTCCCGGCCATGGAAGAGCTGACCGAAGTGCTGGATGTCGAATTCCAGGTCGGCCGCACTGGGGCGGTAACCCCTGTAGCGCGTCTGAAGCCGGTCAAGGTGGCCGGTGTGACCGTGTCCAACGCCACCCTGCACAACATGGACGAAATCGCCCGCCTGGGCCTGCGCATCGGCGATACGGTCATCATTCGCCGGGCCGGTGATGTCATCCCGCAAGTCATGCAAGTGGTGCTCGAGCGCCGCCCCGAAGATGCCCGCCCGGTCGAAGTGCCGAGCGAGTGCCCGGTGTGTGGCTCGCAGGTCGAGCGTACCCAGCTGGTCAAGCGCAGCAAGGGCAAGGAAACCACCAGCGAAGGCGCGGTGTACCGTTGCGTCGGCCGCCTGGCCTGTGGCGCCCAGCTCAAGCAGGCGATCATTCACTACGTTTCGCGCCGCGCGATGGACATCGACGGCCTGGGCGAGAAGAGTGTCGAGCAGTTGGTGGACGAAGGGTTGATCGGCTCGCCGGCGGACCTGTACAAGTTGGAATTCGACCAGATCGTCGGCCTGGAAGGGTTTGCCGAGGTGTCCAGCAAGAAGCTGCTGGATGCCATCGAAGCCAGCAAGCGCCCGAGCCTGGCGCGTTTCATCTATGCCCTGGGTATTCCGGATGTGGGTGAAGAGACTGCCAAGGTGCTGGCGCGCTCGCTGGGCACGCTGGAGCGGGTGCAGCAGGCCCTGCCGCAGGTGCTGACCTACCTGCCGGACATCGGCCTTGAAGTGGCTTACGAGATCCACAACTTCTTTGAAGACGAACACAACTGCAAGGTCATCGAGCAGTTGCTGGCCTGCGGCATGCAGTTGCAGGACGAAGGCGACCTGGCCGCCGAGTTTGCTGCCAGCACGACCCTGGCTGGGATGATCGCCAAGCTCGACATTCCCTCGGTCGGCCCGACCGGCGCTGAAAAGCTGGTGGCCAAGCTCGATAGCCTGGACAAGATCATCGCTGCCGATGGCATCGACTTGCGCCAGGCCTTGGCGGCCAAGCAGGCCGAGGCGGTGCGCGAGTTCTTCAAGGACGAAGCGAACCAGAAGCTGGCGCGGGCCATCGAGGCCCAGTTGCTGGCGTTCGGCATGCACTGGCACAGCGAGAAGAAAGTCGCCGAAGGGCTGCCGTTGGCGGGGCAGACCTGGGTGTTGACCGGCACCCTGGAGCGCATGAGCCGCGACATTGCCAAGGAGAAGCTGGAAAGCCTCGGCGCCAAGGTTGCCGGTTCCGTTTCCGGCAAGACCCACTGCGTGGTCGCCGGCCCAGGCGCGGGCTCCAAGCTGGCCAAGGCCAGTGAGCTGGGGGTGAAGGTGCTGGACGAAGACGCGTTCATTGCCTTCCTCGGCGAGCAAGGCATCACCCTCTGACCCTGCGCGGACCTTGTAGGAGCGGCCTTGCGTCGCGAAAGGGGCGCGAAGCGGCCCCAGCAATCTCTGCGGCGAAGCTGAAATCCAGGGGCCGCTTCGCGCCCCTTTCGCGACACAAGGCCGCTCCTACAAAGGCCGTCGTTCGCCAAGGTACCCCCGAATTCAAACAAGTCATTGAGAAATGATGACTTTTTCTCCGGCCAGAGGTTGTAACTTCGCCTCAGACCGGTACAATGGCGCGGCTCGCTGCTTAGCGAGTCGCGTTAGTGGTGGCCCCATCGGTCCCCCCGCATTGATTACCCGTTAACCTGGTCAGGCCCGGAAGGGAGCAGCCATAGCGGGAACATCGAGTGCCGGGGTGTGGCTGGTGGGGCCGCCTCCATTCTGTAAGTCCTTAATTCTAAAGGACTTTTCTCACTCAAAATCTCGAAGTGTGACAGCGTTTAGGTACACCTGAGTGGTGCACGGCGTCTGTATCCTACTCATGCCGAGCTCATCATCCAAGACCTTTGGAATCGTTGATCCTCTGTGAGAGCGTAGTACTCATCACTTTTAGCTTGCCGACTGATGGCCGAAGTCATGGGCTATTCGCGTGTGTACTTCTTTCTCCTTCTGAATTTTTCTTCTACTAGCACACAGCTGAAGAGCAGCCATCTGACCTCCGTCACGGGTGAAAACGTGCGTGCATTATCTTTTCAGCTGAAGTATAAAAAGCATGGCATCTTGCTACTAATGCTTCTGGGGCTTGCCTATTTTTGACGACTGCGTTGAGGCGCCCACGGACGGACATCGACAACGGTGATGCAATATTTTTTGCATCTAAGGGCTCACAAATCCATGGCAATAAATTTAGATGTTGTGATTGATACCCCTGAATATGAAGTAGATATGAAGGCGGGGCTTGATACCCTTCAAGGTATTTCTGATGCTACTAGAACTATTGCTGAAACTCTCCTGACGGGAAAGGTTCCGCAACGAAAATCTAGTAAAAGTAGTGTTAGGACTATGCTCAAGCGAACTTTCAAAGGGTCTTACGGGCAAAATTTCAGTTTATACTTGTCCGATGATGAGCTGAAGAAAGAGTACAGAAAAATCGGAAATACTGCTTTTTCCGAATTGATGGGCTTCTTTATGAAGGAGGCTTTAGACTTGGAAGTTGCGGAGCTTTCTGAAAAATCTGAAAAAATAGTTGCCAAGCTCGGAGATAATGCGGAGAGGCTAGTTAGGCAGTTGCGTACATCTATAATGAAAGACGCGCATGAAGTTCCTAAGAAATTTGGCAATGATGTGAAGGTTAGATTCAAGAGTGGTGCTGAGCGAGTCGTGATTGCAAAGTTCGATCGCACGACTGCATTAGCATTGGAAGCGAAAAGGTCAAATGTTAAGGTCAGCATAAGTGCGGCGATTCGTAGGTTCAATACGAATACGGGTAATGGTCGCCTGCAGATTTTAGGAGGTAGTGAAACTGTAGCCTTTGGGTTTGAGAAGGTGTATAGGGATGTCAGGTTTGCTACCAAAAAGAAGTTTTCCGAAAATCTTGACTTTAATAATGGAATAGATTCTGATAATTGGAGATATTTGGAAATTGAAGCTTACCCGATTAAATTGTTCGATGATCGGATTATTAAGTATGTAGTTGCTGGTCTTCATGAGGCTTAATAAGTATGTGGCGTGGGCTGTCTCGCTGGCCGTAAGCGTTTGCTTATTTTATGCGTGGCATTTTTACTATAAGTTGGGATATGTAATTTCCGACGATCCAGAAGATTGGGGGCAGTTAGGTGATTTCATTGGGGGGTTAGTTAACCCTCTGCTTAGTTTTATGACGTTTATTTTTGTTGTCAAATCTTTGTCTTCGCAAAATGAAGCAAATGCTGAGATGAAGAAAGAAATGCAAAATACACGGAAAACTGAAAGGCTACGCTCATTTGAGACTCAATTGTTTCATATGATTGGTTCGCAAAGAACTGCGTTTGAGATGTTTAAGATTAATGAGGTATCATGCTGTGGAGTTTTAGAACGAGTAGGTGTTAGTGCGGTTCTTGTCCTTGAGGATGAGGTGGAGAGCCTGCGAACGGTTTATGGTGAAGATTGTCTTGAGTTGATTCCCGCATATCTGGAGGCAGTTGATCCTACCGATCAGATATACGGGATGACTAGGATTTTCTATAATATGGTTAAGCTGATTTCTGATAAATTAAGTGAGGCCAACGGATTTTCTTTGGAAGATAGAGAGTCGCACTACCTGACGCTAATAAATTTTACTGATTTTTCTCTTCTTCGTCTTGTTATGTTGAGTGCTCAGTTTTTAGATAATCCGTATACAGATTATTTAAAGTCGGCTGGTGAGCTTGGCAAGGTCCTTGATGAGATTGGGTTAAGTTTCGAGCTGTACTGATTAATTGTAGCAAGGGTGAGATAGATTTTTAGGTTGAGTGGGTGCGGCTCTTGGAGGCCGGTGACGCGTTTTAGAAGAGGTGGCGCGGCATGGTTTTGGGAGCTAATATAAATAGGGAATGATCAAATGGTAGTGCAGGAGGAGTTTCAAAAATTCTTGGAAAAAATCACTAATGCCGATGTGTACAAGCGAGTAACAGCTGATATTTTTCATGAGCGTGAAACCACGCTAATCAGGCAGCATGAGCAGTTGCCAGAATGGGTGGATAAAGAGGAGCATGGGCCCTATTACTACGTTAGATATTCGTCGCCATCGACATCAGAAGAAGTGACAGTTAAAACCAAAACTTATAAGCTTGATGATCAAATCGAATTGAATACGCTGCACAAGCTTAAAACCTATCAATGGCTTTTGGCAGATGCATACGAAGCGTTTGAGGATTTTATAGAAACAGTTTATGCGGACTGCGGCGTCAGAGGTAGCAGCCTGTGGGTGCGGCCTGAAGACTGGAAGCATGATGGATCAACAAAGCTGAGTGACTATATCAAGCCTCGGCAAAAAGGCAGTAGCACTCCATACATACAATTAAATGCATTTCGAAAAAATTCTGAGCACTTCCGCACCCATGAAGCCAAGGATGGGTGCAACTATCGCGTAGTATTTGTCCTTATCGAGAAGTTCCGCCATATGATAGTGCATGAGGGTGGCTATTGCACGAACTTTGAAAGCCTGATGAAAAAAGTGCAAAGGGATTTAAGTGGGATTAGCTTTAAAGGGATTCGTTCCTACTTCGATGCCTACCTTATCCCTCACAGAGGGGCTAAGTTGATTGATCTCCTTGAGTATCCAGCTGAAGACGGGCCGGGTTCGGTGATTGGTGCCTATCACGATACTATGTCCTACTTATTCAATACACTGATTGAGTATGCGCTGCTGATTAAGGAAAGTGTTGAGCTTGATAATGCAGAGCTGTAGTCCCACACCTGCTATCGTTATGGGACTGTTGTTGCTAAGCATTAGGTGACTTGGAAATGGAGTGCAGCAATGATTCGACCCATCTTGATAAGTGCAACCATCTGGCTAACGGCCACTGTCCACGCTGCGGACTCGTCAGAGAAATTTGGTCCTCCTATATCCATGTATGGGATAGGTGCTAAAGAAACCTGTGGCTCGTTTGTCCGTTCACTGAATACCCCAAACTACATCCGATACTTTGACTACGCTGCTGGCTTTATTACTGCACAGAACATGAGGTCGGATTCTGGAGGCGACGTTCTAGGCGGTGCTGATTTAAATGATGCCATGTTAATGGTAGAAAAGTATTGCAGAGACAATCCTATGACGGGATTCATCAATGGACTTAACCACTTGGTAATAAATTCCAGAACGCAGTAGGCATCGACTCGCAAGGTCATTTCTACACGGAGCCTCATCACCCCTTGCGGTTTTGGCTATTTGCAGGGGAATGCACTTTGGAGTGCTCCAATCACAGCGTAGCCCTCTGGGTGATGAAGAATATTTGGATTGTCGTTCAGGTATTTAACAACGATGCGGGCAGCTTGAATATTGGTCATCGGCTCTGGCAGGCAATACTGCTTGCTCTTCGAGATAGCTCCGTTTAGCAAAACTGACAGAGAGCTGACACCATTGATGATGCCGAGGCAGTAACCAGACTGATAGTCACTTCCCAAAGCGCCGTCGCTGTCAAAAGTGGCAACACTGGCCGTACAGGCTTTAAGAAGAGCATTGCCGTCTGCTACTGCACCAGAGCTATGCAGGAGCAGGGACAGCGTCAGTACAGCCGCTAGCGTATGCGTTCTCATAAGGCACCCAAAGCAGGTCATCGCAGTGAGCTAACTGTAGCAGGGCGAAAAGCTGGATGATTTTCCATTCCCCGCGCCGCGAGGACCATACACCTTGGGCTTGTGATGGTGGTACTGTGACAGGGCTTCGTCTAGCCGCTTACCCCGCCTCCGCGAAATTTTCCCGAGCACTTTGAAAGCGGCCTGAGATTCAGGATGGAAAAATAATCTGGTGTTCTGTGTGCGGTGCTAAGCATGGAACGAGAGGGGCAAATAGAAACCTTTTATTTCTCAAAATAACCTGTGGTATTCAGGCAGCGGAGCCACCAACAAAAACGCCTCACCACAGCCCAGGGAGAGCTATAGCAAGGCGATTGAATACTTTGTATCAGTGGGTATTGGGTGCTAGATGACGTTCCCTGTAGCCGCTCTTGTTACGCTGCTGCTTTGTTCCAATGGCGCTTGATGGTGGCCAAGCTGATACCAAGCTTCTCAGCAGTTTGGTTCTGGCTCAGACCATCCGCTTTGCATTCCTGCACATCCTTGGTAGTTCCCACCGCCTCTGGACGCCCCAGCTTCTTGCCTTCGCATTTCGCACGGTTGATGCCTGCATGGGTGCGTTCGATCAACAGGTCACGCTCAAACTCTGCCACAGCACTCAGCACTTGCATGGTCATCTTGCCTGCTGCACTGGTGAGGTCTACGCCTCCCAAGGCGAGACAGTGCACGCGGATGCCGTTAGTAGATAGACGCTCAACGGTTTGACGCACATCTATTGCGTTACGGCCAAGACGGTCAAGCTTTGTGACGATCAATACATCACCTCTCTCCATTCGCTCAAACAGCTTCTGGAAGCCCGGACGGTCGTTTGCTTGTGTACTGCCACTGATTGTTTCGGAAATGACACGGTGTGGCTCGACATGGAAGCCTGCACCTTTTACTTCCAGCAGTTGGTTGTCAGTGGTTTGGTCGGTTGTGGAGACACGGGCGTAAACGAAGGTGCGGGACATGGTGCTTTGCTCGTGGGTGTCATTTAATGTGGTGTCATATTATCAGTGGTGTCAATAAAGATAAAGCACAATTGTTGATACCATCGAACACGTTTTTCAGTTGGTGTCGTATAACGTCCCTTTGATGAGCTAACAGGTTCGCTCTCTCTGTTAATAAACCTCGACCTTTTAAACCACCATCTGCTCCTGACGCCTGAAAAAAAGCAATCTCTAGATATTGACTTTTTGGGCGCCGTGTCTGCAAAAAAACCGTTTAGCTCTGAGGGGAACGCACTTTGTTTAGTTTGAACGCTCCCTAAGCCCCGTAAACACTGGGGTGGGCATGAAAGACGGTAGGTGAACGTCAATTAGGTGGCAGGGTTTAACCAGAGTTTTTGCTGGGTTATTCGAGGTTATTTGATGTACTTCATGGCCTCGACCATCGCCTTGATTGGCGTCCTGCTACCGTAGATGCCAAAGGTTACGGAGCTATCTTCATGACCCACCATCCGCTTGATCAGTGAGTCTTGCACACCAGCATCACGTAGGTCGTCAATGAAGGTGTGGCGGAAGCTATGGAAAGTCTTTCGGGGGTCAGTCATACCCAGCTTCGTCTTATACCGACCAAACCATTTTGAGGCGGCATGGCCTCGTTTGCCTCGTACTGCTTCAAGCTCGGGGAATAGTCGATCAGCCCCTGTGCTTTTGACTGATTCTGCGTACTTTAATAAGCCCTGCTCAACGAGCGACGGATGGAGGGGAAGAATACGGCGGCTGCTGGCATTCTTGAGGCTCTGACCTTCATGGCTGTCATCAATGCGAATGCACGGGATGCCCTGTTGCTCAATGAAATCCTCTACACGCAGTTGGCAAAGCTCTTCAAGTCGTGCACCTGTGCTCCGCCCTAGGAGTGGCAACCAATAGCGCCACGGATGCTTTCGTGCCTCTTTTCGCAATCCTTCATGGTTCAGCAGGGCAACTAGGTCTTGTCGTTCAAAGGACAACCGAGCTTCCTTCGCTGATCCTGTCATGACTTTCATGCCTGTCAGCGGGTTGTCTGCCGTGTACCCGTTCGTTTTGCACCAGTTCAGAAACGCGGTGAGCTTGCGTAGCCGATTGTTCACTGTGACAGCAGTAATGGTCTTGTAGGTGCTACCTGACTCAATCACCTGCTTCAGCGTCTTGCCCTTGAACTCAGGTCGTAGGCCGAAGTATTGCGGGCATAGGCTGAGCCGTTCCTTTAGCAGGCGTGCTTGGTTTGCATCGAAGGCTTTGGCGGGCATATCGCCTAGAAGCTCGAAAAGGTCAGATAAAGCTCGCTCGACTTCCTCGGTGCTGCCCTGTCGCCATGTGCCGCCGCGTTTGCCTTCTTCTATATAGAGTTTGGACAGGGTGGCGAGGGTAGGGCCGTCGCTTTGTGGCTTCGCTGTGGCCGTTGTAGCTCTTCGTGGTGCAACCATCGTGATTGCCTTAGGGGTAGAGTCTCGCCACTGCATACAGAGTGCACGCAGCGTCTCCGGTGCTGTCAGCGGATGTTCAGTTAGGTGGCAAAGCACTTGCTGAGCTAAAGAGCTGGCAAGGTACAAGGCTGCCTGCCGCTCTCGCACTCGCAGGGATATGCGAAGGGTATGACGGTTGGGAAATAGGTGCTTTGGTAGTCGAAGGTTGAGGTAGTAGATGGACTGACGGCGGACAATGTAGGCCATGAGTGAACACCAGAGTGGACCAGTAAAGTGGACCAATTGAGTGGAACAATTCTGGTCACACCCCAAGCTTTGAGCGACCGTGCTGGGTGTCTGCACGGGTAAGTGACGAATCACCTCATCAGCCTGAAACCCTTGCCCCGTAAGGCCCGCATTGATTCTCGTGCATGCTTGCATGCGATCTGGTCAGGCCCGGAAGGGAGCAGCCATAGCGGGAACATCGAGTGCCGGGGTGTGGCTGGTGGGGCCGCCTCCATTTCTGGGGTCCTAAAACCTCAGCCTGTCAGGCTAAGGCCTTCCCTCTGGCCTGTTCTGCGCTCCTGCTGTTGCCAACTTCTCCAATCGCTGAAATTCAAGACTGCCACCTTCGGACACGTTGCCGCGCTCGGGTTGCTCTCATGCACGTTGTAGCCGCTGGGCAGTTGAGAATATCCGGACGCTATGTAAGGGTTGGGGTGCGCCTGCATCCCAGATCGCCTGCATGAATGGATTCCGCGAAAATGCACAGCCTTCCAATCCTCGAAACTCCGCGCCTGATACTCACGCCGCTGCAGCTCGGCGACGTGGATGCCATTCAGCAACTGTTCCCGCACTGGGACATTGTTCGCTACCTGGACAGCCGCGTGCCTTGGCCTTACCCAGAAGACGGCGCGCTGCTCTACGTCCGAGACATCGCATTACCCGCCATGAACGCCGGGTGTGAATGGCATTGGATGATTCGCCTGAAGACGGAGCCTGCGCAGATCATCGGAAGCATCAGTCTCTATGACCAGCCGGGCAACAACCGTGGCTTTTGGCTTGCACAGGCATGGCAGAAAAACGGCTACATGCGGGAGGCCTGCAGGGTCATCAACCACTACTGGTTCGAAACGCTTGGGCGTTGCGTCATGCAGGTGCCCAAGGCTGCGTGCAATGACCGATCGCGCAGTGTTTCCGTGCACGAAGGCATGCGGCTGGTGGGAACTGAAGAGGGCCATTTCGTCTGTGGCCCCGTGCTCAAGCAGATCTGGGAGTTGAGCCGCGATGAGTGGCATCGACGTGGCGGCCGTTAGGTAATGAAGTGACGATCTCAACGTAAGCAAATGCTTGCCTTTGCCTGTGCCTTGCCGTGATAGAAAACAGCACCTACCCGCAAGGACTGCTTTCATGAAGTTTCAGCCATTCACGGTGTTCTGCATCGCGTGCTTCCTGCTGTCCATCAGCTATGGCACGACGTTCCTGCTCTCGATGCTGGTGCAGACGCTGGGCGGGACTGCAAGCGATGCCGGGCAGGTATTCGCTGTTGCCATGCTAAGTACGTTGCTCTCTGTGCTCGGCTCGGGGCACCTGCTGCAGCGCTTTGGCGCTGCTCGCAGCATCGCTGTGGGGGCGCTCTGCCTGGTCGGGTCATCAGTGGGCTTTGCCATGGTCTCAAGCCTGGGCATCGCTTTGTTGGCATGCGGCTTGATGCTTGGCATCGGCTGGGGGGTGTTCTACACCATTGGCCCCATCATGGTGACGCAAATGGTCGAGCCCACACGCCGTACCCATTGTTTTGCACTGCTCTCTGGCAGCATGCTGACCGGCATTGGCACCGGGCCCTTGCTGGGCAAGTTCGCCGCTTTCGTTGCACTGCCTACCCAGCTCGCGTTCTGGGTGGCGGCGTGCGCTGCAGGGTTGGCGGGGTTGTACTTTGCTTGGCTCGCTTCGATTTCTCAGGGGCGGCGACCTGCTGAGAAGGTGCAAATCGGGTTGGCGTCCGCGCTCAAAGTGATGAGCTCGCGCTCTGGGCTGTCGATCCTGATGGTAGGGCTGGGCGGGGCAATCTTCGGCACCATGGGCAGTTTCCAGACCAGTTATGCCGCTCGCCTGGGGCTTGATTACTCGACCTTCTTCATTGGCTTCATGGGCGCTGCGATCGCCTGCAGGCTCCTGCTGGCCGGCTGGGTCGTGAAGCAAAACCCGGTGGCGACCTCCTGGGTTCTAACCTTGATCATGGCAACGGCCGTGCTGGGGTTCGACCAGTGGGTGCACAGTACGGAAAGTTATCTGGCCATGGCCGTTCTTCTGGGCGTGGGTTACGGCCTGAATTACTCGGTGATCAACGGGCTGGCTGCCAACGAGGCACCGGCAGGGCTTACGGCACAAGCGCTGCTGCTGTTCAGCTTGTCGTATTTCATCGGAGTGTTCGGGTTCCCCTACGTCGCCAGCCAATTGATCACGCAGCTTGGGATCAGCGCGATGATGCTGAGCATTGAAGGCGTGGCGTTCCTGGTCGTAGGGCTAAGTACGGCCAGATGGCTGGCTTCGCGCTTTTCCAGGCCTGCTCTGGTGTAGGTGTTTTTCCTCAAGGGCGCCTGCTGCTGACAGCTTCATCAAACGCTGAAATTTCGGACAGGCCAGGTGATCTACCTCAGGGCACTGCGCTGCATGCCGCAGCCCCTTGCTCATGGCCTGCAAGCGTTTGACCCGGGTATCGATTTCGTCCGCCTTGGCTATCAGCATCTGTCGATCGACCTGAAGGTCCATCAGCATCGCCCCGACCTCATCCAGGGAAAACCCGGATGCCTGCCCCAAGGCGATCAGTGCCAGCCTATCCGCAATGTCGGCGGCGAACTGGCGCCGCTGGCCACGCCCGGCGAGCGACGTGAGCAGGCCTTTCTTTTCGTAGTAACGCAGGGTCGACGCAGGGACGCCTGTGCGTTTGGCGACATCGGCAATGTCCATCGAGGTCCTTGACTTGAAGTTGACTTCAACTTCTATGCTGCGCGGCAGGTAACTGAACGTCAATCCTAGAGGGCTGAATCAATGACGCTTGCCATGCTACAAGCCGCTTTGCTGATCGGGGTCGGCGCCACCGTGATCATGGACCTATGGGGGATACTGCTGCGGCGCTTGGGCATCGCCACCTTGAATTTCGCCATGGTCGGGCGTTGGGCGGGGCATTTGATGAAGGGGCGAGCTCGGCATGAGGCGATTGCCAAGGCGGAGCCTGTGGCCAACGAGGTGGCCTGGGGTTGGCTGATTCACTATGGCATCGGTGTGCTGTTTGCGGTGATGTTGGTGGGGATGGTCGGGGAGGGCTGGCTGAGTGCGCCGACGCTGTGGCCTGCGCTGGCGTGGGGTGTGGTAACAGTGGCGGCGCCGCTGTGCTTCATGCAGCCGTTGATGGGGGCAGGGTTCTTTGCCTCCAGAACGCCGACGCCTGGGCGTAACTGCCTGAAGAGTCTGGTGACGCATTCGGTGTTTGGGGTTGGATTGTTTTTGAGTGCGGTTGTGGTTGCGATTGATTGAAAGGGCGTTAGCGGTAGGGCTTTGGATGTTGGCGGGGCTGGGTGCAGGGCGTGAGTTTTGTGTGGCCGTTGAGATCGAGCGCCGCCCGCGCGGCGCTTCGCGGGGCAAGCCCGCTCCCACATTTGTTTCGGGCCAATTATTCCTGAAGCATTAGCGCGCGGCCCTTTGGTGCCCGCCTCAATATCGCGTCGGACAAACAAGGGGGCGCGCGCCTCTATTACAGGCGATACCGGCCCGAAACAAATGTGGGAGCGGGCTTGCCCCGCGATGCGCCGCGCGGGCGGCGCTCGATCTTGTAGGCGACATAGCGCTTCCGGCGGACGCCTGTCAGCGCCAACGCGCTCTAAAACCAGGAATGTTCCTACGCTTCTCTAGCCGATTTCCCGATGCCCTGTAAGGCTCGCAGAAATATCCTACGCATCCCGTCGACTCGCGTTTGATTGTCCTGGGGAACCCCACCCCATAGGCTTTTGCGGTCGCTGTCGGTTCAGCGATCGGGTGTGGAAACCCGAGGTGTACGGGACAGCTGTCAGTTATGGCGGCTGTGAGCGGGAGGTATTCGTACCTACCGGGTTTACCGTACGCCTGGATTTCCACCCCGCTTACAGCTGCCACCCCAATGTGTGGAAACGGAAGGATGCAGCCAAACCAGTACGGAGCTGTCATGAAAAAAATCGTCCCCGACCCACCCCATACCTTCGACCTGCCCCTGGGCAAGTCCCTTTCCCGCGCCATCAGCGAAGGCATCGTGCCAATGCACTTCGCGCTGATGAATGTCTCCCACTACCTGATGTTCGCCTACAGCGACAGCCGCCGAGTTGAGCGTCAGCACTGACCGATTGTCGCGCAGGGCGCAAGGCCGCTATCACATCATCACGGCCTTGGCGCTGCGGCATTCCCGGCATACCCCGCAGCCCCATACCGCTGGCTGATCCGCTCGATCTCCCCCGTCTGTTTTATGCGCACCAGCGCCCTGAGCACCCCTTGCGTCGGTACCGCCGGGTCGCTGCGCACCATGCACCCCAGCTCCTGCTCCTCCAGCACCGCCAGCACCTGCAACTGCTGCCCCGCTGGCAAGCTGTGGTTGAACCACTGCAACGACAGTTCATTGCTCACCGCATGCAGGTACCGCCCCGCGTGCAGCTTCTGCAGGGCCAGCAGTTGGCTGCGGCTGTCTTCGCGGTGCAGCCGGCCCTGTTCGAACAACGGCTGCAAAGTCGAATAGGCATAACCCAGCACGGTGCCGATGGCTTGCGGCGCCAGTTGTTCCGGGCGGGTGGGGCTGACTTCGCCAGCGCCGCCAACCAGCACGTCGCGCTGATGAATCAACGGGATGCTCCAGACATAATTGCCCGGCCGATCATGAAACCATTGGGGGCTGACATAGCAGCGCACGTCGATATCGCCGCTCTCCATGGCCTCCTGTAGGCGCAGGCGTGCCAGTACGTGATACTCCGGGCGTACACCCGCTTCCCGGGCAATGGCCTGCATCAGGTCGAACAGCAAACCCTCCACCGGTTTGTCGCCTTCGACGCGCATCAGCGGCATGCTCCAGCTCTCGGCGACGGAAAAACGCAGCACCGGTTGTTCGGCCAGGCTGTGGGTGGCCCAGAGCAATAGCAGGGGCAACAGTCTTCGCAAGGCACATCCTCCCTGGATAGCGCGCCAGTTTCATAGCTTAGACCAGTCGCGCAGGGTGCAATTTCGGCCCCGCTCCGCTAGCATTAGCGATCTTCCGCTCGATCAGGCTACGATGGTTTTTCGATGAGTTATCAGGTTCTTGCACGAAAATGGCGTCCGCGCTCGTTCCGCGAAATGGTCGGCCAGGCCCATGTGCTCAAGGCCTTGATCAATGCCTTGGACAACCAGCGTCTGCACCATGCCTACCTGTTTACCGGCACCCGCGGCGTGGGCAAGACTACCATTGCCCGTATCATCGCCAAATGCCTGAACTGCGAAACCGGCATCACCTCCACGCCCTGCGGCACCTGTTCGGTGTGCCGGGAGATCGACGAAGGCCGCTTCGTCGACCTGATCGAGATCGACGCCGCCAGCCGTACCAAGGTCGAAGACACCCGCGAGCTGCTGGATAACGTGCAATATGCCCCGAGCCGTGGGCGCTTCAAGGTCTACCTGATCGACGAAGTGCACATGCTCTCGACCCACTCGTTCAACGCCTTGCTCAAGACGCTGGAAGAGCCGCCGCCCTACGTCAAGTTCATCCTCGCCACCACTGACCCGCAGAAATTGCCGGCGACCATCCTCTCGCGCTGCCTGCAGTTCTCGCTGAAGAACATGAGCCCGGAGCGGGTGGTCGAACACCTCAGCCATGTGCTCACCGCCGAAAGCGTGCCGTTCGAGCCCGATGCCCTGTGGTTGCTTGGCCGCGCCGCCGATGGCTCGATGCGCGATGCCATGAGCCTGACCGACCAGGCCATCGCCTTCGGTGAAGGCAAGGTGCTCGCCGCCGATGTGCGCGCCATGCTGGGCAGCCTCGACCACGGCCAGGTCTACGGGGTGTTGCAGGCACTGCTCGAAGGCGATGCGCGGGCGCTGCTCGAGGCCGTGCGCAACCTTGCCGAGCAAGGGCCGGACTGGAGCGGTGTGCTGGCCGAGATGCTCAATGTGCTGCACCGTGTCGCCATCGCCCAGGCGCTGCCAGAGGCGGTGGACAACGGCCAGGGCGACCGTGACCGCGTGTTGGCGCTGGCCCAGGCGCTACCGGCCGAGGACGTGCAGTTCTATTACCAGATGGGCCTGATCGGCCGTCGCGACCTGCCCTTGGCGCCCGACCCGCGTGGCGGCTTCGAGATGGTCCTGCTGCGGATGCTGGCCTTCCGCCCGGCCGATACCGACGATGCACCGAAGCCGGTGCTAAAGCCGGTGGGGATCAGCCAAGCCACAGCTGATCCTGCAACCCCGGTGGCAGCGGCGCTGGTGGCCCCTGCGCCGCCAGTCGCAGAGCCCGTGGTGCCGGTCGTCGCGCAAGCTGTGCCGGCCCCGGTCGCGCCGGCCGTCGAGCAGGCGCCTGCGGTTGCTCAGCCCGCGCCTGTCGTTGAGGCGCCCGTAGAGACCGCAGCACCGGCGCCGCAGCCCGCCGCCGAGGTCATCGACCTGCCTTGGGAAGAGCCTGTAGCGCCTATAGCGCCTGTGCAGCCGGTTGCTGCCCCCCCCGAGCCCGTTGTTGCGCCGCAGCCTGCCGTGGCCGAGCCACAGCGTGATCAGCCGGCCTACGACGAGCCGCCGTTCGACCCGTCCGCCTATGCTGCGGCGGGCATGGACCGTGATGACGAGCCGCCGGCGGACGAAGACTATTACATCGGTGACAGCGACCCGGTCGGCTTCAGTTACCTCGATGAACTGGCCGAGCATGTTCAGGAAGAGCAGGCCAAACCCGCTGCCGAACCGCTGCCTGCCGCCAAGCCGGCCACCGGCCTGGCCCTGCAATGGCTGGAATTATTCCCACAGTTGCCTGTCTCCGGTATGACAGGCAACATCGCGGCAAACTGTACGTTGATGGCCGCCGACGGCGACGACTGGCTGCTGCACCTGGACCCTGGCCAGGGCGCGCTGTTCAACGCCACCCAGCAGCGGCGTCTGAACGAGGCGCTCAATCAGCACCTTGGGCGTAACCTGAACCTGCGTATCGAGCTGATTCGCCCAGAGCAGGAAACCCCGGCCCAGGCGGCCTCGCGCAAACGTGCCGAGCGCCAGCAAGACGCGGTGGTGTCGATCGAGCAGGATCCGTTGATCCAGCAGATGATCAAGCAGTTCGGTGCCAAGGTGCGACAGGATACTATTGAGCCTGTAGAGGCCCTGGCCAATCAGGGCCAGTAACGGATAACCATGCGGCCGGCCCGGTGCCAGGCCGCATCACACGACCCAATCGAGGTATACCCCCATGATGAAAGGTGGCATGGCCGGCCTGATGAAGCAGGCTCAGCAGATGCAGGAAAAAATGGCCAAGATGCAGGAAGAACTGGCCAACGCCGAAGTGACCGGCCAATCCGGTGGTGGCTTGGTGAGTGTGGTGATGACCGGTCGTCACGATGTGAAGCGCGTCAGCATCGACCAAAGCCTGATGTCGACTGATGAAGACGACAAGGAAGTGCTCGAAGACCTGATCGCTGCCGCACTGAACGACGCGGTACGCAAGGTGGAGCAGAGCAGCCAGGAAAAAATGGGCGGCATGACCGCTGGCATGCAGTTGCCACCGGGCTTCAAGATGCCGTTCTGATCGACCTTTTGCGTCAAATGGGGAGTAACGGCCGTAGGGTCGTTGCTCCCTTGTTCATTCTGTTCCCCCGACTTGCAGGCCTGTCTACATGAGCTTCAGCCCACTGATCCGCCAACTGATCGACGCTTTGCGCACCCTGCCGGGTGTCGGCCAGAAAACCGCCCAGCGCATGGCCCTGCAGTTGCTCGAACGCGACCGCAGCGGCGGCCTGCGCCTGGCTCAGGCGCTGACCCAGGCCATGGAAGGGGTGGGCCATTGCCGCCAATGCCGCACCCTGACCGAGCAGGAACTGTGCCCGCAGTGTGCCGACCCGCGCCGTGACGACACGCAATTGTGTGTGGTCGAGGGGCCGGTGGATGTGTATGCGGTGGAGCAGACCGGTTACCGCGGCCGCTATTTCGTGCTCAAGGGGCACCTGTCGCCGCTCGATGGCCTGGGGCCTGAGGCGATCGGTGTGCCGCAGCTGATGGCGCGGATCGAAGCCCAGGGCACCTTTACCGAGGTGATCCTGGCGACCAACCCGACGGTGGAAGGGGAGGCAACGGCGCATTACATCGCCCAGTTGCTGAACGAGAAAGGCCTGGTGGCGTCGCGGATTGCCCATGGCGTGCCGCTGGGGGGCGAGCTGGAGTTGGTGGATGGCGGGACGCTGGCGCATGCCTTTGCAGGGCGCAGGCCGATTTCACTCTGATTTCAGATCTTGGGGCCGCTTTGCGGCCCATTCGCGGGACAAACCCGCTCCCACAGGTGCTGCGGTGCCTGTAAGGCCTGCACAAAACCTGTGGGAGCGGGCTTGTCCCGCGAATGGGCTGCAAAGCAGCCCCGGTATGTAACTCAATTTTCGTTAAGCGAAAACTCGGTCAGGCAGAACGTCGGCACACCCGCTGCCTGCAGCCGGCGCGAACCTTCCAGCTCTGGCAGGTCAATGATCGCCGCCGCCTCAAACACTTGGGCCCCGGTACGACGCACCAGGTTCGCCGCCGCCAGCAGCGTGCCGCCAGTGGCAATCAGGTCATCGAAAATCAGCACCGAGTCGCCTTCACACAGGCTGTCGGCATGCACTTCGAGGAAGGCCTCGCCATACTCGGTCTGATAACCCTCGGAAAGCACGTCGGCCGGCAGCTTGCCTTGCTTGCGGAACAGGATCAGCGGCTTGTTCAACTGGTGGGCGATGATCGAGCCGATCAGGAAGCCGCGCGCGTCCATGGCGCCGATGTGGCTGAACTCAGCCTCGACATAACGCTCGATGAACTGGTCGGCGACATAGCGCAGCCCGCGCGGGGACTGGAACAACGGGGTGATGTCGCGAAAGATCACGCCCGGTTTGGGGAAGTCCACTACCGGGCGGATCAGGGCTTTGAGGTCGAAGGCTTCGCTGTGCATTGGTGCGGGTATCCTGGAAAAACGATTGCGCCAGTATACCCGTTAACCCAGGCTCAGGCGTCCATTGCACCGCCGGCCAGTGCACACAGCTGGATCGGGTCGAGGATATGCACTTCCTTGCCTTCGGCGCGCAGCAGGCCGTTTTGCTGGAAGCGGGTGAACACCCGCGACACGGTTTCCACCGCCAGGCCCAGGTAATTGCCGATTTCGTTGCGCGACATGCTCAGGCGGAACTGGTTGGCCGAATAGCCGCGGGCGCGGAAGCGCGCGGACAGGTTGACCAGGAAGGTGGCAATGCGTTCGTCGGCGGTTTTCTTCGACAGCAGCAGCATCATCTGCTGGTCGTCGCGGATCTCGCGGCTCATTACCCGCATCAACTGGCGGCGCAACTGCGGCAGTTGCACCGAGAGTTCGTCGAGGCGCTCGAAGGGGATCTCGCACACCGACGTGGTCTCCTGGGCCTGGGCTGACACCGGGTAGGCCTCGGTGTCCATGCCGGACAGGCCGACCAGTTCGCTGGGCAGGTGGAAGCCGGTGATCTGCTCTTCGCCGCTGTCGCTGAGGCTGAAGGTCTTGAGGGCGCCGGAACGTACTGCATAGACCGAGCCGAAATTGTCACCCTGGCGGAACAGGAACTCGCCTTTTTTCAGCGGCCGGCCACGTTTGACGATTTCATCCAGTGCATCCATGTCTTCCAGGTTGAGCGAAAGAGGCAGGCACAGGGGGGCCAGGCTGCAATCCTTGCAATGGGCCTGGGCATGTGGGCGCAGTTTAACTGGCTCGGACATTTTCAATCGATCCTTGTGGGAAAGCACACATAAGACGTAAGGGTAACTCACGGCGTAGGGTGTAGGCCAGCGTGCGCTATTGTGGTGCGTGCTGGCCAGGCCTCGGCGGGTGCGCGTCGAGGCCCTGTGTGTGCCCATAGTGTGCTGGCCAAAGGCGCTTGTCCATGCGGTCGAACGCCTCGCTTTTCAGATCACCCGAGAGAAGCGTTGGCGGTTGTGCATGGCCAGGTAGGCATCGAACACCATGCACACCGAGCGCGCCAACAGGCGGCCGGCAGGCAGGATGCGGATGCCCTTGTCGTCCAGGCTGATCAGGCCGTCCCGCTGCAAGGTCAGCAGTTCTGGCCAGAGGTCGTTGAAGTAGCCGCGAAAATCGATGGTGAACGCCTGTTCGATTGGTTCGAAGTCCAGTTCGAAATGGCAGATCAACTGCTGGATCACAGCCCGCCGCAGGCGGTCGTCGTGGTTGCACAGCAGGCCACGCTGGGTTGCCAGCTGGGCGTTGGAAAGGGAGTCCTGGTAGGTGTTGAGGTCGCTGCTGTTCTGGCAGTAGAGGTCGCCGATCTGGCTGATGGCGGAGACCCCCAGGCCGATCAGGTCGCAGTGGCCGTGGGTGGTGTAGCCCTGGAAGTTGCGTTGCAGGGTGCCTTCTTCCTGGGCCATGGCCAGCTCATCGTCAGGCAGGGCGAAGTGGTCCATGCCGATGTAGCGGTAACCGGCGGCGGTCAGCTGGTCGATGGTGGCATGCAGCATCTCCAGTTTCGCCGTCGGGCTCGGCAGGTCGTTGTTGTCGATGCGCCGCTGGGGCATGAAGCGCTCCGGCAAATGGGCATAGTTGAACACCGACAGGCGATCGGGCTGCAGGCGGATGACTTCCTCGACGGTACGCGCGAAGCCTTCTGGCGTCTGCTTGGGCAGGCCGTAGATCAAGTCCAGGTTGACCGAGCGGAACTGCAGGGTACGCGCCGCCTCGATCAGGGTGCGGGTCTGCTCCAGGCTTTGCAGGCGGTTGACCGCACGCTGCACGGCCGGGTCGAGGTCCTGCACGCCCAGGCTGACACGGTTGAAACCCAGCTCGCGAAGCAGCCCCATGGTCGACCAGTCGGCTTCGCGGGGGTCGATTTCAATGCCGTAGTCACCGGAGTCGTCGTCCAGCAGGTTGAAGTGCTGGCGCAGGGTCGCCATCAGCTGGCGCAGCTCCACCGGGCTGAGGAAGGTGGGCGTGCCGCCGCCGAAGTGCAGTTGTTCAACCCGTTGCTTTGGGTCCAGGTGGCAGGCGATCAGCTGGATTTCCTGCTCCAGGCGTTGCAGGTACGGCGCGGCGCGGCCGCGGTCCTTGGTGATGACTTTGTTGCAGGCGCAGTAGTAGCAGATGTTGGCGCAGAACGGCACATGCACATACAACGACAGTGGGCGCACGGCACGACGGCTCTCGCGCAGGGCGTGCAGCAGGTCGAACGAGCCCACTTCGCTGTGCAGTTGCACGGCGGTCGGGTAGGAGGTGTAGCGTGGTCCGGCCAGGTCGTAGCGGCGGATCAGGTCGGTATCCCAACGTAGGTCGTCGAGCATGTGGGCGGTCCCCGGATAGAGCGAGCAGTGTCCGGAGTCTAGGGGCGTCTGTAGGAATCTGTGTTGATTTGTATCAAAAGCTGCTGGGGCTGCACAGCAGGCCTATCAGTGCCCCATCAGCCAATGCTGGTGCGGCCCGGGCAGCGTCCACAGGCCAAACAGGATGACCAGCAGCCCGCCCGCCATGCGCACACTGCGCCGCCGCAGCAGGCTGCTGACGCGCTCCGCCGCCAAGCCCGTCGCCAGCAGCACCGGCCAGGTGCCGAGGCCAAACGCAAGCATCAACGCCGCGCTGTACCCCGCATTGCCCTGGCTCGCAGCCCACAGCAAGGTGCTGTACACCAGCCCGCACGGCAGCCAGCCCCACAAGGCGCCCAGCAACAAGGCGCGGGGCAGGCTGGACACCGGCAGCAAGCGCGAGGCTACTGGCTGAATATGCCGCCACAGCCCTCTGCCCAAGGCTTCGATTCGCGTCAGCCCGCTCCACCAGCCCGCCAGGTACAGCCCCATGGCAATCAGCAGCAGCGCTGCCAGCACCCGCAGCGCCAGGGCTGCCGGGCTGCTGGCCACGGCCCAGCCTGCCAGGCCCAGCAACAGGCCGGCGCAGGCATAGCTGAGGATACGCCCGACGTTGTACGCCAGCAGCAGGCGCAAACGCCGGCCGCGTTGCTCGGGCGGGATGGCCAGGGTCAGCGCGCCCATCAGGCCACCGCACATGCCCAGGCAATGGCCGCCGCCGAGCAGGCCAAGGATCAGCGCCGAGCCGAGCAGGGGAAGCAGATCAGGCACGGGGAGGGGGTTCCTTGTCGTCTTCGGCCGGGGTGTCGTCCGTTTTCACCGCAGCCTGGTGGCGCGGGTCCTGGTCGTCGAAGAGGATGCTGTGGGCAGGGCCGTCGAGGTCGTCGTACTGGCCGCTGTCCACCGCCCAAAAGAAGATGTAGACGGCAACACCGACCAGCAACAGGGCGGCCGGGATCATGACATAAAGGGCTGGCATCGGGCGGCTCCTGCTCAGGCGGTGGCGGGTTGCCGGTGGCTGCTGGTGGCCGGCGCAGCTGGCAGCCGGGTCAGGCGCAGGGCGTTGAGCACCACGATCAGCGAACTGACCGACATGCCGATGGCCGCCCACACCGGGGTGATCCAGCCGAGCGCGGCAAACGGCAACATGAGGCCATTATACAGGGTTGCCCACAGCAGGTTCTCGAGGATGTTGCGGCGGGTGCGGCGGGCCAGGTCGAAGGCCTGTACCAGTGCCTGCAGGCGGTTGGACAACAGCACCGCATCGGCGCTGGTCTTGGCCAGGTCGGTGGCGCTGCCCATGGCAATGCTGATGTCGGCAGCAGCCAGCACCGGCACGTCGTTGACCCCGTCGCCCAGCATCAGCACCTTGCGCCCTGCCGCCTGCAGCGCCTTGAGCCGGTCCAGTTTGTCGTCCGGGCGCAAGCCGCCGATGGCCTGGTCGATGCCCAGCTGTGCAGCCACCTCGGCGACCATGGGTGAACTGTCGCCGGACAGCAGCAGCGTCCGCCAGCCACGCGCCTTGCAGGCGGCGAGCAGGGCGGGGGCGTCGTCGCGCAGGCGGTCGTCCAGGCCGAACCAGGCCAGCGGCCCTTGACGATCGCCCAGCAGCAGCCATTGCCCACGTGGCTCGGGCACGCCGGGTATCTCGGCGCCACTCAGGGCGCAGACGAAGGTGGCCTGGCCGATGCGCAGGCGCTGGCCGTCGACCAGCCCCTCAAGGCCCAAGCCGGGTATTGTCTGCACATCGTCGGCAGGCGCGGCAGTGCGGCCGAACGCGCGGGCGATGGGGTGTTCGGAGCGGTTTTCCAGGGCGGCGGCCAGGGCCAGGCAACGGTCGGCGGCCAAGCCGCCCAGTGGGCGGATGCTGCGCAGGGTCAAGCGGCCTTCGGTGAGCGTGCCGGTCTTGTCGAAGATGACCGTGTCGATCTGGTTGAGGCCTTCGAGCACATGGCCGCGGGTCACCAGCAGGCCGAGTTTATGCAGGGTGCCGGTGGCGGCGGTCAGGGCCGTCGGGGTGGCCAGGGACAGTGCACACGGGCAGGTGGCTACCAGCATGGCCAGCACGATCCAGAAGGCCCGGCCCGGGTCCAGGTGCCACCACCACAGGCCGATGGCCACGGCGGCGATCAGGGTGAACAGCAAAAACCACTGCGAGGCGCGGTCGGCGATCTCGGCCAAGCGCGGTTTTTCGGTCTGCGCGCGTTCCAGCAAGCGGACGATGGCCGACAGCCGCGAGTCGTGGCCGAGGGCTTCGACCTCAATGTTCAAGGTGCTCTCGACGTTCAGCGTGCCGCCGGTGACCCGCTCGCCGACGCGGCGCGGTTGCGGCAGGTATTCGCCGGTCAGCAGTGACTCGTCGACACTGGAGCGGCCTTCGACGATGCGCCCATCGGCGGGTATTACCGCACCGGGCAGCACTTGCACCGTGTCGCCACGCTGCACTTCGCTGAGCAGGATGCGCTCGGCGCGGCCGAGGGTGTCCAGGCGCAGGCACGAGGCCGGCAGCAGGTTGACCAGTTGTGCGGTGGCCGCCGCAGTGCGCTCGCGGGCGCGCCGTTCGAGGTAGCGGCCGGTCAGCAGGAACAGGGCAAACATGCCCACGGTATCGAAATACAGCTCGCCGCTGCCGCTGATCGCCGTCCAGATCCCGGCGCCGAACGCCAGGGCAATGGCCAGCGAGACCGAGACGTCCATGGTCAGGTGGCGGGTGCGCAGGTCACGCGCCGCGCCCTTGAAGAAGGGCGCGCAGCTGTAGAACACGATCGGGATGGTGAGGAACAACGCGACCCAGCGCAGGATGGTGTGCAGCTCGGGTGAGAGATCGATGTTGAATTCAGGCCAGGTGGCCATGGTCGCCATCATCGCCTGGAACCACAGCAAGCCGGCGACGCCCAGGCGCCTGAGAGCGCTGCGGTTCTCGCGGGCCAGTTGTTCGGCGGCCTGGTCGGGTTGGTAGGGGTGGGCGGCGTAGCCGATCTGGCGCAGCTCGGCGAGCAGGCGCGAGAGCGCCAACTGGTTGTCGTCCCAGCTGAGCAGCAGGCGGTGGTTGGACAGGTTCAAGCGAGCTTCGGCGACCCCGGGCAGGTTGCGCAGGTGTTTTTCGATCAGCCAGCCGCAGGCGGCGCAACTGATGCCCTCGACCAGCAGGGTGGCTTCGGCCAGGTCGCCTGTATGGCGGACGAAGGTTTGCTGCACGTCGCTGCGGTCGTAGAGCGCCAGCTCATCCTGCAGTTGCCTGGGCAGCGCCTCGGGGTTGGCGCTGGTGTCGCTGCGGTGCTGGTAGTAGTGCTCCAGGCCCCCGGCGACGATCGACTCGGCCACCGCCTGGCAGCCCGGGCAGCAGAACTGTCGGGGTTCGCCGAGCACCACAGCGGTGAAGCGGTTGCCGCCGGGGACGGGCAGGGCGCAGTGGTAGCAGGGGGTGGGTTGGGTCATAAGGCAAGCACGCATTGAATTGAGTAGCGGGGACGGGGCCTGTGGGAGCGGGCTTGCCCCGCGAATGGGCCGGTAGGGTCAACATCAATAAGCAGGCCTGGCCCTTTCGCGGGCCAAGCCCGCTCCCACAGGTTGGGTAAGTGTCGCGATTATTTGTGTTCCGCACCCAGCAGCGCTTCATCGCCCAGTAGCAAGGTCACTCCATGCTCCACTTTCTCTTCCTCGAACAGCCGCCATACCTGCCCTTCCTGGCTGCCCAGCAACTCGACGAAGCGCCGCCCGTCGACCTTGTCGTCCAGCTGGCCGACATAACGCCCCGCCTCGGCACGGCTCAGCAGCACCTTGCGGTCCTTGTCCGGCTGGGTGGGCGATATCAGGTTCAGTTCCAGTGTCTGCGGGTCGCTGTCGCCGCTCAGGCGCAGGTCCACTTCGCCGGTCAGGTCGTCCAGGTGCACGCTGGCCTTGAGCTTGAGGGTCTGGGCCAGCAGCTCGCGGTCCAGCGAGCGGTTGATGCCCTTGCCGGCCTCGTAGTAGTTGTCATTCACCAGGTTGTCGGGGTTGCGCACGGCAATGCTGACCATGGTCAGGCTCAGGCACACGGAGGTGGTGAGGATGCCGATGATGATCCAGGGCCAGAGGTGTTTGTACCAAGGGCTGGCAGCGGTGGCGGCAGGCATTGTCGATAGTCTCTCTCAGCGGATCTGTGGGCCGATGAAGCGGCTCTTGGCTTCAACCTGGGCGTCGCTGTCATCGGCGCTCTTGAGGGTGAAGATGATTTCGTTGGTGGTCGATGGCAGTTTCTCGGGCGCCACCGACAGTTGCACCGGCAGGCTGACGATATCGCCGGCCGCCACGCGGATTTCGCGCTGGCCTTCGAGCTTGAGGTCAGGTAGGCCGGCGGCGTCCAGCACGTAGACGTGGTCGCGCTGGTCCTTGTTCATGACCTTGAGGCTGTAGACGTTCTCGATCCGCCCCTGGGCGTTCTCGCGGTACAGCACGCGGTCCTTGCTGACGTCGAAACCGACCAGCGAGCGGGTAGCGAAGGCGGTGGCCAGGGCGCCGATCATCACCAGCAGCACCAGCGCGTAGCCGATCAGGCGGGGGCGCAGCATGTGGGTTTTCTGCCCGGACAGGTTGTGCTCGGTGGTGTAGCTGATCAAGCCTCTGGGGTAGTTCATCTTGTCCATGATGGTGTCGCAGGCGTCGATGCACGCGGCGCAGCCGATGCACTCGATCTGCAGGCCGTCGCGGATGTCGATGCCGGTGGGGCAGACCTGCACGCACATGGTGCAGTCGATGCAGTCGCCGAGGCCCTGGGCCTTGTAGTCGATGTCTTTTTTACGCGGGCCACGGGTTTCGCCACGGCGCGGGTCGTACGACACGATCAGCGTGTCCTTGTCGAACATCACGCTCTGGAAGCGCGCATAGGGGCACATGTACACGCACACCTGCTCGCGCAGCCAGCCGGCGTTGCCATAGGTGGCAAGGGTGAAGAACCCGACCCAGAAGTAGGCCCAGCCATCGGCTTGGCCGGTAAAGAATTCGATGGCCAGTTCGCGGATCGGCGAGAAGTAGCCGACGAAGGTCATGCCGGTGACGAACCCGATCAGCAGCCATAGGCTGTGCTTGGCGAACTTGCGCAAGAACTTGTTGCCGCTCATGGGCGCCCTGTCGAGCTTCATGCGCTGGTTGCGGTCCCCTTCGGTGACCTTTTCGCACCACATGAAGATCCACGTCCATACGCTTTGCGGGCAGGTGTAGCCGCACCATACGCGGCCAGCATACACGGTGACGAAGAACAGGCCGAAGGCGGCGACGATCAGGATGCCCGACAGCAGGATGAAGTCTTGAGGCCAGATGGTGGCGCCGAAGATGTAGAACTTGCGCTCGGGCAGGTTCCACCAGACGGCCTGGTGGCCGCCCCAGTTCAGCCACACGGTGCCGAAGTACAGCAGGAACAGCAGCGCACCGCCGACCATGCGCAGGCGGCGGAAGACGCCGGTGAAGGCGCGGGTGTAGATTTTCTCGCGGGCGGCGTAGAGGTCGACGGAATCCTTCCCTTTGCTGGCAGGCGGGGTGACGTCATGTACCGGAATTTGCTTGCTCATCATCAAGTCCCACGGCAGTGGAGAAATGCCGCGGCCAGTGCATGCCGGCCGCAGTCTCGCGCAATCTGCTAGCGCGCTGCGCCCCATGATACGCCGGTGATGGCAGCCTGGGGTCGTACTGCGACCTTTAGTCGCGTTGGGTTCGTGGCGTGAATCGTGTTATGGCGGGTGTCAATTGATCCAGGTCATCTGGGGTTGCATTCGCCGGCCCTTTCGCGGGGCAAGTCGGATCGCCGCACCGCCGCTGCCACATGTAACCCATTGCTCCCATAGTCGGTGGGGTACCTGTGGGAGCGGCGGTGCGGCGATCCACTTGCCCCGCGAAGCGGCCAGGCCTGCCTTACTCGGCCTTGGCCGGCTCCTGCTCCTGATGCGACAGGCTGTACACATAAGCGGCCAGCAAATGCACCTTGTCATTACCTTGCAGTTGTTCCTGCGCCGGCATCTGCCCCTGGCGACCATAACGGATGGTCTGTTGCAGTTGAGCAAAGCTCGACCCGTAGATGAACGCCTGCGGGTGGGTCAGGTTCGGCGCGCCCATGGCTGGGGTGCCCTTGCCTTCAGGCCCATGGCAGGCCACGCAGTTGGCGGCGAAGATCTTCTGCCCGTTCTCGGCATCGGCCTTCACGCCTTCGGGCAGCGTACGGCCATCGAGCTTGCTGACCACAAAGGCCGCCACATCAGCCACACCCTGCTCGCCGATCACCTCGGACCAGGCCGGCATCACGCCGTGGCGCCCGCCCATGATGGTGGTCTTGATGGTTTCCGGCTCACCGCCCCAGCGCCAGTCCTTGTCGGTCAGGTTGGGGAAGCCGTAGGCGCCCTTGGCGTCGGAGCCGTGGCACACCGAGCAGTTGGAGGCAAACAGCCGTGCGCCCATTTTCAGTGCCTGCGGGTCCTTGGCCACGTCCTCGATGGGCATGGCGGCGAACTTGGCGAAGATCGGCCCGAAGCGGGCATCGGCCTTGGCCATTTCCTTCTCCCACTCGTGCACGCCGGTCCAGCCCGGCTGGCCGTTGGCAAACTCGGTCTGCTTGTCGGTATCCAGGTACGAATAGCCCGGCAGGATGCCTTTCCAGTTACCCAGGCCCGGGTACAGCACCAGGTAGCCGAGGGCGAAGATGATGGTGCCGACGAATAGCCAGAACCACCATTTGGGCAGTGGGTTGTCATATTCCTCGATGCCATCGAAGGCATGCCCGACGGTCTCGTCGGTGACCTCTTCGCGCTGGCCCTTGCGGGTCGACAGCAGCAGCCAGGTCAGCGAGAAGATGGTGCCCAGGGTCAGGACGGTGACGTACAGACTCCAGAAGGTTGTCATTGTTTTTTGCTCCCAGAAGCTTTTGCTTGCGCTTGCTCGACGTGCCGGGTGGCTTCGGGGTCATCCGCGAAGGGCAGCCGGGTCGCCTCGTCGAACTCCTGCTTGCGCCGCGGGTTGAACACCCACAGCGCCAGGCCCACGAAGGCCACCATCACCACGACGGTGCCCAGGCCGCGAATCATCCCGATATCCATCAGCGTCACCGTTTGCTTTTGATGATGGTGCCAAGACCCTGCAGGTACGCGACGATGGCGTCCATTTCGGTCTTGCCCTTGACCGCGTCACGCGCGCCGGCGATGTCGGCGTCGGTGTACGGGGTGCCGAGGGTCCGCAGGACCTCCATCTTCTTCGCGGTGTCCTTGCCGTCGAGCTTGTTCTCGACCAGCCACGGGTAGGACGGCATCTTCGACTCGGGCACCACGTTGCGCGGGTTGTACAGGTGCGCACGGTGCCAGTCATCGGAGTAGCGGCCACCGACGCGGGCCAGGTCCGGGCCGGTACGTTTGGAGCCCCACAAGAACGGGTGGTCCCACACGCTTTCACCGGCCACCGAGTAGTGGCCATAGCGCTCGGTTTCAGCGCGGAACGGGCGGATCATCTGCGAGTGGCAGCCCACGCAGCCTTCGCGGATGTAGATGTCGCGGCCTTCAAGCTCCAGCGCGGTGCGCGGCTTCATGCCTTCAACGGGTTTGTTGGTGACGTCCTGGAAAAACAGCGGGACGATCTGGGTCAGGCCACCGACGCTGACGGCGATGACCATGAAGAAGGCCAGCAGGCCTATGTTCTTCTCGACGGCTTCATGCTTCATCAGTGCGCTCCCACGACGACGATCTTGGCGGCTTCATCCGCTTCTACCGGGTTGGCCGCGCGTACGGTGCGGAACACGTTATAGGCCATCAGCAACATGCCCGAGGCGAAGAACGCACCGCCCAGCGCACGGACGATGTAGCCCGGGTGGCTGGCCTGCAAGGCTTCGACGAAGGAGTAGGTGAGCGTGCCGTCATCGTTGATGGCGCGCCACATCAGGCCCTGGGTGATGCCGTTGACCCACATCGAGGCGATGTACAGCACGGTGCCGATGGTCGCCAGCCAGAAGTGCGCGTTGATCAAGCCGACGCTGTGCATCTGCGCGCGACCATACAGGCGCGGGATCATGTGGTAGACCGCGCCGATCGAGATCATCGCCACCCAGCCGAGGGCGCCGGCGTGGACGTGGCCGATGGTCCAGTCGGTGTAGTGCGACAGCGAGTTCACGGTCTTGATGGCCATCATCGGGCCTTCGAAGGTGGACATGCCGTAGAACGCCAGCGAGACGACCAAAAAGCGCAGGATCGGGTCGGTACGTAATTTATGCCAGGCACCGGACAAGGTCATCATGCCGTTGATCATGCCGCCCCAGCTTGGCGCCAGGAGGATGATCGACATCACCATGCCCAACGACTGCGCCCAGTCGGGCAGTGCGGTGTAGTGCAGGTGGTGTGGGCCGGCCCAGATGTACAGGGTGATCAGCGCCCAGAAGTGCACGATCGACAGGCGATACGAGTAAATCGGCCGCTCGGCCTGCTTGGGCACGAAGTAGTACATCATCCCCAAAAAGCCCGTGGTCAGGAAGAAGCCTACCGCGTTGTGGCCGTACCACCACTGGATCATCGCGTCGGTGGCACCGGCATAGGCCGAGTACGACTTGAACAGGCTGACCGGCAGCGAGATGTGGTTGACGATGTGCAGCATCGCGGTGACCACGATGAATGCACCGTAGAACCAGTTGCCGACGTAGATGTGCTTGGTCTTGCGCTTGACGATGGTGCCGAAGAACACCAGCCCGTAGGTGACCCAGACGATGGCCAGCAGGATCGCCAGCGGCCATTCCAGCTCGGCGTATTCCTTGGTGGTGGTGTAGCCCATCGGCAAGGTGATCAGTGCGCCGACGATTACCGCTTGCCAGCCCCAGAAGGTGAAGGCCGCCATGCTGTCGGAGATCAGCCGGGTCTGGCAGGTGCGCTGCACCACGTAGTAGCTGGTGCCGAACAGCGCACAGCCGCCGAAGGCGAAGATCACCAGGTTGGTGTGCAGCGGGCGCAGTCGGCCGAAGCTGGTCCAGGGCAGGTCCAGGTTCAGTTGCGGCCATACCAGTTGCGAGGCGATGAAGACGCCGAGGCCCATGCCAAGGATCCCCCAGACCACCGTCATGATGGCGAACTGGCGGACGACCTTATAGTTATAAGCAGTCGGACTGATTGCTGTGCTCATTCTAAGGTTCCACGGTTTTAATGTTCTTGTTGGTCGAAAAATCGGCGCCAGTATCGATAACCACCGGGGCTATCGCAACGCAACTTTGGTACGCCGACCCGTGTCCAAGCCCGTTCACCTGTGTCCAGCGGTGTCAGGGTTCGAACGATTGTACACAAATAAATATTTGTAATGTGTACCGTTTTTCATCTTTTTCTGATCGATCGGTCAGGCTTTTTTATCGGACGGCGCTAGGCTGTGCGCCGCGTCTGCTTCGCTGGATTGGCAGCGAAGCCCACTGAGGCAACAAGCTTAGTTCGGTTAGGGGGGGGTGCAAGGGAGGGCGTACGGCGGGGGAGGGGTGGGGCTGCAGAGCAGCCCCGGGGGTACTACTTGGAGGTCACGGTTTCAGCAGCGCTATCCTGCGACAGGCTATACACGTAAGCCGCCAGCAGGTGCACCTTGTCATTGCCCTGGATCTCTGCCTGCGCTGGCATCTGACCCTGGCGACCATAGCGGATGGTCTGCTGCAACTGGGCAAAGCTCGACCCGTAGATGAACGCCTGCGGATGGGTCAGGTCAGGCGCGCCCATGGCGGGGGTACCCTTGGCCTCAGGCCCGTGGCAGGCTACGCAGTTGCCGGCGAAAATCTCCTTGCCCTTGGCCGCGTCAGCCTTGACCCCTTCCGGCAGGCTGCGGCCATCGAGGTTGGTCAGCACGAACGCGGCCACATCGGCCACACCCTGCTCGCCAATCACCTCGGCCCAGGCTGGCATCACGCCGTGCCGGCCGTTCATGATCGAGGCCTTGATGGTCTCCGGCTCGCCACCCCAGCGCCAGTCCTGGTCGGTCAGGTTGGGGAAGCCATAGGCGCCCTTGGCGTCCGAGCCGTGGCACACCGAGCAGTTGGAGGCAAACAGGCGGCTGCCCATTTTCAGTGCTTGCGGGTCCTTGGCCACTTCTTCCACTGGCATGGCTGCGTACTTGGCGAAGATCGGGCCGAACCTGGCGTCGGCCTTGTCCATTTCCTTCTGCCACTCATTGACCCCGGTCCAGCCGTTGTCATAGCCCGGCAGGATGCCTTTCCAGTTGCCCAGGCCCGGATAGAGGATCAGGTAGCCCACCGAGAACACCAGGGTGCCGACGAACAGCCAGAACCACCACTTGGGCAGCGGGTTGTCGTATTCCTCGATGCCATCGAAGCTGTGCCCCATGGTCTGGTCGGTGGTGTCGTTGGCCTGGCCCTTGCGGGTCGACAGCAACAGCCAGGTGAGGCCGATCAAGCTGCCGATGGTCAGTACGCTGATGTACGTACTCCAGAACGTGGTCATTGCCCGGAACTCCTCTTGGCAGCAGGTGCCTGCCCGGCAGGGGGCAGGTGGTCGTCGACGAAGGGCAGCAGGCGCGCTTCGGCGAAATCACGGTCGCGGCGGCGGTTGAATACCCAGAGTGAGAGGCCGATGAAGGCGATCATCACCACCAGGGTACCCAGGCCACGGATCATGCCGATGTCCATGTCCATCGCAGTTACCTCTTGTTCTTGATCGCGGTGCCGAGCACCTGCAGGTAGGCGACCAGCGCGTCCATCTCGGTCTTGCCCTTGACTGCGTCACGGGCACCGGCGATGTCCTCGTCGGTGTACGGCACGCCGAGGGTGCGCAGGGTGCGCATTTTGGTTTCGGTGTGGCTGTTGTCGACCTGTTCGGCGACCAGCCACGGGTAGGACGGCATCTTCGACTCAGGCACCACGTTGCGCGGGTTGTACAAGTGCGCGCGGTGCCAGTCGTCGGAGTAGCGCCCGCCCACGCGGGCCAGGTCCGGGCCGGTGCGCTTGGAGCCCCACAGGAACGGGTGGTCCCACACGCTTTCACCGGCTACCGAGTAGTGGCCATAGCGTTCGGTCTCGGCACGGAACGGGCGGATCATCTGCGAGTGGCAGCCCACGCAGCCTTCGCGGATATAGATATCGCGGCCTTCCAATTGCAGCGCGGTGTAGGGCTTCATGCCTTCGACCGGCTTGTTGGTAACGTCCTGGAAGAACAGCGGGACGATCTGGGTCAGCCCGCCGATGCTGACGGCAAACACCATCAGCAGCGCCATCAGGCCGATGTTTTTCTCGATGACTTCGTGTTTCATCAGGCGTGTCTCCTCAGGCCAGCTGGGCGTTCGCAGGGGCGGCGTCAGTGGCCGGCGCGCGTACCGTGCGCCAGGTGTTCCAGGCCATCAGGAACATGCCACTGAGGAAGATCGCACCGCCGACGAAGCGCACGATGAAGCCAGGGTGGCTGGCCACCAGGGTTTCGACGAACGAGTAGGTGAGCGTGCCGTCGCTGTTGACCGCGCGCCACATCAGGCCCTGGGCGATGCCGTTGACCCACATCGAGGCGATGTACAGCACGGTGCCGATGGTCGCCAGCCAGAAGTGCGCGTTGATCAGGCCGATGCTGTGCATCTGCTCTTTGCCGAACACTTTCGGGATGGTGTGGTACAGCGCGCCGATCGAGATCATCGCCACCCAGCCGAGGGCGCCGGCGTGGACGTGGCCGATGGTCCAGTCGGTGTAGTGCGACAGGGCGTTGACCGTCTTGATGGCCATCATCGGGCCTTCGAAGGTGGACATGCCGTAGAACGCCAGCGACACCACCAGGAAGCGCAGGATCGGGTCGCTGCGCAACTTATGCCAAGCGCCGGAGAGGGTCATCATGCCGTTGATCATGCCGCCCCAGCTCGGTGCCAGGAGGATCAGCGACATCACCATGCCCAGCGACTGCGCCCAGTCGGGCAGCGCGGTGTAGTGCAGGTGGTGCGGGCCGGCCCAGATGTACAGGGTGATCAGTGCCCAGAAGTGCACGATCGACAGGCGATAGGAATACACCGGGCGCTCGGCTTGCTTGGGCACGTAGTAGTACATCATTCCCAGGAAACCTGCGGTCAGGAAGAAGCCCACCGCGTTGTGGCCGTACCACCACTGGACCATGGCATCGGTGGCGCCGGCATAGACCGAGTACGACTTGGTCAGGCTGACCGGCAGCTCGAGGTTGTTGATGATGTGCAGCATCGCCACGGTCAGGATGAATGCCCCGAAGAACCAGTTGCCGACGTAGATATGCTTGGTGTTGCGCTTCATCAGCGTGCCGAAGAACACGATGGCGTAGCAGACCCAGACGATGGTGATCAGGATGTCGATCGGCCATTCCAGCTCGGCGTATTCCTTGGAGCTGGTGTAGCCCAGCGGCAGGCTGATGGCCGCGAGCAGGATCACCAATTGCCAGCCCCAGAAGGTGAACGCGGCCAGTTTTGGTGAGAACAGGGTGGTCTGGCAGGTGCGTTGCACCGAATAATACGAGGTGGCGAACAGCGCACAGCCGCCGAAGGCGAAGATCACCGCATTGGTATGCAGGGGGCGCAGGCGGCCGAAGCTGGTCCAGGGGAGGTCGAAGTTGAGGGACGGCCAGGCGAGCTGGGCGGCGATGAAGACGCCGAGCCCCATCCCGACGATTCCCCACACCACCGTCATGATGGCGAATTGGCGGACCACCTTGTAGTTGTAGGCGGTACTGCTGGTTGTGTTCATGTATGGGTTCCCATCCACGGTTATTGGCAGGCTATAGAGCGAGGCAAGCATGATTAATGGGCAAAGTGCCGGTATTGACGGGGATCAATGGGCGAAGGTCGGAAATGTCCCAGGCTTGCGCTGCGATCCTCCGCAAATTCAAGGGGATGAGGGCTACAAAGGCTGCCTGATCCTGGCCCACGGCGCCGGTGCGCCGATGGACAGCGGGTTCATGAACGAGATGGCGCAAAGGCTTGCGGCGCTTGGGGTGGGGGTGATTCGCTTCGAGTTCCCGTACATGGCCGAACGCCGCGTGAACGGTGGCAAGCGGCCGCCCAATCCGCAGAAGGTTCTGCTGGAGTGCTGGCGCGAGGTATACCGGCAGGTGCGACCTTTGGTCGCGGGCACATTGGCCATTGGCGGCAAGTCCATGGGCGGGCGCATGGCCAGCCTGGTGGCGGACGAGCTTGGGGTGGATGCACTGGTTTGCCTGGGGTATCCGTTCTATGCGGTGGGCAAGCCGGAGAAACCCAGGGTCGAGCACCTGGCGGGGCTGAAGACGCCGACCTTGATCGTGCAGGGCGAGCGCGATGCGTTGGGTAATCGTGAGGCGGTGGCGGGGTATGCGCTGTCACCAGCGATCGAGGTGAGCTGGCGGGTGGCGGGGGATCATGACCTGAAGCCGTTGAAGGCTTCGGGGTTCAGCCATGTCCAGCATATGCAGGCGGCGGCCGAGCAGGTGGGGGAATTCTTGTTGAAATAGTGCTGGCCTCTTCGCGGGGCAAGCCCGCTCCCACAGATACCTGACTGAGCCTGAGTACAGTGGGGTACTTGTGGGCGCGGGCTCGCCCCGCGAAGAGGTCGATGCAGGCTATCGCTTAGTCGCGGTACTCGCACAGGTAAGCAGTGTCCACCGCTACCTTCAGCTGGAACTTGCTGTCAGCGGCAACATTGAATTTGTCGCCCGCGTTGAAGGTTTCCCAGTTGTCGCTACCCGGCAGCTTGACGGTCAATGCGCCGGAAACCACATGCATGATTTCGCGCTTGGCAGTGCCGAACTCGTATTCGCCCGGTGCCATCACACCCACGGTGGCCGGGCCTTCTTCGCCCGCGAATGCGATCGACTTGACGGTGCCGTTGAAGTACTCGTTGACCTGGAACATGGGCGACTCCTGAAAAGAGGGGGATGAAAAAGCGCTGGCCAGTATGCCCAAGGCCATCCCCGTCGTCATCTGCTTTCAGGTGCCCTTGGCCGGCAGGCTCAAGGGCAGCAGCCGCGCCGTGTTGCGCGCATCTTCCAGGGCCCGGTGCTGCTGCCCGCAGAAGTGCATGCCAGCCAGTTGCAAGGCACCATTGAGGCCCGTCGGCCGCTGCAGGTGGCGGGCCTTGGCGAAGCGCTGCTTGAGGTTGATGTGCGGCACGCTGCGCAGCAGGCTGTCGAGCCCGTGCTGCTGCCATTCCTGAAGCAGTTGCTGGCGGTCGTAGTCACCCCAGCTGACCCACGCCTGCAACTGCCCGCGGTGGTGCCCCAGCCAGCGCTCGAACCGTGCCCACACCTCGGGGAAGGCCGCAGCGCTGTCGACGCTGGCCTGGCTGATGTGCGTCAGTTCACGGCAGAACGGCGTCAGTTGCGGCCGTCGCCTGGGCCGCACGAAGCGCTGGAAGTGGTCGACTTCGCGGCCTTCGCGGGTCACCAGGCTTGCGCCGATTTCTATGATTTCCATCTCTGTGACCGGCCATCCACCATCGTCGGTGGTGGCTTCCAGGTCGATCACCAACCAATGGCCCATACCAGGCTCCCTTGCAGATCCTGCTAGAGCGTAGCCAATGTCGGGCCTTACGGCACCCCCTGGCAATTTGCCGCCTGCTTTGGCGCAAAGACCAGCGACCAGCTGTTGTGCCCTGCCCGGAAAACGCCTAGCTTAGGCGCAACCAGGTACGAACCGTGATGAGTGTCCGTCTTGACTTCAGCGCCCGGCCCAAAGGCCTTGTCCACTCTGCTGTTGCTGGCCGGCTTCTGGTTGGCGGTACCAGGCTGGGCTGGCGACGCGATCGAAGTGAAGATTGGTGCCGCGCATTTCCCGCCTTACACCGTTCGCCCCGAACAGGGGGCCGATACGGGTCTGTTGCCACAATTGATCGACGCCCTTAACCGCTCCCAGCAGGGCTACCACTTTGTCTTGGTGCCCACCTCCATTCAGCGGCGCTTTGGTGATTTGCAGCAGGGCCGCACCGACATGGCGGTCTTCGAGAACCCACAGTGGGGCTGGCAGCAGATTGCCCACCAGACAGTGGACATGGGCCTGGAAGATGCCGAAGTGTTCGTCGCCGCCAAGGCCAACGGTCGCGACCCGCATTACTTCGATGAGCTGCGCGGCAAGCGCCTGGCGCTGTTCAACGGTTACCACTATGCGTTCGCCAGCTTCAACGCCGACCCGGACTACCTGCGCAAAGCCTTCAATGCGACGCTGACCTATTCCCACGACAGCAACCTGCTGATGGTGCAGGCCGGCCGCGCCGACATCGCCCTGGTCACCCGCTCTTACCTCAGCGACTTTCTCGACCGTAACCCGGGCAGCCAGGCGCAACTGGTTGCCTCGCAGCGTATCGATCAGGTCTATCACCACTACGCTTTGCTGCGCCCTGGCGCGCCCATCGGCGAGCAATCGTTCGCGGCCTTGATGCGTGCCCTGCGCGAGAATGGTGAGCTGACGCGTATCTTTCAGCCCTACCGGATCACGGTACAGGCACCGCGCGACTAAATTCCCGTGCAGCGACAACGTTTTTAGCAGTGTGCCTTCTCTTCATTTTCGTGAGCCAAGACCATGCCGTTCGATGCCGCTTCGCAGCCACTGTCAGCGCCACGCTGGCGCACCCTCAGCGCCGATGAGGGCGAGAGCTGGCTGAGCCTGACCCTTGCCGGTCGCCCTTTGATCCAGCTGCGCCTGGCCCAGGGCGCGGCGCTTGAGGTGCACCTTGAAAGCCTTTGCCCAGAGCGCCCTTACCAGGCGTTGTGGGCTGCCTGCTACTGGCTGCTGGCACGCGATGTCGCCCGCCAGCGCCTGGCCTGGCACTTGCCCGAAGTGCTGCCCGAAGCCCTCGTCAGCGGCCTGTTGGTGCCCGGCGAGCAGGCGGGCGTGTACCTGTGCGAACGTACGTTGTTCTGGCAGTTGCCCCAACCCTGGCTTGGCGAGTCGATCGCCGGGGTGTACCCCCAGCAGATGCAGATCAGCAACGGCAAGCGCCACCCGCGCCGGGCGCCCAAGCCGCGTGGCGAAGTGTACCGACGTTTCGATGCACGCCTGGGCAGCTGGGTATCGCTGCGTACCCTGGAGATCGATCAGGACCTGGAACGCTTCAATCGCTGGCAGAACACCCCGCGGGTCGACAAGTTCTGGCAGGAGGGCGGCACCTTGCAGCAGCACCATGAATACCTGGCAAAGCTGCAAGCCGACCCGCATACCCTCACCTTGATCGGCTGTTTCGACGACGAGCCGTTCGCCTACTTCGAAGCGTACTGGGCCAAGGAAGATCGCATTGCGCCGTTCTACGCGGCCGATGATTACGACCGCGGCATCCACATGCTGGTGGGGGAGGAGGCGCACCGTGGGCCGCACAAGGTGGCCAGCTGGTTATCGGCGCTGGTGCACTACCTGTTCCTCGATGACCCGCGCACTCAGCGGGTGGTGGCCGAGCCGCGTGCGGACAACGGCAAGATGATCGGCTACATGCACGACCAGTGCTTCCATTGCGAGAAGGAATTCGATTTCCCGCACAAACGCGCGGCGCTGATGATTCTGGGGCGGGAGCGGTTTTTTGATCGGTGCACGCTGGTCTGAGAGTGCTGGGGGGGCAATGCGCCCCCAACACTCATAAATTCAAACCTGACGGTTAGCCGTCTTGCGGCAATGCACCAAGGCGTCGCGGATCATGAAGTTGACCAAGGTCGGCGACACGCCGAGTTCCTTGGCGATGTCCTTCTGCGGCACGCCGTGCAAACGGTACATCTCGAACGCGTAACGGGTGCGCTGTGGCAGCTCGTTCAATGCTTCGGCAATGTCATCGAGGGCGGCAAGGTTGATGTGCGTGGCTTCGGGCGAGGCGTTCTGGATGACCACGTTCAGGCCTTCCTCTTCGCTGCCGGAGTACTTCAGCTCCATCGCCTGTTTGCGGTAGTGGTCGATGGCCAGGTTGCGCACGATCTGGAACAGGTAGCTCAGCTGCGCCTTGAATGACGAGGTGATCTGCGGGGCGGCACTGAGCCGGAAGAATGCATCCTGCACCACGTCTTCCGCGCGTGAGCGGCAGCCGGTGATGCGCGCAGCAATCTTGACCAGAATGCTGCGATTGTCGACGAAGGCCTGGAGTAATGGTGAATCGCACTTACTTGTGGATAGCTGTTCCGCCATGGAAATCACCTTGTCACAGAGAGGGGGGGAGGCACCCAACGTTGGGAAGCTTCCTGAGACGTGCGACAAGCTATTCAGAATGATAATGATTGTCAAATACGAAACGTAATTAGTATCTGTAAGTTTCGGTTCTAAGCAGCCCGCGTGAAACAGTTCACCTTTCGCCGTGCCTGCCACCGCGCAATCCGGTTAATTTCTTCCCCTGCCCATCCGTTCCCCTGTGTACATCCGGCCGCCGTGCGCTGCCCGCCGACGTTCGCGGAGCAGCCGGCCCGACTTCACCAGACACTGGCAGGAACACCCCATGACGGACGCCTTCGAACTCCCGCTCTCGCTGGTCCAGGCCCTCGCGCAACGCGCCGCGCAGACCCCGGACAAGATAGCCCTGCGCTTTCTGGCCGATGCGCCCGGCGAGCAGGCCGTGCTCAGCTACCGGGACCTGGACCGCCGCGCGCGCACCATCGCCGCTGCCTTGCAGGCCCGCGCAGGGTTCGGCGACCGTGCGGTGCTGCTGTTCCCCAGCGGCCCGGACTATGTCGCGGCGTTCTTTGGCTGCCTGTATGCCGGCGTCATTGCCGTGCCGGCGTATCCCCCAGAGTCCACGCGCCACCATCACCAGCAACGCCTGCTGTCGATCATCGACGATGCCGAGCCGCGCCTGCTGCTGACCGTGGCCGCGCTGCACGACAGCTTGCAGGGCCTGGACGCGCTGGCGGCGGGCAATGCCCCCGCGCTGCTGGCGGTGGATGGCCTTGACCCGGCCCTGGCCGATGCCTGGCAAGAGCCTGCCCTGGCCGGCGATGACATCGCCTTCCTCCAGTACACCTCAGGCTCCACCGCGCTGCCCAAGGGCGTGCAGGTCAGCCATGGCAACCTGGTGGCCAACGAGCAGTTGATCCGTCACGGTTTCGGCATCGATGTGAACCCCGACGACGTCATCGTCAGCTGGCTGCCGCTGTACCACGACATGGGCCTGATCGGCGGCCTGCTGCAGCCGATCTTCAGCGGCGTGCCCTGCGTGCTGATGTCGCCTGGCTACTTCCTCGCCCGGCCACTGCGCTGGCTGCAGGCAATCAGCGATTACGGCGGCACCATCAGCGGCGGCCCCGACTTCGCCTACCGCCTGTGCAGCGAGCGGGTCAGCGAGGCCTCCCTGGCGGGGCTTGACCTGCGCCGCTGGCGCGTGGCCTATTCCGGCTCCGAACCGATCCGCCAGGACAGCCTGGCGACCTTCGCCGACAAGTTCCAGGCCTGTGGCTTCGACCCGCACAGCTTCTTCGCCAGTTACGGCCTTGCCGAGGCGACCCTGTTCGTCAGCGGCAGCCGACGCGGCCAGGGCATCGGCGCGCTGGAGGTGGATGCCGAGGCCTTCGCCGCCAACCGCGCCGAACCTGGTAGCGGCAGTGTGCTGATGAGCTGTGGCTACCCGCAGCCAGGGCATGCGGTGCGCATTGTCGAGCCGCAGCGCCTGGAAGTGCTGGGCGACAACTTGGTTGGTGAGGTCTGGGCGGGCGGCCCGAGCATCGCCCTGGGCTACTGGCGCAACCCCGAGGCCAGCGCCCGCACTTTCGTCGAAATGGACGGCCAGACCTGGCTGCGCACCGGCGACCTGGGTTTTATGCGCGATGGCGAAGTGTTCGTTACCGGGCGCTTGAAAGACATGCTCATCGTCCGCGGCCAGAACCTCTACCCGCAAGACCTGGAAAAAACCCTGGAGCGCGAAGTCGATGTGCTGCGCAAAGGCCGCGTAGCGGTGTTTGCCGTGGACCATCAGGGCGAGGAGGGCATCGGCGTGGCGGTGGAAGTCAGCCGCAATGTGCAAAAAGCCGTCGAGCCCCAGGGGCTGATCAAGACCTTGCGCCAGGTCATCGCCGACGCCTGCCGCCAGGCGCCGGCCGTGGTCCTGTTACTCAACCCGGGCGCACTGCCCAAGACCTCCAGCGGCAAGCTCCAGCGCTCGGCCTGCCGCCAGCGCATGGACGATGGCAGCCTGGACTGTTACGCGCGCTTCCCGGAGGCCAGCGAGCAGCACCCAAGCGGCGCGCCGGCCGACGACCTGCAGGCGCGCATCGCCGCCGTGTGGCGTGATGTGCTCAAGGTCGAAGCCGTGGCGGCGGACGATCACTTCCTGCTGCTGGGCGGCAACTCCATCGCGGCCACCCAAGCCACGGCGCGCCTGGCCGATGAGCTGGGCATCAACCTGGGCCTGCGCACCCTGTTCGAAGCCCCGCTGCTGGGTGAGTACAGCGCCGCTGTGGCGGCGATCGTTGCCGAAGGAGGGGCACAATCGGCCGGCATCGCCACCCTCGAGCGTGACCAGTCGCTGCCGCAATCACTGGCACAGAACCGCCTGTGGCTGCTCTGGCAACTTGAGCCGCAATCGGCGGCCTACAACATTCCGGCCGGCCTGCACCTGCGCGGTGAGCTGGACGTCGTTGCACTGGAGGCGACCTTCCAGGCCCTGGTCGCGCGCCATGAATCCTTGCGCACGGTCTTCAGCGAAGAGGACGGCCAGGCCCGGCAGCGGATCCTGGCACAGCAGCCGTTCAGCCTGCATCGGCTGGACCTCGAAGGCCAGGCGCCCGCGCAGGTTGCAGCATGCCGCGAGGAAGAGGCCCAGCAGCCGTTCGACCTTGGCCGAGGCCCCTTGCTGCGCGTGACCCTGGCGCGCCTGGACGATGACGAGCATCAGCTGTGGGTGACCCTGCACCACATCGTCGCCGATGGCTGGTCGCTGAACATTCTGCTCGACGAATTCGCCAGGCTGTACGCTGCGCACTGCCAAGGCCATGCAGCCGACCTGGCGCCCCTGCCGCTGGGTTACGCCGACTACGGCACCTGGCAGCGGCAATGGCTGGCCGACGGTGAAGCCGAACGCCAGTTGCACTACTGGAAGGCCAAGCTGGGCGATGCGCTGCCGGTGCTCGACCTGTGCACCGACCAGCCCCGCGCCAGCCAGCGTGACAAACGTGCGGCACGTTACAACCTGAAAGTGCCGGCCAAACTGACCGAGGCGCTCAAGGGCCTGGCCCGCGAGCAGCAGGCGAGCCTGTTCATGGTGCTGCTGGCCGGCTGGCAAGGTGTGCTGCACCGCTACAGCGGCCAGGCAGACATCCGTGTCGGCGTGCCCAATGCCAACCGCCCGCGCCTGGAAACCCAGGGCCTGGTCGGCTTCTTCATCAACAGCCAGGTGCTGCGTGCGCAGCTGCATGGCCGCTTGCCCTTCGAGCAACTGCTGGCCCAGGCACGCCAAGCCACCCTCGAGGCCCAGGCCAACCAGGACCTGCCTTTCGAGCAGCTCCTCGAAGCCCTGCCAGAAGCCCGCGAACAGGGCCTGTTCCAGGTCATGTTCAACCATCAGCAACGCGACCTTTCGGCCTTGCGCCGCTTGCCTGGCCTGCTTGCCGAAGAGCTGCCCTGGCACAGCCGCGAAGCCAAGTTCGACCTGCAGCTGCATAGCGAAGAGGACCATCAAGGCCGCCTGACGCTGGCCTTCGACTATGCCGCCGAGCTGTTCGAGGCCAGTACCGTCAAGCGCCTGGCCGCGCACCTGCTGGCGTTGCTGGAGCAGGTCTGCGCCCAGCCGCATTTGGCGCTGGGCGAGGTGCAACTGCTCGATGAGCACAGCCGCGCGCAGGTGCTCGGCTGGGGCCAGGCAGCCGCCGCGGCGCCCGAGCGCCTGCTGGTCGAACAGCTCAACGAGCAGGCTCGGCTGACCCCACAGCGCATTGCGCTGGCCTGGCAGGGTGGCAGCCTCGACTATGCCGAGCTGCACCAGCAGGCCAACCGCCTTGCCCATTACCTGCGTGACAAAGGCGTTGGCCCCGACACCTGCGTGGCCATCGCCGTCGAGCGCTCGCCGCAGTTGCTGGTCGGCCTGCTGGCCATCCTCAAGGCCGGCGGCGCCTACGTGCCGCTGGACGTGGACTACCCGGCCGAGCGCCTGGCCTACATGCTCGGCGACTGCAACGCCAGCCTGCTGCTGAGCCACAGCGCCTTGCTGGGCAAGCTGCCGCAGGTCGAAGGTGTCAGCGCCATCGCCCTGGACCAGCTGCACCTGGACAGCTGGCCCAGCCAAGCCCCAGGCCTGCACCTGCACGGCGACAACCTGGCCTATGTGATCTACACCTCGGGTTCCACCGGCCAGCCCAAGGGCGTGGGTAATACCCATGCCGCCCTGGCCGAACGCCTGCAGTGGATGCAAACCACCTATGCGCTGAACGACGCTGATGTGCTGATGCAAAAAGCGCCTATCAGCTTCGACGTCTCGGTGTGGGAGTGCTTCTGGCCGCTGATCACCGGCTGCAAGCTGGTGCTGGCTGGCCCCGGCGAACACCGTGACCCCCAACGCATCGCTGCGCTGGTGCAGCAGCATGGCGTGACCACGCTGCACTTCGTGCCGCCGTTGTTGCAAGTGTTTGTGCAGGAGCCGCAGGCCGCAGCCTGCACCAGCCTGCGCCGGCTGTTCTCCGGGGGTGAGGCATTGTCCGCGACCCTGCGTGACCGTGTGCTGCAAGTGCTGCCCCAGGTGCAGTTGCACAACCGCTACGGCCCGACCGAAACCGCCATCAACGTCACCCACTGGCACTGTCAGGCCGAAGACGGCGAGCGTTCGCCGATTGGCCGCCCGCTGGGCAACGTGCTGTGCCGCGTGCTGGACGATGAGCTGGAACTGACTGCCCCGGGCGTGCCGGGTGAGTTGTACCTGGGCGGCGCGGGCCTGGCCCGTGGCTACCTGGGCCGCCCGGGCCTCACCGCCGAGCGCTTCGTGCCCCAGGCCGATGGTGACGGCCAGCGCCTGTACCGCAGTGGCGACCGTGCCCGCTGGCAAACCCAGCTCCAGGCGCTGGAATACCTCGGGCGCCTCGATCAGCAGGTGAAGGTTCGCGGTTTTCGCGTCGAGCCTGAAGAGGTTCAGGCGTGCCTGTTGGCGCAGCCTGGTGTCGAGCAGGCGCTGGTGCTGATCCACAAGGATGCGCTGGGTGCACAGCTGGTCGGCTACTACAGCGGCGCGGCCGAGCCTGCCACCCTGTTGGCCGCTCTGGCCGAGCAGCTGCCGGCCTACATGGTGCCGGCGCAACTGATCGCGCTGGCGCACATGCCCTTGGGCCCGAGCGGCAAGGTCGATCGCAAGGCGCTGCCAGCCCCTGTGTGGCAGCAGCGCGAGCATGTGGCGCCGCAGAGTGCGTTGCAGCAACAGGTGGCGGCGATCTGGTGTGAGGTCTTGAACCTGCCGCGTGTCGGCCTGCAGGACGACTTCTTCGCCCTCGGCGGCCATTCGTTGCTCGCCACCCAGATCGTTTCGCGAACCCGCCAGGCGTGCGATGTCGAACTGCCGCTCAAAGTCCTGTTCGAAGCCAGCGAGCTGGGCGCCTTCTGCGCCGAGATCACGCGCATCCGAGATGCCGGCGAGCGTAACCTGCAAGGCGAGATCGCCCGCGTCGACCGCCGCCAGGCCGTGCCGTTGTCGTACTCGCAACAGCGCATGTGGTTCCTCTGGCAGATGGAGCCAGACAGCCCCGCCTACAACGTCGGCGGCATGGCGCGCCTGCGTGGCACCCTGCACGTGGACGCCTTCGAGCGTGCGCTGCAGGCCCTGATCGTGCGCCACGAAACCCTGCGCACCACCTTCCCCAGCATCGACGGCGCAGCGTACCAGTGCGTGGCCGAAGACAGCGGCTTGCAGCTTGGCTGGCACGACTTCAGCACCTTGCCCGCCGAGGCCCGCGAGCAACGCCTGCAACAGCTGGCAGACGACCAGGCGCACCAGCCGTTCGACCTGGAGCGCGGGCCACTGCTGCGCGCCTGCCTGGTCAAGGCCCAGGAGCGTGAGCACTACTTTGTGCTGACCTTGCACCACATCGTCACCGAAGGCTGGGCCATGGACATCTTCGCCCGCGAGCTTGGCGAGCTGTACGAAGCCTTCGTCGATGATCGCGAGTCGCCCCTGGCGCCGCTGCCGGTGCAATACCTGGATTACAGCGTGTGGCAGCGGCACTGGCTGGAAAGCGGCGAAGGCGCGCGCCAGTTGGCCTACTGGAAAGCCCGCCTGGGCGATGAGCACCCGGTGCTGGCATTGCCCACCGATCGCCCGCGCCCGGCAGTGCAGAGCCACCGTGGCGAGCTGTACCGCTTCGAGCTCGACCCGGCGCTGGTGGCCCGTGTGCATGCCTTCAACAGCCAGCGTGGGCTGACCCTGTTCATGACCATGACGGCCACCCTGGCGGCCTTGCTGCACCGCTACAGCGGCCAGCGTGACCTGCGCATCGGTGCCCCGGTGGCCAACCGCATCCGCCCGGAAAGCGAGGGGCTGATCGGCGCCTTCCTCAACACCCAGGTACTGCGTTGCGAGCTGGACGGCCACATGACCGCCGCCGCACTGCTGGAGCAGATGCGCCAGGCCGCCATCGAAGGCCAGTCGCACCAGGACCTGCCGTTCGACCAGTTGGTCGAAGCCCTGCAACCGCCGCGCAGCAGCGCCTACAACCCGCTGTTCCAGGTGATGTGCAACGTCCAGCGCTGGGCGTTCCAGCAAAGCCGGGAGCTGGCCGGCATGCAGGTCGACTACCTGGTCAACGACGCCAGCGCCACCAAGTTCGACCTGTACTTGGAAGTCACTGACCTCGATGGCCGCCTGGGCTGCTGCCTGACCTACAGCCGTGACCTGTTCGACGCGCCGCGCATCGCGCGCATGGCTGAACACTGGCAGCAACTGCTGGCCGGCCTGTTGGACGACCCGCAACAGCGCCTGTGCGAGCTGCCGATGCTGAGCCCCGACGAGCAACAGGTGCTGGTTGGCCAGTTGCAGGGCGCGCAGCATGGCGCGCTCGACCAGACCTTGCACGGCCTGTTCGCCGCCCAAGCTTCACGCACGCCGCACGCGCTGGCGCTGACCTTCGCCGGCCAGCACCTGAGCTACGCCGAGCTGGACCAGCAGGCCAACCGCCTGGCCCGCGCCCTGCGCGAGCGCGGGGTCGGCCCGCAGGTGCGCGTCGGCCTGGCCCTGGAACGTTCGCTGGAAATGGTCATCGGCTTGCTGGCCATCCTCAAGGCGGGCGGTGCCTATGTGCCGCTCGACCCGGAGTACCCGCTCGACCGCTTGCGCTACATGATCGAAGACAGCCGTATTGGCCTGCTGCTCGGCCAGCGCGCGCTGCTAGAAACCCTTGGCGAGCTGCCTGAAGGTGTGGCCCGCTGGAGCCTGGAAGACGATGCGTCCAGCTTGTCGGCCTTCAGCGATGCCGCGCTGGATAACCTCAACCTGCCGCAACATCAGGCCTATCTGATCTACACCTCGGGCTCGACCGGCAAGCCCAAGGGCGTGGTGGTCAGCCACGGTGAAATCGCCATGCATTGCCAGGCTGTGATCGAGGCCTTCGGCATGCGCAGCGACGACTGCGAGCTGCACTTCTATTCGATCAACTTCGACGCCGCCAGCGAGCGCCTGCTGACGCCGCTGCTGTGCGGTGCCCGCGTGGTGATCCGCGCCCAAGGCCAGTGGGGCGCTGAAGAGATCTGCCAACTGGTGCGTGAGCAGCAGGTGAGTATCCTTGGCTTCACCCCAAGCTACGGCAGCCAGTTGGCCCAGTACCTGGCAGGGCTGGGCGAGCAGCTGCCGGTGCGCCTGGTGATCACCGGCGGTGAAGCGTTGACCGGCGAGCACCTGCAGCGCATTCGCCAGGCGTTCGCGCCGCAGCAGTTCTTCAATGCCTACGGCCCGACCGAAACCGTGGTCATGCCGCTGGCCTGCCTGGCCCCGCAAACGCTGTCGGCCGACATGGGCAGCGTGCCGATCGGCCGGGTGATTGGCGCCCGCAGCGCCTACATCCTCGACGAAGACCTGGCCCTGTTGCCACAAGGCGGTATCGGCGAGCTGTATGTCGGCGGTGCCGGCCTGGCCCAGGGGTATCACGACCGCCCGGGGCTGAGCGCCGAGCGCTTCGTCGCCGACCCGTTCTGTGCCGAGGGTGGCCGGCTGTACCGCACTGGTGACCTGGTCCGCCTGGGCACCGATGGCTTGGTCGAGTACGTCGGCCGTGCCGACCAGCAGGTGAAGATTCGCGGCTTCCGTATCGAGCTGGGCGAAATCGAAAGCCGCCTGCAGGCGTATGCAGAGGTCGATGAGGCCGTGGTGCTGGCCCTCGACCTGCCGGGTGGCAAGCAACTGGTTGGCTACCTGGTGTGCAAGCAGGCCGGTGCCGGCAGTGAGGCTCAGGCCGTGCTGCGCGAAGCGGTCAAGGCCGATGCCCGCCAGCACCTGCCGGACTACATGGTGCCCGCTCACCTGGTCCTGCTCGACAGCTTGCCGCTGATGGGCAACGGCAAACTCGACCGCCGCGCACTGCCGTTGCCGGACCTGGAGCAGGCGCGCCAGCATTACCAGGCGCCGAGCAATGAGGTGGAAGCGCAGCTGGCGCAGGTGTGGTGCGATGTGCTCAACCTTCCCCGCGTTGGTGTGCAGGACAATTTCTTCGAACTGGGTGGCGACTCGATCCTGTCGATCCAGGTGGTCAGCCGTGCCCGCCAGTTGGGCCTGCAGTTCACCCCGCGCGATCTGTTCCAGCACCAGACCATCCAGACCTTGGCCACCGTGGCTAGCCTGAGCGCCGCGCCAACTGGCATCGAGCAAGGCCTGCGCCAGGGGCACAGCGGCCTGACGCCGATCCAGCACTGGTTCTTCGACAGCGAGGTGGCCCAGCCTCAGCACTGGAACCAGGCAGTGCTGCTGCAGGCGCGCCAGCCACTGGACGCTGCGGCACTGGAGCAGGCCCTGGTCGCGCTGGTGCAGCACCATGACAGCCTGCGCCTGCGTTTCAGCCAGGCCAGTGGCCGCTGGCAGGCCGAGTACGCCCAGCCTGCCCCTCAGCAGTTGCTGTGGGCCGCGACAGTCGCCGACTTCGATGACTGCCAGGCGTTGTACACCGACCTGCAGCGCAGCCTCGACCTGGAACAAGGCCCGCTGCTGCGCGCCTTGCTGGTGGCGGACGGGCAGGGCAGCCAACGCCTGCTGCTGGCCATCCATCACCTGGTGGTCGACGGTGTGTCCTGGCGTGTGCTGCTCGAAGACTTGCAGGCGCTGTACCGTGGCCAGCCGCTGGCGGCCAAGACCCATGCCATGAGCGACTGGGCTGCGCGCCTGGCCAGCTATGCCGGCAGCGACTCGCTGCGCGACGAGCTGGACTGGTGGCACGGCCAGCTTGGCGCTGTGCGCCACGAACTGCCGTGTGATCACCCGCAGGGTGGCAACCTGCACCGCCACGCCCGGACCCTGGCCATCGGCCTCGATGCAGAACAGACCCGCCAGTTGCTGCAACAGGCGCCGGCGGCCTACCACACCCAGGTCAACGACCTGCTGCTGACGGCCCTGGCCCGTACCTTGTGCCGCTGGAGTGGTGACGCTGAAGTGCTGGTGCAGCTTGAAGGCCACGGCCGCGACGGGCTGTTCGAAGACATGGACCTGACCCGCAGCGTGGGCTGGTTCACCAATGCCTACCCGCTGAGCCTGCGCCCGGTGCTGGGTGAAGACGAGGCCGCGCGCGCCAGCTCGATCAAACGGGTCAAGGAGCAACTGCGCCAGGTGCCGCACAAAGGCCAGGGCTATGGCGTGCTGCGCTACCTGGCCGACGAGGCCGGGCGTGAACGCATGGCCGCGCTGCCGCAGGCACGCATCACCTTCAACTACCTGGGGCAGTTCGACCAGCAGTTTGACGTCGACGCGCTGTTCCAGCCGCTGGACGCCGCGGCGGGCCTGGCCCATGACCTCGATGCAGCGCTGCCCAACTGGCTGAGTGTCGACGGCCAGGTCTATGCCGGCGCCCTGCAGTTGCGCTGGACCTACAGCAGCGAACGCTACGATGAGCAGACCATCGCCACCCTGGCCGAAGGCTACCGCCAGGAGCTGCTGGCGCTGGTCAGCCATTGTCTTGCGGACGGCAGCGGCAGCTTCACGCCGTCTGACTTCCCGTTGGCGCACCTGACCCAGGAGCAGATCGACAGTTTGCCGGTCGCCGCCGCCGAGATCGACGACGTCTACCCGCTGACGCCGATGCAGGAAGGCATGCTGCTGCACACCCTGCTGGAGCCGGGCACCGGCATCTACTACATGCAGGACCGTTACCGCATCAACAGTGCGCTCGACCCCGACCGCTTCGCCCAGGCCTGGCAGGCGGTGGTGGCGCGGCATGAGGCACTGCGCGCATCGTTCAGCTGGAACGCCGGCGAGGCGATGCTGCAGATCATCCACAAGCCAGGCAAGACTGCCGTGGATTATCAGGACTGGCGCGGCCTCGACGACAGCGCCCAGGAAGGGCGCCTGCAAAGCCTGCACAAACAGGAGCGCGAGGCCGGTTTTGACTTGCTCTGTGAAGCACCCTTCCACCTGCGCCTGGTGCGGGTTGCCGATGCGCGCTACTGGTTCATGATGAGCAATCACCACATCCTGATCGATGCCTGGTGCCGCTCGTTGCTGATGAACGACTTCTTCGAGGTCTACCAGGCCCTTGGCGAAGGCCGCCAGGCCCAGCTGCCGGTGCCGCCCCGTTACCGCGACTACATCAGCTGGCTGCAACGCCAGGACCTGGACGAGGCACGCCAGTGGTGGCAGGCCAACCTGGCCGGCTTCGAGCGGGCCACCGCGGTCCCCAGTGACCGCCCGTTGCGCCACGACCACGCCGGTGACGGGATGGTCGTCGGCGACTGCTACACCCGTCTGCAGGTCAGTGACGGGGTGCGCTTGCGTGAACTGGCCCAGGCCCATCAGCTGACCATCAACACCTTCGCCCAGGCGGCCTGGGCCCTGGTGCTGGCGCGCTACAGCGGCGACCGCGACGTGGCCTTTGGGGTCACTGTGGCCGGGCGCCCGGTGAGCATGCCGCAGATGCAGCGCACCGTCGGGCTGTTCATCAACAGCATCGCCTTGCGCGTGCAACTGCCAGCGGCAGGCGAGCGCCGCAGTGTACGCAGCTGGCTGCAAGGCTTGCTCGAGCACAACATGCAAGTGCGCGAATATGAGTACCTGCCGTTGGTGGCGATTCAGGAATGCAGCGAGCTGCCCAAGGGCCAGCCGCTGTTCAACAGCCTGTTCGTGTTCGAGAACGCGCCGGTGGAAACTGCGGTGCTCGACCATGCCCAGCACCTCAACGCCAGCTCGGACTCGGGCCGTACCCACACCAACTTCCCGTTGACGGCGGTGTGCTATCCGGGTGATGACCTGGGCCTGCACCTGTCGTTCGACCAGCGCTACTTTGACTACCCGACTGTCGAGCGCTTGCTGGCCGAATTCAAGCGCCTGTTGCTGGCACTGGTAGAGGGTTTTGAAGGGGAGGTCAGTGACCTGCCGCTGCTGGGTGCCGAAGAGCAGCGTTTCCTGTTGGAAGACTGTAACCGCACCGAGCATGCCTATGCCCTGGAGCAGAGCTATGTCGAGCAGTTCGAGGCGCAGGTCGCCGCCCACCCGCAGCGTACCGTGGCACGCTGCCTGGAAGCGTCCTATGACTACGCCGGCCTGAACCTGGCGGCCAACCGCCTGGGCCATGCCTTGATCGGCGCGGGCGTCAGCGTCGATCAGCCGGTTGCGCTGCTGGCAGAGCGCAGTTTGCCGTTGCTGGGCATGATCGTCGGCAGCTTCAAGGCCGGTGCCGGTTACCTGCCGCTGGACCCGGGCCTGCCGGCCGCACGCCTGCAGCGCATCGTCGAACTCAGCCGCACGCCAGTGCTGGTGTGCAGCGCCGCTTGCGCCGAGCAGGGTCGCCAATTGCTGGATGAACTGGGTGGCGTGGCACGGCCGAAGCTGCTGGTGTGGGAAGACATCCAGGCCAGCAACATCGCCAGCCACAACCCCGGTATTCACAGCGGGCCCGACAACCTCGCCTACGTCATCTACACCTCGGGCTCCACCGGGTTGCCCAAAGGTGTGATGGTCGAGCAGCGCGGCATGCTCAACAACCAGCTGAGCAAGGTGCCTTACCTGGCCCTGAGCGAACAAGACGTGATTGCCCAGACCGCGTCGCAGAGCTTCGATATTTCGGTCTGGCAGTTCCTTGCCGCACCTTTGTTCGGCGCCAGGCTGGAGATCGTGCCGAATGCCATCGCCCATGACCCGCAGGGCCTGCTGGCGCATGTGCAGGCCACCGGCATCACCGTGCTGGAGAGCGTCCCGTCGCTGATCCAGGGCATGCTGGCCAACGATCATCAAAGCCTCGATGGCCTGCGCTGGATGCTGCCGACCGGCGAGGCGATGCCGCCGGAGCTGGCCGCGCAATGGCTGCAGCGTTACCCGGCGATCGGCCTGGTCAATGCCTACGGCCCGGCGGAGTGTTCGGACGATGTGGCGTTCTTCCGCGTCGATGTCGAGTCGACCCGCGGCAGCTACCTGCCGATTGGTACGCCGACCGACAACAACCGCCTGTACCTGTTCGGCGAGGACCAGACCTTGGTGCCATTGGGCGCGGTCGGCGAGCTGTGTGTCGCCGGCACCGGTGTGGGCCGTGGTTATGTCGGTGACCCTGTGCGGACGGCCATGGCCTTCATCCCGCACCCGCATGGTGCACCGGGCGAGCGCCTGTACCGCACTGGCGACCTGGCGCGGCAACGTCCGGACGGTGTGCTGGAATACGTGGGCCGCATCGATCATCAGGTGAAGATCCGTGGCTACCGCATCGAGCTGGGCGAGATCGAAGCGCGCCTGCACGAGCAGCCAGAGTTGCGCGATGCCGCGGTGAGCGTGCAGGAGGGCGTCAACGGCAAGCACCTGGTCGGCTACCTGGTGGCGCATCAGGGCGTCAGCGCCGATGCGGCGTTACTCGAACAGGTCAAGCAGCGCCTGCGCGCTGCGCTGCCGGAGTACATGGTGCCCTTGCACTGGGGCTGGTTCGACAGCCTGCCGCACAACGCAAACGGCAAGCTCGACCGCAAGGCGCTGCCGGCCATTGACATCGGTGGCCAGCACAGCCAGGCCTATGAGGCGCCGCGTGACGAGCTGGAAACGGTGCTGGCAGGCATCTGGGCCGACGTGCTCAAGGCCGAACGGGTGGGGGTGCACGACAACTTCTTCGAGCTGGGCGGGCATTCATTGCTGGCGACGCAGATTGCCTCGCGGGTGCAGAAGCAATTGCAGCTCAATGTGCCGCTGCGGGCGATGTTCGAGTGCAGCACCGTGGCGGAATTGGCGGTGTACGTGCAGGGGCTGCAGGGCAGTGCGCTGGATGATGACAAGGTTGACCGGCTTAGTGACCTGATGGCGGAGCTGGAGGGGTTGTAGGGGTTTTGGGTAGGCCGTGAGTTTTGTTGGGCGGCGCAGATCGAGCGCCGCCCGCGCGGCGCTTCGCGGGGCAAGTCGGATCGCCGCACCGCCGCTCCCACATCTGTTTCGGGCCAGTGAGGCCTGTGCTATTGGCGCGCGACCGCCTTGTTTGTCCGACGCGATATTGAGGCGGGCACCAAGGGGCCGCGCGCCAATGCCTCAGGAATAACTGGCCCGAAACAGATGTGGGAGCGGCGGTGCGGCGATCCGACTTGCCCCGCGAAGCGCCGCGCGGGCGGCGCTCGATCTGCGCCGCCACCTAATACCCACGGCATGCACTACCGCTTGCCGAGTATCTTCCCCAGCATCTCCGGCCTTGGCGCCCCTTGCTGGCTCTGCAGGTTGCCCTGCTCATCCTGATAGAAGATCGCCGGGGTTGCTTGCAACCCCATTTCCTCCATCAACGCCATGTTCCCTTCCAGCTGCTTCTGCACCGCCTCTGGCACCTTCTCCAGCGCCTTGAGCGAACTGGCCTTGCCGGCCTTCTCGTGCTGTGCCAGCGCCTTGGCCGGGTCCTTGGCCGCCAGCAACGCCGCCGACTTGCCCGGGCTGTCCTCGCGAATGATACCGACCATGATATGGCGCAATTGCACCTTGCCCGATTCCACCCATGGCCGCGCCTGCTGCCAGAACATATTGCAGTACGGGCAGTTGGGGTCGCTGAACAGGTAGACGATGCGCGGCGCATCGGCCTTGCCATCGGCGATCCAGGCGGTTTTTTCCATCTTCGCCCAGATGGCCTTGCTCATCGGCCCGTAGACCAGCTTGTCCAACGGAGCGGCGCTGAGGTCCTGGCCTTGTTCGTCGAACAGGCTGCCGACCAGCACATGCTTGCCGTCAGGTGTCAGGTACAGGGCGATGCCGTTGTTCTGGTACTCGGCGGCATAACCGCGCAGGCCATCGGGGGCATCGAAGCTGCCCTTGATCACGGCCCCCTTGGCTTGCAGTTGCTGGATCGCCTTGGGCAGCGCTTCTTCGGCGTGCAGCAGCGGGGCGGCCAGCAGGGCCAGGGACAGGGGCAGCAGTGCAGTCAATCGCATGTCAGTTTCCTTGTGCGGCAGGGGTGGGCGCGGCGGCCCGGTCGAAAGGTTCCAGGGCGTGGCGCAGGCTGGCCCGTGACAGCTCGCCTAGGTGGCTGTCGATCAGCCGCCCGTTACTGTCGTAGAACAGCGTGGTAGGCAGGGCCATCGAGCCGACCCGCTGGGCCAGTTGGCCGGCGCCGTCGAACAGCACGTGGGTCAGGCTCAGGCCGGTGGTGGCGAGGAAAGTGCTGACGTTCTCGGGCGTCTCACCCTGGTTGACGAAGAGGAAGGTTACGTGGGGGTAGTCACCTTGGGCCTGTTGCAGCACCGGCATTTCGCGCCGGCAGGGCGGGCACCAGGTGGCCCAGATGTTGATGACCAGTGGCTTGCCACGGTAGCTGTGCAGCGCCACGGGCTGCCCGCCGGCGTTGCGCAGGCTCAGCTCAGGCAGCTCGGTGCCTTTGCTGTACAGGTGGCCGCCCAGACTGCTGAGGCCCCAGAACAGCGCACCGCTGAACAAGGCCCAACCCAGAGGACGGCGCAGGCCCGGGTGTCGCCAGCCTTGCCAGAGCGCGCCGAGCACGATGCCGGCAAGGCCGGACCAGAACAGGAAGCCGCCGTCGCGGATGTCGATGACTTGCACCAGGTCATCGCGGTACATCGGCCAGTAGGCCACGACGAAGCCCAGGCGCGCGCACAGCACGCCAATCAGAAACAGGTTGAAGAGTGCCGACTCCGGGCTTTCGCCGCCGCGGCGGGCGACCCACCAGCCGACCACACTGGCGATCACCAGGGCAGTGAGCATCAGCAGGTGGTTGAGGGCCATGGTCAATGGCCCGAGGGTTACGGTCAGCATCAGCCTTGGCTCCTGGTCTGGGTCCAGTGTTGCAGGAACGCGGCAGCATCCACTTCACCGGTGATGCGTCGCGCACGGCGTTCGTCGCCTTCCGGGCCGACCCAGATGATGCTGGGCGGGCCGGGTACCTGGTAGCGTTGCAGCAGTGCCTGGCTGGCCGGGGTGTTGGCGGTGACGTCCAGGCGCAGCAGGTGCACGCCCGCCAGGCTGGTGTGTACGTCGGCGCGGGCGAACACCTTCTTTTCCATGACCTTGCACGACACGCACCAGTCGGCATAGTAGTCGAGCATCACCCATTGGCCACGGGCCTTGGCGGCGTCCAGCTCACGTTGCAGGTCTTCGGGGCGGCTGACGGTCACGAATGCATCCTCTGCCGGTTGCACCGCCGCAGGCCCGCTACCCCCGGCGAACGGCCGCAAGGGTTGCCAGAGGTCATCGCCCCCGGCCGCCGCACCGACCAGCAACAGCCCGCCCCACAGCGCGCCCAGCAAAGGCAGCGCGCGCAGCGCAGGCATACGCTGCAGGGCCGGCCACGCGGCCCAGGCCAGGGCGATCAGCCAGGCGCCGCTCAGGGCCAGCAGCAGGGCCTGTGGCAGCAGGCTGCGCAGGGTATACAGGGCCATGGCCAGGAACACGAAGCCGAACACGCCCTTGACCAGGTTCATCCACGCACCTGGGCGCGGCAGGTAGCGATTGCCCAGCGTGACCAGCAACAGCAGCGGCACGCCCATGCCCAGGCCAAGGCTGAACAGCACCAGCGCGCCCTGCAGCACGTCGCCGCTCTGGGCGATGTACAGCAGCGCCCCGGCCAGCGGTGCGGTCATGCACGGGCCGAGCAGCAGGCCGGAGAGCGCCCCGAGCAGCGCGGCACCGTACAGGTTGCCGCCACGTGTACCTTGCCCGGCGCGGTCGAGACGGTCGCGCAGGGCGGCGGGTAGCTGCAACTCGAAGGCGCCGAACATCGGCAGCGCCAGCACCACGAACAATGCCGCCAGGCTGCCCAGCAGCCAGGGTTGCTGCAACCAGGCCTGCAGGCTGGCGCCGAGCAGCGCCGCCACCACGCCCAGGGCGGCATATACCAAGGCCATGCTCAGCACGTACACCCCGGCCAGCAACCAGCCGCGTCGGGCGCTGGCGCCATTGCCGAGCACCAGCCCGGCGAGAATCGGCAGCATCGGCAGCGAGCAGGGGGTGAAGGCCAGCAGCAGGCCAAGGCCGAAGAAGGCCAGCAGGCCCCACGCCAGGTTGCCCTGCTGCAGGTTGCTGGCCAGGGCCTGGTCGCTGGCCTGATCGGCGGCCGGGGCCACGCTGCCACCCAGGTCGATGGCGGTGGTCTGCGGCGGGTAGCACAGGCCGGCGTCGGCACAGCCCTGCCAGCCCAGGCGCAACTGGCCTTTTGCGTTGGCAGGGATCAGCAGTTCGAGCTGGTCGCGGTACACCGCACTGTCACCGAAGAATTCGTCATGGTGGTTGAGCGCCGGTGGCAACTGCGGCTGCTGCTCGGCGGGCAGGCCGTCGAACTTCAGGCGCTTCTGGTAGAGGTAGTAGCCTTGCTTGATCTGGAAGAATAGACGCATCTGGCCATCGGCCTGGCGGTCATGGCTCAGCACAAAGGCCTGGTTGACCGGCAGGAAGTCGGGTTTGACGTCGAACGGATTGGCTTGCAGGGGGCCGGCCAGCAGCAGTGTCAGGAACAGAAAGAGGGCACGCATGTCTTCGCCTTGGCAGTACGTTGAAGTGGGCCATGCTGGCCTGGGTCGATTAACCCAAGGTTAACCCGGTCCTACATCCCCCCAAACGCACGCGCCAGGTCCATAATCTTCACTTAATCCACCCGTGGTGCAGTATCTGCCTCACCCAACCCGGAGCTCCACCATGCACGTTCTGCTCTGCGAGGACGATGACCTGATCGCCAGCGGCATCTGCGCCGGCCTCACCGCCCAGGGCTTGACCGTGGACCGGGTCGCCAATGCTGCGGGTGCACGGGCGATGCTCCAGGCGGCGCAGTTCGATGTGATGATCCTCGACCTCGGCCTGCCCGATGAAGACGGCCTCAAGCTGCTGCGGCGCCTGCGTCAGCAGGGCGAGAGCCTGCCGGTGCTGGTGCTCACGGCACGCGATGCGGTCACCGACCGGGTCGATGGCCTGCAGGCCGGCGCCGACGACTACCTGCTCAAGCCGTTCGACCTGCGGGAGCTGGCGGCGCGCCTGCACACCTTGCTGCGCCGTGTGGCCGGGCGGGCGGTGAATGCCATCGAGCACGGCCCGCTGCGTTATGACCCCAGCAGCTGCGAAGCGACCCTGGCCGGCCAGCCGGTCGACCTTTCCCGCCGTGAGCAGGCGCTGCTCCAGGCGCTGCTGCAGAACCCAGGGCGGGTGCTGTCCAGCGAACAGTTGAAAGATTGCGTGTACGGCTTCAGTGACGAGGTCGAGAGTAACGCCCTCAATGTGCATATTCACCATTTGCGCCGCAAGCTCGGTAACAGCATCGTCGAAACCGTGCGTGGCCTGGGCTACCGGCTTGGCCCTGCGCAGGCACCGAAGGAGGTCGCGCCATGAGCCTGCGGGTACGCCTGAGCCTGATCCTGGGCAGTGCCTTCGTGATCATCTGGGTACTGGCTGCCGCATGGATGCTGCGCGACCTGCGCCAGCAGATGATGTTTTCCCTCGACCAGCGCCTGGTGGCTTCGGCGCGCATGGTTGCCGGGCTGATCGACCAGTTGCCGCAACCATTGGCGGCCAAGGGCGAGGATGCGCATTTTTCCGCCGACCAGTTCAGCGTGCCGGACGGCATGGCCTGCCAGGTGAGTTCACTGCGGGGCGAGATCCTGGCCAGCAACCACAAGCATGACGGGGCCATGGATGATCAGCGCAGCGGCTTCCGTGACCAGACCATCGACGACGCGTTGTGGCGTACGTTTACCTACAACCACGGTGATGTGCGCATCACCACCGCCGACCGCCACATGGAGCGCGAGGCCCTGAACCAGTCGATCCTGCTGGCAGCCTCGGCCCCGGTGCTGATGGCGTTGCTCGGCAGCCTCGGCCTGTTGTGGATCGGCCTGGGCAAGGGCCTGGAGCCGCTCAATAGAATGCGCGACGCCCTGCGTCGGCGGCGTGCCGACAGTGTCGAGCCGTTGCAGGTGGCCGGTATGCCCAGCGAGCTGCAACCGCTGCTGGAAACCCAGAACCAGTTGTTCCTGCGCATTGCCCAGACCCTCGAACGCGAGCGGCGCCTGACCGATGACGCCGCGCATGAATTGCGCAGCCCGCTGACGGCGATCAAGACCCACCTGCAGGTGGCGCGCATGACCGATGGCGCGGTGCGCGAGCAGGCGCTGGAGCATGCCGAACAAGGTGCCGACCGCATGCACCGCACGCTGGAGCAACTGCTGATGCTGGCGCGTGTCGAGGGCAGCCTGTCGTTCGAGGATGGCGTGCAGTGCAGCGCCGAGCAGGTCGCCCGGCAGGCGGTGCAGGATGCCGGCGGCGGCGACAACCGGCGGATCGTGCTGCGCCTGCCCGAGCAGGCCACGCAGATCTACCTGGGCATGCCCGCGCCGCTGGCGGTCGCGGCCTTGCGCAACCTGCTGGACAACGCCTTGCGCCACGGTGGCGAAAGCGCGGTGGAGCTGGAAGTGCAGATGGCTGACGGCCAGGTGGGCTTCATGGTGCGTGACCACGGGCCGGGGATTGCCGACGACGACTTGCAGCACCTGACCGAGCGGTTCTGGCGCAATGGCCAGAGTGGCGGGTGTGGGCTGGGCTTGGCGATCGTCCAGGCGATTGTTCAGCGTTGCGCCGGCACCTTGCGTTTCGACAGCCGCAGCGATGGCTTGCGCGTGCTGTTGCAGGTGCCGGCGCGCTCGGGTCGTTGATTTTCCTGGCTTGGTGAACCAGATACAATCCCCAGGCATCACAACCCTGTACAAAAATCCCGCAGCAACCGCTAAATCCTCCCGGCGCTTAAGCGTTTCCCAAGCGACAACTACCCGCACACATCTGCTTACAGGGGCGTGGCGGGGCACTTTCGCTTGCTTGCGAGGATCTACCATGTCGACCGCTACCCGCCTTGCCCAGGTCTTGCCGGCCAGTGCGCCGCAACCCCTGTACGAGTTCACCGATTCGCCGCTGCTGCAACGCCAGCAGCAACAGGAATCCAACGCCCGCAGCTACCCACGGCGCATTCCACTGGTGCTCAAGCGCGCCCGTGGCATCCATGTCGAGGATGTCGAAGGCCGCCAGTTCATCGACTGCCTGGCCGGCGCCGGCACTTTGGCCCTGGGCCATAACCACCCGGTGGTAATCGAGGCGATCCAGCAAGTGCTGGCCGACGAACTGCCGCTGCACACCCTCGACCTGACCACGCCGGTCAAGGACCGCTTTGTCCAGGACCTGTTCGGCGTACTGCCCGAGGCGCTGCGCCGGGAAGCCAAGGTGCAGTTCTGCGGCCCGACCGGCACCGATGCCGTTGAAGCGGCGCTCAAATTGGTGCGTGGCGCCACCGGGCGCAGCACCGTGCTGGCCTTCCAGGGCGCCTACCATGGCATGAGCCAGGGCGCGCTGAGCCTGATGGGCAGCCACGGGCCGAAACAGCCGCTGGGTGCCCTGCTGGGCAACGGTGTGCAGTTCATGCCGTACCCCTACGACTACCGTTGCCCGTTCGGCCTGGGTGGCGAAGCCGGGGTCAAGGCCAACCTGCATTACCTGGAGAACCTGCTGCTCGACCCTGAAAGCGGCGTGCCTCTGCCGGCAGCGGTGATCCTCGAAGTGGTGCAGGGCGAAGGTGGCGTGGTGCCCGCCGATATCGCGTGGCTCAAGGGCGTGCGACGGATCACCGAGCAAGCCGGCGTGGCGCTGATTGTCGACGAGATCCAGAGTGGCTTCGCCCGCACCGGGCGGATGTTCGCCTTCGAGCATGCCGGTATCGTGCCGGACGTGGTGACCTTGTCCAAGGCCATCGGCGGCAGCCTGCCGCTGGCGGTGGTGGTGTACCGCGACTGGCTGGACACCTGGAAGCCAGGCGCCCATGCCGGCACCTTCCGTGGCAACCAGATGGCCATGGCCGCAGGCTCGGCGGTGATCCATTACTTGGTCGAGCATCGCCTGGCCGAGCACGCCGAGGCCATGGGCCAGCGCCTGCGCCAGCACTTGCTGCACCTGCAGCGGGATTATCCGCAGTTGGGCGATATCCGGGGCCGTGGGCTGATGCTCGGGGTAGAGCTGGTCGACCCGCACGGCCTACGCGATGCCCTGGGGCACCCTGTTGCCAACCGCGAGTTGGCGCCCAAGGTTCAGCGTGAATGCCTCAAGCGTGGCCTGATCCTGGAGTTGGGTGGGCGCCACGGTGCAGTGGTGCGCTTCCTGCCCCCGCTGATTATCAGTGGCGAGCAGATCGACGAGGTGGCGCAGCGGTTTGCCGAGGCCCTGAAAGCAGCGGTCTGACACATGCCGGGGCCGCGTTGCGGCCCCGGCCAAGGTGGGCCCGTTGACACCCTGCAGGGTGAAAGGGCAGGCGGGTGGGGGTGGCCATGCGGGCGTCCTCTTGCAAGCGGGTTTCTCTAGAAGCGAGCCGACGCCGCCGCAAATTAACCCCCGCAAGGGCGGCTACCAGCCGCGCCCGGAGTTCACCCAGAAGTTCACCGACAACGAGGTGGACACCGACTCCACCTGATGGAACCAGCCTTCTGGCAGGAACAACAGGTCACCGGCCTGCAGCACCACGCGCAGGAAGGGCACCTCGCGCGCCGCCGGGAAGCGTTGATAGTCTGGCGCGTCGGGGTTGAAGTCACAGCCGTCCAGGCCCCCTTTGGGGCTGGTCGACCAGGTGCCCAGCGCTGCCCGATGGTGAGGTGCGGCGAGGATGAACGACTTCTGGCCCCAGACCTGGGCGAACAGGTTGTCGGTGTCGTCGCGATGCAGGGGCGTCAGGGTGCCCTTGGGGCCGATCCAGATACGGGGCGAGATGAAGCGCTGGCGCTCGAAGTAATCCGGAAAGCGGATCAGTGTCAGGAGTTTTTCCGGGACGATGTTGTTGCCCATATAGGCCGGTGTCTCGCCAGGCTTGGCCGGTTTGTCCAGCGAAGCGATGAAGTCGGCCATGGAGGTCGAGCGGAAGTCGCGGTCGGTGGAGAAGGTTTTCTTGACGTAGTCACCATGCCGGGTAATGCCCTGCAGCTCGGCGAAATGCTCGAGCGAAGCCTCGCGGCCCATGCTGAACAGTGGCCAGTCCTGCAGGGCGTCGCTGAGTACCACAGGGGTGCCATGCGACAGAAACTCGCTTTGAAAGCGCGACAGCGGCATGTCGGCCCGGGCTATGCGCAGCACCTCGCGCTGCACTGGCAGCGCCGCCGAAACCCGTTCGCTGAGGCGTGCCGGCGTGGGGTAGCGCTGGTTCATCGCCACCTTGGCCGGCGCCGCACCTTTGCGGGCGTTGTTGATGATCTGCGGCAGCAAGGTAGCCAGGCCCATGTTGCCGGTGATTTTCAGGCGTGCGCTGGCGAACAGTTCCTCGACATTGGCCGTGCCGCCCATGATGTCGAGGAAGTCGCGCTCGGCCACTTCGATGGTGACATCCGGGGTGCTGTGCCGGCCCGCGCCCGTGCGGCTGGTGTCGCGCACTTCCGACCAGAAGGCACGGTCCTGGCCGAAGACGAACTGGAACACGCCTTCGATGCCGACGGCATGGGCGTTGGCGAACAGTTTGCTGAGGATGCTCTGAAGGTCCACGGTTAGCCTCTGACGGGGTTTCGTTGTGCAGGGATAACGAGTGTGTCCGTCGTCGATTTAGCCGTGCCTGCCGCTAATTTTCGCGGGGCCTCCTACGTTCCGTAGGGATAGCCGAGTCACATTGTTCAAGCAAGGATCCAACATGGCATTGCACCCTGATCTGGCGGGTTTTCTGGAGCTGGTCGAATTTGGCCGGTTGACGGGCAGAAGCCTGCCCATGCACGCGATGGACGTGGCCCAGGCCCGGGCGGAGTTCGAGGGCAGCTCGCAAGTGCTCGACCCCAGCCCGCCCGGCAGCCTGCAGGTGAGCGAGCTGAACGTCCCGGCGCGTGATGGCGCCAGCCTGCCAGCACGGCTGTACCGCGCGGACGACGCGGACGGTGCTTTGCAGCCGGTGATTTTCTACCTGCACGGTGGCGGTTACGTTGTAGGCAGCCTCGACTCGCATGATTCGGTGTGCCGCCGTCTCGCAGCCATGGGCGAGTTCGCAGTGCTGGCGGCGGACTACCGACTGGCACCGGAACAGCCGTTTCCGGTGGCGCTGCACGATGTGCTGGATACCGCCAACTGGCTGGCCGAACAGGCGCCAGCGCTGGGGCTAGACAATCGCCGAGTGGTGCTGGCGGGGGACAGCGTCGGCGCCAGCCTGGCTGCGGTACTGGCCATCACCGCGGTCGAACAGCCCGAGGCGTTGGCGTTCAAGCCGCTGGCGCAGTTGCTGTTTTACCCGGTGACCGATATTTCCTGCCAGCGCGAGTCCCATCGGCAACATGCCGAAGGCTACCTGCTGGAAACGCCTACCCTGGAGTGGTTCTACCAGCACTATGCGCCGCAGCCGGAGCAGCGCCTGGACTGGCGCGTGTCGCCCTTGCTGTCGACGCTGCGCGCGCCGTTGGCGCCGGCTTATCTGTTCGTGGCCGAGTACGATCCGTTGCATGACGAAGGGATTGCCTACCGTGATTGGTTGGTAGCGGGCGGGACCGAGGTGACGTTCGCCCGGGTCGAGGGGCTGACCCATGACTTTTTGCGCATGTCGGGGATTGTTGGGCAGGTGGGCGATATCTACCAGGATGTGGGGCGTTGGCTGGAGGGGGTTGGGGATAAGGCTTGAGATTGCCGGGGGCGCTTTGCGCCCCTTCCTGCAGCTCAGCGCACCCGCCGTCCCAGCACATCGACCAGCCGGTCGATCTCGGCTTCTGTATTGAGCAACCCAGGCGCGGTACGCACCACCGGCCCGGCATCACGCGACACGGCATCGACGACAATGCGCTGGCTGTTCAGGTACCCAGCCACGTCATCTGCCTCCTGACCCTTGACCCTGAAGAAGGTGAAACCTGCCGAGTAATGAGCACTGCGGGGCGTCACCAGCTCGACCGCCTCAAGCGCCTCAAGGCGTTGCTTTAGGTAGTCGTTGAGCCCATGAATACGCGCCTGGACCTTCGCCTTACCCTGCTGCAGGTGCAGTTCGAACGCCTTGCCCAGCGCCCAGCGGTGCTCGAAGGCATGGTAGCCGCCGGGGGTCATCACGGTGGCGAAGTCTTCATTCTCGGAAAACGTGGCGATGGTCGGGTTCAGGTGCTTGAGCTCGGTGGAGGCCGCGCAGATGATCCCGGTGCCGCGTGGCCCGAACATCCACTTGTGGGTGCCGGCGATGAAGTAGTCGCAGTTCAGGTCGGCAAAGCGCATGTCCTCGACGCCGAAGCCATGCACGCCGTCGATCACATAGATAATTTGATCGCGCTCGTCGCGCTGCCGATTGACCTCGCGCACCAGTGCGCCGATCTCGCCGACAGGCAGCTTCACACCGCTGCCCGAATGCACCCAGGTCATGCCCAGCACGCGGGTCTTGGGGCTGATGGCCGCAGCGAGGGTGCCCAGTACCTGGTCAGTGCTGACCAACGCGGGGTTGTCGAAAAGGCGCAACCTGCGCACCGGCGTGCCATCGCGCGCGGTGCGAAAGCCCAGGGTATGGCGCGCCGCCGAATGCTCGTGCACGGTGGTGAGGATCTCCTGCCCCGGCGCAAGCTTCAGGCCGCCATAGATCAGGCCCAGGCCTTCTGTGGTGCTGCCGGTCAGGGCGATCTGCCGAGGGTTCACTTCCAGGTAGCGGCCCGCCCACTCGCGCACGGCGGCTTCGTGCTTCCACTCCGCCTGGCTGTCCCAGTCGACCATGCGTGCTGGGTGCCGGTCGAAGTTCGCGCGCAGGGCTTCGATGGCCTCGCGCACGGGCTTTGGGTGTGAGGTGATCAGGAAGTTGGCGAAGTGCGCGTACTCCGGGTCCAGCTCGAACAGGCTGCGAAAGCCTGCCCAGGCGTCGCCACCTGCAGCTGGCGAGGCGGCGTGTGCGCCCGGCAGCCACTGGCTGGCCAAGGGCAGGGCGGCGGCCAGGAGGCCTGCCTGCTTGAGAAAGGTACGGCGATGGTTCATGAAGGCACTCGCAGGCTTATCGGGACGAGGTGGTGGCGGGTTGTGCGGCGTGCTGCACCTGTTCCCACACGCGCAGGAAGTTGCCGCCCCAGAGCTTGGCGATATCGGCCTCGGAATAACCGCGGCTGATCAGCTCGGCGGTCACGTTGCGCGCTTCGCTGGCGTCGTGCCAGCCGTCGATGCCGCCGCCTTCGTTGAAGTCCGAGCTCAGGCCCACATGGTCGATGCCCACCTTGCGCACCGTGTAGTCGATGGCGTCGCCAAAGTCCTTGAGCGTGGCCGCTGGTTCTTCGTCGAGGATCCCGTACAACGCGTTGGCGTACTGGCCCACTTTCTGTTCGGGCCAGCCGGCGATGACCGGGTCGCCCGGCATCAACGCGTAGTTGAGGTTGGCCAGTGGCGGCAGGTCGTAGCGGGCGCGCAGGTCGTTGAGTTTGCCCTGGGTCTTGGGGCTCAGCGGCTTGAGATAGGTTGAAAACGCCACCAGCTGGATCACGCCACCGCTGTCCTTGATCAGTTGCATCTCCTTGTCGGACAGGTTACGGGCGATATCGACCATGGCCCGCGGGGCCGAATGCGAAGCCACCACGGGCGCGCGGCTGAGGCTGATGGCCTGGGCCAGCGCCTTGCTCGACATCTGCGACACATCGATGATCACGCCCAGGTCGTTGAGCCGCTGCACGGCACGTTTGCCGACCGGCGAAAGGCCGTCCAGGGCATCGGCGGTGTCATTGAAGAACGGCAGCGGGCGCGAAGAGTCGGCCCAGCTGTTGTTGCCCACATAGCTGAAGCCGAACATGCGCACGCCGCGTGCGGCCCAGCGGTCCAGCTGATCGATGTCGTCGCCCAGGGCATAGGCATTGAGCATGCTGAGGAACACTGCGAACTTGCCCTCGCCATGCAGGCGCCGCATGTCTTGCGGGGTGTAGGCGATACCGACCTGCTCGGGGAAGTCGCGGACCATGGCGTCGATGGCGTTGTAGCGCACTTCCTGGGTGTGGCGCGCGGCTTCGACGAAGCCTGCGGTCGGCCGGTGCGGGCCATCGTCGCCGGTCCAGGATTCGGGCCAGGCGAAGATGGTCAGTGCGGCGCCGGACAACCGCCCGCGGGCGGCCTTGGCGAGGTCGAAGCGGCCGTTGCCGTCTTTGTCAGCCTCGCTGCCTTCGGTGCCGAAGGTCAGCGGCAGGGTGACATGGCTGTCGAACGAGATGATGCGTTCCTGCAGGTCGTTGGCCTGGCGCACCACTTCTCTGGAGTAGCCTGCCGGCGTGTTGAAGTAGTGCCAGGCGGCAAAACCGGCACCTGCGGTCACGGCCGCGGCCAGGCTGATAAACAGGGCTTTCTTCCAGCGTGGAGTCGTCATCTTGGTCTCAGTAGGTTCACCGTCGAGGGATGGGCACAGAGGCCGCCGCTACCTGGAGTGAACGAGCCTGCCGTGTGGAAATTTAGCCAGCCACGGCGGCTCGTCTGCGCCAGCAACGGTAAATTTTGCGCTGTGTACAACGTTCTAGCCTTGGACGGGCCGTGCTCCATGGCCGCAATCAATGCACAGGTAGTTGCAATGACGATTTCTCGACGTGGGTTCATCGCCGGTGTGGCATTGACGGGCGCGGTGGTGCCCGGTGCGTGGTATGCCCAGCGCCAATGGGCCGCCGAAGCGTTCCCGGAAACCCCCGGCGAGGCGGTCGTCGAACTGGCCGATACACCGTTGCAGCAGTTGGGTGACACCTTGCGCGGGATCTGGCGCTGGACCTTGCAGGGCAAGGACGCGGGCCTGCAAGGCTTGCCTGATGGCGAACTGGAGTTGTTCCTGGATGTTGCACCCAGTGGGCGGGCGCTGCGTGGTTATCTGGACACCCCCGAGCGTCTGCGCAGTGATGAACAGCCGCGGTACCGGGTGGTGGGCGACCTGCTGGCAGACAAACCAGGCACCTTGCGCTGGCGCTTGTTCTCGACCCAGCCAGGCGAAACGCAGGCGCGCTATGAATGCCATATCGTCATCGACGAGGTCTGGGGCCGCTTCGGCAATGCCGGGCCAGCAACCCTCAATGGGCGCATTGCGCAACTGGACCGTGCGCTGGCGTTGCCGGTGCAGGACAACCACTTTCTGGCGCTCAAGCACACCTTCCCCGAGGCGCGTGAGCGCACGCCACTGAGCCCGCAGTTGCTGGCCTGGCTGATCACCCCGGAGCACCGTCTGTTTCACCAGTTGTGGCATGCCTCGCGTGACAAATGGCACAAGCTGGACAAGGAAAAACATGCCGCCCTGCGCGGCTTGGGCTGGCAGCCGGGGCCGCGTGAGCGGGAGCGTGACGCGCGTGGCCGGCACAAGGACCGCAACGGCTCGGGCGAAGACTTCTTTTTCATGCACCGGCATATGCTCGGCAGCGCGCGAGCCTTGCAGGACCTGCCTTCATGGGCGCGGTTTCCGCAGCCACAGCCGGAGCTTGAGCGCGACCGCGCAGGCTTCGCCCGCTATTTCGACAACCACGACGGCAATGCCTTGCCGCCCACCTGGCTGGCGAGCGGCGACGCGGAATACACCCAGTGGGTGCGCGACATCAAGAGCCCGGATACCTACCATGGCAACTTCCAGGTCTGGGAGTCGCGTTACAGTGACCCTGAATACCTGAGCACGTTGACCTTGGGCCAGTTCGGTTCGGAAGTGGAGCTGGGCCTGCATGACTGGCTGCACATGCGTTGGGCTTCGGTGCCGCGTGACCCTGTCAACGGCATGCCGGTGCCGACGGCGCGCACGCCTGACGATTTCGCCTTGCGCTGGTTCGCGGCGGAGAACGACTTTCTTGGCGACCCGTTTTCATCCCACGTGAACCCGGTGTTCTGGCAGTTTCATGGCTGGATCGACGACCGCATCGAGGACTGGTTTCGGGCCCATGAGCGGGTTCACCCCGGTGAGGTGCGGCGCCTTGAAATCAATGGTGTGCCTTGGTTTGCGCCAGGGCGCTGGGTTGAAGTGGCCGACCCTTGGTTGGGGCCTGATACGCACGGGTGCTCTACGGTGCCGGGGTTGCGGCCGGGGCGCAGTGTGGAGATGGACCCGGAAACGATGAAGCTGGCCTTGCGCATTATCTATAGCGATGAGGACCTGTTTGGCAAGTTGCGGCCCAAGGTGCCACAGCGGCCTTGGTATGCGCGGAATTTGAAGGTGGGCGTGCGGGGGCGTTGATATCGGTTGGGGGTAGCCTCGGGGCGTAGGGCGGTGATTTTGTAGCGCCTATGAGATCGAGCGCCGCCCGCGCGGCGCATCGCGGCGCAAGGCCGCTCCCACATTTGTTTCGGGCCAATTATTCCTGAAGCATTGGTGCGCGGCCCCTTTGGTGTTCACCTCGATATCGCGTCGTACAAACAAGGGGTCGAGCGCCTATGTCGCAGGCATGACTGGCCCGAAACAAATGTGGGAGCGGCCTTGCGCCGCGATGCGCCGCGCGGGCGGCGCTCGATCTCATAGGCGCTGAAAATGCCAAGCCTGGCACTGAGGCGCCGAAAATCTACCGCCCTACGCCCAGCTACTGCCCAACCTTCCACCCACCCCCCAACGCCTTGTAAAGCGCCACACTCCCTTGCAACCGTGCCAGCCGTAACTGCGCCTGCTGATCTTGCGCCAGGTACAACGTGCGCTGGGTTTCCAGCACGCTGAGCAGGGTCTCGGCGCCTGCACCATAACGCTGCTGGGCCAGGTCAAAAGCCAGGCGCGCCTGCTGCACCTCCTCGTCCTGCCACTGGCGCTGGCGGTCCACGCCATGAATAGCGTTGAGCGCTTTCTCGACATCGGCGAAACCCGCCAGGATGCTGCCCCGGTAAGTCTCCAACAGTTCGACCTGTTCGGCTTCCGCCAGGTCGCGCGAGGCCCTTAACCGGCCGTTGTTGAAGACCGGCGCGACCAGCCCGGCAGTGAGGGTGTAGAACGAGCTGTCGAAGACACGCGCAAAGGTATTGGCGCCGCTGCCCAGATTGGCCCCCAGGGTCAGCTTCGGCAGCATGGCGGCCCTGGCCACCTGTACGTCGGCGCTTGCCGCTGCCAGCCGTGCTTCGGCTGCGGCGATGTCCGGGCGACGGCTTAGCAGCTCGCTGGGGATGCCACTGCCAATGGCTGGCCACTGCAGGGCATCGATCGCTTCACGGCTGGGCGGCAGGGCCTGGACTGGGTCGCCCAGCAGCGTGGCCAAGGTGACCTGGCTGTCTTGCCATTTCTGTTCAAGCAACGGCACCTGTCGCTCCTGGGCGGCCACCAGGCTGCGCTGCTGGGCCAGCTCCAGGCGCGTGGCCGAACCTGTGCGCTGGCGGGCTTCGACCAGGCCCAGTACGTCACGCGCATTGCGCAGGTTGAGCCGGGCGATGTTCAACTGTTCTGCCAGGGCAAGGCCTTGCAGATAGCTGTCGGCCACGGCGCTGACCAGGGTCAGTTCGACGGTTTGCTGATCGAAGCGGCTGGCGTCGAGGCTGTGCATCGCGCTGGTGCGGGCGGCGCGCAGGCCGCCCCAGAAATCGATCTCGTAGCTGGCACTGAGTTTCAGGTCGAAGGAGGTACTGGTGCGCTCGTTGCTGCTGACGTCCAGCTGGTCGTTGCCTTTGCCATGCAACAGGCGTTGGCGGCTGCCATCCAGGCCCAGGTTCAGTTCGGGCAGCAACGGCGCGCCAGCGATAACAGCCTGGGCCTGGGCTTGGCGCACCCGTGCCGTGGCAGCCGCCAGGTCGTGGGCGTTGAGCCGGGCGCGCTCGACCAGGCGGTCCAGCTCGCTACTGGCGAAGGCACGCCACCATTGTGCTGACGGCAGTTGGGCAGATGACGGCTCGACCTCGCCTTGCCAGGCTTGCGGTGCAGTGATGCCGCTTTCGGGAGTAGGGGGCGTGCTGCAAGCGGCGAGGCTCAGGCACAAGGTCAACAGGCTGATACGGCTTGGCAGAGTCATGGGTTATTCGCTGGTAAGGGCTTTGACCGGGTCGAGTCGGGCGGCCTTGCGGGCCGGCATGAAGCCGAACACGATGCCGGTGACGACAGCGCAGGCGAACGCGCCGAATATGGCAGGCAGGGCAAAGGCCACGGCGATCTCGGCCAGCATCAGGCCGCCGCCGATGGCCAGGGCCAGGACGATGCCGGCAATGCCGCCCACCATCGACAGCATCACGGCCTCGCTCAGAAACTGCCGCAGGATGTCGCGCTGACGCGCGCCGGTGGCCATGCGGATGCCAATTTCACGGGTGCGTTCGCGCACGGTCATGAGCATGATGTTCATCACCCCGATGCCGCCCACCAGCAGTGAAATTGCGGCGATCGCCCCCAGCATCAGCGACAGGCTGTTCTGCGTGCGTGCTTCGGCCTGGATCAATGCCGCATCGTTGGTCAGCTCGAAGTCCTGACGGCCTTGGTGGCGCTGGCGCAGCAGCTGATCGATGGCCGCTTCGGCTTCGTTGACCCGTGTGGAGTCGAGGGCGGCAACGGTGATGTAGTCCGGGTCACGCTGGCCAAACAGGCGGATCGCCGCGGCGGAGTAGGGCACCGCGATGCGCCCGTCGCTGTCCTGGTCGCCGGAACTGGCGCCCTTGCCGGCAAGGATGCCGACGACCTGGAACGGCACGTTGCCAATCAGGATGTACTGCCCCAACGGGTCGCGCCCGGGGTCGAGCATCTTTTCCCGCACCTTTTGGCCGATCACTGCCACGGCCGCCGCATTGGCTTCGTCGGCCTCGGTGTAGAAGGCGCCCTCGACCGCTGGCCAGTTGAAGATCTCCGGGAACCAGGTGTTGTTGCCGCCGACATAGAACTGCTGGCTGTTGTTGCCGTGACGCACCATCATCTTCTCGCCAATCACAGGCATGACGTGTTTGACCTGGGGCAGTTCGCCGATGGCGGCGACGTCGTCGAGGGTGATGGTGCCGGCCTGCTCGCCGAGCGTTGCCGGCTTGCCGTTGAGGTAGAGGATGTTCGAGCCGAATGCCGCCATTTGCGCCATGACCTGACGCTTGCTGCCTTCGCCGACGGCCAGCATGACCACCACCGAGGCCACCCCGATGACAATGCCGAGCAGCGTCAATGCGGTGCGAAAGCGGTTGACCCACATCACCCGCCAGGCCGCCTGCAGGGCTTCGATCAGTTCACCTTTCCATGCCCCGCGCAGGGTCGCGCCGCGGTCCAGGCGCTGGCGCAGGTCGTCGGCCTGCAGCCCTTGGTCGGTGTTGACGGGGGTATGCTCGGCGGCCGAATCGCTGATGATCAGGCCATCACGGATTTCGATGACCCGTTGCGCCCGCGCCGCCACTTCGCGGTCGTGGGTGATCAGGATGATTACATGGCCCTGGCTGGCCAGTTCGTCGAGCAGCGCCATGACTTCGGTGCCGCTGTTGCTGTCGAGCGCGCCGGTGGGTTCGTCGGCGAGGATGATGTGGCCGCCGTTCATCAGCGCCCGGGCAATTGACACCCGTTGTTGCTGGCCGCCGGACAACTGGTGCGGGCGGTTGCCGGTGCGGCTGGTCAGGCCAAGGCGGGTGAGCAGGGCGGTTGCGCGCGCGTGGCGCTCGCTGGCGGCGATGCCGGCGTAAATGGCCGGCATCTCGACGTTCTCCTGCGCCGAGCCCGAGGGGATCAGGTGGTAGCCCTGGAACACGAAGCCAAAGGCTTCGCGGCGCAACCAGGCCAGCTCGTCGCTGTCCAGCTCGGCCACGTCCTTGCCGGCAAAGTGATAACTGCCGGCGGTTGGCCGGTCGAGGCAGCCGAGGATGTTCATCAGCGTCGATTTGCCTGAACCGGATGCGCCGACGATGGCGACGAATTCGCCAGGGTGAATGCTCAGGCTGATGCCCTGGAGGATGTCGACCTTGGGGGTATCGACGCCGCCGTAGGACTTGCGGATGTCGATCAGTTCGATCAGGGGCGTCGTCATTCAACCTCCGCTGACGCTGGGGGCGCCGATGACCAGGCGCTCGCCTTCGCTGAGGCCGTCGAGCACCTGCACCCGCAGGCGGTCGCTCAGGCCGGTACGCACCTGGCGCTGTTCCACTTCGCCTTTGCTGTTGAGTACCCGGGCGAGGCGCAGGCCTTCGCTGTCGTCCAGCGCCGCAAGTGGCACGGTCAGCACCTGGCTGGCCTGGCCTGCGACAAAGAACACCTGGGTGGTCATCTCGGCCATCAGGGCGCCGTCCGGGTTGTCGACGTCCAGCAGCACGGTGTACTGCACCACTTGGCTGCCGGTGGTGCCATTGACGGCGCTGGCCGGGCTGCCACCGCCCTGGCTGGTCTGGTCCAGCGGCTTGGGCGGGATTGGCAGAATCTGCCGCACCGTGCTGGTCCAGCGGCGTTTGCCGCCGGCCAGGGTGGTGAAGTAGGCGGTCATGCCAGGTTTGACCTTGCCGATGTCGGCTTCCGATACCTGGGCCCAGACGGTCATGGGCGAAAGCTTGGCGATGCGCAGGATCAACGGCGTCTGCTGTTGCGCGTTGAGGGTCTGGCCTTCACGGGCATCGACCGCCACCACGGTGCCGTCCATGGGCGCATAGATCCGCGTATAGCCCAGCTCCGCCTCGTCACTGCGCAGGTTGGCCTGGGCCTGGCGGATCTGCGCCTGGAACATTTCGATGCGTGCCTGGGTCACCTTGAGTTGGGCATCGGCGGCCTGGACGTCTTCGTCGCGGGTTGCCCCGGCGGCGGCCAGGTCGCGCTGGCGCTTGAGCTGCTGCTGGGCCAGTTGAAACTGTGCGCGCTGCTCGGCCAGCTGGGCCTTGAGGTTGTCGATCGAATAGCGCCCGGCGTCGAGCCTGGCTTGCTGGGTGGAGGGGTCGATCTCGACCAGCAACTGGCCTTTGCGCACCGGGTCGCCGGCTTCGACGTGCAATTTATGGATCTGCCCGGAAGCCTGGGCACCCACGTCGACGTAGCGCCGCGGCTGCAGGGTGCCCAAGGCGGTGACGCTGCTTTCGATGTCGGTGCGGGTGACGGCGACCGTGCTGAACGGCTGCGCGCCGAAGGGCAGGGTCTTCCAGGCCAGCAAGCTGCCCAGGCTTAGCAGGGCCAAGCCACCGAGCAGTATCCGACGGCGGGTGTGGGGTAAACGTCTCATGCAGACTTCCAGCCAGGGGTGATGGCCACGCACAGCCAAGAAAGCGGCGCGCACTGAGGTCCCAGTTAGACGAAGGCTGACGGTACGGATTTAGCGTGATCGGAGGGGAGGATGCCGTGTTGCTGAGAATAATTATAGTTTGTACTATCGCACGTTGACATCACTCAGTCCCGCGTAGCTGCCCGAAACGGCTTTCTGGCAAAGGCAGGCAGGACGACCTCAGGTAACGTCGTGGAACATTACTATCGCGAACTGGTGGGCTTCCTCTCCGCGCGCCTGGGCAGTCGTCAGGCTGCCGAAGACGTCGCGCACGATGCCTATCTGCGGGTACTGGAACGTACCGATGCCGAACGGATCGAGCATCCGCGTGCCTTTCTCTACCGCACAGCGCTCAACCTGGTGGTCGATCGTCACCGGCGCCACCAGGTGCGTCAGGCCGAACCGCTGGAGGTACTCGACAGCGACGAGCGCTGGCACAGCCCGGCACTCACCCACGACATGCAGCTCGACCAGCGCCTGGCGCTGATGCAGCGCGCCCTGGATGAACTGGGCAAGGTTTGTCGCGACTGCTTCCTGCTGCGCAAGCTCGATGGCCTGTCGCATCAGCAGATTGCCGAGCATCTGGGGGTGTCCCGCAGTGTGGTTGAAAAGCACATCGTCAATGCCATGAAGCACTGCCGTGTGCGCATGCGCGAGTGGGAATCCTGAAAAACGGGTGAAAGGCGGATGAAAATTCCGTCACCCCGTCACTTGATTTCTGCGGGTTTCCCGACAACTATCAAGAGAGACCCCAGCCAGGCATAGCTTTGGCGATTGCCGTTACTGGCGCAGTATGGTCAGGGAGTGTCCCTTTTTACCTACTGCCCAGGTCCGACAATGGCAAACAAGACCCTGCGCATCCTCATCGCCGACGAGCATCCTTGCCAGCGTTTGCAGCTGGAGAAACTGCTCAATGGCCTTGGCTATTACCGGATTGCACCCGTGGACAGCTTCGAGGAGCTGCAGCGCCTGGTGCAGTGTGCCTTGCAGCCCTTTCACCTGCTGTTGGGCAACATCGAGCTGGCCAGCCATGTTGGCGTCGACCTGGCGCGCTTCTGCCGGGTCAGCACGCAGATCCAGCATGCGCTGCTTTATCACTCCTCGCAGTTGAAAGTGCCCGCCGTGCCGCAGACCGAACGCCAGTCCGTCAGCCTGAGCCTGCCGCAGGCGCCGGATAACGAGGCGCTCGAGTCGTTCATGGCGATCATCGACGCGCCGCTGCTGGTCGGCAAGCTGCCACTGCCTGTGGCAGCTCCGGCCAGCACACTGCGCCCGCGGGTGAACTTCGCGCAGACGGTGTTCAGCCGCTAGCGCCAAGGCGGGCAGGGCAAGGCAGGTATTTGCTATCCTCTTGCCCTTTGCCGATCTGCGGACCCTGCCATGACTGCCATCGATACCGCTCGCCCGCCCCGGTTCAGCCGTGGCGACCACCGGACCCTGGGCCTGGCGGCGCTGGGTGGCGCGCTGGAAATCTACGATTTCATCATCTTCGTGTTCTTCGCCCTGACCCTGAGCAAGTTGTTCTTCCCGCCCGAAATGCCCGAATGGCTGCGCCTGCTGCAAAGCTTCGGAATCTTCGTGACGGGCTACCTGGCGCGGCCGCTGGGGGGCATCGTCATGGCGCATTTCGCCGATCACTTGGGGCGCAAGCGGGTGTTCAGCCTGAGCATCCTGATGATGGCCCTGCCGTGCCTGCTGATCGGGGTGATGCCAACCTATGCCGACATCGGCTACGCGGCGCCACTGATTTTGCTGGCACTGCGCATTCTGCAGGGGGCTGCGGTCGGCGGGGAGGTGCCAAGCGCCTGGACGTTCGTTGCCGAGCACGCGCCGCAAGGTCGGCGCGGTTATGCCTTGGGTTTCCTGCAAGCCGGGTTGACCTTTGGCTACCTGCTGGGGGCGCTGACCGCGACCTTGTTGGCCCAGGCGTTTACCGCGCAGGAAATTCTCGATTACGCCTGGCGTTACCCCTTCCTGCTCGGGGGGGTATTTGGTGTGATCGGCGTGTGGTTGCGCCGCTGGCTAAGTGAAACACCGGTGTTCATGGCCTTGCGCGAGCGTAAGGAACAACCCGTGGCGTTCCCCCTGCGGCGGGTGCTGGGCGAGCATCGTGGGGCGTTGCTCCCGGCAGCGCTGCTGACCTGCGTGCTGACGTCGGCAGTGGTGGTGTTGGTGGTGATCACGCCGACGGTGATGCAGCAGCGCTTCGGCATGACCGCTGCGCACACCTTTGCCTTGAGCAGTGTAGGTATCGTGTTCCTGAATATCGGCTGTGTGCTGGCCGGGCTGCTGGTCGATCGCCTGGGCGCCTGGCGTGCGCTGATGATCTACAGCCTGCTGCTGCCGCTGGGTATCGGGGCGTTGTATGCGAGCCTGGTGGGGCAGTGGGGCATGACCTGGCTGGCCTATGCGCTGGCGGGGCTGTGCTGCGGCGTGGTGGGCGTGGTGCCGTCGGTGATGGTCGGGCTGTTCCCGGCGCAGATCCGGGTTTCGGGCATCTCCTTCACCTACAACATTGCCTATGCCCTGTGGGCGAGTACCACGCCCTTGGCGCTGATCGCTCTGATGCCGTGGAGCCCGTGGGTGTGTGTCGGCTTTTGTCTGATCATGGGCGCGGTGGGGCTGCTCACGGCCCTGTATTTCGGGCGTCGTGAGCCTTTGGCGTTTGCGGCGGAGCGGATGCCGATCATGTGTGGTGACAAATGAGGCATTAGAGGCAGGTGGGGGGTGGGGCAGACTTCCAGGTGGGGGCTATTGGAATAACCTATTAGCCAAATTTAACCTGGAAGGTTAATTTCTCATGGAAAAGAGAACGCCTCATTGCCCGCTGGAGCGGATAAAAGCCCTGACTGCGGCAAGGCGCGTCAGCCCTACGGGCACTGCATTAAGAGATGCTAAGGCGCTAGGAATGGATTTTCCGGGCATGCTTGAGGTAAGCACTAGCTTGAAGCGCACTGATTTCTACAAAAGCATGACCAGCCATATTGATCACCGGGTTTGGCAGGACGTATACCGCCCGTTTACAGCGGTTGGCTACGTTTACCTGAAAGTGTCCGTGGTCAACGACGTGCTTATCGTGCCTTCAAGGAGTTGTAATCATGAGATGTCCAATTTGCGGGGGTGCCGAGCTTGCACCTGACACTCAGGGCATGCCTTATCGCTACAAGGGAGAGACGACCCTGATCCCGGACGTAAGTGGCGATTATTGTTCCGCATGCGGTGAGTGCGTGCTGAGCCATGATCAAGCCATGCGTGTCAGCGATCTGATGACGGCATTCGAGCGCCAAGTCAATGCAACTGTAGTGGACCCTTCTTTCATTGCCTCCATACGCAGGAAGTTCGACCTCGATCAGCGGCAAGCGGGGGAAATTTTTGGTGGCGGGGTCAATGCGTTCTCCCGTTATGAAAATGGCAAGACCACGCCACCCGTGGCGCTGGTAAAGCTGCTGAAGCTACTGGATCGCCACCCCGAACTGTTCGAGGAAGTGCGTACAGCCTGATGCGAGCAGGCAACAAAAAGCCCCTGACTCCAAGGAGGCAGGGGCTTTTGTTGCTGCAGGGGCATGGCCTTACATGTTCGGGTAGTTCGGCCCGCCGGCGCCTTCAGGGGTAACCCAGGTGATGTTCTGGGCCGGGTCCTTGATGTCGCAGGTCTTGCAGTGCACGCAGTTCTGCGCGTTGATCTGGAAGCGCTTGCTGCCGTCTTCCTGGCTGACCACTTCGTACACGCCGGCCGGGCAGTAGCGTTGGGCCGGCTCGTCGTACAGCGGCAGGTTGCTGGCGATCGGTACGTTCGGGTCGGTCAGCTTCAGGTGGCAGGGTTGTTCCTCTTCATGGTTGGTGCTGGAGAGGAATACCGAGCTGAGCTTGTCGAAGCTGAGCTTGCCGTCTGGTTTCGGGTAGTCGATTTTTTTCGAATCGGCCGCGAGCTTGAGGCAGGCGTAGTCCGGCTTGGTGTCGTGCAAGGTGAACGGCAGCTTGCCGCCGAACCAGTTCTGGTCGACATAGTTGAAGGCTGCGCCGAACAACGGGCCGAACTTGTGCATGGCCGGGCCGAAGTTGCGGCTGGCGAACAGCTCTTCATGCAGCCAGCTGGCCTTGAAGGCGTCGACATAGGTAGTGAGTGCGTCGCCACCCTCGCTGCCGGCAATCAATGCGTCGGCCACTGCGTCGGCGGCGAGCATGCCAGACTTCATCGCCGTGTGGCTGCCCTTGATCTTGGCCACGTTCATGGTGCCCAAGTCGCAACCGATCAGCGCGCCACCGTTGAAGACCATCTTCGGCAGCGAGTTGATCCCGCCCTTGGCCAGGGCGCGGGCGCCGTAGCTGATGCGCTTGCCGCCTTCGAGGTACTGGCTGATCACCGGGTGGTGCTTGAGGCGCTGGAACTCGTCGAACGGCGACAGGTACGGGTTGGCGTAGGACAGGTCGACGATCAGGCCGACCACCACCTGGTTGTTTTCCAGGTGATACAGGAACGAGCCACCGGTGTTCTCGGTGCTCACCACGTCCAGCGGCCAGCCGGCAGTGTGTACCACCAGGCCCTGTTCGTGCTTGCTCGGGTCGATTTCCCAGATTTCCTTGAGGCCGATGCCGTAATGCTGGACGTCGGATTCACTGTCGAGGTTGAAGCGCTTGATCAGCTGCTTGCCGATGTGCCCACGGCAGCCTTCGGCGAACAGCGTGTACTTGGCGCGCAGTTCCATGCCAGGGGTGTACAGGCCGTCTTTCGGGTTGCCTTCGCGGTCGACACCCAGGTCGCCGGTGACGATACCGCGCACCACGCCGTTTTCATCGAATAGCGCTTCCTGGGCAGCGAAACCTGGGTAGATCTCCACGCCCAGGTTCTCGGCCTGCTGGGCCAGCCAGCGGCACAGGTTGCCCAGCGAGATGATGTAGTTGCCCTCGTTGTGCATGGTCTTGGGCACGAACAGGTCCGGGACCTTGATCGAGCTGCCGCCATCCTTGAGCACGTAGATGTCGTCGCGCTTTACCGCAGTGTTGAGCGGTGCGCCGAGTTCTTTCCAGTCGGGGAACAACTCGTTCAGTGCGCGCGGTTCGAATACCGCGCCGGAGAGGATGTGGGCACCGACTTCAGAGCCTTTCTCGACCACGCAGACGCTGATCTCGCTACCGGCTTCGGCGGCCTTCTGCTTCAGGCGGCAGGCGGCGGACAGCCCCGCCGGGCCGGCGCCGACGATGACCACGTCGAATTCCATGTATTCGCGTTCCACTGGTTCTCTCCTACTCATCAAGGCTCGTGCTGTTGCTTGGTCTTATGGGTGTGGGGTGATCATGCGCACCGCGCTTCACGGGCGCGGAGCTGTAGCAGCGCAGAGGATGGACTACACCGTTTTGTCTTGGCCGCGCATTATATCTACACCACTTGGCGGGTCCAATACAAACGTTTGTTTGAATTTGCCGCAGGCCAGTAAAATCACAGGAGTGCGGCTGGAGGGTGACCGATTTGCCGTATTGACCGGATTGGGTGTTGCGGTCAAGATACGAGCGGTTTTACGTTCGCCGTAGGCTTGTCGCCGGGCGCAGGTACACCTCTAAAAACCAGGTGTGGAGTAAGGCTTTGCGGCCAATTCACGGTTTGTAGTGGAGTTTACACGCCACCACAGAAAATGACCCGCGGGTATTTGCCGCAAGCGTCATGACAAGACTGCTCGGTCACCTTGAAGTTTGCTCTACCCGGTACGTTTTTAGAGGTGCCCTTGTACCCACGCGCATCGCCGGGCATGTCCCCAGGCGACTTTCTATTCACCGGAGAGTAACGAGGAATCCATGAAGGTTCTTGTAGCTGTCAAACGAGTGGTCGACTACAACGTCAAGGTTCGCGTCAAAGCGGACAACTCCGGCGTCGACCTTGCAAACGTCAAGATGTCCATGAACCCTTTCTGCGAAATCGCCGTTGAGGAAGCCGTACGCCTGAAAGAAAAGGGTATTGCGACCGAGATCGTCGTGGTTTCCGTCGGCCCGACCACTGCCCAGGAGCAACTGCGTACCGCCCTGGCCCTGGGTGCCGATCGCGCCATCCTGGTAGAAGCCGCTGACGAACTGAACTCCCTGGCCGTGGCCAAGGCGCTCAAGGCTATCGTCGACAAAGAGCAGCCACAGCTGGTCATCCTCGGCAAGCAGGCCATCGACAGCGACAACAACCAGACCGGCCAGATGCTGGCCGCGCTGACCGGTTACGCCCAGGGTACCTTCGCCTCCAAGGTGGAAGTCGCTGGCGACAAGCTGAACGTCACCCGTGAAATCGATGGCGGCCTGCAGACCGTATCGCTGAACCTGCCAGCGATCGTCACCACCGACCTGCGCCTGAACGAGCCGCGCTACGCGTCGCTGCCGAACATCATGAAGGCCAAGAAAAAGCCGCTGGAAACCGTCACGCCAGACGCGCTGGGCGTTTCCCTGGCCTCCACCAACAAGACCCTCAAGGTCGAAGCGCCTGCTGCACGCAGCGCGGGTATCAAGGTCAAGTCGGTGGCAGAACTGGTCGAGAAACTGAAGAACGAGGCGAAGGTAATCTAAATGACTATCCTGGTTATCGCTGAATACGAAAACGGCGCCGTGGCCCCGGCCACCCTGAACACTGTCGCCGCTGCCGCCAAAATCGGTGGTGATGTGCACGTGCTGGTCGCAGGCCAGAACGTCGGTGGTGTCGCCGAAGCCGCTGCCAAGATCGCCGGTGTTGCCAAGGTGCTGGTTGCTGACAACGCCGCCTATGCCCATCTGCTGCCTGAAAACGCAGCGCCGCTGATCGTCGAGCTGGCCAAGGGCTATAGCCACGTGCTGGCCCCGGCCACCACCAACGGCAAGAACATCCTGCCGCGCGTTGCCGCACTGCTGGACGTCGACCAGATCTCCGAGATCATCGCGGTCGAATCGGCCGACACCTTCAAGCGCCCGATCTACGCCGGTAACGCCATTGCCACTGTGCAATCCAGCGCTGCGGTCAAGGTCATCACCGTGCGTACCACCGGTTTCGACGCAGTCGCGGCCGAAGGCGGTTCTGCCTCGGTTGAAACCGTCGCTGCCGCCCATGACGCTGGCAAGTCGTCCTTCGTGGGTGAAGAGCTGGCCAAGTCCGACCGCCCAGAGCTGACTGCAGCCAAGATCGTCGTTTCCGGCGGCCGTGGCATGGGCAACGGCGACAACTTCAAGCACCTGTACAGCCTCGCCGACAAGCTCGGCGCTGCTGTGGGCGCCTCGCGCGCTGCGGTCGACGCAGGTTTTGTGCCCAACGACATGCAGGTCGGCCAGACCGGCAAGATCGTCGCACCGCAGCTGTACATCGCCGTCGGTATCTCCGGCGCGATCCAGCACCTGGCGGGCATGAAAGACTCCAAAGTGATCGTTGCGATCAACAAGGACGAAGAAGCGCCGATCTTCCAGGTTGCCGATTACGGCCTGGTCGCTGACCTGTTCGAAGCGGTTCCGGAGCTGGAAAAGCTGGTCTGATCCGCCTGCTTCACTTATAAAGAAGCCCGGCCCTCGTACTGAGGGCCGGGTTTTTTTATGGATTTCAGTGTCACAGCCAGGAGTGAGCATGAGGTTTGGCAAAGCAGGCGGGGTGCTGGCGTGCATGGCGGCGTTGCTGTCGTCGGCGACAATGGCAGCAGGCAAGTGCGAGCGCCTGGTGGCGACCGGCAGCCCTGATGCGCCTCCCTACTCCTGGCAGGACCCGAAGGACCCAAAGCACCTGATTGGCGCCAATGTCGAGCTGTTGCAGCAGGTGGCCAGCGAGCTGGGGGTCAAGGTGGACGTGCTGAGTGCCGGTCGGCGCGACCAGGCCCTTGAGGAGGTTCGCAGCGGGCGTATGGACCTGCTGCTCGATACCCCGCTGCAGGTCGGGCAACTGACGGCGCTGGACTATATCCACCCACCTTTGCAGTTGAACGAATACCTGGTCTGGACCCGTCATGACGCTGAGCTGGCCTTCAATGGCCCGGCGGATCTGGCCAACTACCAGGGCAGCTTGTCCGAGCGTGCACGTCTGACCCCCGCCTTTGAAGCCTTTGCCAAAGCGCACCTGAAGTTGCAGCCGGCGCAGAACCTGACCCAGGCGTTCCAGAAGCTAGTGCTGGGGCAGGTGGACTATGTGCTTGCCGGGCGCTACTCCGGCATGGCCATGATCCAGAGCCTGGGCATGAGCAACGACCTGATTGCCCGCGGCCTGCCGGTAGATCGCCCTGGGTTGTACCTGGCCGTGTCACACAACTCGGCATGCAATGACAGCTGGCTGCGTGGGCAATTGGCGAAAAAACTGACAGAATTGCCGATCTCCGGTGCGTCCGAGGCTGTGCTGCAACGTAATGTCGAGCGCTGGAAGGCGCAGATGCAGGTGCCGCTGGACGCCCCCAAACACTAGGAAGATTGCGTGAGAATCCAACCACTGATCCTTGCTCTGGCCGTGCTCGGCCTGGCGGGTTGCGCCAACGACCCGGCGCCGAACGAGCAACTGCGCATTTCCGAGCAGGCGCTGGAACAGGCCAAGGCTGTCGGCGCCACCGACCAGGTCGAAGCGCTGAAGCTGGCCGAAGACAAGCTTGCCCGGGCCAAGACCAACATGCTCACCGAAGACTTTCGCGATGCGCGCATGCGTGCCGAGCAGGCTGAGCTGGATGCGCGCCTTGCCGAGGCGCAGGTGTTGAACCAGAAGAGTGAAGAGCAGCTGCAACTGCTGCAGTCGCGGGTCAAGCGCCTGCGCAAACAGCTGGAGGTGCAGCCATGATGCGTTCTACACCCATGGCCGCGCTGGTGTTGCTGGCGTTGACCGCAGGCTTGCAGGGTTGCGCCAGCCAGCGCAGCGAGGCGGCACTGGATGAGGCCAGTGCAACCTTCCAGAAGGTCAAGGACGATTCCGACGTGCTGCGCAGCGCACCACGCGACGTGATCCGCGCAGGTGAATCACTGGCGCGGGCCGAGCGCCTTTCCAGTTATATCGGCACCGGCACCGATGTACGCCATTACGCCTACCTGAGTCAGCGCTACAGCGAAATCGCCAGCGAGCACGCCAAGCTCGCGCTGAACCAGGAGCGCCTGGCCAAGCTCGACCTTGAGCGTCAGCGTCTGCAACTGGCGCTGCGTGAGGCGAAGCTGGCCAGCGTCCAGCAGCAAGGCAAGTGGGTCGAATCGCAGATTGCCGCGCTGGCTTCGGAGCAGACGGACCGTGGCCTGGTGATGACCCTGGGTGACGTGCTGTTCGACACCGGGCGTGCCGACCTGAAAAACTCGGCCAGCCGCACCGTGCTCAAGCTGGTGCAGTTCCTTCAACTCAATCCGCGCCGGGTGGTGCGAATCGAGGGGTATACCGACAGCACCGGTGCGCCGGAAGACAACCTGAAGCTTTCGCGTGATCGCGCGCAGGCAGTGGCCGACATGCTGGCGGACCTGGGTATCGACGAGAAGCGTCTGCAGGTTGAAGGCTACGGTGACCAGTACCCGATCGAGGCCAACGCGTCGGAGCGGGGCAGGGCGCAGAATCGCCGGGTCGAGATCGTCTTCTCTGATGACAAGGGCAAGCTCGCGCCGGCGCGTTGATCCCTTCAACGATCGACGAACAGTTGTAGGCGCGGCCTTGCGTCGCGAAAAGGGGGGGGCGAAGCAGGCTCCGGATTTTGCGGTGCCACATAAAGCGCTGGGGCCGCGCTGCGGCCCTTTCGCGACGCAAGGCCGCTCCTACAACCAAGCGCGCAATCCTGGGGAATTGGCCGGGTGCTGTCACGCAACTGTATTGTTGGCTATTCTGCAATCTGTCCCCGTACACTTCGCAACTGTTACGGTATTCTCTGCCGTCAGTGTGTCGCACAAGAATAACGAGCCCGTCCGCGCGTCGAGATATCGCCATGACCAACCTGCTGCTATATCAGCGTATCGCCCAGCAACTGGCCGATGACATCCGTCGCGGTGTCTACCAGCCAGGCGAGCGCGTGCCGTCGGTGCGCAAGATGAGCGCCCAGCTCAATGTCAGCCACGCCACGGTGCTGCAGGCCTATGCCAATCTCGAAGACCAGGGGCTGATCCGCGCGCGCCCGCAGTCGGGTTATTACGTTCACCAGACCCCGGCCCTCACTGCGCAAACGCCGGATATCGCCCGGGTGGAGCGCCCGGGCCTAGTGACCCGGGCAAGTATCATCCAGCAGGTATTGACCGAGGCGCGCCGCGATGGCGTGTTTCCGTTCGGCGCAGCGGTGCCCCATGTGGACTACCTGCCGGTGCGCGCCCTGCATCAGCAGATTGCCAAGGTGACTCGCTTTCACAGCCCGCGCGCGTTCAGTTACATGTTCAGCCCGGGCTTTGAGCCGTTGCGCCGGCAGATTGCCATTCGCATGCGCGATGCCGGCGTGTTGGTAGACCCGCGTGAAGTCATCGTGACCCATGGCTGTGTCGATGCGCTGCAGATGTCGCTGCGGGTGCTGACTCGTCCAGGCGACCTGATCGCCGCCGAGTCCCCGACCTACTACGGCCTGCTGCAGTTGGCCGATTTGCTTGGCCTGAAGGTGATCGAGATCCCCAGCGACCCGTCTACGGGCATCAGCCTCGAGGCCTTGCAGTTGGCCGCCAACCAGTGGTCGATCAAGGCGCTGGTACTGACCTCGCGCCTGAGCAACCCGTTGGGTGGCACCATCCCTGAAGAACGCCAGAAGCAGTTGCTACGCCTGGCCTCGGACTTCGATATCCAGATCGTCGAAGACGACATCTATGGCGAGCTGATGTTCGAGCAGGGCAAGACCAAGGCGCTCAAGGCATTCGATCGGCTCGACCGGGTGATCTACTGCTCGAGTTTTTCCAAGACGTTGTCACCGGGTGTGCGGGTCGGCTGGATGGTGGCGGGGCGCTACCAGGATGAAATCCAGCGGCTGCAGACGTTCACCACCCATTCGGCGTGCAGCGTGACGCAGATGGGGGTGGCCGCCTATCTGGAGAACGGCGGCTATGACCGCCATCTGCGCTACATCCGCCAGGAGTACCGCAAGAACCTCAGTGCCTACCAGTTGGCGGTGCAACAGCACTTCCCTGAAGGCACCCAGATGACCCGGCCTACCGGTGGCTTCATCCTTTGGGTGAGCCTGCCGGGGCGGGTCAATACCCAGGACTTGCATGTGCGGGCGCTGGAGCAGGGTATCAGTATCGCGCCCGGGTTGATCTTCAGTAACACTGAGCAGTTCAACCACTGCATCCGGCTTAACTGCGGGATTCCGTGGAATAAAGAGGCCGAGCGGGCGGTGATCACCCTTGGCCTTTTGGCTCAGCAATTGTGCAGAGAGCCTACGGGTTCACTTTTGTAGGCTTGCCAGGCGCAGGCGGAACAGGGAGCATATGCATTTTTCCAGCCTGACTGTCGATGTCCATGAAACTGTTGCGCTGTATCGCCCTTAGTTTTTGCCTCGTGCCGCTCTGCCACTTTGGCGCAGTGGCGCAGGCTGCTCAGCCTGCCGCCGAGGCACAGGCTCGCCAGGCCAAGCCTGCGCAGAAGGCCCCTGCCAAGCCTGTGTCGAAGCAGGCTGTCAGCAAGGCCAAGCCCAAGCCAAAGCCAAAGCCAAAGTCTGCGCGCAAGCCGGTCAGCAAGGCGGTGGCCAAGCCGCTGCCCCAGCCCAAGCTCGACCTGAGCCTGCCTGTCGAAATGGTCAATGACCTTGAGCCGAATGTCGGCAGTTCGGCCACACGGCGCAAACCTTTGCTGCCCGCAATGTTTACCGAAAAACCCCAGGGCGATGAAAGCCCGTTCCAGCTCAATGGCCGATTGATCAGCAATGAAATGCAGCTGCAGTTGCGCAATGAAAGCCGCCGCGATGTTGAAGGGGCAGCGATCGAATTCGAGTACCGCCAGTAGCCAGTGAACTGACTGCCGGGTCACGGCAGATTTCATCGGGCCAGCAATTTCAAACGCACGTTTGAGCGGTTACTATCCGGGGACGTTCGTCCCATTTTGCTCCACAGAGACCTGATTTTGATGAATAGCCATGAATTGCCGTGAGGGGTGTGGTGCCTGCTGCATCGCCCCGTCCATCAGCTCTGCCATGCCGCGCATGCCGCATGGCAAGCCGGCCGGTGAGCGCTGCCTGCACCTGACTGTCGACAACCTCTGCGACCTGTTCGGCAAGCCCGAACGCCCGGCGGTGTGCGGCGGTTTCAAGGCGGATGTCGAGGTGTGCGGCAGTGATCGCGATGAGGCAATCAGGATTCTCGGCTGGTGGGAGCAGATGACGGCGGCGTGACAGGCTGGATCTTCGACAACAAGGATAAAGATGATGAGATCGTTCAAGCGTATTGCACTGCTGTGTGGCATGGGTGTGTTGCTGGCGCCCGCCGCCTGGGCCGAGAACTGGCAGGTGGCCAAGGACGAGGAGGGCATCAAGGTCTCCCTCAGTGAAGTGGCGGGCTCCAAGTACAAGGCCTATCGCGGTGTCACTGTGATCAAGGCGCCACTGGCCAAGGTCCAGGCGCTGCAAGAAGACGTGGTCGGGGCTTGTGCCTGGATTCACGAGTGCAAGTCGCAGAAGCTGCTCAAGCACGAAGGCGACCAGAGCTGGACCTACACCCAGTTCAATACGCCCTGGCCGGTGACGCCGCGCGATTCGGTGCTGCATGTCACCACGGTCAAGGGTGCGGATGGCAGCCTGACGCGCAGCCTGAAGGAAGAGCCGACCTATATCCCGGAAGAGAAGGGCTTTGTGCGAGTGGCGAAGGTCGAGGGCTTCTGGAAGTTGGTACCCAAGGGGGGCAGCACGGAAGTGACCTATCAGGTGCACACCGAGCCGGGTGGCAGTGTGCCGGCGATGGTGGCCAACAAATTCGTGGTCGATGCGCCGTTCAATACCCTGAAAGAGTTGCGTGAGCGGGCTGAGAAAAACTGAATGAGTCGGGTTGCCTGCGAGGCAATAAAAAAGGCTGCCCGAGGGCAGCCTTTTTGCGTTCGGCTCGATGAGCTTACTTGCGGTCTTTCAGTGCAGCGATGTCGCGCTTCTGCTCGCCGGTGTACAGCTGGCGCGGGCGGCCAATCTTGTACGGGCTGGAGAGCATTTCTTTCCAGTGCGAGATCCAGCCTACAGTACGTGCCAGGGCGAAGATCACGGTGAACATGCTGGTCGGAATGCCGATCGCCTTGAGGATGATCCCCGAGTAGAAGTCGACGTTCGGGTACAGCGAGCGCTCGATGAAGTACGGATCGGTCAGGGCGATCTCTTCCAGGCGCATGGCCAGTTCCAGCTGCGGGTCGTTCTTGATGCCCAGCTCGCGCAGGACTTCGTCGCAGGTCTGCTTCATCACGGTGGCGCGCGGGTCGCGGTTCTTGTACACGCGGTGACCGAAGCCCATGAGCTTGAACGGGTCGTTCTTGTCCTTGGCCTTGGCGATGAAGGTGTCGATGTTCGAGACATCGCCGATTTCATCGAGCATGGTCAGTACGGCTTCGTTCGCACCGCCGTGGGCAGGGCCCCACAGTGCAGCGATACCGGCGGCGATACAGGCGAACGGGTTGGCGCCCGACGAGCCGGCCAGGCGCACGGTGGAGGTGGAGGCGTTCTGCTCGTGGTCGGCGTGGAGGATGAAGATCCGGTCCATTGCCTTGGCCAGCACCGGGCTGATCGGTTTGATCTCGCACGGGGTGTTGAACATCATGTGCAGGAAGTTTTCCGCGTACGACAGGTCGTTGCGCGGGTACATCATCGGCTGGCCCATGGAGTACTTGTAAACCATCGCGGCCAGGGTCGGCATTTTGGCGACCAGGCGCACCGCGGAGATTTCGCGGTGTTGCGGGTTATTGATGTCCAGGGAGTCGTGGTAGAACGCCGACAGGGCGCCGACCACGCCGCACATCACCGCCATCGGGTGAGCGTCGCGGCGGAAACCGTTGAAGAAGGACTTCAGCTGCTCGTGAACCATGGTGTGGTTCTTCACGGTGCTGACGAACTGAGCCTTCTGCTCGGCATTCGGCAATTCGCCGTTGAGCAGCAGGTAGCAGGTTTCGAGGTAGTCCGACTGCTCGGCGAGCTGTTCGATCGGGTAGCCGCGGTGCAGCAGAATACCCTTGTCGCCGTCGATGTAGGTGATCTTCGACTCGCACGAGGCGGTCGCCATGAAACCAGGGTCGAAGGTGAAGTGACCTGTGGCCCCCAACCCGCGGACGTCGATTACATCAGGACCAACGGTGCCGGTTAAAATGGGCAGCTCGACGGGGGCAGCGCCCTCGATGACCAACTGCGCTTTTTTGTCAGCCATGTGGCCTCCTATTAATGCTTGAAATCATCAGACAGACCCCCCACGCAGGGCCCGCACCACTATAGAGGGATAAATTCAGATGTCAATTTGCCTAAAGGCTGGTTGAAACGGGCTTCGAGGCCTGATTTTTCTCGAAATTGTCGCCCATTTACGCCTTTTGCTGGCTAAAGGCAATGCGCTATTTGGGCTACCCCATCACGTTGTCATAAGCAGCCTAACTGTCTATACTCGGCACCCGACCGCCAGGGGCTTGCAAGCCCGAACTGCTGGGGGTCGCCGTTCCCTGGGTGGTGGGTACCTGACCAGTACACTTACCAACAACTTTGCCCTGTTCGCTAGGGGCTCTTCAGTGTGAAAAAAGCCGTGAAAAGCCAACGACCTGTAAACCTAGACCTAAGGACCATCAAGCTCCCGATCACCGCGTACACGTCCATTCTGCACCGTATCTCCGGCGTCATCCTGTTCCTCGGCCTGGCCATCATGCTTTATGCATTGGGCAAGTCCCTGGGTTCCGAGGAAGGCTTCGGTGAGGTGAAGGCGTGTCTGACCAGTCCGCTGGCCAAACTGGTGACCTGGGCCCTGCTGTCCGCCCTGCTGTATCACCTGGTGGCAGGTGTACGCCACCTGATCATGGACATGGGCATCGGTGAGACGCTGGAAGGCGGCAAGCTGGGCTCGAAAATCGTGATTGTCATCTCCGTGGTGGTGATCGTTCTGGTGGGAGTTTGGGTATGGTAACCAATGTCACGAACCTGTCGCGTTCGGGCCTCTATGACTGGATGGCACAGCGCGTCTCTGCGGTCGTTCTCGCGGCTTACTTCCTCTTCCTGATCGGTTACGTCGTAGCCCACCCAGGTATCGACTATGCCCAGTGGCACGGTCTGTTCTCCAACAACGCGATGCGGATCTTCAGTCTGCTGGCCCTCGTTGCCCTGGGCGCTCACGCCTGGGTCGGCATGTGGACCATTGCCACCGACTACCTGACGCCGATGGCGTTCGGCAAGTCGGCAACTGCGATTCGTTTCCTGTTCCAGGCGGTATGCGGCGTTGCGATGTTCGCTTACTTCGTCTGGGGTGTGCAGATTCTCTGGGGTATCTGATCCATGGCTAGCATTCCTACTATTTCCTTCGACGCCATCATCATTGGTGGCGGCGGCGCCGGCATGCGCGCAGCGCTGCAGCTGGCACAGGGCGGTCACAAGACTGCCGTGGTCACCAAGGTCTTCCCGACCCGTTCGCACACTGTATCCGCCCAGGGCGGCATCACCTGCGCCATCGCTTCGGCCGACCCGAACGACGACTGGCGCTGGCACATGTACGATACCGTCAAAGGTTCCGACTACATCGGTGACCAGGACGCTATCGAATACATGTGTCAGGAAGGCCCGGCTGCGGTCTTCGAGCTGGACCACATGGGCCTGCCGTTCTCGCGCACCGAAACCGGCCGTATCTACCAGCGTCCGTTCGGTGGCCAGTCCAAGGACTTCGGCAAAGGCGGCCAGGCTGCTCGTACCTGTGCAGCGTCCGACCGTACCGGTCACGCACTGCTGCACACCCTCTATCAGGGCAACCTGAAAGCGGGCACCACCTTCCTGAACGAGTACTACGCGGTTGACCTGGTGAAGAACCAGGACGGCGCGTTCGTCGGTGTGATCGCGATCTGCATCGAAACCGGCGAAACCCTGTACATCAAGTCCAAGGCCACCGTTCTGGCTACTGGCGGTGCGGGCCGTATCTACGCCTCGACCACCAACGCCCTGATCAACACCGGTGACGGTGTCGGCATGGCCCTGCGTGCCGGCGTGCCGGTGCAGGACATCGAAATGTGGCAGTTCCACCCAACCGGCATCGCCGGCGCCGGTGTACTGGTCACCGAGGGTTGCCGCGGTGAAGGTGGCTACCTGATCAACGCCCACGGCGAGCGCTTCATGGAGCGTTACGCGCCGAACGCGAAAGACCTGGCCGGCCGCGACGTGGTTGCCCGTTCCATGGTCAAAGAGATCATCGCCGGCAACGGCGTGGGCCCGAACAAGGACCACGTACTGCTGAAGCTGGACCACCTGGGCGAGGAAGTGCTGCACAGCCGTCTGCCAGGTATCTGCGAACTGTCCAAGACCTTCGCCCACGTCGACCCGGTTGTCGCGCCGGTGCCGGTCGTACCGACCTGCCACTACATGATGGGTGGTGTTGCCACCAACATTCATGGCCAGGCCATCACCATGGACGCCGAAGGCAAGGACCACATCATCCCGGGCCTGTTCGCCGTAGGTGAAGTGGCGTGCGTATCGGTCCACGGTGCCAACCGCCTGGGCGGCAACTCGCTGCTCGACCTGGTAGTGTTTGGCCGTGCTGCCGGCCTGCACCTGGAGAAGGCGCTGACCGAAGGCGTCGAGTACCGCGATGCCAGCGATACCGATGTCGACGTTGCCCTGAACCGCCTGAACAAGCTCAACGAGCGCACCACTGGCGAAGACGTGGCAAGCCTCAAGCGCGAGCTGCAAAGCTGCATGCAGAACTACTTCGGTGTATTCCGTACTGGCGAATACATGCAGAAGGGTATCGAGCAGCTGGCGGGCCTGCGTGACCGCATCGCCAACGTGAAGATCAACGACAAGTCCCAGGCCTTCAACACCGCGCGTATCGAAGCGCTGGAGCTGCAGAACCTGCTGGAAGTTGCCGAAGCTACCGCCATTGCGGCCGAAGCCCGTAAAGAGTCGCGCGGCGCTCACGCCCGTGAAGACTTCGAAGACCGTGACGACGAGAACTGGCTGTGCCACACCCTGTACTACCCGGGTGAGAAGCGCGTTGCCAAGCGTGGCGTCAACTTTGCGCCGAAGACCGTACCGGCCTTCGAGCCAAAAATCCGGACTTACTAAGGGTGGCTGCTATGTTGAAAGTCGAAGTTTACCGTTACAACCCCGACACCGACTCGGCGCCCAAGATGGAGTCGTTCGACGTCGATACCGGCGGCAAGGACCTGATGGTTCTGGACGTGCTGGCACTGATCAAGGAAAAGGACGAGGGTTTCTCGTACCGTCGCTCGTGCCGTGAAGGCGTGTGCGGTTCCGATGGCATGAACATGAACGGCAAGAATGGCCTGGCCTGCATCACCCCGCTGTCGGGCGTGGTCAAGGGCAACAAGCTGGTGCTGCGCCCGCTGCCGGGCCTGCCGGTCATTCGTGACCTGGTCGTCGACATGAGCATCTTCTACAAGCAGTACGAGAAGGTGAAGCCATTCCTGCAGAACGATACGCCGCCTCCGGCTATCGAGCGTCTGCAGTCGCCAGAAGAGCGTGACAAGCTGGACGGTCTGTACGAGTGCATTCTGTGCGCTTGCTGCTCGACTTCCTGCCCATCGTTCTGGTGGAACCCGGACAAGTTCCTGGGCCCCGCTGCTTTGCTGCAGGCCTATCGCTTCCTGGCCGACAGCCGTGACACCAAGACTCAGGAGCGCCTGGCGTCCCTGGATGACCCGTTCAGCGTATTCCGCTGCCGCGGGATCATGAACTGCGTAAACGTTTGCCCGAAAGGTCTGAACCCGACCAAGGCAATCGGTCACGTACGTAACATGCTGCTGCAAAGCGGCACCTGATTCATCGAGTTGTACCTGCAGTAAGCCGAGGTGCGGGTGGTGAGCCCGCACTGAGGTAAAACTCGAGCAAGGGCCCACAAAGCCCGCGCTCATTACCTATGAAGATATGAGACCAGCAGGGGCTTTCCGGGCTGGTACCCGGAAAATCAGCAGGATCCAAGTGGCGTGGTTCAGTCGCTGTGTTCGGACTTTTCCAGGTTTGCTGTGGCTCTCGCCGATCGTCCCCTAACCGAGGGTGACCAAGCATGCAAGAAAGCGTGATGCAGCGCATGTGGGAAAGCGCCCACCTTTCAGGTGGTAACGCTGCATATGTGGAAGAGCTCTACGAACTCTACCTGCACGACCCTAACGCTGTGCCAGAAGAGTGGCGCACTTACTTCCAGAAGTTGCCAGCCGACGGCAGCACCGCTACCGATGTATCGCACTCTACAATCCGCGACCATTTCGTACTGCTGGCAAAGAACCAGCGCCGCGCCCAACCGGTATCCGCCGGGAGCGTGAGCAGTGAACACGAGAAGAAGCAGGTTGAAGTTCTGCGACTGATCCAGGCCTATCGTATGCGCGGTCATCAGGCTGCCAAGCTCGACCCGTTGGGGTTGTGGCAGCGCCCTGCGCCCGTAGACCTGTCGATCAATCACTACGGCTTGACCAATGCCGATCTTGATACGACCTTCCGTGCCGGCGACCTGTTCATCGGCAAAGAGGAAGCGAGCCTACGCGAGATCTTCGAGGCGCTCCAGAAGACATATTGTCGCACCATTGGCGCCGAGTTCACCCATATCGTCGATTCCGAGCAGCGCAGCTGGTTCCAGCAGCGTCTCGAAAGCGTGCGCGGCCGTCCGGAGTTTTCCGCTGACGTGCAGGCCCACCTGCTCGAGCGCGTGACCGCCGGTGAAGGGCTTGAGAAGTACCTGGGCACCAAGTATCCGGGCACCAAGCGTTTCGGCCTGGAGGGTGGCGAAAGCCTGATCCCGATGCTGGACGAGATGATCCAGCGCTCCGGCTCCTACGGCACCAAGGAAGTCGTGATCGGCATGGCCCACCGTGGCCGTCTGAACGTGCTGGTCAACACCTTCGGCAAGAACCCGCGCGAGCTGTTCGACGAGTTCGAAGGCAAGAAGATGAACGAGCTGGGCTCCGGTGACGTCAAGTATCACCAGGGCTTCTCTTCGAACGTGATGACCACCGGTGGCGAAGTTCACCTGGCCATGGCGTTCAACCCGTCCCACCTGGAAATCGTCTCGCCAGTGGTCGAGGGTTCGGTGCGCGCCCGTCAGGACCGTCGCAACGACACCGTTGGCGACAAGGTACTGCCGATCTCGATTCACGGTGATGCGGCATTCGCCGGCCAGGGCGTGGTCCTGGAAACCTTCCAGATGTCGCAGACCCGCGGTTTCAAGACCGGCGGTACCGTGCACATCGTGATCAACAACCAGGTCGGTTTCACCATCAGCAACCCGTTGGATGCGCGCTCCACCGAGTACGCCACCGACGTTGCCAAGATGATTCAGGCGCCGATCCTGCACGTCAACGGGGATGACCCGGAAGCCGTGCTGTTCGTGACCCAGCTGGCCATTGATTACCGCATGCAGTTCAAGCGTGACGTGGTCGTCGACCTGGTCTGCTACCGCCGTCGCGGCCACAACGAGGCCGACGAGCCGAACGGTACCCAGCCGCTGATGTATCAGCAGATCAGCAAACAGCGCACCACCCGTGAGCTGTATGCCGAGGCACTGATCCAGGCCGGTCGCATCGACGCCGAGCGTGCTCAGGCCAAGATCGACGAGTACCGCAACGCCCTGGACAACGGCCTGCACGTGGTCAAGAGCCTGGTCAAGGAGCCGAACCGCGAGCTGTTCGTCGACTGGCGTCCGTACCTGGGCCACGCCTGGACCGCGCGTCACGACACCCGTTTCGACCTCAAGACCCTGCAGGACCTGTCGGCCAAGCTGCTCGAGCTGCCGGAAGGCTTCGTCGTCCAGCGTCAGGTGTCGAAGATCTACGAAGATCGCCAGAAGATGCAGGCCGGTGGCTTGCCGATCAACTGGGGTTACGCAGAGACCATGGCTTACGCCACCCTGCAATTCGAAGGTCACCCGATCCGCATGACCGGCCAGGACATCGGCCGCGGCACCTTCTCGCACCGCCACGCGGTGTTGCACAACCAGAAGGACGCCAGCACCTACGTACCGCTGCAGAACCTGTTCCCGGGCCAGCCGCGCTTCGACCTGTACGACTCCTTCCTTTCGGAAGAAGCGGTATTGGCCTTCGAATACGGCTACTCGACCACCACGCCGAACGCGCTGGTGATCTGGGAAGCCCAGTTCGGCGACTTCGCCAACGGTGCGCAAGTGGTGATCGACCAGTTCATCACCAGCGGTGAGCACAAGTGGGGCCGCCTGTGCGGTCTGACCATGCTGCTGCCACACGGCTACGAAGGGCAGGGGCCGGAGCACTCGTCCGCGCGTCTGGAGCGTTACCTGCAGCTGTGCGCCGAGCACAACATCCAGGTGTGCGTACCGACTACCCCGGCACAGATCTACCACCTGCTGCGTCGCCAGGTCATCCGTCCGCTGCGCAAGCCGCTGATCGTCCTGACGCCGAAGTCGCTGCTGCGCCACAAGCTGGCCATCTCGACCCTGGAAGACCTGGCAGAAGGTTCGTTCCAGACCGTGATCCCGGAAATCGACAACCTCGATCCGGCCAAGGTCGAACGCCTGGTCCTGTGCAGCGGCAAGGTCTACTACGACCTGCTGGAAAAACGCCGTGCCGAAGGCCGTGAAGACATCGCGATCGTGCGTATCGAGCAGTTGTATCCGTTCCCGGAAGACGACCTGGTCGAAATCCTGGCGCCATACACCAACCTCAAGCATGCCGTCTGGTGTCAGGAAGAACCGATGAACCAGGGCGCCTGGTACAGCAGCCAGCACCACATGCGCCGTATCCTGGGCCGCCACAACAAGGCACTGGTCCTGGAATACGCCGGCCGCGAAGCTTCTGCCGCGCCAGCCTGTGGTTACGCTTCGAAGCACGCCGAACAGCAGGAAAAACTGCTGCAAGACGCCTTCACTGTCTAACGCCTTCGCGCACCTGAAACCGAATTTAAGGAAACACAGATAATGGCTATCGAGATCAAAGCCCCAACCTTCCCGGAATCGGTTGCCGATGGCACCGTTGCCACCTGGCACAAGAAGCCGGGCGAAGCCGTCAAACGTGACGAGCTGATCGTCGACATCGAGACCGACAAAGTCGTCCTGGAAGTCCTGGCCACCGCCGATGGCGTGATGGGTGACATCGTCAAGGGCGAGGGCGACACCGTCCTGTCCGACGAAGTGCTGGGTTCGATCGTTGAAGGTGGCGCTGCTGCCGCGCCTGCCGCTGCCCCAGCCGCTGCTGCCCCGGCTGCCGCTGCCGCCGATGCTGGCGAAGACGACCCGGTTGCCGCGCCTGCCGCGCGCAAGCTGGCCGAAGAAAACGGTATCGACCTGGCTACCGTTGCTGGCACCGGCAAAGGCGGTCGCGTTACCAAGGAAGACGTGGTTGCTGCAGTCGCCAACAAGAAGTCGGCCCCTGCCGCAGCACCGGCTGCCAAGCCTGCCGCTGCTGCCCCGGTTGTGACCGCCGCTGGTGATCGCACCGAGAAGCGCGTGCCGATGACCCGTCTGCGTGCCAAGATCGCCGAGCGTCTGGTCGAAGCCCAGTCCAACATGGCGATGCTGACCACCTTCAATGAAGTCGACATGACCGAAGTCATGGCCCTGCGTTCGAAGTACAAGGACCTGTTCGAGAAGACCCACAACGGCGTACGCCTGGGCTTCATGTCGTTCTTCGTCAAGGCCGCCACCGAAGCCCTGAAGCGCTTCCCGGCTGTCAACGCCTCGATCGACGGCAACGACATCGTCTACCACGGCTTCGCCGACGTCGGCGTTGCCGTCTCCAGCGACCGTGGCCTGGTGGTTCCAGTACTGCGTAACGCCGAGTCGATGAGCCTGGCTGAAATCGAGAACGGCATCGCCACCTTTGGCAAGAAGGCCCGTGACGGCAAGCTGTCGATCGAAGAGATGACCGGCGGCACCTTCACCATCACCAACGGTGGCACCTTCGGTTCGATGATGTCGACCCCGATCGTCAACCCGCCACAGGCTGCCATTCTCGGCATGCACAACATCATCCAGCGCCCGATGGCCATCAACGGCCAAGTGGTCATCCGCCCAATGATGTACCTGGCGCTGTCGTACGATCACCGCCTGATCGACGGCAAGGAAGCGGTAACCTTCCTGGTCACCATCAAGAACCTGCTGGAAGATCCGTCTCGCCTGCTGCTGGACATCTAATCGCGCAGCTGTAAGCTGCAAGCCGCACGCTTCAAGCCGAAGCCTGCTGGTCTTGCGGCTTGCAGCGTGCCGCTTGAAGCTAAAAAGGAATCTTTTATGACCCAGAAATTCGACGTAGTGGTGATTGGTGCAGGTCCTGGCGGCTATGTGGCTGCCATCAAGGCTGCCCAACTTGGTCTGAAGACTGCCTGTATCGAGAAATACACCGACGCCGAGGGCAAACTGGCCCTGGGCGGCACCTGCCTGAACGTAGGTTGCATTCCGTCCAAGGCGCTGCTGGACAGCTCCTGGAAGTACAAGGAAGCCAAAGAGAGCTTCAACGTCCACGGTATCTCCACTGGCGAAGTGAAGATGGACGTTGCCGCGATGGTCGGCCGCAAGGCGGGTATCGTCAAGAACCTGACCGGCGGCGTTGCCACCCTGTTCAAGGCCAATGGCGTTACTTCGATCCAGGGCCACGGCAAACTGCTGGCTGGCAAGAAAGTCGAAGTCACCAAGGCTGACGGCACCACCGAAATCATCGAAGCCGAGAACGTGATCCTGGCCTCCGGTTCGCGTCCGATCGACATTCCGCCGGCTCCGGTCGACCAGAACGTCATCGTCGACTCCACCGGCGCCCTGGAATTCCAGACCGTGCCACAGCGTCTGGGCGTGATCGGCGCCGGCGTCATCGGCCTGGAGCTGGGTTCGGTATGGTCGCGCCTAGGTGCCCAGGTCACCGTCCTGGAAGCCCTGGACACCTTCCTGATGGCTGCCGACACCGCAGTGTCGAAAGAAGCCCAGAAGACCCTGACCAAGCAAGGCCTGGACATCAAGCTGGGCGCGCGCGTCACTGGCTCGAAAGTCAATGGCAACGAAGTCGAAGTCACCTACACCGATGCCAACGGCGAGCAGAAGATCACCTTCGACAAGCTGATCGTCGCGGTCGGCCGTCGTCCAGTGACCACTGATCTGCTGGCTTCGGACAGCGGCGTGACCATCGACGAGCGTGGCTACATCTTCGTTGACGATCACTGCGCTACCAGCGTTCCGGGCGTGTTCGCCATCGGTGACGTGGTTCGCGGCATGATGCTGGCGCACAAGGCCTCGGAAGAGGGCATCATGGTTGTCGAGCGCATCAAAGGCCACAAGGCCCAGATGAACTACGACCTGATCCCATCGGTTATCTACACCCATCCGGAAATCGCGTGGGTCGGCAAGACCGAACAGTCCTTGAAGGCCGAGGGTGTTGAGGTTAACGTAGGCACCTTCCCGTTCGCGGCCAGCGGCCGTGCGATGGCGGCCAACGACACCGGTGGTTTCGTCAAGGTCATCGCCGATGCCAAGACCGACCGCGTACTGGGTGTGCACGTGATTGGCCCATCCGCTGCCGAGCTGGTACAGCAGGGCGCAATCGCAATGGAATTCGGCACCAGTGCCGAGGATCTGGGCATGATGGTCTTCAGCCATCCAACCCTGTCCGAAGCGTTGCATGAAGCAGCGCTGGCAGTGAATGGCGGCGCCATTCACGTAGCCAACCGTAAGAAGCGTTAATTATAAGAAACCACGGCGGGCTGCCCGTCGTGAGTCTTGCGTGCATGACTCACCGCGGAAAGTTCGCCGGATCGGACTACACGGGATAACCCGGGGTCAACGGTCACAGGTGGTGCGGCGCCAGTAATGGCGCAGCGCCGAAGCGCAGTACCTAACGAAGACGGTAAAAAGCATGAATCTTCACGAGTATCAGGGTAAGCAGCTGTTCGCTGAATACGGCCTGCCAGTATCCAAGGGTTTCGCTGTCGATACCCCTGAAGCTGCAGCAGAAGCTTGCGACAAGATCGGCGGTTCCGAGTGGGTTGTAAAAGCCCAGGTTCACGCAGGTGGTCGCGGTAAAGCGGGCGGCGTCAAGCTGGTTCGCAGCAAGGAAGACGCCAAGGCGTTCGCTGCGCAATGGTTGGGCAAGCGCCTGGTAACCTACCAGACCGACGCCAACGGTCAGCCAGTGACCAAGATCCTGGTCGAGTCCTGCACTGACATCGCCAAAGAGCTGTACCTGGGCGCTGTAGTCGATCGCTCGAGCCGCCGCATCGTGTTCATGGCCTCCACCGAAGGTGGCGTGGACATCGAGAAAGTTGCTCACGAAACTCCTGAGAAGATCATCAAGGCTACTATCGATCCACTGGTCGGCGCACAGCCGTTCCAGGGTCGTGAACTGGCATTCCAGCTGGGTCTGGAAGGCAAGCAAGTTGCACAGTTCGCCAAGATTTTCGTAGGCCTGGCCAAGCTGTTCAAAGAACACGACCTGGCCCTGCTGGAAGTCAACCCGCTGGTCATCAAGGCCGACGGCGACCTGCACTGCCTGGATGCGAAGATCAACATCGACGCAAACGCCATGTACCGCCAGCCTAAGCTGAAAACCTTCCACGACCCGTCGCAGGACGATCCTCGTGAAGCCCACGCTGCCAGCTTCGAGCTGAACTACGTGGCCCTGGAAGGCAACATCGGCTGCATGGTCAACGGTGCTGGCCTGGCCATGGGTACCATGGACATCGTCAACCTGCATGGTGGCAAGCCAGCCAACTTCCTCGACGTTGGCGGCGGTGCTACCAAAGAGCGCGTTACCGAAGCGTTCAAGATCATTCTGTCCGACAGCAATGTCGCGGCCGTTCTGGTCAACATCTTCGGCGGCATCGTTCGCTGCGACATGATTGCCGAAGGCATCATCGGTGCAGTGAAAGAAGTCGGCGTTAAAGTTCCGGTTGTCGTTCGCCTCGAAGGCAACAACGCCGAACTGGGCGCTAAAGTACTGGCAGAAAGCGGTTTGAACATCATTGCGGCAACCAGCCTGACCGACGCTGCTCAACAAGTTGTCAAAGCTGCGGAGGGCAAGTAATGAGCGTCCTGATCAATAAAGACACCAAAGTCATCTGCCAGGGCTTCACCGGCTCGCAGGGTACTTTCCACTCCGAACAAGCCATCGCCTACGGCACCAAGATGGTCGGCGGCGTTACTCCAGGCAAGGGTGGCACCACCCACCTGGGCCTGCCGGTGTTCAACACCGTCAAGGAAGCCGTGGAAGCGACCGGCGCTGATGCTTCGGTCATCTACGTTCCGGCTCCGTTCTGCAAAGACTCGATCCTGGAAGCTGCCTTCGGCGGCATCAAGCTGATCGTCTGCATCACCGAAGGCATTCCTACCCTGGACATGCTGGATGCCAAGGTCAAGTGCGACGAGCTGGGCGTTACCCTGATCGGCCCTAACTGCCCAGGTGTCATCACCCCGGGCGAGTGCAAGATCGGCATCATGCCAGGCCACATCCACTTGCCAGGCAAAGTCGGTATCGTTTCGCGTTCCGGCACCCTGACCTATGAAGCGGTCAAGCAGACCACCGACGCCGGCTTCGGCCAGTCGACCTGCGTCGGCATCGGCGGTGACCCGATCCCAGGCTCCAACTTCATCGACATCCTGAAGCTGTTCCAGGAAGACCCGAAGACCGAAGCGATCGTCATGATCGGCGAGATCGGCGGTTCGGCTGAAGAAGAAGCCGCGGCCTACATCAAGGCCCACGTCACCAAGCCTGTCGTTTCCTACATCGCCGGTGTTACCGCACCTGCGGGCAAGCGCATGGGCCATGCTGGCGCCATCATCTCTGGCGGCAAAGGCACTGCGGACGAGAAGTTCGCTGCGCTGCAGGACGCAGGTGTTAAAACCGTGCGTTCGCTGGCCGACATCGGCAAGGCCCTGGCCGAGCTGACTGGCTGGGAAGCCAAGAAGTAATACGCTTTACCCCCCCACGCGCACAAAGGCCACCTTCGGGTGGCCTTTGTCGTTATCAGCATTGTGTTTTTTTGCCCCGCGAAGAGGCCGGAACAGATAACCAGGAATTTTCGATGGGTATGATAGGAATTTTCACAAAGACGTTTTTCCGATCCCTGAGATAATTGCACCGTCCCCGGTCGCACAGACGACAAACACATACGCACATCGGACAAGCAGCACTGTGCCAGTGCGTTTGACTGTCAAAACAGTTAATCTACGCGTTCACTCTGTGCCCGTCCCCCAAAAGGGAACGACACGCTAAACGGGTCTGGCTCATCAAGCCGGGCAGCATTTCCCTCATCCATGGGGAAATCCCTTCTCGAATCCCGATTTCAGCAGTGTGGTACTACCTCAAATGAAAGTTTTAAAAGGCCAGGATATCCTGGCGCTTGGCTTTATGACGTTTGCGCTTTTCGTAGGCGCCGGCAATATCATCTTCCCGCCTATCGTCGGCCTGCAGTCTGGCCCGCACGTATGGATGGCTGCCTTGGGCTTCCTGGTGACCGCCGTGGGCCTACCGGTCATCACCGTGGTCGCGCTGGCCAAGGTCGGTGGCGGCATGGATGCCCTGAGCAGCCCGATCGGCAAGTTCTTCGGTGGCCTGTTGGCGGCCGTGTGCTACTTGTCGGTCGGCCCGCTGTTCGCGACGCCGCGTACCGCGACCGTGTCGTTCGAGGTCGGTGTGGCACCGTTGACCGGCGAAAGCCCGTTGGCGCTGTTCCTCTACAGCCTGGTGTACTTCATCGTGGTGCTGGCGGTGTCCATGTATCCGGGCAAGCTGCTCGATACCGTGGGGCGCTTCCTCGCGCCGCTGAAGATCATCGCCTTGGCGGTGCTGGGTATCGCCGCGTTCGCGCTGCCGGCTGGCACCATCGGTGAAGCGCAACCTGCCTATGCGGCTGCGGCGTTCTCCAAGGGCTTCTCCGATGGTTACCTGACCATGGATACCCTGGGCGCGCTGGTGTTCGGTATTGTCATCGTCAATGCCATCCGCTCGCGAGGCGTCGAATCGCCGAAGCTGATTACCCGCTACGCCATCATCGCCGGCTTGATCGCCGGTGTCGGCCTGGCCCTGGTGTACATCAGCCTGTTCCGCCTGGGGGCGGGCAGCCACGATATCGCGGCTGACGCCACCAACGGTGCGGCCGTATTGCATGCCTATGTGCAGCATACCTTTGGCTCGCTCGGCAGTGGCTTCCTGGCCGTGCTGATCGCGTTGGCGTGCCTGGTGACCGCGGTCGGCCTGACCTGCGCCTGTGCCGAGTACTTCAGCCAGATCCTGCCGCTGTCATATCGCGCACTGGTGGTGATCTTGGCGGGCTTCTCGTTGCTGATCTCCAACCTGGGCCTGACCAAGCTGATCATGTTCTCGATCCCGGTACTGACGGCGATCTACCCGCCGTGCATCGTGGTGGTGGGCTTGAGCTTCGTCAAAGACCTGTGGAACTCGCCAACGCGCATTCTCGCACCGGTCATGCTGGTGTCGCTGGTGTTCGGCGTCGTCGATGCGATCAAAGGCAGCAGCCTGGCGCATGTACTGCCGGACGCCGTCGCTCACCTGCCGCTGAGTGATCAGGGCCTGGCCTGGCTGGTGCCGTCGGTGGTGACCCTGGCCGCGGCCGTGATCTACGACCGCATGCTGGGCAAGCCGCGCGAGGCGCTGGCCTGATAGGTTGAAGCCTGAGGGCTGCACCGGCCACAAGCCACAGGGTGCCAGCCAGCGGTTTACACCTGAAACCCCGTCTCCGAATGGATGCGGGGTTTTTTGTTTTTTGCCTGGGGCGTTTTTGCAGACGGTTGCGCGAAGCGGCATTATTCGTTGCGGTGGTGTGCCTTTTGCTGCTTGCGGGCGTCGAAACCCGGTCTCTATTCTTTGTGCACCTGGCTTTCGGGAAACCTGCATGAACTTCATTCAAAGCAACTTCAACAACCTGCTGGCAATCTGCTGGTTCGCAGCCTGCTGGGGCGGCTACACCCGTTATGCCATCTGGAAGGGCCGCGACACCGCTTGCCTGGCCAGCGTGCTGCACCTGTACCGCGAAGACTGGATGCGGCGCATGTTGATGCGCGACAACCGCATCGCCGATGCCAGCGTAATCGGCAACCTGGAGCGCAACGCTTCGTTTTTCGCCTCAAGTACCTTGATCATTCTTGCGGGTATTCTCACCGTACTCGGTGCCTCGGACAGGGCGCTGTCGCTGCTGGCCGACCTGCCCTTGGTGCAGCAGACGTCCCAAGGCATGTCGGAAATCAAGTTGCTGTGCCTGGCGACGGTCTTCGTTTATGCCTTCTTCACCTTCAGCTGGTGCATGCGTCAGTACAACTTCGCGGCGGTGCTGGTAGGGTCGGCGCCTATGATTGGCGAGCGCCTGGTCAATGAGCTGGAGCGCAAGGCATTTGCCTCGCGCGCCGCGCGGGTGTTGTCGCTGGCGGCCAACCAGTTCAACTTGGGGTTGCGCGCGTATTACTTTGGCATGGCCATGTTGAGCTGGTTTATCAGCCCCTGGTTGTTCATGGTGATGAGTGTCGGGGTTGTATTGATTCTCTACCGCCGTGAGTTCCATTCCGATGTGCTGGATGTGATGGTGTTCACACCCACGGAAAGTGCGCCGGTGGACGTCGCCAAGGAGAGCTCGGCTTCCGGAAACTGAAACGTTTAATCGTTAAACTTCAGGCATAAAAAAACCCGACAGTGTCGGGTTTTTTTGTACAAGCCGATTACTGCTTGGCAGGTTCGGCTGGAGTAGCAGGCGCGGTTTCTGGCGCTGGAGTGGCCGGGGCGGCTTCCGGAGCCGGAGTTGCCGGAGCGGCTTCTTCGGCGGCCTTCTGCTGCGCTTCGGCCTGATCTTTGGCAGCTTCAGCGTTTTCCTTGGCGGCTTCGTTCATCTTATCCTGAGCTTCGCCCATTTTTTCCTGGGCTTGCTCGGCGTGTTGCTGTGCGTCTTGGGCTTTGTCTTCGCTCGCTTTATCGCAAGCGGCCAGGCCCATGGCAGCAGCCAGCATCAGAGCAAAAGCAAAAGGTTTACGCATGGGGGTGTATCTCCTTGGTGGAATAAGTGACTTGTTCCTTCGAGTACAACTACGCGGAATAAGTTCCGCGCAGGTTACAGATATATAACGCCCCGTTCTACATAGATTTTTTAACGGTTTTATGCCGTTGCGTCCGCAGCCCTGGAACTTGCCGATGAGTGATTCAACCTTGATGGCCATGGCCGAGCGTTTTCTGTCGGCCTTGAAGCATTGTCAGTTGTTGCAGATGCGCGTGGCGCATGCCGATACGCAGGGCATGACGTTGATCTTGCCGTGGTCGCCGGCAATCGTTGGCAACCCGCAAACCGGCGCGGTGCATGGTGGGGCGCTGACCACGCTGATGGACACTACCTGCGGCATGGCCACCCTGTGTGCGCTGCCACAGTTTGAAGTGTGCCCGACCCTGGACCTGCGCATCGACTACATGCACACAGCCGAGGCCGGCAAGGACATCTACGGCCATGCCCAGTGCTACCGGGTGACGCGTGATGTGATCTTCACCCGCGGCAGCGCCTACCAGGACGACCCCAGCCAGCCCATCTGCCAGGTGGTGGGAACGTTCATGCGCCTGGGGCCGCAGATCAAGGGCGGTATTCGCTTCGGCAACAGCCTCAAGGAGGGTGGCGCATGATCCCGCCAGACGTACGCCAGCAACTCAATGCCGCCCACGCGGTGGGCGACTACCGGCCGTTGCTGGCATTGATCCCCTATGCCGGTCTGATCGGCATCGAATGCGAGCGCCAGGGCGAGGACCTGCTTTTCCGCCTGCCAGCCAACCCGGACAACATTGGTAACCCTTTGCTGCCAGCGATTCATGGTGGCGTGATCGCAGGGTTCATGGAGTTGTCTGCGGCGTTGTACCTGCTGATCTACAGCGAGAGTGCGAGCATTCCCAAGGTCATCGACTTCTCCATCGACTACCTGCGCGCCGGGCACTTTCGCGACACCTACGCCCAGTGCCAGCTGTGGCGCCAAGGGCGACGGGTGACCAACGTCGCCATCACCGCCTGGCAAGGTGATCGGCAGTCGCCCATCGCCACCGCCCGGGCACATTTCAAGATCGAACCGGAAAAGCCCTTGAAATCGCCTGGGCAGCCCCCATCTGCATGACATCCGCCATTAACGCAGGCCGAATCGGCTGCAGGCGCCCACTGCCATCAGATCGGAGTTTTGAAGACCATGAGTGTGGAAACACAAAAGGAAACCCTGGGCTTCCAGACCGAGGTAAAGCAGCTGCTGCACCTCATGATTCATTCGCTGTACTCGAACAAGGAAATCTTCCTGCGTGAGCTGGTTTCCAACGCCTCTGACGCGGCTGACAAGCTGCGTTTCGAAGCCCTGGCCAAGCCAGAGCTGCTCGAAGGCGACGCGGATCTGCGCATTCGTCTGAGCTTCGACAAGGACGCCGGCACCATCACGCTCGACGACAACGGCATTGGCATGAGTCGCGAAGACGTCATCACCCACCTGGGTACCATTGCCAAGTCCGGTACTGCCGACTTCATGAAGAACCTCACCGGTGACCAGAAGAAGGACTCGCACCTGATCGGTCAGTTCGGCGTGGGCTTCTATTCGGCCTTCATCGTTGCCGACAAGGTCGACGTCTACAGCCGTCGCGCAGGCCAGCCGGCCGCCGAGGGCGTGCACTGGTCGTCCAAAGGCGAGGGCGAGTTCGAAGTCGCTACCGTAGACAAGCCAGAGCGCGGCACCCGCATCGTGCTGCACCTGAAGAAGGATGAGCAGGAGTTCGCCGATGGCTGGCGCCTGCGCAACCTGGTCAAGAAGTACTCCGATCACATTGCCCTGCCGATCCAACTGCCTAAAGAGCAGGAAGCTGCAGAAGGCGAGGAGCAGCCAGCCGTTGAGTGGGAAACCGTCAACCGTGCCAGTGCCCTGTGGACCCGTCCGCGTACCGAGATCAAGGACGAGGAATACCAGGAGTTCTACAAGCACATCGGCCATGACTTCGAAAACCCGCTGGCCTGGAGCCACAACAAGGTCGAAGGCAAGCTTGAATACAACTCGCTGCTGTACGTCCCGGCCCGCGCGCCGTTCGACCTGTACCAGCGTGAAGCACCGCGTGGCCTGAAGCTGTATGTGCAGCGCGTGTTCATCATGGACCAGGCCGAGTCGTTCCTGCCGCTGTACCTGCGCTTCATCAAGGGCGTGGTCGATTCCAACGACCTGTCGCTGAACGTTTCTCGCGAAATCCTGCAAAAAGACCCGATCATCGATTCGATGAAGACCGCGCTGACCAAGCGCGTGCTGGACATGCTGGAGAAGCTGGCGAAAAACGAGCCAGAGCAGTACAAGGGCTTCTGGAAAAACTTCGGCCAAGTGCTGAAGGAAGGCCCGGCCGAGGACTTCGCCAACAAAGAGAAGATCGCAGGCCTGCTGCGCTTCGCTTCCACCCATGACGACAGCGGTGAGCAGAGCGTCGCCCTGGCCGATTACCTGGCCCGCGCCAAGGAAGGCCAGGACAAGATCTACTACCTCACCGGCGAAACCTATGCGCAGGTCAAGAACAGCCCGCACCTGGAAGTCTTCCGCAAGAAGGGCATCGAGGTCCTGCTGCTGACCGACCGTATCGATGAGTGGCTGATGAGCTACCTCAACGAGTTCGACGGCAAGAGCTTCGTCGACGTCGCCCGTGGCGACCTGGACCTGGGCAAGCTGGATTCCGAGGAAGACAAGAAGGCCCAGGAAGAAGTCGCCAAAGACAAAGAAGGCCTGGTCGAGCGCCTGAAAGGCGCGCTGGGTGACAGCGTTGCCGAGGTACGCGTTTCCCACCGCCTGACCGACTCGCCGGCGATTCTCGCCATCGGCGAACAGGACCTGGGCCTGCAGATGCGCCAGATCCTCGAAGCCAGCGGGCAGAAGGTGCCGGATTCCAAGCCGATCTTCGAATTCAACCCGAGCCACCCGCTGATCGAGAAGCTGGACCACGAACAGAGCGAAGACCGCTTCGCCGAGCTGTCGCACATCCTCTTCGATCAGGCTGCCCTGGCGGCGGGCGACAGCCTGAAGGACCCGGCGGCTTACGTCCGTCGCCTGAACAAGCTTCTGGTCGAGCTGTCTGCTTGAGTTAGAGGTTAGGAAAGCCCGCTTCGGCGGGCTTTTTTCATGGGGGCAAGGAGGAGTTTGATGAGCAAGGTAATCGTTGAATCGCTGGTCTATCACCTTTCCGGCAAGACCTATGAGAGCCGCCTGGTGTACGAGCCAGGGGCGCTCGGTCGCCCTGCGCTGGTGATGGCGCCGAACTGGATGGGCATTGGCGAAGGCGCTGAGCGCATCGCCCGGGAAGTCGCCGAACAGGGCTATGTGGTGTTGATCGCCGACCTGTATGGGCAGTCGGTGCGTCCGTCCAACGCTGACGAAGCGGGGGCGGCGATGATGCCGCTGAAAAATGACCGTGGCGAGCTGCGCAAGCGCATGAAAGAGGCGCTGGATCAGTTGCTCGGGCAGTCCAAGGCGCTGTTGGCGCCCGGCAAGGTGGCGACCTTCGGGTTCTGCTTCGGCGGTTGCTGTGCGCTGGAGCTGGCCCGCGCCGGTGCCGACCTGAAGGCGGCAGTGTCGTTCCACGGCACCCTGGATACGCCGAATGCCGAAGACGCCAAGCGCATCAAGGGTGCTGTGCTGGTGCTGCATGGTGCGTCCGATCCGTTGGTGCCACGCGAGCAGTTGCCGGCGTTCGAGGAAGAGATGAATGCGGCCAGCGTCGACTGGCAGTTGCTCAGCTACGGCGGGGCGGTGCATTCGTTCACCGATCCGGCGGCCAACGTGCCAGGCAAGATGCAGTACGACCGCAAGACCTCTGAACGGGCGTTCAAGGCGATGCACAACCTGCTGACTGAAGTGTTCAAGGGTTGAGATTGCCGGGGCTGCTGCGCAGCCCTTTCCGGCCGGTCCGGCAAGGCCGCTACCACAGGCATCGGTTCGCCCTTCACTGTGGCAGCGGCCCCACTAGCGCGGCAATTCGATCCGTTCGCTTTCCCCCGGCACCCCCGGCCAATCGCCTGCGGCCCAGCGCCCCCGAGCCTGTTCGATCAACGCCGGGTCACTCGCGACGAAGTTCCAGTTCATCCGCCGCGGCCCATCCAGGGGCGCGCCACCCAGCAACACCAGCTGGCATTCGCCCTCGGCATACAGCGTCACCTCTTCGCCCTCGGGCAGCACCAGCAGGCTGCACGGCTCGACCTCCTGATCATCCAGCAGCAACTCACCCTCCAGCAGGTACAGCGCCCGCTGCGCGTGCTCGGTCGGCACCCGCAGGGTCGTGGCCGGCTGCATTCGAACGTGCGCGTAGAGGGTGGGGGAGAGCACCGGCACCGGTGACTTCAGGCAAAACCCCTGGCCGGCAATCATGCAGATCCGCACCCCCAAGCTGTCGCTGACCGGCAGGCTCGCCGCAGTATGGTGGCTGTAGCTGGCGTTGCCCTGCTCGTGCTCGCGCGGCGACGCCAGCCAGACCTGCAGGCCATGCAGCCGTGACCCGCGAGCAACGCTTTCTGCGGGCGTGCGCTCGACGTGGGCGACACCCGCCCCTGCGGTCATCCAGCTGACCTCCCCGGGCAGCACCAGCTGCGCCGAGCCGAGGCTGTCCTTGTGCAGTATCGCGCCCTCGAACAGGTAGGTCAGGGTCGACAGGCCAATGTGCGGATGCTGGCGGATGTCCATGCCGCTGCCAGGCGGATAGTCGGTCTCGAGCATGTGGTCGAAGAACACGAACGGGCCGACGCTGCGGCACTGCGCAGATGGTAGCGGGCGCAGGATCGGCTGGCCCTCTACCGATTCGGCGCGCGGGCGGATGATCAACGGGCGGCTCATGCGGGGCTCCATTCGAGGGCGCTGGAGCCTCCAGCATAGCGGGTTGTCCGCCATTGCTGAACCGCCGCCCTAAGGCGAGGGTCTACTCTGTTCGAATCAGGATAAGGATGCTGCCATGATCGCCAGAGCACTGGCTGGCGTGTTGCTCTCGGGCCTGCTGTGCCACGCAGCCCAGGCGCGCGAGTACCGCTACAGCGATGCCCATCTGCACTACGTCGACTTCTTTCAGGAAACCGAGGGCATGCCAGCCCTGCTCAAGGCCATGAACCAGGCGGGTATCGACCAGTCGATGATTTCCGGGGTCTCGGTGGCCAAGAAATGGCACGAGGATGAACCGAAGCGGCCGCGCTATTACGCCGGTGACGATGCCGACGCCTATTGGTACAGTGCCACCGATATCTACGTCGCTGCGGCCCTGGAGAAACTCCCGCCCGAGCAGCGCAAGCGTTTCCATCCGTTTCTCACTGGCTTCAATCCGGTGGACAAGAATGCCCTGAGCCACATCGAGCGCATGCTCGAGCTGTATCCCGGGCTGTGGCAGGGCATTGGCGAAGTGTTCACGCGTCACGATGACTTGACCGCCCTGACCAGTGGTGACACGCCCCGGGCCAACAACGAAGCGATGACGCGCATCTACCACCTGGCGGCCGAGCGCGACCTGCCGGTGCTGGTTCACTCCAACATCACCTCCAAGCGCGAGCGCAACCCGTTGTACCTGGCCGAGATCGAGGAGCCGCTGCGCAACCATCCGCATACCCGCTTCATCTGGGCGCATGCGGGGGCGAGCAAGGAGATCCATCGCCATCAGACACAAATGGATTTTCTTCTGCCGGTACTTGAGCGACTGCTCAGCGACTACCCCAACCTGTACATCGACCTGTCGTGGAGCGTGCTCGAGCCGTATCTGCTGGATGAAGCCGGCAAGCCGCGCAAGGCGTGGGTCGCGTTGGTCGAGCGCTACCCGGAGCGCTTCATGCTGGGCTCGGATGTGGTCGGGCGATTTGGCAGCTTGGGGGAGGAAATGCGCGGCTTTGATCCATTCCTGGATGCCTTGCCGGAAGAGGTGGCGCGCAAGGTGGCGCGGGAGAACTTTCTTGCAGTGCTGCCCAAGGGGCATTGAACACATTCAATACCGCACCCAAAAACAAAAACGCCCCGAACCAGTCGGGGCGTTTTCATTATTGCGTCACGGCCTTACTTGCCAGCCCAGCGCTTGAGCACCAGGGTGGCGTTGGTGCCGCCGAAGCCGAAGCTGTTGCTCATGACCGTATCGATCTTGGCGTTTTCTTCGGTCTTGCGCAGGATCGGCAGGTCAGCGACTTCCGGGTCCAGCTCGTCGATGTTGGCGGAGCCGGCGATGAAGTTGTTTTCCATCATCAGCAGGCAGTAGATCGCCTCGTGCACACCTGCGGCGCCCAGCGAGTGGCCCGACAGGCTCTTGGTCGAGCTGATCTTCGGTGCCTTGTCGCCGAACACTGCGCGAACACCCTTCATCTCGGCAACGTCACCGACCGGGGTCGAGGTGCCGTGGGTGTTCAGGTAGTCGATCGGGGTGTCGACGGTGGCCAGCGCCTGCTGCATGCAGCGGATGGCGCCTTCGCCGCTTGGGGCGACCATGTCGTAGCCATCGGAGGTCGCGCCGTAGCCGACGATTTCGGCGTAGATCTTGGCGCCACGGGCCAGTGCGTGCTCCAGTTCCTCGACCACCACCATGCCGCCACCGCCGGCGATGACGAAGCCATCACGGTCGTTGTCGTAGGCGCGCGAGGCCAGTTCAGGGGTTTCGTTGCGCTTGGTCGACAGGGCGCCCATGGCATCGAACAGGAACGATTGGCTCCAGTGCTCTTCTTCACCGCCGCCGGCGAAGACGATGTCTTGCTTGCCCCACTGGATCTGCTCCAGCGCGGTGCCGATGCAGTGTGCCGAGGTGGCGCAGGCCGACGAGATCGAGTAGTTCAGGCCCTTGATCTTGAACGGGGTGGCCAGGCACGCCGAAACGGTGCTGCCCATGGTGCGGGTGACGCGGTACGGGCCGACGCGCTTGACGCCTTTCTCGCGCAGGGTATCCAGCGCTTCCATCTGATTCAAGGTCGAGGCGCCGCCGGAACCGGCAACCAGGCCGGTGCGCGGGTTGGAAACCTGCTCTTCGGTCAGGCCGGCGTCCTTGATTGCGTCCTGCATCGCCAGGTAGGCGTAGGCCGCGGCGTGGCCGACAAAGCGATAGACCTTGCGGTCGATCAGTTCTTCGAGGTTGAGGTCGATGGACCCGGAAACCTGGCTGCGCAGCCCCATTTCCTTGTATTCCGGGTTGAAACGGATACCCGGACGGCTGTTACGCAGGTTTTCGGTGACGGTCTCTTTGTCATTGCCCAGGCACGATACGATGCCCAGACCAGTGATAACGACGCGGCGCATGCGAATAACCCTTAGAAATTGTCAGTGGAGGTGAACACGCCGACCCGCAGGCCTTCGGCGGTGTAGATCTCGCGGCCGTCGACGCTGACCGAGCCATCGGCGATGGCCATGTTCAGCTTGCCCTTCAGGACGCGCTTGATTTGAATGTTGTAGGTGACTTTCTTGGCGGTAGGCAATACCTGGCCGAAGAATTTCACTTCGCCCGAACCCAGCGCGCGGCCGCGGCCCGCCAGGCCTTGCCAGCCGAGGAAGAAGCCGACCAGCTGCCACATGGCGTCCAGGCCCAGGCAGCCCGGCATGACCGGATCGCCTTCGAAGTGGCAAGCGAAGAACCACAGGTCCGGATTGATATCCAGCTCGGCGACCAATTCACCTTTGCCGTACTTGCCGCCTTCTTCGCTGATATGGGTGATGCGATCGACCATCAGCATGTTCGGCGCGGGCAGTTGCGCATTACCTGGGCCGAACAGCTCACCGCGACTGCAGCGCAGCAGGTCTTCCCGAGTAAAGGCGTGTTGTTTGGTCATGCGAGCTCCTCAATAACCCCCTGCGGCAGGGGATGAATCTTCCCGGCCGGCCCGAAAAGCGATGACTCCGGGGCGGCAGCCTACAGGTAGACTATTGCGTTGTGGTGAAAGTCACAGTGCACCAGACGAAAGAAGTACAGGTGTGCACTGAAACGTCTATTTTCAGGCCCGAAGAAGGTCCTGTCCAGTCCTTAAGACTGCCGCACTTTAGCATTTATCGCCAGTCGCGGTTGTCTGACCGGGTAACCAGCGTTGCAGCACGCGTTGCAGTTCGGTGCGGCGCAAGGGTTTGCTCAGGTAATCGTCCATGCCGGCGGCCATGCAGCGCTCACGATCACCCTCCAAGGCGTTGGCGGTCAAGGCGATGATCGGCAGGTGCATGCCGTTGGGCAGCAGGCGGATGCGCTGGGTGGCTTCATAGCCATCCAGGTTCGGCAGGCGGCAGTCCATCAAAATGGCGTCGAAGCGTTGCTGGCTGACCTGCTCGACTGCCTGGAGGCCGTCTGCCGCCACGCTGACTTCAAGCCCCAGGCTGCGCAACATGGCTTCTATGACATTCTGATTGACCAGGTTGTCCTCCACCAGCAGCACCCGCTCGCTACCGGCCAGCGGCCGCTGCTCGCGCACCGCTGCGGGCAGTTGCACCGGGGCAGGTGCGGCCAGGGCCAAGGGCATTTCCAGGGTGAAGGTCGAGCCCAGGCCCTCGCGGCTTTCACCGCGCAGCTTGCCGCCCATGCGTTCGGCCAGGGTACGTGCGATCGACAGGCCCAGGCCGGTGCCGCCATAGCGCCGGGAAATCGAACTGTCGGCCTGCTGGAAGGCGACGAACATCATTTCCAGGCGCTCGCTGTCGATGCCGATGCCGGTGTCGCGCACGCTGCAGGTGAACCAGAGCAGTTGTCGGTCCAGTACCTGGCAACGCGCCTCGACCTGCACCTGGCCCCGCTCGGTGAACTTCAGGGCATTGCCGACCAGGTTCAGCAAAATCTGCCGGATCCGCGTCGGGTCGCCGTTCACCCTCAAGTGTTCGATGCCTTCGGGCATGTGCAGATGCAGGCCGAGGCCGCGTTGCTGGGCGCTGTGCTGGAACGACTGGACGCTGCTGGCGATCAGGTCGCCGAGGTTGAAGTCGATGCGCTCCAGCTCCAGCGCCGTGCGCTCGATGCGCGAGAAGTCGAGAATGTCGTTGATGACCTTGAGCAAATGCCCGGTGGACTCGGTGGCAACGGCGGTGTAGTCGGCCTGTTCGCTGGTCAGTGGGGTGGTTTCGAGCAGCTGCAGCATGCCCAGCACGCCATTCATGGGGGTGCGCAGCTCATGGCTCATCATCGCCAGGAAGTCCGACTTGGCGCGGTTGGCCTGCTCGGCCTCTTCACGCGCCTGGGTCAACTGGGCGATGGCTTGCTTCTGCTCGTCACTGGCTTGCTCAAGGGCGCTGGCCAGGTTGTTGATGTGGCGCGCCAGATGGCCCAGCTCGCTGTCATCGACCACCGGCAGCGGGGTGTTGTATTCGCCTTGCTGAATAGCCTTGACCGCATGGCCCATGTCGCTGATGGGCTTGGCCAGGCTGACGGCCAGCCGCCGCGCCAGCAGGAAGGTGAACAGCAGGGCGAACAGGGCCAGGATGCCCGCCTTGATGACGATTTCCTGCTGGCGTTGGCTGAAGGCATCGTCGGACATGCCCACGATCACCCGCCCCAGGTAGTCGTCACCGATGGCCGGGGAAGAAACCTTGCCCGGCTGCAGGAAATCGGTGTCCAGGCGGATCTGCTGGAGGCGGATCGGGGCCTGGAACACTTCCACTCGCTGCGCCCGGTTGGCGCTTTCGTCAGACTGCTCGACGTAGACCAGGATGTGGTTACGGCTGTCCTGCACCTCCAGAAAACGTACGTGCGGAATGCTCAAGGTGGCGCGCATGAGCCCTTCGAGCACTTCGTTGTTGCCCGAGATCACCCCGTATTCGGAGGCCGGCGCCAACTGGTTGGCGATCAGCTGGCCGGTGTGGTTGAGCTCCTGGCGCAAGTCCTGGATTCGCACGAAGGTGAAGAAGCTGATCAGCAGCAAGGTCAGCAGCAAGGCGGGGCCGAGGCTGATGATCTGGGTGCGGGTGTGGATGTCCCAGCTCAGGCGTCTGCTCATGGGGTGGATTCTCCTTCGGCCAGGGCCTTGGCGGCGGCGTTCGGATCGATGGGTTCAAGGCCCAGGGCGCGTGCCACTTGCTGGTTGCCACTGACGCCGTAGCGCGCGGGGTAAAGGCTGCGCGGCCAGCGTGCCGGCGGCTGGTCGAGCAAGTGGTCGAGCACCGCCAACCAGTCGTCCTGGTCGCTGTAGGTGCTGGCCAGGGCGCCTGCGCGGACGAAGCCTGCGTTCGGGCCGATCAACGCCATTTGCCGCCCATAGCTGCTGAGCAGCAGGTTTTTTGCGGTCTTGGGGTTGTACAGGGCGGGGTCGTCCAGGCCTAGCAGCACGTCGCTGTTGCCCAGCAGGTATTGCAGGGGCCGGCTGTCACGTGGGTCGGGCCAGTCCTGGGCAATGATCTCCAGGCCCAGGGGGCGGGCGGCATGGCGAAGCTCATCGAGCAGAAAGGCACTGTGCTTACCGTAAAGCACGCCGATGCGTTGTGCTTGTGGCAGCAGGTAGCGCGCCAGGCGCAGTTGGCGGGCCAGCGGCGGGTCGCTCCACAGCAGGGTGAGGAAGGCGGGGCGTGACTTTCCCAGGCGCTGTTCAGCCTGTACCCGGCTTACCCGCATGGCCAGTGCCGGCGGCCCGGCGCTTTCACTCAGGCGCCACTCCAGTGCGGCACTGTCGAGCAGCACCAGACGCTGGTCGGCCTTTAGTCGACCTGGGCGCGGCAAATCGGCCGTGGTCTGGAAGCGCACTCGATCCTGCGGGCGATGGCTTTCGACTGCCGCGACGAAGCTGCGAATGCCGGGCTGGTCTTCGCCACCGACCAGCAGAATATCACTGGCCCACAGCGGCCCCAGGGGCCATAGGCAAAGCAGCAGCAGGCGCAGCAGGCGGGCCATCAGAATTCCAGCTCCGCACTGACGCTCAGGCGATGGCGGCTGTCGTAACGGTTTTGCAGTGCGGTAGTCGGCTCATCGTCCAGGCGTTGCTGCCACAGCGCTGCCAGTTCCAGGTTGCTGCCCTGTACCCGGAAACGCTTGGCCACGCGCAGGTCCAAACGCTCGTAGCGGTACTGGTTGAGGGCATCGTCACCGTAGTAGAAAAGCGCGCTCGACCAACCATCGCCCCATTCGCGCATCCAGCCAGCCGAGCCGCTGTTGCGGGCGCTGAGGCGTCGGTCGTCGGGGTTGCTGGCCCAGGCATCGACGTAGGCGTAGGTCACGCGCAGGCGGTCGCGCAGGGTGGGGCGCCAGTCCAGTTGCGCCTCGCTGCCGGTGAAGCGGGCCTTGTTGGCGTTGCTGGCGATGTACTGGTTGTTCTTCAGCGGCTCGCTGATCATGCCGGTGATTTCGTCGTAGAACACCTTCACATCCATGCTCAGGTCGAGGTCGCTGAAGTAGCCGTTGTAGCCCAGCTCGCGCGAGCGCATGCGCTCCTGGTCGAGGTCGCCCGGGCCGCGCGTCTTGACGAAATACTCACCGTGTTGCTGGCCAAACGCATTGGGGCTGAGGTTTTTGACCGTGTAGCTCCAGTTGACGTTGTTCTCGAACATGTCGGGTGAACGCACTGCCTCGGAATACACCGCACGCAGGCCATGGCGTGGGGTGATCAGGTAGTTGACCGCCACGCGTGGGGTCAGCGAGCTGCCAGACAGGCGCGAGTCCTCGAACATCGCGCCGCCCTGGATGATCCAGTGCTCATCGGCGCGCCATTCCAACTGCCCGAACAGGCGCCAGGTCTGGTCGTCCAGGCTGCCATTGAAATAGGTCTGCGAGTCGGCGCGGTCATAGCGCAAGTTCATGCCGCTGAGCAGGCGCAGGCTGTCGGTCAGGCTCAGGGTGTCCTGGATTTCCAGGTCGTAGCGGGTTTCGCGGGTGCTCTGGTCGACATCGCCGCAGACCACGTTGCGCCCGCCCTCGCTGTTCCACTGGGCCTGGATGGCTTCGACCAGGGCCTGTTCTTCGGGGTTGCTGCTGCGCGGGGGGTTGTTGGCGCCGCGCGCCACCAGCTCGGCAAAGTTCGGGTTGAGCTGCCACAGCCGGGTCAGCTCCGGGCTGAACGACAGCGCCGCGTCGCAGGCACGCCAGACCTGCTGGCGGTCGAAGTGCTGGGCCGAGCCCTGCACGTACAGGCTGTGATCGGGGTTGAAGTCGATGTTCCAGCGTACCGAGCCTGCGTAGTCCTTGGCATTGACGTCGGCGTTGTCGCCCCGCTCGGTCACATAGGGGAACACCGGCTGGTAGGTGTAGGGCCGCTGGTTGCTGCCTTCCTTGGCCGCCAGTTGCCATTCCAGGGTCTGGTCGGGGGCCAGGCTGTGGCTGGCACTGAGGTTGAAGCGGGTGAGGCGGCGGCTGTCGCGGTAGTCCTGGCCGTACTGGTCCTTGTCGAAACCATCGTCCTGCTGACCCGACACCGACAGGCGCATGTCGCCGCCGTCCCAGCCGAAGCCGTGGCTGGCGTGGAAATCGTTGATGCCGTCCTGGCCACGGGTGACCTTGAGGCGCGTGCCATGGCTGTCGGCGGGGTTGCGGGTGAGAATATTGACCACGGCCATCAGCGCGTTGGCGCCATAGCTGACCGTGTTAGGGCCACGGAATACCTCGATGCGCTCGATGTCCTCCATGGCCAGCGGGATGTCGCTCCAGTCCACCGTCGCCAGGCCTGCGCGGTACACCGAGCGGCCGTCGATCAACACCTGCATGCGCCGGGCGTCATTGACGTTGCTGCCATGGTAGTTGACGGTCGGCTGGTTGCCGGCGCCGTAGCCGATCATCATGCCGGGTACCAGGCGCAGCAGTTCGGGGATGTCGCGGGCACCGCTGGCGCGGATCAGCTCGCTGTCGAGCACGGTCATGCTGCCGGGCACCGCCGCCGGGGATTGTTTGAGCCGGGTGGCGGTCAGAACCTGCGGCAGGTCGGCGTTGTCGATGAACAGATCGTCGGCCATGGCCGGGCCGCCGAGCAAGGCGGTCAATAGTAGAAGACGCGGGTAGGGGGGCGTGCCAGGCAACACGGTACGACCTTGTTTCAGAGATGAAACAGGCATGTTAACCGACCGTGGGGCTTTTGCCAGTGATCTGGCTGGGATCTGGTTGCCCTGTCTGTGCAATCTGCGTTGCTAGCCTTGGCGCATGGCAGGCGAGCCGTATAATGCCCTGGTCGCCACTTAACTTTTGGCTTTAACGGATTGGATATGACTGAACAGCAACCTGTTGCAGTTCTGGGCGGCGGCAGCTTCGGCACCGCCGTGGCGAACCTGCTGGCGGAAAACGGTGTGCCGGTGCGCCAGTGGATGCGCGACCCGGAGCAGGCCGAGGCCATGCGCGTGAACCGCGAGAATCCACGCTACCTCAAAGGCATCCGCGTGCACGATGGGGTCGAGCCGGTCAATGACCTGCTGGCAACCTTGCAGGCCTGCGACCTGGTCTTCGTCGCCTTGCCGTCCAGCGCTTTGCGCAGCGTGCTGGCGCCGCATGCTGCGTTGCTGCGTGGCAAGTGCCTGGTTAGCCTGACCAAGGGCATCGAGGCGCAAAGCTTCAAGCTGATGAGCCAGATCCTCGAAGAAATCGCCCCCGAGGCCCGCATCGGCGTGCTGTCGGGGCCAAACCTGGCCCGCGAGATCGCCGAGCACGCACTCACCGCCACGGTGGTCGCGAGCGAAGACGAAGCGCTCTGCCAGCGGGTGCAGGCCGTGCTGCATGGGCGCACCTTCCGCGTCTACGCAAGTGCCGACCGCTTCGGCGTCGAGCTGGGTGGCGCGCTGAAGAACGTCTACGCCATCATTGCCGGCATGGCCGTGGCGCTGGGCATGGGCGAGAACACCAAGAGCATGCTGATCACCCGTGCCCTGGCCGAAATGACCCGCTTTGCCGTGAGCCAGGGGGCCAACCCGATGACCTTCCTTGGCCTGGCCGGGGTCGGTGACCTGATCGTCACCTGTTCATCGCCCAAGAGCCGCAACTACCAGGTAGGTCACGCGCTGGGGCAAGGCTTGAGCCTGGAGCAGGCCGTCAATCGGCTGGGCGAGGTCGCCGAAGGGGTGAACACCCTCAAGGTGCTCAAGGCCAAGGCCCAGGAAGTTCAGGTGTACATGCCGCTGGTGGCAGGCCTGCATGCCATCCTGTTCGAGGGCCGTACCTTGAACCAGGTGATCGAGCACCTGATGCGCGCCGAGCCGAAGACCGACGTCGATTTCATTTCCATCAGCGGTTTCAATTGAGCCGTCCGCGGCCCTCATAAAGCAAGGAGCGAGTCATGAACGATACGCCCGAACGCGCCCAGCGCGAGTCGATCATCCTGCGGGTACTGTGGATGCTGGTGTTCCTGGTGGTCTGGCAATTGGCCGAACTGCTGCTGGGCGGCCTGGTGCTGGTGCAGTTGATCTACCGCCTGGTGTACGGCGCGCCCAGCGCCAGCCTGATGAACTTCGGCGACAGCGTTAGCCAGTACCTGGCGCAGATCGGCCGCTTCGGCAGCTTCCACAGCGACCAGAAGCCTTGGCCATTCGCCGACTGGCCAGCGCCCCGTGCGCCAGAAGGCGAAGCACCGCATGCCGTGGCACCGGCGCCGCACCCGGTGCGTGACGAAGAGCCCAAGCTGTGAAGCTGTGGGTGCTGCGCCACGGTGAGGCGGAGCCGCGGGCCAACACCGACGCCGAGCGGCGCCTGACCAGCCATGGCCGCGAGCAGGTCCTGCACAGTGCCGCGCGCCTGCTCGGGCAGCCGTTGCAGGCGATCATCGCCAGCCCCTACGTGCGTGCTCAGCAGACGGCTGCCCTGGTGCACGACACCTTGGGTTTTGCCGAACCTGTGCGCACCGTGCCCTGGCTGACGCCGGAAAGCGACGTGCAGCAGGTGATCGGTGAAATCGAACGGCTGGGCCTGGAACACGTGCTGCTGGTCAGCCACCAACCGCTAGTGGGGACGCTGGTCGGTGCCCTTGAACATGGTCATCTACAGCAACCGGCGGCCATGAGTACCGCCAGCCTGGCGGAGCTGGAGGGGGACTGGCCACTGGCCGGCCTGATGAGCTTGCGCGCGCTTAACGCGCCGTCCTGATGCCTGGCAACTGGCATTATTGTCAGTTGCCGCTGCACTTGGCAGCTTGCTAGCGTTGCCCCTATCCGACGAGTGGATGGCAGGGAGCGATTGATGAAAGGGCAGATGCAGGCGTTGTTACGCTCCGCGGACTTGCAGCCCACCGTGGACAAGGTGGAGGAAGGCGAGTTGCTCGACTTTGCCCAGTACAGCCTGCTGCGCGATTCGGCCGACGCCAAGCTCTATCATCTGATGGGCAAGGTGCGTGGCCATCACGGGCTGGAAGCCAGCGGCAGGCAACAGGGCGAGGAAGACCTGCGTGCCCTGCAAGAGGCCTGCCTGCGGGTTTCCCACTTGCTGCAGACCAGTTGCCTGGCATTGCGCAGGCTGCAGCTCGACTACCATGACCAGCGTCTGGCCCGCGAAGTGCTCGAGAGCCAGTTGGCCTACATGCAGGCCTGCCTGCAACGTTCACTGGTCAGTCTGGATCGCAGCAGATGACCTGATAGCCCTCGCCGATGACCTTTCCAAACATTGCCGAGCGGCCTTGCGATGCACACAATGGGCCATCATCCCCCGTCCGGACCAGGCGCCATGTCGCAGCACATCTTCTTCGCCCACGCCAATGGTTTCCCGTCTGCCACCTACGGCAAGCTGTTCACCGCCCTGGCGCCGGACTATCAGGTCCGCCACCTGGCCCAGCATGCCCACGACCCGCGCTTCCCGGTGAATGAAAACTGGCAAAACCTGGTCGATGAGCTGCTGCACCATCTGGCGCAACAAGACGCGCCGGTTTGGGGGGTGGGCCATTCGCTGGGCGGGGTGCTGCACCTGCATGCCGCCTTGCGTTGCCCCGAGTACTACCGCGGGCTGGTCATGCTCGACTCGCCGGTGCTGACCCGCGCCGATCAATGGGTGCTGCGCACCGCCAAGCGTTTTGGCTTCATCGACCGCATCACCCCGGCAGGCCGCACCCTGGGGCGTCGCGAGGCGTTCGCCGATCGCGACAGCGCACGGGACTACTTCGCCAGCAAGCGCTTGTTTCGGCACTTTGACCCCGATTGCCTCGAAGCCTATCTGGAGCACGGCCTGGAGCCTGCCCAGGATGGCTTGCGCCTGCGTTTCGACCCGGCTACCGAGATCAGTATCTACCGCAGCATCCCCCACGCAAGCCCTGCGCCTGCCCGGCAATTGCAGGTGCCACTGGCGATGGTCTGCGGTGAGCGCAGCAACGTGATCCGCCGTCATCACGCGCTGGCGGTGCGCGGCATGGCACAGGGTGAGTACCACAGCGTGCCGGGCGGGCACATGTTCCCGCTGGAGCGCCCGACCGACACCGCCAGCTTGATCAAGGGTCTGTTCGACCGCTGGAGCCAGGCATGAGCGCGCACATGCAGGAAATCCGCCTGAGCCTGGGCCATATCGAGCTGGCTGCTCACCTGTTCGGCCCCGAGGACGGCCTGCCGGTGATCGCCCTGCACGGCTGGCTGGACAACGCCAACAGCTTCGCCCGCCTGGCGCCGCGGCTGCAGGGCCTGCGCATCGTCGCCCTGGACCTGGCCGGGCATGGTTACTCGGAGCATCGCCCGCCTGGGGCGAGTTATGCCCTGGCCGACTATGCCCACGATGTGCTGCGGGTTGCCGAGCAGTTGGGGTGGCAGCGGTTTGCCCTGCTGGGCCATTCGCTGGGGGCAATCATTTCGGTGCAACTGGCGGGCGCCTTGCCGGAGCGCATCAGCCACCTGGCGTTGATCGACGGGGTCATCCCTCCCACGGGCGCCGAGCAGGACGCAGGTGAGCGCCTGGGCATGGCATTGCAGGCGCAGTTGCGCCTGGACGGCAAGCGCAAGTCTGTCTACCCGGCGCTGGAGGAGGGCGTGCAGGCGCGCATGAAGGGCATGGTCGCGGTCAGTCGCGAAGCGGCCGAGCTGTTGGCCCAGCGTGGGCTGATGCCCGTGCCGGGTGGTTACAGCTGGCGCAGTGACAGCCGCCTGACCTTGCCATCCCCTACACGCCTGAGCCACGTCCAGGCCATGGCCTATGTCAGGCGGGTGAGTTGCCCTGCCTGCCTGGTGGTGGCTGCCGATGGCATGCTGGCGCGCCACACCGAGTTGCTGGAGCAGCTACCCTTTGAGCAGGTGACGCTGCCTGGTGGCCATCATCTGCACCTGAACGATGAACAGGGCGCGGCCCTTGTCGCAGACTGTATCAATCGCTTCTTTGGCTTTGCTTGACTTGCACCGGACAAGTGCCGAGGCTTGGCGGGTTGAACAGGGAGACAACCATGCAAATGCCAGACACGCTGGACCATAACTTCGGTGCCCAGCACCGACTGGGCTGCCGATGAGCGCGCCCGTAACCCTCCGCACCACCTTCGCCGCCTGCCTGATGCTCGCCAGCCCGTTGCTGTGGGCCGACAACCTGCCCGTCCCCGTGGACGCCAAGGTGGTCGATCAACGCCCTGCAGTGGAGCAGGAGCGCGTCTACCCCATGGGGCCCCTGCGCAAGATCAGCGGCCGCCTGCGGGTCGATGACAAGGTCGAAAGCCGTGGCCAGGTCAGTTCGGTCACCTATGAACTGCCGGTCGAGCGCAGCGCCCGCGAAGCCTTCACCAGTGCTCGTGAAGCGCTGCAGCACGACGGCGGCTACCCGCTGTTCTGGTGCCAGGGCCGTGATTGCGGCGAGGCCAGCCTGTGGGCCAACGATGTATTCGCCAATGCCCGTTTGAACGGCGGTGACGAGCAGCAAGCGTTCATTCTGTTGCGTCGCTCGGCCGAACAGGCCGACACCCTGGTCGCACTTTACAGCGTCACCCGTGGCAACCGCCGCGCCTACCTGCATGTCGAGGAGTTCGTCGCCGCCAGTCCGCTTGGCGAGTTGCTGCCGACCGCCGGCACGGTGCTGCGCGAAATGCGCGACACCGGCAAACTCGACTACCCTGACCTGAGTACGCCGCAACCGGCCTGGGTGGCCCTGCTTGGGCGCAGCTTGAACCTGGACAGCACCCTGCGGGCCAGCCTCAGTGGCGCCAACGCCGAGGCCTGGCGCGAGGCCTTGGTCAATGCAGGCGTGCGCAGCAGCCGCCTTGAAGTCGGTACCGCAGCTACCGAAGGCCTGCACTTGGAACTGATCCGTTGAATGAGCGTCACCATGGCCAATAATGATCGCCTGCTGGTCCAGATCGTGCTGCTGGCGCTACTGGGTGCTGCCCTGTGGGTCATGGCACCGTTTATCTCGGCACTGCTGTGGGGCGCCATTCTGGCCTTTGCCAGCTGGCCGCTGATGCGCTTGCTGACGCGCGTGCTGGGTGGGCGCGAAACCCTGGCGGCGAGCCTGCTGACCACGGCCTGGATCCTCATCGTGGCCTTGCCGCTGGTGTGGCTGGGGTTCAACCTGGCCGACCATATCCGTGATGCCACGGCGTTTGTCCGTGATGTGCAAGTCGATGGCCTGCCCGATGCACCGGCCTGGCTCGGCAGCGTCCCCTTGGTGGGGGAGCGCATGGTCAACTGGTGGCAGTCGCTCGACCAGCAAGGCGCGGCACTGATCGCGTCGATCAAGCCCTACCTGGGCCAGGTGGGCAACTGGTTGCTGGCACGTAGCGCGCAGATCGGCAGCGGCGTGCTGGAGCTCACCCTGAGCCTGGTCTTCGTGTTCTTCTTCTACCGTGACGGCCCGCGTTTGTCGGCGTTCGTGCTGCGCCTGCTGCAGCGCTTGACGGGTGACCGCGCCAATTATTACCTGGAGCTGGTCGCCGGCACCGTGCAGCGGGTAGTCAACGGTGTGATCGGCACCGCAGCGGCCCAGGCCCTGCTGGCGCTGATCGGCTTCCTGATCGCTGGCGTGCCGGGGGCGATCGTGCTTGGCCTGGTGACCTTCATGCTCAGCCTGATCCCGATGGGGCCGCCGCTCGCGTGGATCCCGGCGACGGCCTGGCTGGTGTGGAAGGGGGATTACGGCATGGCGATCTTCCTGGGCATCTGGGGCACCTTCGTCATCAGCGGCGTGGACAACGTGCTCAAGCCCTACCTGATCAGCCGAGGGGGCAATCTGCCGCTGGTGATCGTGCTGCTCGGGGTGTTCGGCGGGTTGATCGCCTTTGGCTTCATTGGCCTGTTCATCGGGCCGACCTTGCTGGCGGTAGGATACAGCCTGCTGCTGGACTGGAGCCGCAACGCCGAGCAGCAGACGCCGTAGGCGCGGCCTTGCGAGGGGCCGCGCCTGCAGCAGTTGCTAGTACTTCCACGTCACCGAAGCCGTCAGGTTGCGTGGTGCGCCAAAGTTGGTGGACCCCGCCGACTGGTACAGCGACAACAGGTACTTCCTGTCGAAGACGTTGTTCAGGTTCAGCGAAGCGCTCCAGTTTTCGTCAAACGTGTAGCTGCCCATCACATCGACCAAGGCGTACGCGCTTTGCCGAACGCGGCTGTTACCATCGGCCTCGGTCGCGCTTTGCCACTGCACCCGGCTACCTACGCGCGCTTGCGGCATGCCGGGCAGGCGGTAGGTGACACTGCCGCGCAGCGTATGGCTTGGCACGTATCGACGGGTTTTCTCGCCGTCGTCATCCTCGATGTGCACGTAGGTGTAGCCTGCGGCCAGTTCCACACCTGGCATCGCCTCACCGGAAGCTTCCAGCTCCACACCCCGGCTGTTGTTGTCTTCGCCACGGTAAGCGTACTGGCCGTTGATGATCTCTCCAGTGGTCACCGCCACGTTTTGCTGCTCGGTCTTGAACACTGCTGCAGTGACGGTGAGCCGATGATCGAGCAGGCTGCCCTTCACGCCTACTTCAGTGCTTTTGCCTTCCAGCGGTTCGATCACGCCCCCGGCCGAGCTGCGCAGGTACTGGGGTTTGAAGATCTCGGCCCAGCTTGCATACAGGCTCCACTGATCATTCAAGTCGTAGACCAGCCCGGTATAGGGCGTCACTTTGCCGTGCACCCGGGTGTCGTGCGCCGCACCATAGCCCATACCCTCACCGTCGGCGCTGAGCATCCGGGCACCGGTGATCCAGTGCAGGTCGTCGGTCAGGCTGAAGCGCGCGCCGGCATAGAGGCTTTTCTGGCGGTCGGTGAAATGCTGGGTATTGAGCTCGTCGGTGTACGTCAAAGGCGGTTTTACGACTGCCCCGGCAAGTGCGTCGGCAAGGCTGACGATTTCATTGCCGGAGGCGTTGCGGTAGTAGCCACGCTCATCATGGCGGCTGCGGCCATAGTTGGCGCCCAAGGTCAGTTCATGCTGGCGACCCAGCAGCGCGAAAGGCCCAGACAACTGTGCTTCGCCGGTGAGCTGATGCTCGGTGCTGGTGGTTCGGTTGATGTAGGCAAACACATCGTCGGCGGTGGCGGGGATGGCATAGAGCATCTGGGTGTCCTGATGCTGATTGGTCCCGGTCACGGTGACCTTGCCTTTCCACCCCGCGCCAAAATCGTGTGCCAGCTCGGCAAACGCCCGTTGTGTGTGGATGTTCCAGTAGGTCCAGGGTTGGCCGATGCTGGCGCTTCGGCTGCTGTAGTGGATGGGATTGCCCGCGTAGTCGGCCATCGGCAGGGCACCCCAGGTGCTGCCGTTGGAATCGCTCTTCTGTTCGGAAAAACCGACGGTCAGGGTATCGGCGTCTGACAGGTCGAAGGCCAGTAGGCCTGCTGTTACATTGATTTCGTGGCTGTAGCGATCAAGGTACGAATTGCCCTTGTCATGGGCGTAGATGAAGCGCCCGCGCACCTTGCCGCTGTCACTCAGCGGGCCGCTGACATCGACGTCCACCCGGCGGTTGTCCCATGACCCGGCACTGGTGTTGAGCCTGGCCTGGAAGCTGTCGGTCGGGCGCTTGCGCACGAAGTTGACCGTGGCAGACGGGTTGCCTGCGCCGCTCATCAGGCCGTTGGCGCCATGCAGTACATCGATCTGCTCGAATTCGGCCAAGTCCTGGTCACCCAGCAGCACACCGGATGAGAAGGGCATGCCCATGCCGTCGTACTCGAAGTTGTCGATGGTGAAACCGCGCGAGGTGAAGGCGGTGCGGTCGGTCTCGAACTGTTCGACGGTAACCGTGGGGGCGTTGCGCAGTGCATCTTTCACACTGTTGAGCTTGAAATCGTCGATCTGCTCGCGGGTAACGGTCGACACCGCCTGTGGGGTTTCCCGGTTGCTCAAGCCCAGGCGCGTGGTGCTGGAGGCGGGTTTGCCCTGATAGCCACGGCGCTGCTCATCAGCCTGGGCCAGTTGATACTGGACCTGGGTGGGCGCCAGCAGCACTTCGTTGCCCTGGCCCTGCGTCTCGCTGGGCACCAGGTAGAGCGTCGCTGCGTCGGTGCGGGCGAAGTTGTAGCCACTGCCTTGCAGCAACCTGGCCAGGCCCTCTTCGGCCGAGAAACGGCCTACCACGGCGGGGCTGCGCAGCGTTGCATCGACGTTGCCGTCGAGCAGCACGTTCTGCCCGGATTGTTGGCTGAACACCAGCAACGCCTGGCGCAACGGCTGTGCCGGGATGTTCAGTGACAGTTGCTGCATCGACCTCGCAGGGGCCTGCCCAGGTGCGGCCTGCGCCGGGAGGTTACCGACCAGCAGCGTGCAGGCCAGTGCTGCGCCCAGCGCTTTGCGCTGCCAGTGAGGATGAAGTGTGGTGTGCAGTTTGTGTCGGTTGGCCATTCAGGCGTGCCCCATGCAGTGCAGATATGCGAATAAATCTCAGTGCCGTTAAGACGCATGGGGCATCGGAATGTCTGATGGCGCTTTGAAATTTTTCAGGCGGGGTAGATCAGCGTGACCAGGTCGGTGTAGCGCGTGGTACGTACGGCAAGGGCCCGGGACAGCACATCGAGCATCTGGTCGGGGTGGTCGAGGTTGAGAATCAGGCTCACGCGTCGGGCGGCCAGTTGCTTGTCCATGATGAAAATCCGGCCCTTGCGCCAACGCTGCAGTGCATCGACCACGGTCAGCAGCGGCTCATTGAAAAACACCAGCCGGCCATTGCGCCAGGCCAGCATCTGCGCCAGCTCCGCACGCTGTATGTCACCCGTCGCACGTGCGCTGAAACTGAGCGAAAGGCCTTCTTCCAGCTCTGTCTGCTGCCCGGCCGTCAGCACTTGCACACGCCCTTGGCTAACCGCCACCAGCCCCGCGTCGTTTTCGCACGACACGCAAAACTCGCCTTCACGGGTGTGCAGTCGCCCAGCTTGGGTGTTGATACTGAACTCACCCGCAGCACTCGGCCGAACCCTGAAAAACGCTTGGCCGTGAAGCAGTTCGACTGCCCGGCGGGTCGCTGAAAAGTCCAGGTTCATCGCCGTGTGGCCGGCCATTTCGACCGTCGAGCCGTCGGGCAGGTACGCGATGCGGCGCTCGCCCACGGCGGTGCGCAGGTCGGCGAACGGTGAGTCCACGCCGTTCAGCCACAACGTGCCGGCGCCTGCAGTCACTGCTGCAGCACTGGCGGCCAGCCCCAGGCCGACGAAGCGGCGCCGGGAAAGCCGCGCCGGGGCCACAGGGGCGGCGGCGGGCGAGGGCTGCAGCAGCAGCGCCGAAGCGGCCCACAGGTTTTCAAGTTCGGCATAGGCCTGGGCATGGCGCACATCAGCGGCCATCCACGCCGACCATGCCGCCCGTTGCTCAGGTGTGGGCGCACCGCCGTGGAACAGCGCAAACCAGGCGTTGGCCTGGTGGCTGATGTCATCGGCAGCGGTGTGATCCATCGGCTCCGGCTTCACTGGGACATGCCCTGTTTCAACAATTCCAGTGCCTTCACCATACGGCTGTACGCCGTCTTGGGGGAGATGCCAAGCCGTGTACCGATGTCGGCATAGGTCATGCCTTCGACCCGTACCATCAGGAACACCTCGCGGCACGGTGCAGGCATGTTCTGGATCACGGTGTTCAGCGCGGCCAGTTGCTGATTGGCAATGGCGGCCTGTTCCAGCGTTGCGCTCGGCTGGGCCGTCGCGTGCGCTTCCTGCGAGTCGAGCGGCTCGCTCTTGCGGTGTTGCTGACGGCGGGTGTGGTCGATGAACAGGTTGCGTGCGCTGGAAAACAGGTAAGCGCGAAAGTTCTCGATGCGGCTGCGGCCCATCTGCTCGGAAAGCCGGATGAATGCGTCCTGGGTCAGGTCGGCGGCGGTTTCCTTGCAACGCAGGCGGCGGTCCAGGTACTCCTGAATCTCCTCGCGATGGGCAAGGTAGAGGGCCTTGAGATCTGAACCGGACATGGGGCCACCTTAGCGGGCGTGTGAACGAGGGCGGCAAAATAGCACAAATGAGAATTGTTTTGATTGGTGTTTTTCGCGCGTCACCTCGCGTTTTTACGCATTCTTTATGCCTAACCTCACCCCTCGATCTCGCCCCTTTACGCCCCTCCCTCGGACAATTCCCTCAAAGCGGCCCAAGCCGCACCACGGGGAGCTTCACACATGAACATGCTCGACGGGCTGTCACTGCTGCTGGCAGTGGCATTGGCTATTTACCTGCTGGTGGCGCTGCTGCGCGCCGATCGCAGCTAGGGAGTGGCCATGCACAGTTACGACTTTGCCTTGTTATTGGCGTTTTTCCTCATCGTGCTACTACCGGCACCTTGGCTCGGGCGGTTCTACTACAAAGTGATGGAAGGCCAGCGCACCTGGCTGTCACCGGTATTGGGCCCGGTGGAGCAGGGCTGCTATCGGTTGGCGGGCGTTCGCGCCGACCAGGAGCAGAACTGGAAGCAATACACCCTGGCCTTGCTGGCCTTCAACCTGGTCGGGTTCCTGCTGTTGTTTGCCGTGCTGTTGCTGCAGGGGTATCTGCCGCTCAACCCACAGCACCTTCCCGGCCAGGAATGGTCGCTGGCGTTCAACACCGCCGTGAGCTTCGTTACCAACACCAACTGGCAGGGCTACAGCGGCGAGGCGTCGGTCAGCTACCTGAGCCAGATGCTCGGCCTGACCGTGCAGAACTTCGTCAGCGCCGCCACTGGCCTGGCGGTACTCGTGGCGCTGTGCCGCGGTATTGCCCGTCGTTCGACCGCCACCCTGGGCAATTTCTGGGTCGACATGACCCGCGCCACCCTCTACGGCCTGCTACCGCTGTGCCTGGTGCTGGCGCTGCTGCTGGTCTGGCAGGGCGTGCCGCAGACTTTTGCCGACTACGCCCACGCGCTGACCTTGCAAGGCAGCGAGCAGACCATCCCGCTCGGCCCGGCGGCCAGCCAAATTGCGATCAAGCAACTGGGCACCAACGGTGGTGGCTTCTTCGGCGTCAACTCGGCGCACCCGTTCGAAAACCCCAGCGCCTGGAGCAACCTGTTCGAGGTGGCCTCGATCATCCTCATCCCGGTGGCGCTGGTGTTCACCTTCGGCCACTACGTGAAGGACCTGCGCCAGAGCCGGGCGATTCTGGCCTGCATGCTGAGCCTGTTCCTCATCGGTGGGGCTACCGCGTTGTGGTCCGAACATCAGCCCAACCCGGCACTTGAAAGCCCACAGGTTCAACAGAGCGCGCCGATGGAGGGCAAGGAAAGCCGCTTCGGTACCACCGGCTCGGTGTTGTGGACAGTGACCACCACCGCCGCCTCCAATGGCTCGGTCAATGCCATGCACGACAGCCTCAACCCGCTGACCGGCATGGTCGCGATGGTCAACATGATGGTGGGAGAGGTGATCTTCGGCGGTGTGGGCGCGGGGCTCTACGGCATGTTGTTGTTCGTGCTGATCGCCGTGTTCCTGGCCGGCCTGATGATAGGCCGCACGCCGGAGTACCTGGGCAAGAAGCTGCAGGCGCGTGAAGTGCAGTTGCTGGTGGCGACCTTGCTGGTGATGCCGGTTGGCGTGCTGGTGCTGGGCGCCATCGCTGCCAGCCTGCCGGGCCCGGCGGCTGCGGTGAGCAACCCGGGTGCCCATGGCTTCAGCCAACTGCTGTACGCCTACACCTCGGGCACCGCCAATAACGGCTCGGCGTTTGCCGGTTTCGGTGCCAACACGGTGTACCACAACCTGATGATCGGCCTGGCCATGCTTATCGGCCGCTTCGGTTACATCCTGCCGATACTGGCCCTGGCTGGCAGCCTGGCGGCGAAAAAGAGCGCGCCCCAGGGGCTGAACAGCTTCCCCACCCACGGCCCGCTGTTCACCGGCCTGTTGCTGGTGACCATCTTGCTGGTGGGGGGCCTGACCTTCCTGCCGACCTTGGCCCTTGGGCCAATCGCCGAATACCTGAGCCTGGGCTTCTGAGGAGCCGACCATGAACATGCCCATTGCTGATGTAAAAGCCCCTCGCAACGCCAAGGACCAGACCCGCTTCGCCGCGCTCTGGCGCCCGGCCCTGGTCCAGGCCTTCGTCAAGTTGGACCCGCGCCAGCTCAAGCGCTCACCGGTCATGCTGGTGGTTGCCCTGACCGCTGTGCTCACTACCGTGTTGTGCGTTGCCCCTGGTAGTGGCGTGAGCACGGCTGTTGCGGTGCAGATCGCCCTGTGGTTGTGGTTCACCGTACTGTTCGCCAACTTCGCCGAAGCCCTGGCCGAAGGCCGAGGCAAGGCCCGCGCCGACAGCCTCAAGGCGGGGAGCCAGGGGCTCACCGCCCAGCGTCGCGACAGCGCGGGGGTATTCCAGACGGTTGCCGCCAACGCGTTGCGCAAGGACGATGTGGTCAAGGTGGTCGCCGGTGAGCTGATCCCCGGCGACGGCGAAGTGCTCGAAGGCATCGCCGCCGTCAACGAGGCGGCCATCACCGGCGAGTCTGCCCCGGTAATTCGCGAGTCCGGCGGCGACCGCTCGGCGGTGACCGGCAACACGCGGCTGGTGTCCGACTGGCTGCTGATCCGCATCACCAGCAACCCGGGCGAGTCGACCCTGGACCGCATGATCGCCTTGGTCGAGGGGGCCAAGCGGCAGAAGACGCCTAACGAGATTGCCCTGGATATCCTGCTGATCGGCCTGACCCTGATCTTCCTGGTCGTGGTGGTGACCTTGCAGCCGTTCGCCCACTTCGCCGGCGGTAGCCTGCCGTTGATCTTCCTCGCCGCGCTGCTGGTGACGTTGATCCCCACCACCATTGGCGGCCTGCTGTCGGCCATCGGCATTGCCGGCATGGACCGCCTGGTCCGGCTCAATGTCATCGCCCGCTCCGGCCGTGCGGTGGAAGCCGCTGGCGACGTGCATACACTGATGCTCGACAAGACCGGCACCATCACCTTCGGCAACCGCCGTTGCAGTGCCCTGCATGCCGCCACCGGGGTAACCGCCAAAGAGTTGGGTGAGGGCGCCTTGCTCGCTTCGCTGGCCGATGACACCGCCGAAGGCAAGTCGATCGTCGAATACCTGCGTCAGTTGCACGACTTTGTCGAACCGGTCACCGGGCAGTTCGAGGCCATTGCCTTCAGCGCCGAGACGCGCCTGTCAGGCATCGATTTCCAGCAGCATCGCTACCGCAAGGGCGCGGTCGATGCGGTGCTGGCCTTTGTCGGCATGCAGCGCCTGGAAATGCCCGCCGCGCTGGCCCGCGAGGTCGAGCGGATTGCACAGAGTGGCGGCACACCGCTGCTGGTGTGTGTCGACAAACGCCTGCTTGGGGTAATCCATCTCAAGGACGTGGTCAAACCGGGTATTCGCGAGCGCTTTGCCGAGCTGCGCAAGCTGGGCATCCGCACCGTGATGGTGACCGGTGACAACCCGCTGACCGCCGCTGCCATTGCCGCCGAGGCGGGGGTCGACGACGTCCTGGCCGAGGCCACCCCAGAGAAGAAACTGGCGCGGATCCGCCAGGAGCAGAACGACGGCCGCCTGGTCGCCATGTGCGGCGACGGCGCCAACGACGCCCCGGCGCTGGCCCAGGCCGACGTCGGCATGGCCATGAACGATGGCACCCAGGCGGCCCGCGAGGCAGCCAACATGGTCGACCTGGACAGCGACCCGACCAAGTTGCTGGATGTGGTTCAGGTCGGCAAGGAACTGCTGGTGACCCGCGGCGCCTTGACCACCTTCTCGATTGCCAACGACGTGGCCAAGTACTTCGCCATCCTGCCGGCCTTGTTCGCCGCCATCTACCCGCAGCTGGGCGTGCTCAACCTGATGCACCTGGCCAGCCCGCAGAGCGCGATCTTGTCGGCGATCGTGTTCAACGCGCTGATCATCATCGCGCTGATTCCGTTGGCCTTGCGCGGTGTGCGGGTGCAGGCGGCGAGCGCGGCCCACCTGTTGCGGCGCAACCTGCTCATCTACGGCTTGGGCGGCATCATCGTGCCGTTTGCCGGGATCAAGCTGATCGACATGCTGCTCAATGCCCTGCACCTGGTCTGAGGAGGCCGCCATGAACACTTATGTACGCCCGGCCCTGAGCCTGGCCTTGCTGATGACGTTGCTTACTGGCGCACTGTATCCGTTGGCGGTGACCGGTATCGCCCAGGTCGCCTTCCCTGAACAGGCCAACGGCAGCCTGGTGCGCGACGCCCAGGGCCAGGTGCGCGGTTCGGCCCTGATCGCCCAGGATTTCCAAGGCGATGGCTGGTTCCATTCGCGGCCTTCGGCAGGGGCCTATGCCACGGTTGCCAGCAGTGCCAGCAACCTGTCGCCGAGCAATCCGGCCTTGGCCGAGCGGGTGGCCAGTGATGCTGGCGCGCTGTATCGAACGCAACAAGGCCCGGTGCCTCAAGCCTTGCTGACGACCTCGGGCAGCGGCCTGGACCCGCATTTGCCGCCGCAGGCCGTGGCCTACCAGATTCCGCGTGTGGCTGCGGCCCGCAAGGTGCCGGAGGAGCGCTTGCAAGCCTTGCTTGAAGAGGCCACCCTCCACCCATTGATCGGGCCGCCTGTGGTCAACGTCCTGGCACTGAACCAGGCCTTGGAGACGTTGGGGCATTGAGACGGGGGCCTGCAACGCAGGCCCAACGATCCCCGCATTATTGAAGGATGACACATGAGTGATTCCGCCCGCGCAGACGCGCTGTTGGCCAACCTGCCGCGCGCTGGGCGCGGCAGGCTGAAGGTGTTTCTCGGCGCCGCACCCGGGGTGGGCAAGACCTACGCCATGCTGCAAGCCGCCCACACCCAGCAACGCCAGGGCGTGCAGGTGCTGGCCGGGGTGGTCGAGACCCACGGCCGCGCCGAAACCGAAGCGCTGCTCGGCGGCATGCCCCAGCAGCCACTGCTGCGCAGCGATTACCGCGGCGTCACGCTTGAAGAAATGGACCTGGACGGCCTGCTCAGCGCGGCGCCAGCCCTGGCCCTGGTTGACGAGCTGGCGCACACCAACGCACCCGGCAGCCGCCATGCCAAGCGCTGGCAGGACGTGCAGGAACTGCTCGCCGCCGGCATCGACGTCTACACCACCGTCAACGTGCAACACCTGGAGAGCCTCAACGACAAGGTCCGCGACATCACCGGCGTGCAGGTGCGTGAAACCCTGCCGGACTGGGTGCTGCAGGAAGCTTTCGAACTGGTACTGATCGACCTGCCGCCCCGCGAGCTGCTCGAACGCCTGCGCGAAGGCAAGGTGTACGTGCCGGAGCAGGCGCGGGCGGCCATCGATGCGTACTTCTCGCAGACCAACCTGACCGCCCTGCGTGAACTGGCCATGCAGACGGCCGCCGCCCAGGTCGATGCCGACCTGGCCCACGGCTATCGCCAGCGCGGCCAGGAAGCCCCTGCCTTGCGCGGGCGGCTGTTGGTTGGCGTCGATGGCGACGACCAGGCCGAACGCCTGGTGCGCCATGCCAGCCGGGTGGCTCAGCGCCGTCACTTACCCTGGAGCCTGGTGCACGTGGACAACGGTCGCCTGCGTGACGAGGCGGCGCGTCAGCGCTTGCAGGCTGCGCAGCAACTGGCCGAGCGCCTGGGGGGCGAAGTGGTGCTGTTGCGGGCCGGCGAAGTGGCGCGCACGTTGATTCAGCATGCGCTCGAACGCCGGGCCAGCCTGGTGCTGGTGGGGCAGTCGCGCGATCGCCTGCGTCGACGCCTGTTGGGGGCGGGGGTTGCGGCGCGGCTATTGCGCGAAAGCCATGGGCTGGAAATCAACGTGCTCGACCGCGATGCCCAGCCGCAACCGGCCCGCTCGGCGGTCAAGCGTGTGTGGGTGTGGCGGCATTATCTGCTGGCCCTGCTAGCCACCGTCATGGCGGCCGGCCTGGCTTGGGCGGTGTCGAGCGTGCTGGCGCTGCCTAATATCTCCTTGGTGTTTCTTGCTGCAGTGTTGCTGGTGGCGGTGCGCAGCAGCCTGGGGCCGGCGCTGGCGTGTGCGGCGTTGTCGTTCCTGACGTACGACTTCTTGTTCATCCCGCCGAATTTCTCCTTCAGCATCCAGCGCGAAGAAGACGTGCTAACCCTGGTGTTCTTTCTGCTCATGGCCGCCCTCACGGGTAACCTGGCAGCCCGTCAGCGCCGCCAACTGCAGGCACTGCGCGAAACCCAGGCACAAACCAGCCAGCTGCTCGACCTGTCGCGTCGGCTGACCGTCGCCACCGACCGCCAGGCAGTGTTCAACGCCGCCGGCCAGCACCTGGACGGCTGGCAGGACCTGCACGTGTGCTTGCTCGAACGTGATGCCGAGGGCCTGTTGCGCGTGGCCAGTGGCGAAGCCCACGCACTGAGCGACAACGAACGGGCCGCTGCCGACTGGGCCTGGCAACACGGTCAGGCAGCGGGCCAGGGCAGCGATACCTTGCCCAATGGCCGCTGGTGGTGGTGGCCCTTGGCGGTGGAGGATCAGCCGCTAGCCCTGCTCGGCGTGCGCTCGCGCACTGGCGACCCGCTCAGCGACCCGCGCCGGCGCCTGCTCACGGCCCTGGGCCAGCCGCTGGCCCAGGCGCTGGCCCGCGCGCGGCTGGCCGAACAGCTGGAGGCCGCGCGCCTGCACGGCGAAACCGAACAGCTGCGCAGCGCCTTGCTTGCGTCGGTGTCCCACGACCTGCGCACGCCGCTGACCGCCATGCGCGGCAGTATCGACAGCTTGCTGGCGCTGGGCGAGGCGATCCCCGAACAAGACCGGCGCGAACTGCTGGAAGGCACGCGCGACGAGGCCGAGCGCCTGGACCGCTACATCCAGAACTTGCTCGACATGACCCGCCTGGGCCACGGCGGCCTCAAGCTTGCCCGTGACTGGGTAGCCCCCGTAGACATCGTCGGCAGCGCGCTCAACCGCCTGCGTGTGGTGCTGGCGCCATTGCGCGTGCACACCTTGGTGCCGACCGAGTTGCCGTTGCTGTTTGTCCATGCGGCATTGATCGAGCAGGCGCTGGTCAATGTGCTGGAGAACGCCGCACGCTTCTCCCCGGCCAACGGTCGGCTGGAGCTGCAGGTGTCGGTGGTGGACGCACAATTGCACATGGCCGTGCGCGACCAGGGCCCCGGCATCCCCCTGGCGGAGCGGGAGAAGATTTTCGACATGTTCTACACCGCCGCCCGTGGAGATCGAGGCGGGCAGGGCACCGGCCTGGGCCTGGCCATCTGCCAGGGCATGATTGGCGCCCATGGTGGGCAGATCCTGGTGGGTGACGGCATCGATGGCCAGGGCACCGGCATCACTCTATGCTTGCCGCTGCCCCCTCAACCCGAAGCCGAAAGCGAAACCCCATGAGCCAGCCCGCCACCCTTTTGGTCATCGACGACGAGCCGCAGATCCGCAAGTTCTTGCGTATCAGCCTGACGTCCCAAGGCTACAAGGTGCTCGAGGCTGCCACCGGCGGCGAGGGCCTGGCGCAAGCCGCATTGGGTAAACCCGACCTGGTGGTGCTCGACCTCGGCCTGCCGGACATGGACGGCCAGCAGGTGCTGCGTGAGTTGCGCGAATGGAGCGCGGTGCCGGTGCTGGTGCTGTCGGTGCGTGCCAGCGAGGTGCAGAAGGTCGATGCACTGGACGGCGGGGCCAATGACTATGTGACCAAACCGTTTGGCATTCAGGAGTTTCTGGCGCGGGTGCGTGCCCTGTTGCGCCAGGTGCCGCAGGCCGGTGGCGGTGAGGTGGCCGCCAGTTTCGGGCCGTTGACCGTGGACTTCGCCTTCCGCCGGGTGACCTTGGAGGGCGTGGAGGTCGCGTTGACGCGCAAGGAGTATGCGCTGCTGGCCCAGTTGGCCGGGCACCCGGGCCGGGTGATTACCCAGCAGCAGTTGCTCAAGGACATCTGGGGGCCGACTCATGTCGACGATACCCACTACCTGCGCATCGTGGTCGGGCATCTGCGCCAGAAGCTCGGGGATGACCCAATGGCGCCGCGGTTCATCATCACCGAGGCGGGGGTAGGCTACAGGCTGGTAGCGCCAGGCTCGTGAGCGGGCGAGGTGGCATCAGGCCCTGGGCGGCTCTTTTTCGAACAGTTGGCGCATGACCTCCAGATAGCGCCGCGCGCCCAGGCCCAAGGGCCGCGGTTTGACCCAGATGATGTCGACCCACAAGCGTAACCGGCTGGCCATGTTGTCGAAGCGCACCTCGGCCAATGCGCCCGAGGCAATCAACGGCTCAACCAGCGGCTGCGGCAGGTAGGCCCAACCCAGGCCGGATTGCACCAGGTCCAGCGTCGCCAGGTAGCTGTCGGTCAGCCAGATCCGCCGCGACAGCACCATGCGCGGGTCGGAGCCGGTGGCTTTGCCGGAGGCCACGATGATTTGCCGTTGCTCGGCGAATGCCTCTTCCGGCAGCGGCGTGCCGTTGTTGCGCCCGGCGGGGTGGCGCGGTGAAGCAACGGCCACCAGCAGTTGGCTGCCGGCTTCAAGAAACGACTCGCGCTCATCGATCCCGGGCCGTTCGAATACCAGGGCCAACTGCACGCTACCGTCGTGCAGCAAGCGTATGGCTTCGGCTTGGGTGGCCGAACGTACTTCGATCTCAAGGCTGGGGAATTCCTGCGCGAGGGTTTCCAGGGGCTGGCTCCAGCGGCCGGTCTGCAGCTCGGGCGCCATGGCGATGGTCAGGCGTTTTTCCAGCCCCTTGTGCAGTTGCAGGGCCTGGGCGTCCAACAAGTTGAGCTGGCAGATCACCTGCCTGGCCTGCGGTTCGAGCGCCAGTGCTGCGCTGGTCGGCAAGGCTTTGCGTGTGGCACGGTCGAACAGGGCCAGGTCAAGTTCTGCTTCCAGCTGGGCGATGGCCATGCTCACGGCCGAAGGCACGCGGCCCAGCTTGCGTGCGGCTGCAGAAAACGACCCTGCCTCCAGTACCGCCAGAAAGACTGCAAGAGAGTCGCTGGTAAAGGCCATCGTCAGACCCCTCCTTGGCGGGCTACAAGTCTTCCGACAGGATACGGTCAACGCTGTCGACAAAGTAGTCCACACTCGCCTGAGTGGTACACATCGGCGGTTTGATCTTGAGGATGTTCAGGTAGTCGCCGGTCGGTTGCATGAAGATGCCCAGCTCACGCAGGCGATCGCACAGCAGCAGGGTCTCCTCGGTCGCCGGCTCCAGCGTCTGCCGGTCGCGCACCAGCTCCAGGCCCAGGTAGAAGCCCGAGCCATGCGCTGCGCCGGCGAGCGGGTGCTTGTCGACCAATGCCTGCAAGCGTGCCTTGAAATAGCGCCCGGTGTCGCGGGCGTTGTCCCACAGCCCTTCCTCCTGCATCACGTCCAGCACCGCCATGCCGATGCGGCAACTGACCGGGCTACCCCCCGCCGACGAGAAGAAGTAGCCCTGCGCCTCCAGCGCCTCGGCTATCTCACGCCGGGTGATCACCACGCCCAGCGGCTGGCCGTTGCCCATGCCCTTGGCCATGGTGATGATGTCGGGCACCACGCCTTGTTCCTCAAAGCCCCAGAAGTACTCGCCCAGCCGGCCATAACCGACCTGCACTTCGTCGGCGATGCACACGCCGCCCCGGGCGCGCACCTTGGCATAGGCGTCGGCCAGATAGCCCGCAGGCAGCGAGATGCCGCCGGCATTGCCGTACACCGGCTCGCAAATGATGCCAGCCAGCTGACGGCCACGGCCATCGAGGTCGGCCAGCTTGGCATCGACGTCACGCAGGTAGTCGGCGGCGCTGTCGGCACCGCGAAAACGCCCACGGAAGGTGTTCGGCGCCTCGACCGGGTGCACCCAGTCTGGCCGGGTCTCCAGTGCCTGCGGGTTATCGGCGATGGACGTTGATATGGCGTCGGTGGCCACCGACCAGCCGTGGTAGGCCTCCAGCACGCTGAGCAGGTCGCGCCCGCCGCTGTAGGCCCAGGCCAGACGGATGGCCAGGTCGTTGGCCTCGGTGCCGCTGTTGACCAGAAACACCCGGTCGAAGCCTTCCGGCGCCAGTTTGAGCAGGCGTTCGGAAAACTCGGCGATGGCGGCGTAATGGAAGCGCGAGTTGGTGTTGAGCAGCGACCACTGCCGCGCCGACTCGGCCACCATGCGTGGGTGGCCATGGCCAAGCACGGCAACGTTGTTGAGCATGTCCAGGTACGAACGGCCCTGCATGTCGATCAGGTAATTGCGCCAGCCGCGTTCGACATGCGGCGGTTGCGCGTAGTAGTGCTTCTGCGAGCGGGCGAAGCTTGCGTCGCGGCGTGCCAGCAGCGCCTGCGGGTCGGGCAGCGCTTCGGCGTCGCAGTCAACGCCCAGCAGCGCGGCAGGCGACGGGCATAGCGCCAGCCAGGCTGCGGCCTGGGAGGGCGTGGCGAAGAAGGGAGGGCGGGTAGCGTTATCCAGGCACAGCTGAACGCTGAGCACGCCATGGCTGCTACCCAGTGGTTGACCTTTTGCTACGGCTTGGCCATCCACCGGGGCATCTTCCAGACCCGTGAGCCACAAGGCCCAATGCGGCGTGTGCAGGCAGCCGCGGCCATCGCCATGACGCTGCCAAGTGCCGGCCTCGGGTGCCTGCAGCAGGGTGCCGTTCGGCACCTGCAACTCCACACCCAGCGCGCAGGTGGCAGGTTCTTCGGGGCGGTCGATATGGGTTTGTGACAGGCGATACTGGCCATGCAGCGTGCTCGCCGGGGTCGGTTGTGCGGCCAGCAGGTGCTGATCGAAGCCTGGCTGCTCCCAGTTGCCCGCTTCGCAGTGCGGGCTGAGCACGCCCAGGTCGAGGCGTGCGACAGGCTGGCCGACCAGTTCGGGCAACAGGGGTGCACAACCGGCCAGCTCGGGCTTGCCGGGTTGAAGATCGGCCGCTTGCAGGATAGCCGCCTCCATCAACGCGAAAGGTACGGCGGTAGCGGTGTCGAAGATTTCCCATTCATGCGCGATGTTGTTGCGGATGTACTGGTTGCCCGGCGCTACGGCGAGCTGTTGCTCGCTGCTCAACACCAGTACCGCGGCGCGGTTGAGTACCAACGGCCACAGGGCCCGCAGTTCGGCTTCGTTCAGCGGGTTGAGCGCCTGGTAGGCACGTACCGCCGGCAGAATGCGCAGCGGGTCGCCTTCGGCATGGTGCAGCAGCGCAGCGCAGGTCACCGACAGGTCGGCGATGCGCCAGGTGCGCAGCAGGTCACCGAAGTCAATCACGCCCTGCAATTGCCACTGGCGCTCGCCATCGCGGGCCCACACGGCGTTGTCGTCGGTCACGTCCAGGTGCACGGCCTGGCAGGGCAGTTGGTCGGCCAGCGGCGCCAGGTGCGCAGCGGCCAGCTGGGTGGCTTGCTCGACACGGGCGCGGTGGCCTGCGTCCTGTAGCACTGGTAGCAGGTGCTGGATCAGTGCCTGGGCGTGCTGCGGGTCCCACTGCAGGGTGCGGCTCAGGCCTGGGTGGTCAAAGTCGGCCAGGGCTTTGTCCAGCCGTGCGCAGAGCCCGCCCAGTTCGGCCATCAGGCGTGGCGGCATGTGTTTGAGGCGGGTCAGCGGCTGGCCGTCGATGTAGTCGAGCAGGCGTACGCGCAGTGGTTGGCCGGCGATGTCCAGTGCCAGCAGCGCTTGGCCGGTTTGTGCGGGGCGTACTGCGGGTACGGGCAAGCCCTGTTCACGCAGGTAGGCCAAGGCGGCGTGCTGGGCTTCCAGTTCGACCTGGGCGTAGCTGCCGTGGCAGGCCTTGAGTACGAAACGGCCTTGGGGGGAATCCAGGCGGAAGTTCAGGTCCTGCTGGCTGCCCAGCGACGTCAGGTTGCCAGCCAGGTTGTAATGCGTCTGCAGCAAGGCTTGCGCCTGGGCTTCGCTTAGCGAGGGGCTGGGCAGGGCGGAGCGCTGGATCAGGGTGGCCAGGGCAGGGGTGGCTGGGTTTAGGCTGGGCATTGGGGGCTACCGTTGGTGCTGGGAGGCGGTAGGGAATTTATGCCCGTTTTGGTTGATGATGGAAGACGATTGTTGTCAGAATTTTTGATGATGAGGTGCATGTCGAAAAATTTGCAGCGCCTATGAGATCGAGCGCCGCCCGCGCGGCGCTTCGCGGGGCCAGTCGGATCGCCGCACCGCCGCTCCCACATCTGTTTCGGGCCAATGAGTCCTGTTAAATAGGCGCGCGACCCCTTGTTTGTACGACGCGATATCGAGGCGAGCACCAAAGGCGCCGCGCGCCAATGCTTCAGGCAAAACTGGCCCGAAACAGATGTGGGAGCGGCGGTGCGGCGATCCGACTGGCCCCGCGAAGCGCCGCGCGGGCGGCGCTCGATCTCATAGGCGCTGCTAATCTAACGACATGCCCTTGTAGCCTTCACCTCACCTCAAAAGCTGGCCTTCACCGACACCATGAAATTACGCGGTTCCCCATAGTAGTTGCCAAAGGTCTCTGTCCCGATGCTGGCGTAATAGCGCTTGTCGAACAGGTTGTTGCCGTTAAGCGCCACCGACCAAGTCTCATCGATCCGATACCCGATCCGCCCGTTCCACACCGCATACCCCGCCTGGCTGATCTTCTCGCCACTGGCCGGCGAAAGCCGGAAGTTGTCACTTTGCGCATTCACCCCGGCGCCAATGCTGACCCGCTCCAACGCACCCCCCAAGGTGTACTCACCCCACAAGCGCAACACATGGCGAGGCACATAGCTGTTGAACGCCGCGCCATTCAAACTGCTGTCGATATCATCCAGCGTCTTGGTCTGGGTATAGGTGTACCCCGCCAGCAACTGCAGCCGCTCGATCACTTCACCGCTGAGCTCGGCCTCGAACCCTTGGGCACGCACCCGGCCGGCGTTCACGTAGCAATAACCATCGGATGACGGGCAAGACGAGTTGAAGTCGGTTTGCGCCTGGTCTTTCTGAATGGTGCGGAACAGGTTGAAGGCGCCGTTCAAACGGCCGTCGTACCAGGCACCCTTGATCCCCAGCTCATAGCTCTGGCCCACCAGCGGTTTGAGCGTCGAGCCGTCTTCTGCCCGGTAGTTGCCTTGCGGGGTGAAGATGTCCGAGTAGCTGGCGTAGGCCGTCAGGTTCTCGTTCAAGTCCAGCAGCACGCCGGCAAATGGTGTGACCTGCCCGGTCTCACGGGTGTTGGAGGGCTGCGATTCACCGCTTCTGATGAAGACGGAATCCGTCTTGGAGTCGTACCAGCTCACCCGGCCACCGACCACCACGGTCAACGGGTCGGCCAGTTTCAAGCGCAGGGTCGAGTAGAGGCCCTTTTGCGTGGTCTTGCTCTTGACCGGCCCGCCGCGCGACGAGTTTTCGATGAAGTAACTGTCATCGGGCTCGGGGATGAACTTGTCGGGGTTGAACACATTCTGGCGCTGCGGCAGAAACGCCACCGAGTAAAAGTCGTCCTTGTTCGAGCGGCTGGCGTTCATGCCCAGCACCAGTTCATGCTGCTGGCCGAACGCGTCGAACTTGCCATCCAGGTAGGCGTCCAGGCCGTAGTCGACCTGGTCGTAGTCATACATGCTGCCCAGCATGCCGGTGGTGTCGATGCCGGGCGTTACCGCGCCCGAAGCGAAGGCGTACTTGATGTCCTGGGTGTTCTTTGTATAAACACTGGCAACTTTGAGCTTCCAGTCTTCATTGACCTGGTGGGTGAGGTCGCTGAACACGGTAGTGCGCTTGCTGCGCCAGGTGTTCCAGGAGGGGTCGAGGCAGGTCGAGCGGCTGAGGTTGAGGTCGCTGCGGTCCTTGTAGCGCGGCAGGCCACCCCAGCACGGGTTGGCGTCGACATCTTCATAGGCAACACCCAGCCCCAGGGTCGTGTCGGGGCTCAGGTCGAAGTCGAGCGCGCCGTAATACACCTGGTCCTTGCGGTTGGCGTCGTCTACAAAATAGTGCCGGCTCTGCTCGGCCACCACCGCCCGGCCACGCAGGGTGCCGGCCGCGTTCAGCGGGCCGCCGGTGTCGATCTGCCCGCGGTAGTTGTCCCAGCTGCCACCGGACAAGGTGATGTCGGTATGCGCATCGGCAAGGCCACGCTTGCGCACGAAGTTCACCCCGCCTGCAGTGCCGCCCGAGCCCTTCATCATGCCTGCAGCGCCGCGCAGCACTTCGACCCGGTCGTAATACGCCATGTCACTGCTGAAGCTGTCGGCCTGGACATACAGGTTGCCCATGTCCAACGGCACGCCGTCGTACTGGTACTGGCCCGACATGCGGAACCCGCGCGAGTAGAAGTATTTGCCGCCCATGGTCGAGTCGTACACGGTAATGCCCGGCGTCTTCTCCATGACCTGGTCGATGGTGTACAGGTTCTGGTCGTCCATCATCTTGCGCGTCATCACCGTGACCGATTGCGGCGTCTCCTTCAGCGAGTGCTCGCCCTTGCCGATGGTCACCGCGCCGGTGGTGTACGAGCCGCTGTTTTCAGTGGTCGCGCCCAGCACCTGGCTGGTGATGTTGGTGGCCCCCAGCTCCATCGCCGAACCCGAAGACGGCACGGCCCGCAGCACATAGGTACCGTTTGACTGCGGCTCGGCCTGCAGGCCGCTGCCTGCCAGAATCTGGGTGAAGCCTTCGCTGACACCGAATGCCCCTTTGAGCCCTGCGCTGTGCAAGCCGTCGGTCTGCTTGGCATCGAACGACAGCGCAGCCCCCGCTGCACTGGCATAGCGGCTGAGCACTTCGGTCAGGCTGCCCCCGGCAATGTCGAACGTCCTGACGCCGTTCTGCTGCACCGGCACCTGTGCCGCGAACGTCATCATGGGCCAGGCACCCGCAGTGGTTGCCGCCAACAGCCCGATTTTTATCGTCGTCGCCAGACGACCACGCTTGAACACTCCAGACATGCCAATCCTCCCCCAGAAAACGATCAATGAATCCCATTGGGGGATGAGCCGAACGATGCGAACAAAAAGTGCAAAAGCGCCGGAAGTTTTTTCAACTCACAGCGCCAGTGGGCTGTCAGGCGGTGACACGTTGACCCAAAAACGGCTGAAGCGCGTGACGCGCAGCGCAAAGCCACTTTCCAGCGCCGCCAGCGCCCGGTCGGTGTCATCGATCGGGAATGCGCCCGATACCTTCAATTGCGCAATGCGCGGATCGCAGCGCAGCACCCCGCTGCGATAGCGCGACAGGTCGGCAAGCAGTTCGGCCAAGGGGCGATCGAGGGCAATGATGCTGCCTTGCTGCCAAGCCCCCACAGACGCGTCGTTGCGCCGTAGTGCCCCCACCGAGCGGTCAGAAAAGGCAATGGATTGCCCAGCCTCCACACGCACGGCCAGAGCACCGCTGGTCGCCCTGACTGCCACCGCTTTTTCGAGGACCGCCACTTCACCGCCCAGCGCTTGGGCGCGCACGATAAAGCGCGTGCCCAGCGCGCGTACCTGGCCATGCCGGGTGTGCACCGTGAACGGCCGTTGCGCGGGGTCGACAGCAGTGGTGACCAGAATCTCACCGCGCAGCAGTTCCAGCACCCGTTGCTGGCCGTCGTACTTGAGGTTCACCGATGTGTCGGTGTTGAGCAGCAGCGAGCTGCCATCGGCCAGGCGAAATGTACGGCGTTCACCGACGGCGGTGCGGTAGTCGGCAAACTGTTGCTGGGCAGTGTCGCTGCGCCAACCCAGCCAGCCCAGCGACGTCGCCGGCACCAGCACGACCACGCTGCGCAGCAACTGGCGCCGAGAGCGCTCGGCACCGCGCAGGGCAGGTGCCGCCAGGGCGCCGGGCACGCTTGTCATCTGCTCGCCCACGGCGGCCATGCGTTGCCAGGCTTGGCGGTGAACCGGGTCGGCAACCAGCCAGTCGTTCCAGGCGCGGCGGTCGGCATCGGTTGCGATGCCCGAATGAAGCCTTGCGTACCAGCGGGCGGCGACGCTGATGGCTTGCAACTCGGCAGGCGAAAGGCTCATGCCTGTTGCAACTGCATCAAGCAGCAATGCTCCATGGCCTTGGCCATGTAATTGTTGACGCTGCGTACGCTGATGTTCAGTTGCTCGGCAATCTGCGGGTAGGTCAGGCCATCGAACTGCGACAGCATGAATACCTGCTTGACCTTGGTGCCAAGCCCTTGCAGCAGACGGTCGATTTCCACCAGTGCCTGCAACAAAATCGCCTGTTCCTCCAGCGAAGGCTGCAGCGCTTCGGGCAGGGTAGCCAAGGCCTCCAGGTAGGCTTGCTCCAGTGAACGCCGGCGGATCAGATCGATCAACAGGCCTTTGGCGATTCTCGACAGGTAGGGGCGCGGCTCGCGAATGTCCAGCGCGCTGCGTGCCTTGATCACCCGCACGAAGGTGTCTTGCGTCAGGTCGGCGGCATCGAACGCATTGCCCAGGCGCTTGCGCAGCCAACCATTGAGCCAGCCGTGGTGCTCGCAGTACAGGTCGTTGACGGCGCTACGCAGGGATAGATCGTTGGCGGACATGGTGATGGAATAGTTCGCGAGTGGTAATGAATCTTATTGTCGTGCGGCCTGTGGTTGCTTTGCAAGCGCCGCGCCGCTGACGAATGTGTCTTTGCCCTCCACGAACGGGTCGCTGCCCTACAGCGATTGAAGAAACGCACGAATCGCCTGGCGCGCCTGGGCACCGAGCGCTACTTAGCGTTGCCGGGCTATTTCGGCCTCACCGTCATGCCAGACAATGGCCTCCTCCAAAGGCTTGAACAGCGCCGCCTCGAAACCTCAGCCTGATGTATCAACTTCCAAAAACGCCGCTTCCAGCAATTGCCGCGTATACGCATGCTGCGGCGCATGGAAGATGGCCTGCGCATCCCCTTGCTCCACCACCTGCCCCTGCTTGATCACCATCAGCTGATGGCTCAACGCCTTGACCACTGCCAGGTCGTGGCTGATGAACAGGTAGGTCAGGTTGTACTTCTGCTGCAGGCTGCGCAGCAACTCCACCACCTGCCGCTGCACCGTCCGGTCCAGCGCCGACGTCGGTTCATCCAGCAGAATCAACGCCGGCTTCAGCACCAGCGCCCGTGCAATCGCAATGCGCTGGCGCTGGCCGCCGGAGAACTCGTGGGGGTAACGGTGCCGGGTGCGCGGGTCCAGCCCCACTTCCTCCAGCGCCGCAATGATCGCCGCCTCTTGCTCTTCAGCCGTACCGATGCGGTGAATCCGTAGCCCTTCGCCCACGATGTCCGCCACGCACATACGTGGGCTCAGGCTGCCGAACGGGTCCTGGAACACCACCTGCATCTGCCGCCGCAATGGGCGCACGTCCTTCTGGTTCAACCCTTCGAGGTGCTGGCCATGAAAGCGAATGCCGCCCTGGCTTGAAATCAACCGCAAGATGGCCAGCCCGAGCGTCGATTTGCCCGAGCCACTCTCACCGACAATCCCCAGCGTCTGCCCCTGGGGCAAGCTGAAGTTGATGCCGTCCACCGCCTTCACATGGTCGACCGTGCGCCGCAAGAAGCCTTTCTTGATCGGGAACCAGACCTTGAGGTCATCCACTTCAAGCAACGGCGCACCGACCGGGTTGTGGGCAGGCTGGCCGCTTGGTTCGGCATTGATCAGCATCTGCGTGTAGTGATGCTGCGGCGCACTGAACAGCGTCGCGCAATCGGCCTGCTCGACAATCTGCCCACGTTGCATCACGCACACGCGGTGGGCGATCCGCCGCACCAGGTTGAGGTCATGGCTGATCAACAGCAGCGCCATCCCCAGCCGCGCCTGCAGTTCCTTGAGCAGGTCGAGAATCTTCAACTGCACGGTCACATCCAGCGCCGTGGTCGGTTCATCGGCAATCAGCAACTCCGGCTCGTTGGCCAGCGCCATGGCGATCATCACCCGCTGGCGCTGGCCGCCCGACAGTTCATGGGGCAGTGCCTTGAGGCGTTTGTGGGGGTCGGGAATACCCACCAGCTCGAGCAGTTCCAGGGTCCGTGCGGTGGCTTGCTTGCCGGTCAGGCCCTTGTGCAGCAAGAGGATCTCGTTGATCTGCTTCTCGATGCAGTGCAAGGGGTTCAGCGAGGTCATCGGCTCCTGGAAGATCATCGCAATGCGGTTGCCACGAATATGCCGCAGGGCCTTCTCGCTCTGCTGCAGCAGGTCCTTGCCCTCGTAGTGGATGCTGCCGCTGGGGTGGCGGGCGAGGGGGTAGGGCAGCAGGCGCAGGATCGAGTGGGCGGTCACCGACTTGCCCGAGCCGCTCTCGCCGACCAGGGCCAGGGTCTCGCCCTTGCGGATGTCGAAGCTGATGCCGTCGACCACGCGGTTGACCTGCTCGCCGGTGACGAACTCCACCGCAAGATCACGCACTTCGATCAGGTTGTGTTCGCTCATGTCATTTCCTTGGGTCGAAGGCATCGCGGGCGGATTCACCGATGAACACCAGCAAGCTCAGCATCACCGCCAGCACGGCGAAAGCACTGATGCCAAGCCACGGCGCCTGCAGGTTGGATTTACCCTGGGCGACCAGCTCGCCCAGCGACGGCGAGCCGGCGGGCAGGCCGAAGCCGAGGAAGTCCAGGGCGGTCAGCGTGCCGATGGCGCCCGTGAGGATGAACGGCATGAAGGTCATGGTCGAGATCATCGCGTTGGGCAGGATGTGCCGGTACATGATCGCGCCGTTGCGCATGCCCAGGGCGCGGGCGGCGCGCACGTATTCGAGGTTGCGGCCACGCAGGAACTCGGCGCGCACCACGTCCACCAGGCTCATCCACGAGAACAGCAGCATGATCCCCAGCAGCCACCAGAAGTTGGGCTGCACGAAACTGGCGAGGATGATCAGCAGGTACAGCACCGGCAACCCCGACCAGATTTCCAGGAAGCGCTGGCCGGCAAGGTCCACCCAGCCCCCGTAGAACCCCTGCAGGGCGCCGGCGATGACGCCGATGATGGAGCTGAGGATGGTCAGCGTCAGGGCGAACAGCACTGAAACGCGGAAGCCGTAGATCACTCGCGCCATCACGTCGCGGCCCTGGTCGTCGGTGCCCAGCCAGTTGTCCGCCGAAGGTGGGGCCGGCGCCGGCACCTTGAGGTCGTAGTTGATGCTCTGGTAGCTGAACGGGATCGGCGCCCACAGCACGAAGCTGTCCTTGTTGGCCAGCAGCTCGCGGATGTACGGGCTTTTGTAGTTGGCTTCCAGCGGGAACTCGCCGCCGAAGGTCGTCTCTGGGTAGCGCTTGAAGGCGGGGAAGTACCACTCGCCGTCGTAGCGCACGGCAATCGGTTTGTCGTTGGCGATCAGCTCGGCACCCAGGCTCAGGCCGAACAGGATGAGGAACAGCCACAACGACCACCAACCTCGGCGGTTGGCCTTGAAGCGCTCGAAGCGCCGTCGGTTGAGAGGGGACAAGGCCATGTCAGTGCTCCCGGCTGGCGAAGTCGATACGTGGATCGACCAGGGTGTAGGTCAGGTCGCCGATCAGTTTCACCACCAGCCCGAGCAGGGTGAAGATGAACAGGGTGCCGAAGACCACCGGGTAGTCGCGGTTGATCGCCGCCTCGAAGCTCATCAGGCCCAGGCCGTCGAGCGAGAAGATCACCTCGATCAGCAGCGAGCCTGTGAAGAAGATGCCGATGAAGGCCGAAGGGAAGCCGGCGATCACCAGCAGCATGGCGTTACGGAACACATGCCCGTACAGCACCCGTGAGCGGCTCAGGCCCTTGGCCTTGGCGGTGACCACGTACTGCTTGTTGATCTCGTCGAGGAAGCTGTTTTTGGTCAGCAGGGTCATGGTGGCGAAGTTGCCGATGACCAGCGCGGTGATGGGCAATACCAGGTGCCAGAAGTAGTCCAGCACCTTGCCGGTGGTGGACAGCTCGTCGAAGTTGTTCGAGGTCAGCCCGCGCAGCGGGAACCAGTCGAAGTAACTGCCGCCGGCGAACAGCACGATCAGCAGGATGGCGAACAGGAACGCCGGGATGGCATAGCCGACGATGATCGCCGAGCTGGTCCAGACATCGAAGTGGCTGCCGTGGCGCACGGCCTTGGCGATGCCTAAGGGGATAGACACCAGGTACATGATCAGCGTGCTCCACAACCCCAGCGAGATCGACACCGGCATCTTCTCGATGATCAGGTCGATGACCTTGGCATCGCGGAAGAAGCTGTCGCCGAAGTCCAGCTGGGCGTAGTTCTTGACCATGATCCACAGGCGTTCAGGCGGCGATTTGTCGAAGCCGTACATGCGCTCGATCTCGGCCACCAATGCCGGGTCCAGGCCCTGGGCGCCGCGGTAGCTGGAGCCGGCCACGGAGACCTCGGCACCGCCACCGGCGATGCGGCTGGTGGCGCCTTCGAAGCCTTCGAGCTTGGCGATCATCTGCTCGACCGGGCCGCCAGGCGCGGCCTGGACGATGATGAAGTTGATGACCAGGATGCCGAACAGGGTCGGGATGATCAGCAGCAGGCGGCGCAGGATATAGGCCAGCATCTCAGTTGGCCTCGGCCGGGGTGGCGTCGCTGACAGCCGGGGTCACGCCGGGCTTGATCCACCAGGTGTCGATACCGATGTCGTACTTGGGCGACACCTTGGGGTGGCCGATGTGGTTCCAGTAGGCCACGCGCCAGGTCTTGATGTGCCAGTTGGGGATCACGTAGTAGCCCCACAGCAGTACGCGGTCGAGTGCGCGCGCATGGTTGATCAGGCTCTGGCGTGATTCGGCATTGATCAACTGCTCTACCAACTGGTCGATGGCCGGGTCGCGCAGGCCGATGAAGTTGCGGCTGCCAGGGTTGTCGGCAGCGGCACTGGACCAGAACTCGCGCTGTTCGTTGCCCGGCGAATTGGACTGCGGGTAACCCCCGACGATCATGTCGAAGTCGCGTGAGCGCAGGCGGGTGATGTACTGCGAAACGTCGACCCGGCGGATGTTCAGGTCAATGCCCAGGTCGGCGAGGTTACGCTTGAACGGCAGCAGGATGCGCTCGAACTCGGTCTGGGCCAGCAGGAACTCGATGGACACCGGCTTGCCGTCCTTGTCGACCATCTTGTCGTCGACGATCTTCCAGCCGGCGTCCTGCAGCAGCTTGTAGGCCTGGCGCTGCTGTTCGCGGATCATGCCGCTGGCGTCGGTGACCGGGTTGTGGAAAGCCTCGCTGAAGACTTGCTCGGGCACTTTGCCGCGCAGCGGTTCGAGAATTTTCAGCTCGTCAGGCGTGGGCACGCCCCGGGCGGCCATGTCGGAGTTTTCGAAGTAGCTGGCGGTGCGGGTGTAGGCACCGTTGAACAGCTGCTTGTTGGTCCACTCGAAGTCCAGCAGCAGGCTCAGCGCCTGGCGCACGCGGATGTCCTGGAACACCGGTTTGCGCAGGTTGAAAATGAAGCCCTGCATGCCGGTGGGGTTGCCGTTGGGCAGCTCTTCCTTGATCAGGCGGCCATCGCGGACCGCCGGGACGTTGTAGGCGGTGGCCCAGTTTTTTGCGCTGACCTCCAGCGCATAGTCGAACGCCCCGGCCTTCAATGCCTCCAGTGCGACGGCCGTGTCGCGGTAGGAGTCGAAGGTCATGGCATCGAAGTTGAACTGGCCGCGGTTGATCGGCAGGTCCTTGGCCCAGTAGTCCTTGACCCGCTCGTAGCGGATGGTGCGCCCGGCCTTGACCTCGGCGACCTTGTACGGGCCGCTGCCCAGGGGGATTTCCAGGTTGCCGCGGTTGAACTCGCGGCTTTCGTACCAGTGCTTGGGCAGTACCGGCAGTTGGCCCAGAATCAGCGGCAGTTCGCGGTTGTTCTGGTGCTTGAACTTGAACAGCACCCGTAGCGGGTCTTCGGCGACCACTTCGGCGACGTCGCCGTAGTATTGGCGGTACAGCGGTGCGCCGTCCTTGATCAGGGCGTTGAAGGTGAACACCACATCCTCAGCGCGCATCGGGTGGCCGTCATGGAAGCGCGCTTCGGGGCGCAGGTAGAAGCGTACCCAGCTGTTGTCCGGGGCCTTTTCGATCTTGCCGGCGACCAGGCCGTATTCGGTGAACGGCTCGTCCAGGCTCTGGCGCATCAACGTGTCGTAGATGATGCTGATGTTCTCGGCCGACACGCCCTTGTTGATGAACGGGTTGAGGCTGTCGAAGCCACCGAAGCTGGACTGGCGGAAGGTGCCGCCCTTGGGGGCATCCGGGTTGACGTAGTCGAAGTGCTGGAAGTTGGCCGGGTACTTGGGCGCCTCGTCGTAGAGCGTAAGCGCGTGTTGCGGCGCGGCCAGGGCCGGAAGGCTCAGGCAGGCCAGCAGCAGGCTGCCGGCCAGCCGGCGCAGGCGGTGCGTTGGCATCATTGGGCTTTCTCCGAAGTCTTGATCCACCAGCTGTTCAGCCCGAGGGTATAGGGCGGCGTGGTGACAAAGGCGAACCGGTTGCGGTAGGCCAGGCGGTGATTGTCGAGGTACCAGTTGGGGATCATGTAGTACTGCCATGAAAGCACGCGGTCCAGGGCGCGGGCGGCGGCCACCTGGTCATCGCGGGTGCGCGCGGCGAGCAAGGTGTCGAGCAGGTGGTCGACCACCGGGTCCTTGACCCCAGCATAGTTCTTGCTGCCTTTGGTCGCGGCCTGGCTTGAGTGAAAGTACAGCCACTGTTCGAGGCCGGGGCTCAAGGTCTGGTTCAGGGTCATCAGAATCATGTCGAAATCGAACTGGTCCAGGCGTTGTTTGTACTGGGCGCGGTCCACGGTACGCAAGCGTGCGTCGATACCGATGCTGGACAGATTTTCGACATAAGGTTGCAGGATGCGTTCGAGGTTGGGGTTAACCAGCAGCAACTCCAGGCGCAGTTGCTGGCCTTTGCTGTCCACCAGGCGCTGGCCGTTCAGCTTCCAGCCGGCTTCGCCGAGCAGGCTCAGGGCCTCGCGCAGGGTCTGGCGATTGATGCCGCGGCCGTCGGTCTGGCTGACTTTGTAGGGTTCGCTGAACAGTTTTTCCGGCAACTGGTCACGGAACGGTGCCAGCAACAGCCACTCCTTGCCGGTGGGCAGGCCGGTGGCGGCGAATTCGCTGTTGGGGTAATAGCTGGTCGAGCGGCGGTAGGCGCTGCTGAACAGGGCGCGGTTGGTCCACTCGAAGTCGAGCATCAGCCCCAGCGCCTGGCGCACTCGGGGGTCGCTGAAGGCAACCCTGCGGCTGTTCATGAACAGGCCTTGGGTCTGGGTTGGGATGCGGTGCGGGATCTGTGCCTTGATCACATCGCCACGGCGTACCGCCGGGAAGTTGTAGCCATTGGCCCAGTTCTTTGCCTGGTGCTCGATGTAGATGTCGAACTCACCGGCCTTGAACGCCTCGAACGCCACGGTGGCGTCGCGGTAGAACTCGTACTCGACCCGGTTGAAGTTGTACTTGCCGCGGTTGACCGCAAGGTCCTTGCCCCAGTAGTTCTTTACCCGCTCGAACACCAGGCGGCGCCCGGGCAACACCTGGGTGATGCGATAGGGCCCACTGCCCAGCGGCGGCTCGAAGGTGGTGGCCTTGAAGTCGCGGCCTTGCCAGTAGTGCTTGGGCAACACCGGCATTTCACCCAGGCGCAGGATCAGCAGCGGGTTGCCGGCACGCTTGAAGACAAAGCGAATACGCAGGGGCCCGAGGATGTCCACCCGCTGCACTTCTTGCAGGTTGGTGCGGTAGATGGGGTGGCCATCCTTGAGCAGCGTGCGATAGGAGAACGCCACGTCCGCCGCGGTGATCGGGCGGCCGTCATGGAAGCGTGCCTGCGGGCGCAGGTTGAACACCACCCAGCTGCGGTCTTCGCTGTACTCCACCGAGCGCGCGATCAGGCCGTAGCTGGAGGTGGGTTCGTCGCCCGAGGGGTCGTACTGCCCGGTGCCGATCATCAGCGGTTCGTTCAGTTCGCTGATGCCGTACTGCTGGAAGTTCGGCGTGGTAATCGGGCTCGAACCCTTGAAGGTGTAAGGGTTGAGCGTGTCGAAGGTACCGAATGCCATGGCCCGCAAGGTGCCGCCTTTGGGCGCTTGCGGGTTGACCCAGTCGAAGTGGGTGAATGTGGCTGGGTACTTGAGCATGCCGAACTGCGCGTATCCGTGGCTTTCGCTCACCATCGCGACGGCGGGAAAGCTCAAGGCCAGGCTGAGTGACAGCAGGAGGGGACGTATCAAGTCGGCATCCGATCCAGAGGCGTTGGGCTTTGATCGAGTACAGTAACAGCTTGGTGGGGTTGGAAAAAGAGAGGTTTTGAAGGCGGTTGATCGTTTGAGGAAAGCTAAACCTGCAGGAGCGGCCTTGCGTCGCGAAAGGGCCGCAAAGCGGCCCCTGGCATTACATCAGTGAGAGAGGTAAACGGTCAGCGTCTGCCCTGGCTTGAGCGCATGCCCGCTGCGCGGGTTCCAACGCTTGAGGTGTTTCATTTCGACATTGAAACGCTTGGCCACCAGGTACAGCGAGTCACCCTTGCGTACTTTGTACTGGGTCGAGCGTTTCGAGGACGCCGCCACCCGGTTACCGGCGGCACTCGGCGCATTGCCGCCGCGCAGAGCCAGTACCTGGCCGGCCCGGAGGCTGTTGCCGGACATACGGTTCCAGCGCTTGATGTCCCTGACCGATACGCGGTTCGCCTTGGCAATGCTGCCCAGGTTGTCGCCACGCTTGACCCGGTAGCTGCGCGCTGCCACTGGGGCCTTGGCTTCGGCCACGGCGCGGGCGAACACGGCCTTGTTCGGCTGCAGGCTGATCAACTGCTCAGGCTTGAGGTTGGACAGGCTGGCGGACAGCAGTTGCGCCTTGGCGGTGGGCACCAGCAATTGCTGGGGGCCGTCTACAGTCATGCGCTTCTTGAAGGCCGGGTTGAGCTGGATCAGCTCGTCTTCGTCGATGTCGGCGAACGCCGCAACGCGCGAAAGGTCGAGGCGATCATTGATGGCGACCGCCTCGAAGTAGGGTTCGTTGGCAATCGGGTTCAAGTTGACGCCATAGGCATCCGGAGTGGACACCACCTGCGACAGGGCCAGCAGTTTAGGCACGTAGTCGCGGGTTTCCTGCGGCAGGGGCAGGTTCCAGTAATCGGTTGGCAGGCCGAGCTTTTCGTTGCGTTCGATGGCGCGGCTGACCGTGCCTTCACCGGCATTGTAGGCGGCCAGGGCCAGCAACCAGTCGCCGTTGAACATGTCGTGCAGGCGGCTCAGGTAGTCCAGCGCGGCGTTGGTCGAGGCGGTCACGTCGCGACGGCCGTCATAGAAGTTGGTTTGGCGCAGGTTGAAGTGGCGGCCGGTGGACGGGATGAACTGCCACATGCCTGCCGCATGGGCGCGCGAGTAGGCCATCGGGTTGTAGGCGCTTTCGATGGCTGGCAGCAGCGCCAGCTCCAGCGGCATATCGCGTTCTTCGAGGCGCTCGACGATGTAGTGCAGGTAGAGGCTGCCGCGCTCGCCGGCGCTTTCGATGAAGCGCGGGTTGCTGGCGAACCACAGGCGCTGCTGCTCGATGCGCGGGTTTACGTCGATGCTGTCCTGCAGGGTGAAGCCCTGGCGCATGCGCTCCCACACGTCCTGCGGCACCTGCTCGGCCGGCTTGATCAGTAGCGGGGCCGGCTTGTGCTTGATCCGCGCCTGATAGTTGTGCGCGCGAACGCTATCGGATTCGTCGAGCTGACGGGTGCTCTGGCAGCCCACCAACGTGGCGGCCAGGGCCAGCGCACTGATTTGGGCCAGACGCGTCAGGGCGACGGAATGAGAGGTTCTGCGGCTACGGGAAGACATCGGCTGGGACAGGTATCCGGGCGAAAAATTTCGGCGATTCTAGAAACCGCTACCGGCCTGGTCAACCTTTGACCCTCACATGCGATATATCTTGAGGTTATCAGAAGGTGTCCTTCCAAGACCTCAAGGCAGCAAAAACAGCGACATGCGTGGTGTTTGAATGTCCCTTCCATTCGTCTGCTTTTTGTTTAACGGATGTTTCAGTCGTGCGAATAAAGGGGTTGGTAAGCCGTTCCAGGCCAATCGTTGATGGCAATGTGATGCGATTGTCGGCGCGTAGCCGGGTAACCTCGTCGAAGCGCTGCAGAACGTGCGGGTTTTGTGGCTCCACTGCCTTGGCAAAGCGCAGGTTGCTCAGCGTGTATTCGTGGGCGCAATACACCTCGGTGTGCGCCGGCAGGGCGGCCAGGCGCTGCAGGGAAGGGTGCATCTGTTCGGCAGTGCCTTCGAACATGCGCCCGCAACCGGCGGCGAACAGCGTGTCGCCACTGAACAGCAAGGGTGTGGCTGGTTGCGCTGAGTAAAAGGCGATATGCCCCAGTGTATGGCCAGGTACGCCGATGACCTGGAACGCCAAGCCCAGCACGCTGATTTCATCGCCGTCTGCCAGTGCGGCGTCGCGGGCGGGAATCTGCTCGTTGGCCGGGCCGTAGACCTTGGCGCCGGTCAATTGCTTGAGCCGTTCGACACCGCCGACATGGTCGTTGTGATGGTGGGTCACGAGGATGTCGCTCAATATCCAGTCGGGGTTGGCCGCCAGCCAACGTTCCACTGGGCCGGCGTCGCCGGGGTCGACCACCGCGCAACGGCGTTTGGCAGTATCCTGTAACAACCAGATGTAGTTGTCGGAGAAAGCGGGGAGAGCATCGATCTGTATCATGGTGCGGATCCGTATCGCCAAGCGTGGGACATGAGGGCATCTTAGCCGCGATGGCGTGGCACGAGAACCTTCGAGGGAGAACGCAATGACCGACCAAGCCTTTGCCCAGGCCGACCCCGATTGGGTCGAGCTGATCAGCCTGGCCCGTGAGTGGTTCAATGGCCCGCTCGGCCAGTTGATGCTCAAAGAAGAGGAAAAACTGCTGGAAGAAGAGCTGGGGCGCTTCTTTGGCGGTTACCTGGTGCACTATGGGCCTTGTGCCGAAGCGCCGCCCAGCGCGCCCCAGGTGCAGCGCAACGTGCGCCTCGGGGCACCCTTGCCGGGCGTGGAAATCGTCTGTGAAGAGCAGGCCTGGCCATTGAGCGAGCATGCTGCCGACGTGGTGGTGCTGCAGCATGGCCTGGACTTCAGCCTCACCCCCCATGGCTTGTTGCGCGAGGCCGCCAGCGCCGTTCGCCCGGGTGGGCACCTGCTGATTGTCGGCATCAACCCCTGGAGCAGTTGGGGCATGCGCCACCTGTTCAGCCATGGCGCCTTGCGCAAGGCCCGCTGCATCTCGCCTTCGCGGGTTGGCGACTGGCTCAACCTGCTCGGCTTCGCGCTGGAGAAACGCCGCTTCGGGTGCTATCGTCCGCCGCTTGCCTCGCCGGCCTGGCAGCAACGCCTGGCAGGCTGGGAGCGGGTGGCGGGCGGCTGGCAAATTTCCGGCGGCGGCGTGTACCTGCTGGTGGCGCGCAAGATGGTGGTCGGCCTGCGGCCGTTGCGCCTGGAACGCCGCGAGCCCATGGGCAAACTGCTGCCGCTGCCGCTGGCCAAGGTCAACCGTACGGTGGCCAATCCTGATACTGAAAAGCACTGAACAAGAGTGGTACATGAGCGATAGCGTCGAAATGTTTACCGATGGCGCCTGCAAGGGCAACCCTGGCCCTGGCGGCTGGGGCGTGCTGATGATCTACAAGGGCGTCGAGAAGGAACTGTGGGGCGGCGAACGCGAGACCACCAACAACCGCATGGAGCTGATGGCCGCGATCCAGGGCCTGATGTCGCTCAAACGTGAATGCGAGGTAGTGCTGACCACCGACTCGCAGTACGTGATGAAAGGCATCAACGAATGGATGGTCAACTGGAAGAAACGGGGCTGGAAGACTGCAGCCAAGGAGCCGGTGAAAAACGCCGACCTCTGGCAGTTGCTCGACGAACAGGTCAACCGGCACAAGGTGAGCTGGAAGTGGGTGCGCGGCCACATCGGCCACCCGGGCAACGAACGGGCCGACCAGCTGGCCAACCGCGGGGTCGATGAGGTGCGCGCCCAGCGTTGAGCTGGGGTACAATCGCGTCCTTTGTAACTGATGCAAGTTGGAGCCCCCCGCGTGGAGCAGCAGCAAGATAAACGCCTGGTCATTCTCGATACCGAAACCACCGGCATGCCGGTCAGCGAAGGCCATCGCATCATCGAGATCGGCTGTGTCGAGGTCATGGGCCGTCGCCTGACCGGGCGGCATTTCCACGTCTACCTGCAACCGGATCGCGAGAGTGACGAGGGCGCCATCGGCGTTCACGGCATCACCGACAGCTTCCTGATCGGCAAGCCGCGCTTCGCCGAGGTTGCGGATGAATTCTTCGAGTTCATCCAGGGCGCCACGCTGGTCATCCACAACGCGGCGTTCGACGTTGGCTTCATCAACAACGAGTTCGCCCTGCTGGGCCAGCACGACCGCGCCGACCTTGCGCAGCATTGCACCATCCTCGATACCCTGTTGCTGGCGCGTTCCCGTCACCCGGGGCAGCGCAACAGCCTCGACGCGTTGTGCAAACGCTACGACATCGACAACTCGGGCCGTGAGCTGCACGGCGCACTGCTCGACTCGGAACTGCTGGCCGACGTTTACCTGGCAATGACCGGCGGCCAGACCAGCTTGTCGCTGGCCGGGCAAGGTGCTGACGGCGACAGTGACGGGCAGGGCGGTGGCGGCAGCGAGATCCGCCGTATTACCGGCCGTGCACCTGGGCGGGTGATCATGGCCAGTGCCGAAGAGCTGGAAGCGCATGCCGAACGGCTGGCGGCGATCGCCAAATCGGCGGGGGCGCCGGCGATGTGGCAGGCGTTGAGCGAAGCCCCTGCACCTTGACCATGCGCCCTTTGTAGGAGCGGCCTTGCCGGGGCGCCGGACCGGTCGGAAAGGGGCGCGTAGCGGCCCCGGCAATCTCTGCAGCGACACAGAACCTGGGGCCGCTACGCGACCCTTTCGCGACACAAGGCCGCTCCTACAACTACCCTGAAAAGGACACCCCGTCCTGCAGAGGTAGCTGCCTGATGTACAAGGACCTCAAGTTCCCCATCCTCATCGTCCACCGTGCGATCAAGGCCGACAGTGTTGCCGGTGACCGCATCCGGGGTATCGCCGAGGAGTTGCGCCAGGACGGCTTTGCCATCCTGGCCGCAGCGGACCACGCCGAAGCGCGCCTGGTCGCGGCCACCCACCACGGCCTGGCCTGCATGCTGATCGCCGCCGAGGGCGTGGGCGAGAACACTCACCTGCTACAGAACATGGCCGAGCTGATTCGCCTGGCCCGTTTGCGCGCACCTGACCTGCCGATTTTTGCGTTGGGCGAACAGGTCACCCTGGAGAACGCCCCCGCCGAGGTCATGAGCGAGCTGAACCAGTTGCGCGGCATTCTCTATCTGTTCGAAGACACCGTGCCGTTTCTTGCGCGCCAGGTGGCACGCGCCGCCCACAGCTACCTTGACGGCCTGCTGCCGCCGTTTTTCAAAGCCTTGGTGCAACACACCGCGCAATCCAACTACTCCTGGCACACACCGGGGCACGGCGGCGGTGTGGCCTACCACAAGAGCCCGGTGGGCCAGGCCTTTCACCAGTTTTTTGGCGAAAACACCCTGCGTTCGGACTTGTCCGTTTCAGTGCCGGAGCTGGGTTCGCTGCTCGACCACACCGGCCCCTTGGCCCAGGCAGAGGCCAGGGCTGCACGCAACTTCGGCGCCGACCACACGTTTTTCGTGATCAACGGCACCTCCACTGCCAACAAGATCGTCTGGCACGCCATGGTCGGCCGTGATGACCTGGTGCTGGTGGACCGCAACTGCCACAAATCGGTGGTCCACGCGATCATCATGACCGGGGCCATTCCCATTTACCTGTGCCCCGAGCGCAACGAGCTGGGCATCATCGGCCCGATACCCCTCAGTGAGTTCAGCCCTGCATCGATCCAGGCGAAGGTCCAGGCCAACCCCCTGGCGCGTGATCGCGGGCAGCGGATCAAGCTGGCAGTGGTCACCAATTCCACCTACGACGGCCTGTGCTACCACGCCGGGATGATCAAGCAGACGCTGGGGGCCAGTGTCGAGGTGCTGCACTTTGACGAGGCCTGGTTCGCCTACGCGGCGTTTCACGAGTTCTTCGAAGGGCGCTATGCCATGGGCACGGCCTGCGCTGCTGACAGCCCGCTGGTGTTCAGCACCCACTCCACGCACAAGCTGTTGGCGGCCTTCAGCCAGGCGTCGATGATCCATGTGCAGGAGGGTGCCAGCCGCCAGCTGGACCGTGACCGCTTCAACGAAGCGTTCATGATGCACATCTCGACGTCGCCGCAGTACAGCATCCTAGCGTCACTGGACGTGGCCTCGACCATGATGGAGGGGCCGGCCGGGCGCTCGCTGTTGCAGGAAATGTTCGACGAGGCGTTGAGCTTTCGCCGGGCGCTGGCCAACCTGCGCAAGCATATTGCCGCTGCCGACTGGTGGTTCAGCATCTGGCAACCGCCAGCGGCAGAGGGCATACAGCACCTTGCCGCGCAGGACTGGCAGCTTCAGCCGGGGGCTGAGTGGCATGGTTTTGGTGAAGTGGCGGGCAACTACGTGTTGCTCGACCCGCTGAAGGTGACCTTGGTCATGCCCGGCTTGAGCGCAGGGGGTGTGTTGGGCGAGCAGGGTATTCCGGCGGCGGTGGTCAGCAAGTTTCTATGGGAGCGCGGCCTGGTGGTGGAAAAAACCGGCCTGTACAGCTTCCTGGTGCTGTTCTCCATGGGCATCACCAAGGGCAAGTGGAGCACCTTGCTGACAGAGCTACTGGAGTTCAAACGCCACTATGACGGCAATACCCGGTTGAGCGCTTGCCTGCCGAGTGTGGTGGCAGCGGACACTTCACGTTATCAAGGCATGGGGTTGCGCGAGCTGTGTGACCAGCTTCACGATTGCTACCGCGCCAATGCCACGGCCAAGCAGCTCAAACGGTTGTTCACAAGCTTGCCGGAGGTTGCCGTCAGCCCGGCACGGGCCTATGACCAGATGGTACGCGGCGAAGTGGAGGCGGTGCCGATCGAAGCCCTGCTTGGCCGTGTCGCAGCGGTGATGCTGGTGCCGTATCCGCCCGGCATTCCATTGATAATGCCGGGAGAGCGGTTCACCGAAGCGACCCGCTCGATACTCGACTACCTGGCGTTTGCCCGAGCTTTCAACGATGGCTTCCCGGGTTTCGTTGCCGACGTGCATGGCCTGCAGAACGAAAGCGGTCGCTACACCGTGGACTGCATCAAGGAATGCGAATGATCTCGACGCCGGTCTGTGCCAGCTCGAAACGGTTTTCGCCCAGGTGGTTGACGCGGTCGCCGATTGCCAGGCGGTAGGTGGTGATCGGTGCGCCCAGCGCGCTGCCGTCGACCTGGAGGGTGGACTCCTGGAACTCGTGGACGGGGTAGATGCGGCCTTCGGCGTCACGGGCGTGGAATTGGCCGACCATTACTGCTGCCATTTGGGTGAAAACCTCTGAATTACGTAGGAAATATCTGCAAACATAGACCGTACAAGATACCCGGAAGTTTTCCCCTCGTGGAAAAAAAACCAAAGCGGCGAGAAACGGTCATCTATAACTACAACGTCTCTTAGCCAGCAAAGGTTGGAAATCGCCATGAGCCAGGTGTATTCGGTAGCGGTCGTCGTCGGCAGCTTGCGCAAGGATTCCTACAACCGCAAGGTAGCCCGCGCACTTTCGGAGCTGGCGCCGTCCAGCCTTGCCTTGAAGATCGTCGAGATTGGTGACCTGCCCCTGTATAACGAGGACGTCGAGGCCAACGCACCTGAGCCCTGGCAGCGCTTTCGCGAGCAGATCCGCGGCAGTGATGCGGTGCTGTTCGTCACGCCGGAGTACAACCGTTCGGTGCCGGGTTGCTTGAAAAATGCCATCGACGTCGGCTCGCGGCCCTATGGTCAAAGCGCCTGGAGCGGCAAACCGGCTGCGGTGGTGAGTGTGTCGCCGGGGGCGATTGGCGGTTTTGGCGCCAACCATGCCGTGCGCCAGTCGCTGGTGTTTCTCGACATGCCCTGCATGCAGATGCCTGAGGCGTACCTCGGTGGCGCGGCCAACCTGTTCGAGGATTCGGGCAAGCTCAACGACAAGACCCGGCCGTTTCTGCAGGCCTTTATCGACAAGTTCGCCTCGTGGGTGAAGTTGAACAGGGCGGTTTGAGGGTGACGGCAATGGGCCGCGCAGCGGCCCCGGCCGTTTATCGAAAGCTGTAGGACACCCCTGCATAGACCGCAAACCCTTCGCCCGGCGTCGACCGGGCGATGTCCTGCCCGCCATCGTTGTAGCCCGGCGTCACTGTCGCGGCATAGCGCTTGTTGGTCAGGTTGCGCAGGTCCAGCCAGGTCTGCCAGTCCTGTTTCGGTGAGTCCCAACCCAGGCGTGCCCCCAGCAAGGCATAGGCATCGGCGTGGTAACTGTTGGCATAGTCGACCTGCACCTTGGAGGCCATCTGCGTATTGACCCCGGCATAGAACCCGCTCGGCCAGTCGTAGCGCAACTCGGCCTGGTAGTAATGCATGGGGATGCCAGGCAAGCGATTGTCAGCGAAGGTGTCATCGTCACGGTAGTGGAAGTCACTGAAGGTGTAGGCCTGGCGCAGGCTCAGCTTGCCCCTGCCGGCTTGCTCCCACAAGGTGCTGTCCAGGCCCGCCTCGACACCTTGGTGTACGGTGGCGCTGGCATTGTATTCTTTGGCCGGCAGGCCCTGCACGATTTCCACGGCCAGCAGTTCGTGGCGCACTTGCGAGTAATACCACGCCAGGTCCCAGCGCCCCAGCGCAGAGTCGCCGCGTGCGCCCAGTTCAAGCGTGGTGGCTGTCTGGTTCTGCATTTCGACAGGTTGTGTCGCCGCCGTGGCGCTCCAGATCAGCGACCACGGGTGCGGTGGCTCGACGGACCGGCTCAGGTTGCCATAGACCTGCAGGTGCGGGTTGATGTCATAGCGCAGGCCCAGGCGCGGCGCGTAGTCCCAGTCGTGCTGGCTGACCTTGCCGCCGGTGGCAGGGTAGCTGACGTCACTTTCACGTCGGGTATAGATCATCGCCAGGCCCGTGGTCAGCCACAAATCAGGGATCAGCTCCAGATCGTTGCCGACATGCAGCACGGTATCCGAGCCCTGGTAACTGAAGTCGCGGCTGCGCGCGCCGAAGTTGTCGCCGCTGGTGCGGGCAAATTGCGAGGCACCGCTGTTGGGCAGGTGTTTGGTGGTCCGCCAGCCCACGGTGGTCTTGCTCTCGTGGCCCAGCAGGGTATCGCGGCGCAGGTAGTTCAGGGTGCCGCTGACATCGGTGTAGGCGACCTTGAGGCGCATCGGGCCTTCGCGCAGGTCCATCGGGAAGTCGTGATAGACCAGCCCGGCTTCTACCCGGGCATCGTCCTCAAGGTAGAAGGTGGTCTTGTTGGCCACCCAGGTGCTGCCCGGTTGCGGCCGGCTGTCGTCGCGGGCCAGGTACGCCGCGTTGGCGGCACGCGTGTCGTGCTTGATCTGGTCCTTGGTCAGGCGCCCGGCCAGGTCGTTCTCGGTTTCGCGATAACGCAGGTAAAAACGTGTTTCAAGGTTCGGGTTGAACCGGTAGCCGACATTGGCGGCGATACCCTTGGCGCTGCCACTGCTGTGCGCCTGATAGCCGTCGTATTCCGAGTCGGTCAGCGCCACGTAGTAATCGAGGTTGCCCAGCACCTGGCCAGAACTGATGTGCCGATGTTGGTAGCCGCGGCTACCAACCTCGTAGCGCGCCTGCAGTGGCGCGGCATCGTAACCGGTGTGGGTGACATAGTTGATGGCACCCCCCAGGGCCAGGGCGCCCTGATCGAAACCGTTGGCCCCGCGCAATACCTCGGCGCGGCTCAGCCATAGCGGCTCGAACAGTTCATAAGGGGTGCCGCCGGGGCCGGTCAGCGGCAAGCCGTCGAACATCGTGTAGACCCCGGAGCCGTGCGCCCCCGGAGCGCGGTTGATGCCCGAACCACGGATCGACAGCTTGATGCCATCATTGCCCGCCGACTGGGCGAACACCCCAGGCTGGTAGGCCAGCACATCCTGATTGCTGGCGACCCGGCCTTGCCCCACGCGGTTCATGTCCACCAGATTGCTGGCGCCAGGGATTTCCCGCAGGTGCTCGGCGGCGGCCTCCAGCTCGGTCTGTTGCTGATCTTCGATCAACACTTGGTCGAGTTCGACGCGGCCTGTGGCCTGGGTGGCGCTGGAGGCCAACAGGGCCAGCAAGGAGAGGGGGAGGGTAGGGCGCATGGCAAGGGCTTCCAGATCGATAAGCGGGAATCTGACGCTGCAAGTGTCAGACGAAGCACAGCTTTCGTTCTGTAGCCCTGAAAAAGAACAACCCCGCCGAGGCGGGGTTGTTCAGGATCGCCGGAGGTCAGCCGATCAGTTGCAGGCCCGCCTGCTGAACCATTTCCAGCAGCGGTTGCGGGTACACACCGAGCACGAAGGCCAGGATCGCGATAGCCAGCAGCATGACGCCGCCAGTGCGCTGTTCCCACTTCAGCGGGGCGTCGTGGCGACGCAGGTTCGGCTCGACCAGGTACAGGGTGACCATGACGCGCAGGTAGTAGTAAACGCCGATGGCGCTACCGATCACCAGGGCGCCGACCAGCCACCACAGGTGCGACTCGACGCCGGTGGCGATGATGTAGAACTTGCCGATGAAGCCCGCAGTCAGCGGGATACCGGCCAGCGACAGCATCATCACGGTCAGTACCGCAGTCAGGTACGGGCGGCGCCAGAACAGGCCGCGGTACTCGTACAGGGCATCGGCGTCACGGCCGCCGTAAGGCGAAGACATCAGCGTGATGACGCCGAAGGCGCCAAGGCTGGTGATCACGTAGGTGACCAGGTACACGCCCATGGCTTCCAGGGCCAGGCCCTTGCTGGCGACCAGGGCGATGACCAGGTAGCCGAAGTGGGCGATGGACGAGTAACCGAGCAGGCGCTTGAGGTTGCTCTGGGTCAGTGCCAGCAGGTTACCGACCAGGATCGAGGCAACCGCGATCACCGCCAGTACGGTGCTCAGCACGCCGCTGCTGGCAGCAGGGGAGAGCATGAACAGGCGCACGACCACGGCGAACACCGCCACCTTGCTCGCGGTGGCCAGGAACGCGGCAACCGGCGCCGGGGCGCCTTCGTACACGTCCGGGGTCCACAGGTGGAAGGGGACCAGCGACAGCTTGAAGGCCAGGCCGACCAGCATCATGCCCAGGCCCAGTTGTGCAACCAGGCTTGGCATGTTGGTGGCTGCCAGGGCTTTGCCGATCTGGTCGAAGCTCAGGCTGCCTGCATCGGCGTACAGCAGTGCCATGCCGAACAGCAGGAAGGCCGAACCTGCGGCCGACAGCACCATGTACTTGATGCCGGCTTCCAGCGAGCGCTTGTTGAAGAAGGCGTACGCCACCAGGCCGTAGACCGGTACCGACAGCAGCTCCAGGCCGATGAACAGGCCGGCCAGGTGGTTGGCGCTGACCAGCACCAGGCCACCGAGGGCCGACATCAGCAGCAGCAGGTACAGCTCTTCGCGGTTGCCCGGGAAGCCCTTGGAGCCTTCGCCAAGGTAGGCGTGGGCGAGGGTGACGCAGGCCAGCGTGGCCACCAGGATGATCGCCATGTACAGGCAGGCGAACTTGTCGATGGTGATCAGCGAGGTGACCGCCAGCGGTGCAACCTTGAGGGCCGGCAGGATCGACAGCAGGGCCAGGTTAAGGCCCACGGTGGACAGCAGGAAGGTCTGCGAGTGGTTGCGCTTCCAGGCGATCGCCAGCATCACCACCACCGTGGTGATGGTGGTGATCAGCATCGGCGCCAATGCGATGAAGTGTTGAGTGGTGAATTCCATAGCGCTCTTACCGGGCCGAAGCGAGTTGAGTGAAAGCGGAGCCAAGCCACTGCTGCACACCGCTCATGGTGGCGGCAGAAGTGTCGAGGAACGGCTGCGGGTACACACCAAGCACGATCAGCAGCACCGCCAGGCCCAGCACCATGATCAGCTCGCGGCCGTCCATGCCGGCCAGCACGGTGTCGCTCTTGCTTGGGCCGAAGTAGGCACGGTGGATCATGATCAGCGAGTAGACCGAGCCGAAGACCAGGCCGGTGGTGGCGATCACGGTGATCCATGGCACGCTGGCAAAGCTGCCGATCAGGATCAGGAACTCGCCGACGAAGTTGCCGGTGCCTGGTAGGCCCAGCGATGCGGCGGCGAAGAACAGGCTGATTGCAGGCAGGTAGGCGATGCGGTGCCACAGGCCACCCATTTGACGCATGTCACGGGTGTGCAGGCGCTCGTACAGCTGGCCGGACAGGATGAACAGTGCGGCGGCCGACAGGCCGTGGGCCAGCATCTGGATCACCGCGCCTTGCAGGGCTTGCTGGCTGCCGGAGTAGATACCGATCAGCACGAAGCCCATGTGCGAGACGCTGGAGAAGGCGATCAAGCGCTTGATGTCGGTTTGCGCGAAGGCCAGGAAGGCACCGTAGAAGATACCGATAAGGCCCAGGGTCATGGCGATCGGCGCAAACTCTGCCGAAGCGTTCGGGAACAGCGGCAGGGCGAAGCGCAGCAGGCCGTAGGCCGCAGTCTTCAACAAGATGCCCGCCAGGTCCACGGAACCTGCGGTTGGCGCCTGGGCGTGCGCATCAGGCAGCCAGGAGTGGAAGGGCACCACTGGCAGCTTGACCGCGAAGGCGATGAAGAAGCCCAGCATCAGCACGTACTCGACGCCAGGCGGCAGCTCGGCCTTGAGCAGGTCGCTGTAGTTGAAGGTGAGCACGCCGGTGGTGTTGTAGTTGACCAGCACCAGGCCAAGGATCGCGACCAGCATGATCAGGCCGCTGGCCTGAGTGAAGATGAAGAACTTGGTTGCGGCATAGATCCGGGTCTTCTTGCCGTCCGCCGAGCTGTGACCCCAGAGCGCGATGAGGAAATACATCGGCACCAGCATCATTTCCCAGAAGAAGAAGAACAGGAACAGGTCCAGGGCCAGGAATACACCGACCACGCCGCCGAGGATCCACATCAGGTTGAGGTGGAAGAAGCCGACGTGGCGCTGGATCTCTTTCCAGGAGCACAGTACCGACAGCACACCGAGCAGGCCGGTGAGCAGGATCATCAGCAGCGACAGGCCATCGAGGGCCAGGTGGATGCTGATGCCGAAGCGCTTGATCCACTCGACTTTGTATTCGAGTGCCCAGGCAGGTTCGGCCCCCGGCGCAGGCGCCAGGGTGTAGTCGCCGGTGCCCCACAGGTACAGGCCGATGCCGAGCAACAGGGACATGGTCAGCAGCGCGATCCAGCGCGGCAGGGTGGCGCCGAAGCGCTCACCCAGCCAGCACAGGAAGCCGCCGATGAAGGGGATCAGGATCAGCCAAGGCAAAATCATGACGGGTTGGTTTCCTTTGGCAAAGTCGCAAGATTCATAGTCATACCGCAGCCACTACCACAGCACCGAGCACCAGCACGGCGCCGACGGCGATCGAGGCGGTGTACCAGCGCAGCTGGCCGGTCTCGGTCTTGCTCATGGCGACGTGGCCGCCACGCGCCATCCGAGGGATCAGGCCGATGCTGCGGTCTACCGGGTCCTTGCGCAGGATGTGGCAGATCAGCAGGTAGGGTTTGACGAAGAGCTTGTCGTAGATCCAGTCGAAGCCCCAGGCGGCGAACCACCAGGCCGACAGGACGCGGCCGATGCCGCTGTTGGCGATCGCGCTGACGAAGCGGCGCTTGCCCAGGAACAGCAGGGCTGACAGCAGGATACCGGCGATGGCGATGGCGCCCGAGGCGATCTCCAGCGAGTGCTTGGCGTCACCACCGGCGTGGCCGGCGCTTTCAGGCAGCACGCCTGCCAGCGGTGGGGTGATCCAGGCGCCGACGAAGGTCGACAGCACGATCAGCACGCCCAGTGGCAGCCAGTGGCTGATGCCGTGGCCGGCGTGGGCTTCGGTCTTGGCTTCGCCGTGGAAGGCGATGAAGATCAGGCGGAAGGTGTACAGCGAGGTCATGAACGCACCGACCAGGCCGGCGTACAGCAGGCCGGTATTGCCGCTGGCGAAGGCTTCCCAGAGGATCTCGTCCTTGGAGTAGAAGCCCACGGTCACGATCGGCAGGGCCGCCAGGGCGGCGCCACCGACCACGAAGCTGGCGTAGGCCAGCGGCAGCTTCTTCCACAGGCCGCCCATCTTGAAGATGTTCTGCTCGTGGTGGCAGGCAACGATCACCGCACCGGACGCAAGGAACAGCAGGGCCTTGAAGAAGGCGTGGGTCATCAGGTGGAAGATCGCCGCGTCCCAGGCACCCACGCCCAGGGCCAGGAACATGTAGCCGATCTGGCTCATGGTCGAGTAGGCGAGGATACGCTTGATGTCGGTCTGTACCAGCGCGGCGAAGCCGGCCAGCACCAGGGTCACACCACCGACCACACCCACCAGGTGCAGGATGTCCGGGGCCAGCAGGAACAGGCCGTTGGTACGGGCGATTAGGTACACGCCCGCAGTCACCATGGTTGCCGCGTGGATCAGTGCCGAAACCGGGGTAGGGCCTGCCATCGCGTCGGCCAGCCAGGTCTGCAAGGGCAACTGGGCCGATTTACCGACCGCGCCACCCAACAGCATCAGGGTCGCCAGCACCATCCAGGTGTCACCCGCCTGGAACTTCTGCGGTGCCAGTACCAGCAGTTCCTGCACGTTCAAGGTACCCAGCTGGGCGAACAGGATGAACAGGCCGATGGCCATGAACACGTCGCCGATACGGGTGACGATGAAGGCCTTGAGTGCCGCGTTACCGTTGTTGCGGTTGCTGTAGTAGAAACCGATCAACAGGTACGAACACAGGCCCACGCCTTCCCAGCCGAAGTAGATGAACAGCAGGTTATCGCCCAGGATCAGGAACAGCATGCTGGCGATGAACAGGTTGGTGTACGAGAAGAAGCGCGAGTAACCGGCTTCGCCACGCATGTACCAGGACGCGAACAGGTGGATCAGGAAGCCCACGCCAGTGACCACGCCGAGCATGGTGACCGACAGGCCGTCCAGGTGCAGGGTGAAGGTCGGCGCGAAGCCGTCCACCGACATCCACTGCCACAGCAGCTGGCTGTACGCGCCGCCTTCAGGCGGTGCGACGTTGAATTGCCAGATAACGTAGGCGGCTGTCGCGGCCGAGAGGCCGACCGAGCCGACGCCGATCAGGGCGGACAGGTTCTCCGAGAACCGCCCGCGCGAGAACGACAGCAGCAGGAAGCCGATCAGGGGGAAGACGAAAGTCAGGAAGAGAAGGTTCATCCGCGCATCTCACTGGCAGCATCGATGTCGAGAGTGTGGAAGCGGCGATACAGCTGCAGCAGGATGGCCAGGCCAATGCTGGCCTCGGCGGCTGCCAGGCTGATCACCAGAATGAACATCACCTGACCGTCGGGCTGGACCCAACGGGCACCGGCGACGACGAACGCCAGGGCAGAGGCGTTCATCATGACTTCCAGGCTCATGAGCACGAAGAGGATGTTGCGGCGGACCATCAGGCCAACCAGACCTAAGCAGAACAGGATGCCGGCGACCGCCAGACCATGCTCGAGAGGGATAGCACCCATGATTTACTCCTTCGCCTCGTTGCGGCCCAGGTGGAAGGCGGTGACGGCTGCGGCGAGCAGCAGCATCGAAGCCAGTTCGACCACCAGCAGGTACGGGCCGAACAGGCTGATGCCCACTTCTTTCGGGCCCACGGTGGTGCCGCTGATGCCGGCACCGCTCGGGGTGACGAACAGCACGTACAGCAGTTCCAGCAGCAGCAGGGTGCCCAGTATCACCGGCCCCGCCCATATGCCGGGCTTGAGCCAGCCGCGTTCCTGGGCGACCGAGGCCGGCCCCAGGTTGAGCATCATCACCACGAACACGAACAGCACCATGATGGCGCCAGCGTAGGCGATCACTTCCAGGGCGCCGGCAAACGGCGCACCGAGGGCGAAGAAGATCATTGCCACGGAAATCAGCGAAATGATCAGGTAGAGCAGGGCGTGCACGGGGTTGGTGCCGGTTACCACCCGAAGGGTGGAGACCACGGCGATCCCGGATGCGAAGTAGAAAGCGAATTCCATCTTTCTGTCCTTATGGGAGCAAGCTCTTCACGTTGATCGGCTCGGCCTCGTTCTGCGCAGAGCCCTTCGGCTTGCCAGCGATCGCCATACCCGCAACACGGTAGAAGTTGTAGTCAGGGTTCTTGCCGGGGCCGGAGATCAGCAGATCTTCTTTCTCGTACACCAGGTCCTGACGCTTGAACTCGGCCATTTCGAAATCCGGAGTCAGCTGGATCGCGGTGGTCGGGCACGCTTCCTCGCACAGGCCGCAGAAGATGCAACGCGAGAAGTTGATGCGGAAGAACTCAGGGTACCAACGGCCGTCCTCGGTCTCGGCCTTCTGCAGCGAGATGCAGCCGACCGGGCAGGCCACCGCGCAGAGGTTGCACGCCACGCAGCGCTCCTCGCCGTCGGGGTCGCGGGTGAGGACGATGCGGCCGCGATAGCGCGGCGGCAGGTACACAGCTTCTTCGGGGTACTGCAGGGTGTCGCGCTTGCGGAACCCGTGGGAGAACACCATTGCCAGGCTGCGCAGCTGAGTGCCGGTGCCTTTAACGATGTCGCCGATATATTTGAACATGGGTCAAATCCTCACTGGGCCGCGACGGCTGGCGTGTTGTAAAGCACGATCGCAGCGGTCACCAGCAAATTGATCAGGGTCAGCGGCAGGCAGAACTTCCAGCTGAAGTCCATCACCTGGTCATAGCGTGGGCGCGGGATCGAGGCGCGCAGCAGGATGAACAGCATGATGAAGAACGCGGTTTTCAGCGCGAACCACAGGAACGGCACCTGCGGCAGGATGCCGAACGGGCCGTGCCAGCCGCCGAAGAACAGGGTCACCAGCAGCGCCGAGATGAGGATGATGCCGATGTACTCACCGACGAAGAACATGCCCCATTTCATGCCGGCATACTCGATGTGGTAGCCGTCGGCCAGTTCCTGTTCCGCTTCTGGCTGGTCGAACGGGTGACGGTGAGTCACGGCCACGCCAGCGATGAAGAAGGTGCAGAAGCCGAAGAACTGCGGAATGATGAACCACAGGTTCTGGGCCTGGTATTCAACGATGTCGCGCATGTTGAACGAACCCACCTGCACCACCACGCCCATCAGCGCCAGGCCCAGGAACACCTCGTACGAAACGGTCTGTGCCGACGCCCGCAGGCTGCCCAGCAAGGCGTACTTGTTGTTCGACGACCAACCGGCGAACAGTACGGCGTATACCGACAGGCCAGCCATGGCGAAGAAGAACAGCAGGCCGATGTTCAGGTCGGCAACGCCCCAGCCGGGTGTGATCGGGATGATCGAGAAGCCGATCAGCAGCGCGCTCATGGCCACGACCGGCGCCAGGGTGAAAATCATCTTGTCGACGAAGGGCGGGTTCCAGTCTTCCTTGAAGAACATCTTCAGCATGTCGGCGGCGATCTGGAACATGCCGAACGGGCCGACACGGTTAGGACCGTAGCGATCCTGCCACCAGCCCAGCAGGCGGCGCTCGACGAAGCTGAGCAGGGCGCCGCAGACCACTACGGCCAGCAGCACCACGATAGCCTTGACGACCTGGATGATCACATCGATCACTTCGGGGGTGAACCAGCTCATTGTGCTGCCTCCTGCAGGCCTTCTACGGGTGCACCGAAGATGGCAGGCGGAATGCCAGCCAGGCCTTTCGGCAGCGCGACCAGGCCTGCGCCCAGTTCTTCATTGATACGCAGCGGCAGGCGCAGTGCCACGCCACCCACGTTCAGGCTCAGCAGCGCTCCTTCGTTGACACCCAGGCGGTCGGCTTCGGACTTGGCCAGGCCGACGTAGGCGGCCGGAATACGCGTTTGCACCGGGGCGGCGCGCGAGGAGCTTTCTTCGCTGCCGAACAGGTGGAAGAACGGTACTGCAGTCCAGGTGCCGCGGGCCGGGTTGAAGGCGCCCGGGATGGCGTTGAACCAGTTCAGGCGATCGCCTTGCGATTCGATCAGGCGCACGCCCGGGTCACCGGCACGCAGGTGGCCGCCGACCTCATCCTGGAACTTGTTCCAGGCTTGCGGCGAGTTCCAGCCCGGCGACCAGGCGAACGGCACTTGCTGGCGCGGTTCGGCGGAGCCCGAGTAGCCTTCCATCGAGAAGGCGAACGCGGTGTCCTTGTCTTGCGGGGTGCGTGGCTCGTGCACGCTGATGTTGGCGCGCATGGCGGTACGGCCGGAGTAGCGCAGCGGCTCACGGGCAAGCTTCATGCCCTTGATGCGGAAGGCGGCGCTTGGCGCAGCGTTGACGATGCCGGCCAGTTGCGGGGCGGCTTCGGCGCAGGCGCTGGTGACGTGGTCCAGCTGGGTCCAGTCGACCGGCTTGTTCAGCAGGGTGGCACGCAGGGCGTGCATCCAGCGCCAGCCTTCGTGGACCAGGATGCTGCTGTCCAGGTACTGCGGGTCGAACACCTGGAAGAAGCGCTGGGCACGGCCTTCCTGGCTGACCAGGGTACCGTCGCCTTCGGCGAACGACGCCGCCGGCAGCACCAGGTGGGCACGTTCCAGGGTCGCGGTGTGGGAGTGATCGGCGACGATCACCACCTTGGCTGCGGCCAGGGCAGCATCGACCTTGGCGGCCGCTACGCGGGTGTACAGGTCGTTTTCTACGATCACAATGGCGTCGGCCTTGCCGCTGATGACCGCATCCAGCGCGGCATCGACGGACTCACCGCCAAGCATGGCCAGGCCGAGGCTGTTGGCCTCAGGCACAACCAGGCTCAGCGAACCGTTCTTGTCGCGCAGCTTCAGGGCCTTGGCGATGTTGGCGGCGGCTTCGATCAGGGCAGGGTCGGCCAGCGAAGTACCGGCAACCACCAGCGGGCGCTTGGCCGCGACCAGGGCGTCGGCGATGCGCTGGGCCAGGGCCTTGGCTTCGTCGTCCAGGCCAGCAACGGCCGGAGCGCTCGGGTCGATGGCGTGGGCCACGGCGAAACCGATGCGGGCCAGGTCGGCCGGGGCTGCGTGCACGCATTCTTCGGCAACGTCGTCCAGCTTGGTTTCAGCCAGGGACGCGATGAACAGCGGGTACAGCGCGTGCTGGCCGATGTTCTTCACCGCAGCGTCCAGCCAAGGCTGCACTTTCATCGCCTCGGCCATGGCTTCGGCCTTGCCTTTGGTGGCCTGGCGTACGGCCAGGGCAACGCGGGCGGCGGTCTGGGTCAGGTCTTCACCGAGCACGAACACCGCGTCGTGGTCTTCGATGTCGCGCAGGGTCGGCACGGGCAGCGGGCTGTTGTTCAGCACGTTCAGGGCCAGGCGCACGCGGGCCAGTTCGCCTGCTTCCATGCCGGAGTAGAAGTACTCGGCACCGACCAGCTCGCGCAGGCCGTAGTTGCTTTCGAGGCTGGCGCGCGGCGAGCCGATGCCGACGATGGTGCGGCCGCGCAGCAGGTCGGCGGCCTTGTCCAGGGCGGCGTCCAGGCTCAGCTTGGTGCCATCGGCCAGGCGTGGCTGGCGTGGGCGGTCGGTGCGGTTGACGTAGCCATAGCCGAAGCGGCCACGGTCGCACAGGAAGTACTGGTTGACCGAGCCGTTGAAGCGGTTCTCGATCCGACGCAGTTCACCGTAGCGCTCGCCCGGGCTGATGTTGCAGCCGCTGGAGCAACCGTGGCAGATGCTTGGGGCAAACTGCATGTCCCACTTGCGGTTGTAGCGCTCGGAGTGGGTCTTGTCGGTGAACACACCGGTCGGGCAGACCTCGGTCAGGTTGCCGGAGAATTCGCTCTCCAGCACGCCGTCTTCAACGCGGCCGAAGTACACGTTGTCGTGGGCGCCGTAGACACCCAGGTCGGTGCCGCCTGCGTAGTCCTTGTAGTAACGCACGCAGCGGTAGCAGGCGATGCAGCGGTTCATCTCGTGGGCGATGAACGGGCCGAGGTCCTGGTTCTGGTGGGTACGCTTGGTGAAACGGTAACGGCGCTCGTTGTGGCCGGTCATTACCGTCATGTCCTGCAGGTGGCAGTGACCGCCCTCCTCGCACACGGGGCAGTCGTGCGGGTGGTTGGTCATCAGCCACTCGACGACGCTGGCGCGAAACGCCTTGGACTCGTCATCTTCGATGGAGATCCAGGTGCCGTCGGAGGCAGGGGTCATGCAGGACATGACGATACGACCACGGGTGTCGTTCTCGTCGGTGTACTGCTTGACCGCACATTGCCGGCAGGCGCCAACGCTACCAAGCGCCGGGTGCCAGCAGAAATAAGGGATGTCGAGGCCGAGCGACAGACACGCCTGTAACAGGTTGTCTGCACCGTTGACTTCGAGCGCTTTGCCGTCTACGTGGATAGTGGCCATTGTTCAAAGTTCTTCGTTGGCCCGCGTGAGCGGGCGTGGCTAATGGAAATCTGTATGCCTGCGGCCCGCCTCGAATCGTTCGGGCCGGCCTGCAGGCTGGCGGGTGGCACGGACCACCCGCAGCTCATCTTGTTATGCGCCGACCACGATCGGCCCGCTCGGCACTGGCTTGGCCAGGTTCGGGCGCAGGGTGTCGGCAGCACTGGCTGGGGCGACACCGGCCTCGAATTCGGAGCGGAAGTATTTGATGGCACTGCCCAAGGGCTCGACGGCACCCGGTGCGTGAGCACAGAAGGTGCGGCCTGGGCCGAGGAAGTTGACCAGACCCAGCAGGGTCTCGATGTCTTCGGCGCGGCCCTGGCCGTTTTCCAGCGCGCGCAGCATCTTCACGCTCCACGGCAGGCCGTCACGGCAAGGGGTGCACCAGCCGCACGATTCGCGGGCGAAGAACTCTTCCATGTTGCGCAGCAGCGAGACCATGTTGACGCTGTCGTCGACCGCCATGGCCAGGCCCGTACCCATACGGGTGCCGACCTTGGCGATGCCGCCGGCGTACATCTGGGCGTCGAGGTGCTCGGGCAGCAGGAAGCCGGTACCGGCGCCGCCTGGCTGCCAGCACTTGAGCTTGAAGCCGTCGCGCATGCCACCGGCGTAGTCTTCGAACAGCTCGCGGGCGGTGACGCCGAACGGCAGTTCCCACAGGCCCGGGTTCTTCACCTTGCCGGAGAAGCCCATCAGCTTGGTGCCGTGGTCCTCGCTGCCTTCGCGGGCCAGCGACTTGTACCAGTCGTTGCCGTTGGCGACGATGGCCGGGACGTTGCACAGGGTCTCGACGTTGTTCACGCAGGTCGGCTTGCCCCACACGCCAACGGCGGCAGGGAAGGGTGGCTTGGAGCGTGGGTTGGCGCGGCGGCCTTCGAGCGAGTTGATCAGTGCGGTTTCTTCACCGCAGATGTAGCGACCGGCGCCGGTGTGCACGAACAGCTCGAAGTCGAAGCCCGAACCGAGGATGTTCTTGCCCAACAGGCCTGCGGCCTTGGCTTCGTCGATGGCGCGGTTGAGGTTCTTCGCTGCGGTGGTGTATTCGCCACGCAGGAAGATGTAACCGCGGTAGGCCTTCAGGGCGCGGGCGCTGATCAGCATGCCCTCGACCAGCAGATGGGGCTGTTGCTCCATCAGCATGCGGTCCTTCCAGGTGTTCGGCTCCATTTCATCCGCGTTGCACAGCAGGTAGCGGATGTTCATGGATTCGTCTTTGGGCATCAGGCCCCACTTCACGCCAGTGGGGAAGCCCGCACCGCCACGGCCCTTGAGGCCGGAGTCTTTGACCGCCTGGACGATGTCGTCCTGCGACATCTGCGCCAGTGCCTTGCGGGCAGCGGCGTAGCCGTTCTTGGATTCGTACTCGGCAAGCCATACCGGCTCGCCGTCGTCACGCAGGCGCCAGGTCAGTGGGTGGGTTTCGGCCGAACGCGCGATGCGGTTGGCCGGGCCGAAGGAAGTAATGGTCATACGTAACCCTCCAGCAGTTTGGAAACACCAGTCGGCTGCACGTCGCCAAAGGTGTCGTCGTCGATCATCAGCGCCGGGGCCTTGTCGCAGTTGCCCAGGCAGCACACCGGCAGCAGGGTGAAACGCCCGTCTGCGGTGGTCTGGCCGAGGCCGATGCCCAGTTCGCTCTGGATCTGGCTGACCACGGACTCGTGGCCACCGATGTAGCAGACCATGCTGTCGCACACGCGGATGATGTGGCGGCCGACCGGCTGGCGGAAGATCTGGCTGTAGAAGGTGGCCACGCCTTCGACGTCACTGGCAGGGATGCCCAGCACTTCGCCGATCGCGTGAATGGCGCCGTCCGGCACCCAACCACGTTCCTTCTGGACGATCTTCAAGGCTTCGATGGACGCCGCGCGCGGGTCCTCGTAGTGATGCATCTCGTGCTCGATGGCCGAGCGCTCGGTTTCGCTGAGGGCGAAACGGTCTGTCTGGATAAGCGTGCTGTTCATGCTTAGCGGTCCACGTCAGCCATAACGAAGTCGATACTGCCCAGGTACGCAATGAGGTCGGCGACCATGCTGCCTTTGATCACCGAAGGGATCTGCTGCAGGTGCGGGTAGCTCGGGGTACGGATCCGGGTGCGGTAGCTCATGGTGCCGCCATCGCTCGTCAGGTAGTAACTGTTGATGCCCTTGGTCGCTTCGATCATCTGGAACGACTCGTTGGCCGGCATGACCGGGCCCCACGAGACTTGCAGGAAGTGCGTGATCAAGGTTTCGATGTGCTGCAGGGTGCGCTCTTTCGGCGGCGGCGTGGTCAGCGGGTGATCCGCCTTGTACGGGCCTTCCGGCATGTTGCGCAGGCACTGGTCGATGATGCGGATACTCTGGCGCATCTCTTCGACACGGACCATGCAGCGATCGTAGGCATCGCCATTGTGGGCCAGCGGCACTTCGAACTCGAAGTTCTCGTAGCCGGAGTAAGGGCGCGCTTTACGCAGGTCGAAGTCGCAACCGGTGGAACGCAGGCCGGCACCGGTAGTGCCCCATTCCAGCGCTTCCTTGGTGTTGTACGCGGCAACGCCGACGGTACGGCCCTTGAGGATGCTGTTCTGCAGGGCCGCCTTGGTGTACTCGTCGAGGCGCTTGGGCAGCCAGTCGACGAAGTCCTTGACCAGCTTGTCCCAGCCGCGCGGCAGGTCGTGGGCGACGCCACCGATGCGGTACCAGGCCGGGTGCAGGCGGAAACCGGTGATCGCTTCGATCACGGTGTAGGCGCGCTGGCGGTCGGTGAAGGTGAAGAACACCGGGGTCATGGCGCCGACGTCCTGGATGTAGGTACCCAGGAACAGCAGGTGGCTGGTGATGCGGAAGAACTCGGCGAGCATGATGCGAATCACGTCGACCTTCTGTGGCACCTTGATGCCGGCCAGTTTTTCCACTGCCAGTACGTACGGCAGGTTGTTCATCACCCCGCCGAGGTAGTCGATACGGTCGGTGTAGGGGATGAAGCTGTGCCAGGACTGGCGCTCGGCCATCTTTTCGGCACCACGGTGGTGGTAGCCGATGTCCGGCACGCAGTCGACGATCTCTTCACCGTCCAGCTGCAGCACGATACGGAACGCACCGTGGGCAGACGGGTGGTTGGGGCCCAGGTTGAGGAACATGTAGTCCTCGTTGGCGCCCTGACGCTTCATGCCCCAGGCTTCCGGGTTGAAACGTGCCGATTCCTCTTCAAGCTGCTGCTTGGCCAGGGTCAGGCTGTAGGGGTCGAACTCGGTGGCACGGGCTGGGTAGTCCTTGCGCAGCGGGTGACCTTCCCAGGTGGGCGGCATCATGATGCGGCTCAGGTGTGGGTGGCCGGCAAAGTCGATGCCGAACATGTCCCAGACTTCGCGCTCGTACCAGTTGGCGTTTGGCCAGATGCCGGTCACGGTCGGCAGGTTCAGGTCGCCTTCGCTGAGCGACACCTTGATCATCACGTCGCTGTTACGTTCGACCGACAGCAGGTGGTAGAACACGCTGAAATCGGCGGCGGGCAGGCCACGGCGCTGGGTGCGCAGGCGCTCGTCGACACCGTGCAGGTCGTACAGCATGCTGTAGGGCTTGGCTACGCCGCGCAGGAAGCTGAGCACCTCTTTGAGCTGCGCACGCTTGACCCACAGCACGGGCATGCCGGTGCGGGTCTCCTGGGCGACGAATGCTTCGGCGCCAAAACGGTTGTTCAGTTCGACGACCACATCCTGGTCGTCAGCCTTGTAGGGCGGAATGAAAATAGCGTTGTCCGCTGTCATGGTCTCGGTCGCTTTGGGTCAACGTTAAGAATGAAGCCAGGCCGCCGGCTCCTTGGGGAGCGGGCGGCAGGTCGCTGGATCAGACTTCGTCGGGGCTGCGCAGGTTGGTTACTGCAATGCGCTGCTCACGACGCAGGTCTTTCTGGGCTGGCATCTCGGCACGGTAAATACCTTGATCACCAACAACCCAGGAAAGCGGGCGTCGTTCTTGGCCGATCGACTCCTGCAGCAGCATCAAGCCTTGCAGGAAAGCCTCAGGGCGTGGCGGGCAGCCAGGCACATAGACATCCACGGGGAGGAACTTGTCGACCCCCTGAACGACCGAGTAGATGTCGTACATGCCACCGGAGTTGGCACACGAACCCATGGAGATGACCCACTTCGGCTCGAGCATCTGCTCGTACAGGCGCTGAATGATCGGCGCCATCTTGATGAAGCAGGTACCGGCGATGACCATGAAGTCGGCCTGACGCGGCGAGGCCCGGATGACTTCGGCGCCGAAGCGGGCGATGTCGTGGGGCGCCGTGAAGGCCGTGGTCATTTCCACGTAGCAGCAGGACAGGCCGAAGTTGTACGGCCACAGAGAGTTCTTGCGACCCCAGTTGACCGCGCCACGCAGCACATCTTCGAGTTTCCCCATGTAGATGTTCTTGTGGACCTGGTCCTCTAGCAGCTGATCGGTGACGGTTTCCCGTTCACCGACCGGGTACTGCTCGTTGGGCGCATCCGGATCGATTCTGGTGAGATTGTATTGCATTGCCAAAGCCTCATTGTTTCAGCTTCGCTTGCCGCTTGCGGCGACCTTCGGGAGCCCAATCAAGTGCCCCGACGCGCCAAAGGTAGACAAGACCTGCCAACAGAATTGCTATGAAAACGAGCGCTTCGACGAACCCGGTCCAGCCGCTTTCGCGGACGGACACAGACCATGCAAAGAGAAAGAGGGCTTCGATATCGAAGATCACGAACAGCATCGCGACCAGATAGAATTTGGCGGACAGGCGCAGGCGGGCGCTGCCGACGGGCAGCATGCCGGATTCGAAGGGTTCGTTCTTGGCGCGGCCCCAGGCCTTGCTACCTAGCAGGCTGGACAGGCCGAGCATGAAGGCGCACAGGCCGACGACACCCAAAAGGAAGATGGCAAAGCCCCAGTTGTGGGCGATGAGTCCTGCCGAATCGGACATGCTAGAGATCCTTATACAGAGACCCAGCTCTGCAGTCTGAAATAAGTAGAGCGGCGACTTGGTGTCGCACATGCAGTGACCAAATGTCGCAGCTGAATCAATCGCGCTGATTTTATGGGTAAACCCGGTGCAAGTAAAATTTCTGTGGCAAATTTATTCGTAGGATTAAGAACAAAACTCTTTCGTAACTGGCTGAAAGCCTTGAAATTCGGGCATTGCGTGCGCTTTTGTTAATTATGTTTCTTGCGCGGCGTAACGAATTGGTAAGTTCGTAATGATAATTAATCGCATTAAATTTGATGCGTTGAAATTCTCCTTTAGTGAGCCTTGCAAGTTCATCGGGCTGCCGCGCTACTTGCAAATGAGAAAAACTCTCGTTCTAGCAGCTTCCAAACCCTCGCGCACCGCTCTGGGTCAATACTTTATCGGTTGAGCCATTGTGGGCTGACGAAGTGATTGAGAGGGCATGGGGGTGGCGGGTGGCGGCTGCTACTGGGCTGCCCCAAGCATAGTCCGGATTCTGGGTTTTGCTTTTACCTGCCTTGGCGAAGGGGGTGGGGTTGGCAGGTGCTTGGCGTGAGGGGGTGGTGGCTATGAGATCGAGCGCCGCGCGGGCGGCGCTCGATCTCATAGGCGCTGAAAATGTCGTGGCAAGCCCTTCTACAATAAAAAGCCCGGGGTCCTCACGAACCCCGGGCCTCGCTTCACCAGCCCACTGCTATCAGTGGAACTGCTCTTCCTCGGTCGAACCAGTCAGTGCAGTCACCGACGAAGCCCCACCCTGAATCACGGTGGTCATGTCATCGAAGTAGCCAGTGCCCACTTCCTGCTGGTGCGCCACGAAGGTGTAGCCCTTGCTGGCATCGGCGAATTCCTGCTCCTGCAGCTTCACATAGGCGGTCATGTCGTTGCGGGCGTAGTCGTGCGCCAGGTTGAACATGCCGTGCCACATGTTGTGGATGCCGGCCAGGGTGATGAACTGGTGCTTGTAGCCCATGGCCGACAGCTCGCGCTGGAACTTGGCAATGGTGGCGTCGTCCAGGTTCTTCTTCCAGTTGAAGGAAGGCGAGCAGTTGTACGACAGGATCTGGTCCGGGTACTCCTTCTTGATCGCTTCGGCGAAGCGGCGGGCTTCGTCCAGGTCAGGCTTGGCGGTTTCGCACCAGATCAGGTCGGCGTACGGAGCGTAGGCCAAGCCGCGGGAGATCGCCTGGTCGAGGCCGGCGCGGACCTTGTAGAAGCCTTCACGGGTACGCTCGCCGATCACGAACGGTTGGTCGTACGGGTCGCAGTCGCTGGTCAGCAGGTCGGCGGCGTTGGCGTCGGTACGGGCCAGAATGATGGTCGGCACGCCCGAGACGTCAGCTGCCAGGCGCGCGGCAACCAGCTTCTGTACGGCTTCCTGGGTCGGTACCAGTACCTTGCCACCCATGTGGCCACATTTTTTAACCGAGGCCAGCTGGTCTTCGAAGTGCACGCCGGCGGCGCCCGCTTCGATCATGTTCTTCATCAGCTCGTAGGCGTTCAGTACGCCGCCGAAACCGGCTTCGGCGTCAGCCACGATGGGCGCAAAGTAGTCGATGTAACCGTCGTCGCCTGGGTTCTTGCCGGCTTTCCACTGGATCTGGTCAGCGCGGCGGAACGAGTTGTTGATGCGCTTGACCACGGTCGGTACCGAGTCGACCGGGTACAGCGACTGGTCGGGGTACATGGACTCGGCCGAGTTGTTGTCGGCGGCAACCTGCCAGCCAGACAGATAGATGGCCTGGATGCCGGCCTTGACCTGCTGCACTGCCTGGCCGCCGGTCAGGGCGCCCATGCAGTTGACGAAATCTTTTTCTGGGCGGAAGGACGGGTGGGCACCTTGGGTGACCAGCTTCCACAGTTTTTCTGCGCCCTGGCGAGCCAGGGTGTGCTCCGGCTGCAGGGAGCCACGCAGGCGAACGACATCAGCGGCGGTGTAGGTACGGGTCACGCCTTTCCAGCGCGGGTTCTCGGCCCAGTCTTTCTCGAGGGCTGCAATTTGCTGTTCGCGTGTCAGTGCCATGGAAATAAACCTCGTCGCATCGATCTTGGGGTAATTGTGCTGATGCTCGGGTGCAGATCAGAGGCCTGACGGCTGTCCTGTCCGGGGGGAGTGCGGCGGCGAACGCGAAGGCTCGAAGGGGAAGGAGGGGCAGGCCAGGCGAAGGTGTGCCCTGCAGGTCGGCTCGTGGTTGCCTTGCTGCGGTGCGACGCGATTGCCAGAACTGCGGTGATGCGCTTCCGTCCCTCGGGACAACTTCTTCGTTGCAGTCGCAATCCCGTCGAACCGCCTTGTGGGCCGTATAGACACGAGGCGCCTCCAAGGGTAGGAGGAGCACGCCTCGAAGGCCCTTGCCAGGGCCCCTGATTAGCGGGAGCGAGGCCATCATGCCCTTGGGAAAAAGTGCCTGTCAAATGTTTTGTAGTGACTTTTTTAAGTTACTACATCTTTGGTCTAATACGACTCGGCAGTCAGTTTCAAGGCCTTTGGTCGAGGCCTTGAATTGCCTGGGATCAGTCCAGAAGGTCGACTTTTACCCGTAAAGTCATGTTTTCGCCGCGCTGTGTGCTGTAGGTGTGGCTGGATGCGCTTCGATCGGCTTGGCTCTGCTGATTGAACCCCGCCAGGGTAATCCACTCGCCGAGCTTGCCGGTGACGGTCGTGTCGGTGCTTTGTACTTTCACTACATCGGCACGTTCCTGGCTGATGCGGTCATTATTGGTGCTTATTTGCAGACGAACCGTCTCGCCGCTCAAGCTTGGGGTGACGTAGAAACCTTGGGTCACATTGCGGTATTCGGTGTTGCTCTGGATGCGCCCGTAACCGTCGGTGCTGGTACTGGTCACCGGTATGCTCTGGCCCACCTGGATCAGCGCCGCCTGGCCTTCGCTGGCCTGCACCTGTTGCAGGCCGCCTTCACGGTTGCTGGTGCCGTAGCGGATGACATGGGCATTGCCGCGGTTGTCCTGGAAGTTGCTGTCGTTGTTGTCGACGCTGATCAGCAGGCGCTTGGGCGCGGTGTCCAGCTGTTGCAGCAGGCTGCGCAGGTCGTCGATGCGCTCGGGGCTGGCATTGACGATCAGCTTGTTCTCGAAGGCGCTGACGGTGCCGTCCTTGCCGATGAACGATTGCGCGGCGGGCAGCAACTCGGCACTGCTGCGGTACTGCAGCGGCATGACTTCGGTGGCGGCTTGAGCGCTCAGGCTCGCCGCCAGCAGCAGCGAGGCGAAAAAGGGGCGTAGCGGCATGTCCATGATCTCCGCAGGGGGAATCAACATGATGGCAAATTTGCTCAGGTTGTGCAGGCTGCGCATCAACGACTGACATCGGGCTGCGGCTGAACCTTTGATTTGCCCCGGCAGTCGCAACCTCAGACGCCGTCGGGAGTGACCGCATGAAGCACTGTGCCACGTTGTTGTTGTGCCTGTTCGCCAGCGTTGCCGGTGCGGCCGGGGACACGCTGCGCATCAAGCAACTTCAGCGTTGCGGTGACCTGCCTGATGCCAGGCGCCCGCAATGGTGCTTGCGCAGCGAAGGGCTGGGGCCGCAGATGCCTGCGGTCTGGCTCGGCGACGCGCAATTGCCGCAGGCCGATATCGAGCGGCAAGGCGATAACCTCAAGCTGACCTTGCACAGTACCGCCCAGCGCAGCGCGCCGCTGTGGATCGAGGCCGCTGGGCGCAAGAGCAACCCCGTCTGGCTCAGCCGCCAGGGCAGCCATGTGCTCGCCGCTGGCCCCGGGGAAGTGGCGAAGAACATGGATGGGCTGACCACGTACCTCGACCTGGTAAGCCTGTTGATCGAAGAAAAACACGACGGCCGCAAAGAAGCACAGCGTATCGCCGACAAGTTTGGCGCCAAGGTGGTCGGCGCCATCCCACCACTCAATGTCTATCAACTGCGCTTGCCGGTGCACGACCTGGTGCAGCGCGACGCGATGATCCTGCGCATGGGCAGTGAAGTCAGCGTCGATGCCGTGATTGTCGAAGAGTCCGCCCCCGAACGTGCAGAGGAAGGTGACGGTCTCAGCCGCCAGGCCATGGACCAGGCGGACGAGTGGGCGGCCAACCGCTTCATGGATGCGCTGTATTTCTACCAGCGGCGCATCCCTGCTTCCAAGGTGGCGGTACAGAGCATTCGCGTCGGGGTGATCGAGCGCGATGTGGATTTCGACGCACCGGGATTCATCGGCTATCGCGGTGCCTGTGCGAAGGGCAATACCTGCCTGTATGGCCGGGATGGCAACCGTGCCGACAGCCACGGCAGCCATGTCGCCGGCATTCTCGCGGCTCAGGGCAAAGGCGTGGAAGGCGGGTTTCTGCCGGGGTTGGGCAATTCCAGCCCGGGCTTCGAGGTCATTGTCGAACGCAATTCGGATGCCGGTATCACCGCCAACATCGCGGCTTCGGTCAACCTTGTCGAAGACGGCGTGCGCGTTCTGAACTGGAGCTGGGGCATCCATCGGGTGGGCGCGAAGAATGTCGCGGGTGATGAAGTCGATTCGTTGGTCCGCTCGGGCCTGGCGATGAGCGGGTATGAGGAGCTGCTGGAAGAATTCTTCCTCTGGTTGCGGGCCGAGCACCCAGACGTGGTGGTCATCAACTCGGCGGGCAACGGCGCCTCGTGGTCCGGCACTGACGAATACCGTTTGCCATCGTCGTTCATTACCGAGCAATTGCTGGTGGTGGGCGGCCACCAGCGCAGCGACAAGGCGGTGCCGGTCGAGGACCCGCAGCATGTGCGCAAGCGCCGCAGCTCGAACATCGACATGCGCGTCGATGTCAGCGCCGCGGCCTGCATCCGCCCCGCGGGTGCCAAGAAGCCACACTGCGGCACCTCGTATGCCACGCCGCTGGTGAGCGCGACGGTGGCGGCGATGTTGTCGATCAACCCGGCACTGACACCCGAGCAGGTCCGCATGTTGTTGCGGCGCAGTGCATTGACCTTAGGTACCGAGCAGGACTTCGAAGCCATGGATGCCGAAGACCTGACTGCGCCGATTTTGCCGTCTGAGCGGGGCGGCCGGCTGAACCACCCGGACCTGGGCCGCTCGGCGCGCCTGGACATGCAGCGTGCGCTGGACCTGGCGGTACAGAGCCTTGACCGGGTGCGTTGAGCGGTGGCCGCTGTTAGACAAATTCCGTAACATTGCGCCCCTTGCTTGCCAGCCCGTCCGCCTGGACCGCCTCACAGGAACGCCATGAAACCCGCCCGACTCCGCGCCGACGTGCTCGCCGGCCTCACCACTTCGTTCGCCTTGGTGCCCGAGTGCATCGCCTTTGCCCTGGTGGCGCACCTCAACCCGTTGATGGGCCTGTATGGCGCCTTCATCATCTGCACCCTGACCGCGCTGTTTGGCGGCCGCCCCGGCATGATCTCTGGCGCTGCCGGCTCGATGGCGGTGGTGATCGTCGCGCTGGTGGTGCAACACGGCGTGCAGTACTTGCTGGCAACGGTGCTGCTGGGCGGGGTGGTGATGATTCTGTTTGGCGTGCTGCGCCTGGGCAAACTGGTGCGCCTGGTGCCGTACCCGGTGATGCTCGGCTTCGTCAACGGCCTGGCGATCGTCATCGCCCTGGCCCAGCTGGAGCACTTCAAGCAGGGCGATCACTGGCTCAGTGGTGCACCGCTGTACCTGATGATCGGCCTGGTGGCGTTGACCATGCTGGTGGTCTACGTACTGCCTAAGCTGACCCGCGCCGTGCCGCCCGCGCTGGTGGCCATCCTCGGGGTAGGCCTGCTGGTGTACCTGCTCGGTTTACCGACCCGTACCCTCGGCGACATGGCGCATATCGCCGGCGGCTTGCCGGAACTGGCACTGCCGAGTGTGCCATGGAACCTTGAAACGCTTCAGATCATTGCCCCGTACGCAGTGCTGATGGCCATGGTCGGCTTGCTGGAAACCCTGCTGACACTCAACCTCACCGACGAGATCACCGAGAGCCGTGGCTTCCCGGACCGCGAGTGCGTGGCCCTGGGGGCGGCCAACATGGTCTCCGGGCTATGTGGCGGCATGGGCGGCTGCGCGATGATCGGGCAGACGGTGATCAACCTCAGCTCCAACGGCCGTGGTCGGCTGTCTGGGGTGGTCGCTGGGGTGATGATCTTGCTGTTCGTGCTGTTCCTGTCGCCGCTGATCGAGCGCATCCCGCTGGCGGCCCTGGTAGGGGTGATGTTCGTGGTTGCCCAGCAGACCTTTGCCTGGGCCTCGTTGCGCGTGTTGCACAAGGTGCCGGTCAGCGATGTGTTGGCGATCATTGCGGTGACCGTCGTCACGGTGTTCACCGACCTGGCCATGGCCGTGCTGTTCGGTATCGTCATCGCGGCGGTGAACTTTGCCTGGCAGCATGCCCGGGAGTTGTATGCCGACAGCTATGAGGACGGCGAGGGGGGCAAGCGCTACCAGGTGCATGGCACGCTGTTCTTTGCCTCGGTCACGCCGTTTCTCAACCAGTTCGATGCGGCGGGCGACCCGGCCAAGGTCACCCTGGATTGTCAGCACCTGAGCTTTGTCGACTACTCGGCAATTGCGGCGTTGAAGACCTTGCGCGAGCGCTATGCCAAGGCGGGCAAGCAGTTGCGGGTGGTGCACCTGTCCGAGCGCTGCAAGAAGCTGCTGAAACGGGCCGGCGAACAGCACTGAGCGTTGTCATGATCCCTGGTGGGAGCGGGCTCGCCCCGCGAACACCGGCGAAGCCGGTGCCAGGCAGTGGCAGTGTCTGGGCCGGCCTCTTCGCGGGGCAAGCCCGCTCCCACTGAGATCACGCCGGCTTTGGGCATATGAGCCAGGCAGTTGCTGGCACTGGGCGCACGATCATTCGCCGCGGTTTTTCTTCACAATGCCATCGGCGATGCTGGCCGGCGCCTCGGCATAGCGGGTGAACTCCATCGAATAGCTGGCCCGCCCCTGGGTCATCGAGCGCATCGACGTGGCATAGCCGAACATCTCACCCAGCGGCACCTCGGCACGAATCACCTTGCCGGCTGGCGTCTCGTCGCCATCCTGAATCATCCCACGGCGTCGGCTCAGGTCGCCCATGATGTCGCCCTGGTATTCCTCCGGCGTCACCACCTCAACCTTCATGACCGGCTCCAGCAGCACCGCCCCGCCTTTTTGCGAGAGTTGCTTGGTGGCCATGGAGGCGGCGATCTTGTAGGCCATCTCATTGGAATCGACGTCGTGGTAGGAGCCGTCGAACACCGCCGCCTTCAGGCTGATCAGCGGATAACCGGCGAGCACGCCGTTCTTCATCTGCTCCTCGATGCCCTTCTGGATGGCCGGGATGTACTCGCGTGGCACCACGCCGCCGACGATCTCGTTGATAAACTCCAAGCCCTCCTGGCCTTCGTCGCCAGGGGCGAAGCGGATCCAGCAGTGGCCATACTGGCCGCGCCCGCCGGACTGGCGGACGAAGCGGCCTTCGATCTCGCAGGTGTTGCGGATCTTCTCGCGGTACGCCACCTGCGGCTTGCCGATGTTGGCCTCGACGTTGAACTCGCGGCGCATGCGGTCGACGATGATGTCCAGGTGCAACTCACCCATGCCAGAGATGATCGTCTGGCCGGTCTCTTCGTCGGTGCGTACCCGGAATGACGGGTCTTCCTGGGCCAGCTTGCCCAGGGCAACGCCCATTTTCTCCTGGTCGGCCTTGGTCTTGGGCTCTACCGCCACGGAGATGACCGGGTCGGGGAAGTCCATGCGTTCGAGGATGATCGGCTTGTCCATGTCACACAAGGTGTCGCCGGTGGTCACGTCCTTCATGCCGATCAGCGCGGCGATGTCGCCGGCGCAGACGTCCTTGATCTCGGCGCGTTGGTTGGCATGCATCTGCACCATGCGGCCGATGCGCTCCTTCTTGCCCTTGACCGAATTGAGCACTGCATGGCCAGAACTGAGTACGCCGGAGTACACCCGGGCGAAGGTCAGGGTGCCGACGAACGGGTCGGTGGCAATCTTGAAGGCCAGGGCCGAGAACGGCTCGTTGTCGTCGGCGTGGCGTTCCAGGTGTTTTTCTTCATCGTCTGGGTCGGTGCCCTTGATGGCAGGGATCTCGGAGGGCGCGGGCAGGTAGTCGATCACCGCATCGAGCATCAGCGGCACGCCCTTGTTCTTGAACGAGGAGCCCAGAATGGTCGGCACGATCTGGTTGGCGATGGTGCGTTGACGCAAGGCGGCCTTGATCTCGTCGATGGTCAGTTCTTCGCCGTCGAGATATTTCTGGGTCAGTTCATCATTGGCATCGGCGGCCGCCTCGACCAGGTGTGCGCGCCATTCGTCGGCAAGCGGCCGAAGCTCGGCAGGGATCTCTTCTTCCCGATAGGTGGTGCCCTGGTCGGCGTCGTTCCAGTAGATGGCCTTCATCTTCACCAAGTCGATCTGGCCGATAAAGTGCTCTTCGCTGCCGATCGCCAGCTGGATCGGTACCGGGTGATGCCCCAGGCGCTGGTCGATCTGCTTGACCACGCGCAGGAAGTCGGCGCCCTGGCGGTCCATCTTGTTGATGTAGGCCAGGCGCGGTACATGGTACTTGTTGGCCTGGCGCCAGACGGTTTCCGATTGCGGCTCGACCCCGTCGGCACCGCTGAACACCACCACGGCGCCATCGAGCACGCGCAGCGAGCGCTCCACTTCAATGGTGAAGTCGACGTGGCCTGGGGTATCGATGATGTTGAAGCGGTACTTGTCGGCAAACTGCTTGGTCGAGCCTTGCCAGAAGGCTGTGGTCGCCGCCGAGGTGATGGTGATGCCGCGCTCCTGTTCCTGGGCCATCCAGTCCATGGTCGCGGCACCATCGTGCACCTCGCCCATCTTGTGGTTGACCCCGGTGTAGAACAGGATGCGTTCGGTGGTGGTGGTCTTGCCGGCATCCACGTGGGCGACGATGCCGATATTGCGATACAGCTCGATGGGCGTTGTACGGGCCATGGCGGACTACCTGCGGGGATGCGGATTCTCCCAAGGTAGCAGACCGGAAGAATCCTGCTTTACCGCCGGGCCGTCAGTCGGCCTGGGCTTGCAGCAACCATTGGCCGTCCACTTCGCGGGCCAGGCCGCTGGCGGGCAGCAGGGCCAGCAGGCGCTCGTGCAGGGCGGCGTCGGTGAAGGTCTTGAGCTTGGCCAGGTCCAGTGCGCCGACCAGGTTCAGGTCTTCCTTGTGGTACGACAACCAGGCTTTTTTCAGCACCAGCAGCACGTCGCTGCCTGCGGTGGTGGCGAAGCGGCGGTTGAGCGCTCGGCCTTCGAGGGTGAAGTTGTGCTGATGGCTGTAGCTATTCTGGTCGCCACCGTCACGGCAGCGGTGGCACTGGCACGGGCCTTCGGCGAACGCGTTGCGCAGGTAGTTGTTGAAGTCCACGACGGGCTTGAGGGACAGGCGTTTGTCGACCTCGAACAGGTCGGCGATCAGGGGTTCTTCGGCGCTCACTCGGGATCCTCGTGTGGTGTGGCGTGCATCGGCGGGCACCCTAACAGATCGGGGCATTCAGATCACCTGTTGGCGGCGGTGCGGCGATCCGAGTTGCCCGCGATCAGGCCAGTAGAGACAACAACGAAAGGCTGCCGTACTCTACGCGCCCACACGCCTACCTATCCTATTGAGGTAACCCGCTTGAGCAGCAAGTACCCGTACATCGCCACCGTGACCGTCAGCACCGAAGACCGTGGGGGCGATGTCGAGGCATCGGAGAACGCCAACATCCGTGTTGGCCTTGAAGCGGTGACTGAAACCCTGAAAAAGGTGCATTTCGTCGGCGCGCTCGCGGCCCCCGAAAAGCCCGCCACGCACATCTGCGTCACCCTGGAAAACGGCCTGACCTACTACGGCCCGATCGTCAACGGCCACGCCGAACTCGAAGGCGGCTGGATCGCCTTCGAGTCCGACATGCTCACCCCCGAAGAACTGGGCCTGTAACCCTCAGTTCAGCTCGGCCAGGCATTGCTCGAGGATATCCAGCCCTTCTTCGAGCACATTGGCTTCGATGGTCAGTGGTGCCAGCAGGCGAATGATGTGCCGCGCCTTGCCGCTGGGCATCAGCAGCAAACCCTTGGCCCGCGCCGCTTCCATCACCTTGGCCAGTTGCGCGGGGGCTGGGCTGCCGTCGGCATTGACGAACTCGATGCCGCGCATTGCTCCGACGCCGGTCAGGCGGCCGATGAAGGGGTGCTGTTTTTTCCAGCGCTCCACGCGGCTGACGATGGCCTGCTCCTGGCGCTCGCCCCAGGTGGCGACGTTTTCGTCGGTCATCTGCGCCAAGCTTGCCAGCGCCGCCGCGCAGGCAATCGGGTTGCCCGAGTAAGTGCCGCCCAGGCCGCCCTTGGGCAGCGCCGCCATCAAGGGCTGACGCCCGACTACCGCACCCAGTGGCATGCCGCCAGCGATACTTTTGGCCAGCAGCAGCAGGTCTGGCTCGATACCCAGGCGAGGGAAGGCGAAACGCTGGCCGGTACGGCCAAAGCCCGACTGGATCTCGTCGATGATGATCAAAATCCCGTGTTGGTCGCAGAAGCGGCGCAGTGCCTGGGCGAATGCCGGGTCGAGGGCGAGGAAGCCACCTTCGCCTTGCACCGGTTCAAGGATGAACGCTGCCACGTCTTCGACCGCCAGCTCGACGCTGAACAGCCGGTCCATGGCCTTGAGCGCCTGCTCGCAGGTGACGCCGGTGTCGGCGCTGGGGTAAGGCAGGTGGTAGACCGGGCCGGGTAGCTCGCCGACCCGTTGTTTGTAGGGGGCGACCTTGCCGTTGAGGTTCAGGGTGGCCAGGGTGCGGCCATGGAACCCCCCGTCGAAGGCAATGATGGCGCGTTTGCCGGTGGCACCGCGGGCTACTTTCAGGGCGTTTTCCGCCGCTTCCGCGCCGCTGTTGGTCAGCATGCCGGCCAGCGGGTAGCTGACGGGGACGAACTGGCTGAGGCGTTCCATCAGCTCAAGGTACGGGCCATGGGGCGCGGCGTTGAAGGCATAGTGGGTCAGGCGGGTGGCCTGGGTTTGGATCGCCTCGACCACGGCAGGGTTGCAATGCCCCAGGTTGAGTACGCCGATGCCGCCGACGAAGTCGATATAACGTTTACCGTCGGTGTCCCAGACTTCCGCATTCTTGCCATGGGAAAGTGTGATGGGGTGAACGATGGCAATGGACTGGCTGATACTTTCCTGATTCATGGGGCACGCGGACCTTGTTCGAGTTTCTTATTATCCAAGCGTGCCGGCGGGTTATTCCGCAAACGAATTATTCGATTGCGGTCATTCCCTGGATTCATGATCTGGCCAGTTTTTAGGGTTTGGACGGGCAACCTCAATCGCCCTCGGCCACCCGCTCGCGAATCCACTGCACGAACGCTCTGATCTTCGGCACCTCGGCCGCATGTTCGGCATGGGCAATGAAGTGCCGGCCGTTGCTCGGCACCGGGTGGTCCCAGGCCACCACCAGCTTGCCTTCGCTCAGCTCTTCGGCCACCAGGTAGCGAGGGATCAGGGCAATGCCGCAACCGGCGATGGCGGCGCGGATACACAGGTAGAACGTGTCAAAGCGCGGCCCGTGGTAGCTGTTCTGGCTGTGCAGCCCCAGCCCCAGAAACCATTCATGCCAGGCCTCCGGGCGGGACACGCACTGCAGCAGGCGGTGTTCGGTCAGCGCCTCGGCGCTGCTGAAGTGGTGGCTGGCCAGTAGCTCCGGGGCGCACACCGGCAGCACTTCTTCGCTGAACAGTTCGATGCAGGTCGCCCCGGGCCAAGTGCCCTGGCCGAAGAAAAAGGCGATGTCGGCCTTGGCCTGCACCAGGTCGAAGGGTTCCAGTTCGTTGCGAATATCCAGGTGGATGCGCGGGTGGCGATCGCCAAAACCCTTGAGCCTGGGCACCAGCCAGCGGGCGCCGAAGGTCGGCTGGGTGGCGATGCGCAGCACTTCGGTCTCGTCGCCATAGCTGAGGATGTAGCGGCTGGAAATGTCGATCTGGGTGAGAATCTTGTTCACCTCGGTCAGGTACAGCGCACCGGCCGGGGTCAGGTGCAGGCGCCGGCGAATGCGCTGGAACAACGAGTGCGACAGCATCTCTTCAAGTTGCGCGACCTGTTTGCTGACCGCGCTTTGGGTCAGGTGCAGCTCTTGCGCCGCGCGGGTGAAGCTGAGGTGGCGGGCAGCCGCTTCGAAGCACTGGAGGGCGGTGGTCGAGGGCATCAGGCGTTTGGACATGACAGGCGCGTACCGAGCAAAAAAAGGATGAAGTTCATTCCAAATCGGAATCATGTGCTTCGAAAAGGTCGTTTGTTGACCCAGACCTATAGATTAATACTGACCTGGATCAACGATTACAACCGGTCGTGCGAAGAGGAGGGAAGTAGCCAGTACCGGCATCTTCAGAACAACAAAAAAACCAACATCAGAAATTGATAAGAATTCTGCTCCAATTTTTAGCCGCCCCCGCGCGGCGACCCATTCGAGGGTTCTCCATGGCTTCGCTAGACAACAAGAAACAGCGTTCCTTGCAGCACGGCCTGACGTCCCGTCAGGTGTCCATGATCTCCATCGCCGGCATCATCGGTGCCGGCCTGTTCATCGGCTCCTCCAACGCGATTGCCACCGCGGGCCCGGCCATTCTCATTTCCTATGCCATGACCGGCCTGCTGGTGCTGCTGGTGATGCGCATGCTGGGCGAAATGGCCATCGCCAACCCCAACAGCGGGTCGTTCTCCACCTACGCCTCCGAGGCCATCGGCCCATGGGCAGGCTTCACCATCGGGTGGTTGTACTGGTGGTTCTGGGTACTGATCATCCCGGTCGAGGCCATCGCTGGCGCAGACATCCTGCATACCTACTTCCCCGCTGTGCCATCGTGGCTGTTCGCCTTCCTGATCATGGTCTTGCTGTCGGGTACCAACCTGATCAGCGTGAAGAACTTCGGTGCCTTCGAGTACTGGTTCGCACTGGTCAAGGTGATTGCCATCATTGCTTTCATCGTTGTCTGCAGCCTGGCCGTATTCGGCTTCTGGCCGCTGGCCGAGGTGTCGGGTGTGAGCCGGCTGTGGGACAACGGCGGCTTCATGCCCAATGGCTTCGGCACCGTGCTGGGCGGCGTGCTGATCACCATCTTCTCGTTCTTCGGCGCCGAGATCGTCACCATTGCCGCTGACGAAACGGCAAACCCGAAAGACAAGATCCGCCGCGCCACCAACCTGGTGGTGTACCGCATCGCCATCTTCTACCTGGCCTCGATCTTCCTGGTGGTGTCGCTGGTGGCCTGGAACGACCCGGCCCTGAAAGCCGTGGGCTCGTTCCAGCGGGTACTGGAAGTACTGAACGTGCCGGGCGCCAAGCTGCTGGTCGACCTGGTGGTGCTGGTGGCGGTGACCAGTTGCATGAACTCCGGCCTCTACACCGCGTCGCGGATGCTCTACTCCCTGGGTGCCCGTGGCCAGGCGCTGAACATGACCAAGCGTATCTCCGGTGCAGGCGTGCCGACGGTCGCGGTCATCTTCTCGACCCTGGCAGGCTTTGCCGGTTGCCTGGTCAACTATGTGTTCCCTGGCAAGGTGTTCGGGTTCCTGCTGTCCACCACCGGTGCCATCGCCTTGCTGGTGTACCTGGTGATCGCCGTGTCCCAGCTGCGCATGCGGGCACGTGCCGAACGTGAAGGCACACCGCTGGAGCTGAAGATGTGGCTGTTCCCCTGGCTGACCTGGCTGGTGATCGGCACCATCGTCATGGTGTTGGGCTACATGCTGTTCAGCGATGCCTACCGTTACGAGACGCTGATGACGGCGGGGGTGACGCTGTTCATCCTGCTGGTGTCGCTGACCCAGCGGCGCGGCAAGGTGGTTGCGCAGACTGCGTGATCCTTGGGGGCGCTTTGCGCCCCATTCGCGGCACAAGGCCGCTCCCACAGGTACTGTGCTGTCGTGTACAGACTGCTGGGAGCGGCCTTATGCCGCGATGGGCTGCAACGCAGCCCCGGCATTCTCATTGGCGCTGACAAAATGCGGCGCTACCATCGACGCTTGCATCCCTTCCCATTCCAACAAGCACAGGAAGCGTATGAACGAGCAAATCCTTTCCCTCCAGCAACTCGCCGCGCCAGAAGGCAGCTGCTACGGCTGTGGCTGTGCCCACCCCAGCGGCCTGCACCTGCAAAGCCACTGGGATGCCGATGGCATCCACCTGTTGTGCCGACACTCGCCCGACAGCAGCTTCATTGGCTGGCCCGGCCTGGTCTACGGCGGCTTGCTGGCGATGCTGGTCGACTGCCATTCCAACTGGACCGCCATGGCCTACCACTACCGCAACGAAGGCCGCGAAGCGGGTAGCCTGCCGCGCATCGATTGCGTCACCGGCACGCTCAACCTCAGCTACCTGAAACCGACGCCCATGGGGGTCGAGCTGCTGCTCAAGGCGCACGTAGAAGGCGAAGTAGGGCGCAAGAGCCGGGTCATCTGCGAGGTCTGGGCGGACGATGTGCTGACGGTGACCGCCGACTCGGTATTCGTGCGGGTCGACACCGAAAAGCTCAAGCTCAAGGCCCATGGCCAGGCGTGATCGGCCAGTGCCGATGAGTGGTCGGTGATGGTCAGCGGGCGGGGATGTCACTAGAGTGACAAGCCCATCCCGCAGGCAAGGTAGACCATGACCGATCTGAGTGCATTCCCCATCACCCGCAAATGGCCCGCCCAACACCCCGAGCGCCTGCAGCTGTATTCGCTGCCCACGCCCAACGGCGTCAAGGTGTCGATCATGCTGGAAGAGATCGGCCTGGCGTACGAGCCGCACAAGGTTAGCTTCGATACCGATGACCAGATGAGCCCTGAGTTCATCTCCCTCAGCGCCAACAACAAGATCCCCGCCATCCTCGACCCGAACGGCCCCGGCGGCCAGCCGCTGGGGCTGTTCGAGTCGGGCGCGATCCTGCAGTACCTGGCCGAGAAAAGTGGCCAGTTGCTCAGCCAGGACCCTGCCGTCCGTTACCAGACCCTGCAGTGGTTGATGTTCCAGATGGGCGGCATCGGCCCGATGTTTGGCCAGGTCGGGTTCTTCCACTTCTTTGCAGGCAAGGAATACGAAGACAAGCGCCCGCGCGATCGCTATGTCAACGAATCGAAGCGCCTGCTGGGCGTGCTGGATCGGCACCTTCAAGGGCGGGAGTGGATGGTCGACACGTACAGCATCGCCGATATCGCCATCTTCCCCTGGGTGCGCAACCTGGTGGAACGCTACAACGCCCGTGAGCTGGTTGGCTTCGATGCGTTCAAGGAAGTGCAACGGGGGCTGGCCAACTTCCTCGAACGCCCTGCCGTTCAACGGGGCCTGAAGATCCCGGGCTGAACGCCAGGTACTTAACCTGTGGGGCTTGTTCCCACAGGCTCATCTTGCAGCCTAGAAAACCTGATTCAGCACCCAGTACAGGCTACCCGCCAGCAGCATCGCCGCCGGCAAAGTCAGCACCCACGCCATCAGCAGATTGATCAGCGTGCGCTTCTGGATCCCCGAGCCATTGGCGACCATGGTCCCGGCCACACCAGAGCTCAGCACATGGGTGGTCGACACAGGCAGCCCGAACATGTCCGCCGCGCCGATGGTGCACATCGCCACCACCTCGGCCGAGGCGCCCTGGGCGTAGCTCAGGTGGGTCTTGCCAATCTTCTCGCCCACCGTCACCACGATGCGCCGCCAGCCGACCAGGGTGCCCAGCCCCAGGGCGATGGCCACGGCCACCTTGACCCATAGCGGGATGTAGCGCGTGGCGTCGTCCAATTGGGTCTTGAACAGTTGCACATGGCTGCGGGTGTCGGCATCAAAGGTTACCAGCTGGTTTTTCTCGATCAGGCGGATGGCTTCGCTGGTCAGGTACATGTCGTTGCGCACATTGGCCATGGCCTCGGCCGGCACGCGCTTGAGCGAGCCATAGCCTTTGACTTCTTCGCCGATCATGCCGGTCAGTGCGGCGAGTGCGGGCACCAGTTGCGGGGTGGGCTTGGGCTCGGTGATGAACAGGGTCAGCACCTGGCGAGGGTCTGCCGGCACCGGTTGCGGATCGCTGCGCACCAGCGCCTGGCGCGTCACCTCGGCAACGGCCGAAAACTGCAAGGACTGTTCGCTGGGCATGGTCTTGTTCAGGGCATACGCCATCGGCAGCGTGCCGACCAGAATCAGCATGATCAGCCCCATGCCTTTCTGGCCATCGTTGGACCCATGGGCAAAGGACACCCCGGTGCAGGTCAGGATCAGCACGCCGCGGATCCACCACGGCGGCGGTGTCTGGCCTTCGGGTGCCTGGTACAGCGCCTTGCGCTTGACCAGTGCGCGCAGGGCTAGCAGCAACAGGGCGGCGCAGGCAAAGCCGATCAGCGGCGAAAACAGCAGGGCATAGCCCACCTTGCTGGCCTGGCCCCAGTCCACTCCGCTGGTGCCGTCGCGCCCGTGCATCAGCGCATTGGCCACCCCTACGCCGATGATCGAGCCGATCAGCGTGTGCGAAGACGAGGCCGGCAGGCCCAGCCACCAGGTGCCCAGGTTCCAGATGATCGCGGCTAGCAGCAGGGCAAAGACCATGGCGAAACCGGCCGAAGAGCCGACTTGCAAAATCAGCTCTACCGGCAGCAAGGCGATGATGCCGAACGCCACTGCACCGCTGGAGAACAGCACGCCGAGGAAGTTGCACAAACCCGACCAGACCACGGCAACCGGTGCCGGCAACGAGTGGGTATAGATGACTGTGGCCACGGCGTTGGCGGTGTCGTGGAAGCCGTTGACGAATTCGAAACCCAGGGCAATCAGCAACGCCAGGCCCAGCAGCAGGAACGGCGTGACGGTGGTGATTACCGTGCCGCTGGCGCTGACGTCCTGTTTCAGGCTCCAGGCGGTATAGGCGAGGCCGGCCAACAGCAGGCCGAAGAACAGAACCACGGTGGCGCGGCCGGGCTTGTGAGCCAGCTGCGGGCGCGCATCGCGTTGGGCCAGGTGCGGCTGGCTGGCCAGGGACGGGGTTGCCATGGGGGCTCCGATTGGCGTCGGGCGAAGGTGCCGAAGGCTGTGAGCATAGAAACAATTCGTTACTGGCCCGTGACCTCGGTCAATGAATTATCTAGGCTCAAGACAGACGGCAATGGCCGGAGAAGCCCATGATCCGTTGCAAACGTGTCTACGAAGCGCTCGCCGAGGAAGACGGCCAGCGTGTGCTGGTCGACCGCCTGTGGCCGCGTAACAAGCGCAAGGATGACCTGCATGGCCAATGGCTGCGCGAGGTGGCGCCCTCGCAGGGTTTGCGCAAGGCATTTCACCAGGGCGAGGTGGATTTTGCCGGTTTCACCCAACGCTACCGGCAGGAGCTGACCGCACACCCCGAGTACTGGTACCCGCTGCTGGGCCTGGCCGCCAAGGGCACGCTGACCTTGCTCTATGCCGCCAAGGACACCGAGCACAACAACGCCCGGGTACTCGCCCAATGGCTGGAAGATGAGTTGGAGCGCCATGGCCCGGGCAGTTCGCCCGTGTGCTATGCCACCTGAGCGGTGCACAATAACGGCATGAAGCTCATACCCGCCTCCGATGCCCACCGCAGTTTCGCCCGCGACCTCACGCGCCGGGCCATGCTGCCGTACTACCGCGAATTCAACCTGCTGTGGATCGAAGAAGCCTTTGACCAGGCCTGGGCCTGGCGCGAGCAGTGGCTGGTGATGGAGGGTGAACAGGTGCTGGGCTACTGCAGCCTCAGCCAGGACCGTCAGGCACTGTTCATTCGAGAACTGCACCTGCTGCCTGAGCACCGCGGGCGCGGCATCGGCGGCCGGGTGCTGGAGGCCCTTGCCGGCTGGGCGAAACAGCGGCATCTGCCACTGCTGCGCTTGATGGCGTTTCGCAGCAACCCGGCTCGGTTGTTGTATCAACGCAGGGGCTTTGCGGAGGTGGGCGAGGATGAATGCTTCGTGCGCATGCAGCGCGTCATCGACTGATAGCGCAGTGATGGCTTGTCGCGGCAGGTGACCATGGGCATAGTGGGGTCTGAAATTTACCGCTGCTTACAGGACGGTGGGCGGCGTTGGATGATGTTCAAGGACAAAGGAGAAACGTGAGATGAATGGATTCGGTCCGCGGCTGCGCGAAGAGCGCGAACGGCTGGGCATGACCCAACGGGTGTTTGGTGACATCGGTGGGGTCGAGCCCAATGCCCAAGGTAAGTACGAGAGCGGTGAGCGCACGCCCCGCGCCGATTACCTCGCAGCACTGGCCGCCCAGGGCATGGACGCGCTCTATGTGCTCAGCGGTGTGCGCACCCCGGCACCGCTGGGCAACCTGACCCAGGACGAGGCCGATTTGCTGGGCGCTTTTCGGCAACTGCCGGTCGACGATCAAGCCGCGCTCTGGCACTTGCTTGGGCGTTTGTCCGGTGAGGTTAAAAGCCGTGAAACAGTGAGGCCTTTCACACTTGGCCGTCAGGCGTATCTGACAGAAGTTTTGCGTTAGGCCCGCCATGAAAAATTTTGTTAAGGTGGCGGGATCCAATCGCCCTGCAGACGAGGTGTGTGCTTGATTAGGGTCTTAGTGGTCGATGATCACGATCTGGTACGAACCGGTATTACCCGCATGCTGGCCGACATCGACGGCCTGCAAGTGGTGGGTGAGGGGGATTCGGGGGAGTCGGCGCTCAAGCTGGCGCGGGAACTCAAACCCGACGTCGTCCTGATGGATGTGAAAATGCCCGGCATTGGCGGCCTGGAGGCCACCCGCAAACTGTTGCGCAGCCATCCCGACATCAAAGTGGTCGCGGTCACCGTGTGCGAGGAAGACCCGTTCCCCACGCGCCTGCTGCAAGCCGGTGCTGCCGGTTACCTGACCAAGGGCGCCGGGCTCGACGAAATGGTCCAGGCCATCCGCCTGGCCTTTGCCGGCCAGCGCTACATCAGCCCGCAGATCGCCCAGCAACTGGCACTCAAGTCGTTCCAGCCACAAGGCTCGCCGTTCGATGCGTTGTCAGAGCGCGAAATCCAGATCGCCTTGATGATCGTCGGCTGCCAGAAAGTGCAGATCATCTCCGACAAGTTGTGTCTCTCGCCCAAGACCGTCAATACTTACCGTTATCGGATCTTTGAAAAACTCTCGGTCACCAGCGACGTCGAACTGACCTTGCTGGCCGTTCGCCACGGTATGGTTGACGCAAGCCTGTAAACCTCATGTCCCAAGCTTTTGATGCCAGCGCGTTCCTGGCGACCTGCAGCGGTCGCCCGGGCGTTTATCGTATGTTCGACGCCGAGGCGCGGCTGCTCTATGTGGGCAAGGCCAAAAACCTCAAGAAGCGCTTGGCCAGCTATTTCCGCAAAACCGGCCTGGCGCCCAAGACCGCTGCGCTGGTGGGCCGCATCGCCCAGGTCGAGACCACCATCACCGCCAACGAGACCGAGGCGCTGCTGCTGGAGCAGAACCTGATCAAGGAATGGCGGCCGCCGTACAACATCCTGCTGCGCGACGATAAATCCTACCCCTACGTGTTTATGTCTGACGGCGACTTCCCGCGCCTGGGCATCCACCGCGGTGCGAAAAAGGCCAAGGGCCGATACTTCGGCCCATACCCCAGCGCCGGTGCCATTCGCGAAAGCCTCAGCCTGTTGCAAAAGGCCTTTTCGGTGCGCCAGTGCGAAGACAGCTACTACGCCAACCGCACCCGGCCCTGCCTGCAGTACCAGATCAAGCGCTGCAAGGGGCCGTGCGTCGGCCTGGTCGACAAAGACGAGTACGCCGACGATATTCGCCACTCGGTGATGTTCCTCGAAGGCCGCAGCCAGCAGTTGGGCAACGAGCTCAATGCCGAGATGGAAAAGGCCGCCATGGCCCTCAATTTCGAGAAGGCCGCCGAGCTGCGCGACCAGATCGCCCTGCTGCGCCGCGTGCAGGACCAGCAGTACATCGAGGGCGGTACCGGTGACGTCGATGTGATCGCCGCCTTCGTCAACCCCGGTGGCGCCTGCGTGCACCTGATCAGCGTGCGCGGCGGGCGGGTGCTGGGCAGCAAGAACTTCTTCCCCCAGGTGGGCATCGAGGAGGAGGTGGCCGAGGTCATGGCTGCGTTCCTGTCTCAGTACTACGTGGGCAATGCCGAACGCGAACTGCCCGGTGAGCTCATCGTCAACGTGGTGCACGAAGACTTCGAAGCCATCCGTGAAGCCCTGCAAACCCTGCGCGGCCGCGAGCTGACCATCACCCACCGGGTGCGCGGCACCCGGGCCCGCTGGCAGCAGTTGGCAGTGACCAACGCCGAGCAGGCCCTCAACGCCCGCCTGGCCAACCGCCAGCACATGGCCGCCCGTTTCGAGGCCCTGGCCCAGGTGCTTGGCCTGGACGAAGTACCGCAGCGCCTGGAGTGCTACGACATCAGCCACTCCAGCGGCGAGGCCACCGTGGCCAGCTGCGTGGTGTTCGGCCCGGAAGGCCCGATCAAGTCCGATTACCGCCGTTTCAACATCGAAGGCGTGACCGCCGGCGACGACTATGCGGCCATGCACCAGGCCCTGACCCGCCGCTACGGGCGCATCAAGGACGGCGAGGGCAAGCTGCCCGACGTGTTGCTGGTGGACGGCGGCAAGGGCCAGTTGAACATGGCCCGCGACGTCATGCAGGAGCTGGCCTTCACTGACCTGACCCTGCTGGGCGTTGCCAAGGGCGTGACCCGCAAGGCCGGTTTCGAGACCCTGTACCTCAACGACGTGCACCACGAGTTCACCCTCAAGGGCGACTCACCGGCCCTGCACCTGATCCAGCAGATCCGCGACGAAGCCCACCGTTTCGCCATCACTGGCCACCGCGCCCGGCGCGGCAAAGCCCGTCGCGTGTCCAGCCTGGAAGACGTAGCCGGGGTCGGCCCCAAGCGCCGGCGCGACCTGCTGAAACACTTCGGCGGCCTGCAAGAGCTCAACCGCGCCAGTGTCGATGAAATCGCCAAAGCCCCCGGCATCAGTAAAAAGCTTGCCGAGTCGATTTATGCCAGCCTGCATAGCGAGTAGAATGCCTGGCTCAACCCGCAGCCAGTCGTACCGATGAATATTCCAAACCTGCTCACCGTTCTACGCGTCCTGCTCATCCCGATCTTCATCCTGCTGTTCTATGTGCCCTATCACTGGAGCTACATGGCCGCCAGCAGCGTGTTCGCCGTCGCCGCCGCCACTGACTGGCTGGACGGCTACCTGGCGCGCCGCCTTCAGCAGAGCACACCGTTCGGTGCCTTCCTGGACCCGGTGGCCGACAAGCTGATGGTCGCCGTGGCCCTGGTGTTGCTGGTGCAGGTGCACGCGAACTTCTGGCTGACCTTGCCGGCGGCGGTGATCATCGGCCGCGAGATCGTGGTGTCGGCGCTGCGCGAGTGGATGGCCGAACTGGGGGCGAGGGCGCATGTGGCAGTGTCCAACCTTGGCAAGTGGAAAACTGCGGCGCAAATGCTTGCGCTGGTGATCCTGCTGGCCAACCCGCCGGGTGTGACCTTCTGGGTCATACTGGGTTACGGGCTGCTGCTGGTGGCAGCGGGCTTGACCCTGTGGTCGATGGCGCATTATCTGCTGGCCGCCTGGCCACACCTGCGCGAAGGCTCGGAGCAGAAATAAAAACTTTTTTGAATCAAGGGGTTGACGCCGTTTTAGATATTGCTAGAATGGCATCCATCACGACGCGGGAATAGCTCAGTTGGTAGAGCACGACCTTGCCAAGGTCGGGGTCGCGAGTTCGAGTCTCGTTTCCCGCTCCAAATTCGATCCTCAGTGCGTCGCTGGGATCACAAAAAAGAGGCCTTAGGGCCTCTTTTTTTGTGCCTGGAATTTGGTGTGTGCCGAACTTTGGTATTCGCGCTGTACCTGTAGGTGCTGGCGCGTCGAAGCGCCGAACCGCTGTGATCGGCTGCAAAGTTGCCGTGTCGGTCTCGAATGTGAGGTGCTTCATTCTCGCGAAGCGTCGCTCGCCGCAAGTGAGATGGATATCCGTCCTCGGTGTCACTTGTTCAGCAGTTCCTTGAGCAAAGGGCTGTGGGAATTGATTGTTCTCTCTAGGTGAGTGACTGCCGGCGTTTTTCAAGGTAGTTGTCGCGTCAACCGTCTAACTATGCCGCTCTCTTCTCGACCTGTTGCTCTCGATCCGGGTTCAACAGCACGGTGCCGATCGGCTCCCAGTTACGCGTTCGACCCGACCACCGTTCTGGCTTTTTCCCTTTGGCTCGTTCGTACAGCTCATGTCGCCGGGCCAAGACCTGATGGTCCAGCCCTCGATGCCGCTCAGCCGGTGTGACGAACCGGATACGGCTATGCCGGTGCTCGTTGTTGTACCAACGCATGAAGTCCCTCACCCATGCTCGTGCGGCGTCCAGACTGGCAAAACCATTCTGCGGCCATTGCGGGCAGTATTTCAGCGTTCTAAACAGCGACTCCGAGTAGGGATTGTCGTTGCTGACCCGCGGTCGGTCTCGCGAGGGCGTGATCCCCAGTTCGTACATCTTGCTCAACAGCGTCACCGATTTCATCGGCGCTCCGTTGTCCGAGTGCAGTACCAGCGGTTCGCGTAAACATTGCTCACCGATCACGCTGCGTTGCAGCAGCGCGGCGGCTTTCACGCCGCTTTCCACGTCGTAGACCTCCCAGCCCACGGCCTTGCGACTGTAGATATCCTCGATCAGATAGAGGCAGTAATACTTGCCGCGTATCGGCGACGGTAGATACGTGATGTCCCATGACCACACCTGATTCGGCCCTTTTGCCACATGTGTCGTCGGCGCCGCCTGCCGCCTGGGGCGCTGACTGCGACCTCGATGATGCTGTTGACCCGTCATGCGCAAGACGCGATAAAACGTCGCCTCCGACGCCAGATAACGCCCTTGATCGGCCAGGCGCGGTACGATCTGGCTGGGTGGCAAGTGAGCATAATCAGTGCTGTTGCACAGCGTCACAATCACCTGTCGCTCGACCTCACTCAGCGCATTACGCGGCGCTGGTCGCGCGATAGTCGTTCGCCCATCGGCCTGAACGATCTCGGGGCCAGTCCAGCGTTGCAGGGTACGCAGCGACAGGCCAACCTCCCGGCAGGCCTTGATTTTTCTGGCTCCCGCCGCGACGGCTTCGCTCAGCCAGTCAATGAACAACTGCCGTTGCGGCAAAGAAGTCAGTTGCCCCCCAGTAGTCGTTGAGCTTTTTTCGCAGCACCAACAACGCGGCTGTTTCAGCGAGCGCTTTGTCTTTGCGGCGCAGTTCGCGCTCAAGTTCATGGATACATTTCTTGTCTTTGTGCGACTGCTCCCGATCTTCTTTTTGCTGAGCCTTCTCCGACTTCTGGCCGGCGATGAAGGCTTGCCGCCAAGCCGTGATTTGCTCGGGGTAAAGGCCTTTACGACGGCCATACTCGCCCAGGTCGATCTCGGACAAGCCGGCCGCTTCGAGAACGACAGCAAATTTGGTTTCGGCTGGTCAGCTCTCGGCCGATGACTTGTTTTCGGTATTCGATCATGCGGATCCCTCAAATTACCTATGCTCCGATCCGGAATCGTAAGCGGTTTATCAGTCGTCCTTAGCTCGCCTTTCTTGATGTGTCTAGTGGAATTGGGTGAGTAAATATAACTCAAAATTCCCTTTAGGTTTTGCGCGTCAATTCCAGTGTTTTTGGAACTTGTAAACTGCCGCGCAGCCACTTTATTGATTTGCTCTGTCGATTGTAGGATTCGTTCAATGTCGCTGAGGCATTCAGCAATCAAAAGGGAGCGATGAATATGTCAGATCAATCAGGTAAATTTGAACATGTAAAAACAAGCGATCTGCTAAAGGAAAATCCATTTGCTGGGCGTGACTTTTTTTGGGAACAGCACCGTTTTGAGCGTGATGGATATCTTAAGATAAATCACTTGATAGACAGTGAGGTCAATCAAGAAATCACCAGCGATGTTAAGTATCTCCTCTCAAACTTCGCAAAGCGGAGAGATTTTCTTATTGAATCAACCGGGAATACCCCTCGATATTTGAGTAATGTCCCCCAAGAGACCATAGAGCAGGAGGGTAGATATATTCCGAGGGCGTATAGGTCCAATTATTTAGCGGGTTTGATCAGTGGTATAGTTAAGGAGGATGTGATTCCGACTCCCTGGAAATGGGATAACTATATCATCAATAGCCAGCATAAAGCCGGTGATACTCACGGTTGGCACTGGGGCGACTACCCGTACACTATTATTTGGGTGGTAGAAGCGCCCGATATCGAGTGTGGAGGACTATTGGAATGTGTGCCGCACACTCGCTGGGATAAAAGTAATCCACGAGTGGAAAATCTCTTGCTCGAAAATAAAATAGACTCGTATTTTCATTCCTCAGGAGATGTCTATCTACTGAAAGCTGATACAACATTGCATCGAGTGAAGCCCCTTACTAAAAATGTACGAAGGATTATTCTGAATACGACATGGGAGCGTGCACGAGATAAGGATCGTCACGTAGAACATGAAACGTTCGTTTTTCGAGATTGATAGGTGAGTGAGCATGAGTGCCATTAAGTTCTCACACACAAATCTGATTACGCCAGACTGGAAGAGGCTATCTCAGTTCTATATTGACGTATTCCACTGTGTGCCTTCTGGTCCAGTTAGGCAGCTATCGGGGTGCTCCGTTGCTGAAGGCACTGGAGTTTCCAGGCCACAGATCGAAGGATTGCATTTACGCTTACCAGGATTTGCGAGCGATGGACCTACACTGGAAATATTCCAATACAGCAGGCATATTCGGCAACCCTTAAAGCACGCAAATACCCGTGGCATCACGCATCTGGCATTTGAAGTCACAGATCTTGATTCTGTGTGCGCAAATGTAATTCGTTATGGTGGGAAGATGCTGGGGCGGTTGGCAAAGCTCCCGGTTGAGGGGGTCGGAGTATGTACTTTTGTGTATGTTCGGGATCCTGATAGAAATATCATCGAAATCCAAAGCTGGGGGGATTGATGAGTAAGGTATTGGCGCAATTTGATTTGGTGAAGCCGAGATTTCCAAAAGAATCAGTGGAGATGGCAGGGTTTTATGCGAATGTTGATCGCATCAATAGCATTGCAGAGAGTTCAGATGGTTTTATTTGGAGAGAAACTAACGAGGATCAGGAAGGGCTTCAAGCTTTATGGGGCGAAGGATATCTATATACGCTTTCAGTTTGGGATGATGTTGCGTCTCTGAAGAAGTTTCTCTATCACACGCCACATGCTCAAATGCTAAGTAAAGGCCATGAATGGTTCCACAAAATTATGCATCCTAGGATGGTCTTGTGGTGGGTGAAGAGGGGGCATGTCCCTAGTCTATTGGAGGCACATGAACGATTGACTTGGTTGTTTGAAAAAGGTGCTTCTTACCAAGCATTCGATCTGAAGAATTCTTATGGGCCAATTTCCATTTATTGAGAGGAAACTATGGGTGCTCTGGTTTATGAGGAACAAAAACAGCTTGCTGTATATTACAAAAAGGCATTTGGTGCGCCCGAAAGCATAATCGGTTTTGGCAGGGATGCTGAAACGCTGAGGCGTTCAGTATATTCATTAGAAAATAATTGGAATGCGGTTGAAGAGGGTTGTATTGACTTGGCTGGACTGCCTAAGGTCAAAGCAGAGTTCATAAGCTGGTATTTGGTTATGGAGCGGAGGATGAATTCCGATATCCGATTCTTCATCGAGTTTTTGAGGCGGCAAGCAAGTTTAGAGCAAATAGCCTATTACATATGCATGGAAGAGCTAGTGGATGGGGCATTCGATGATTTAATGGCTATGGTGCAGCTGGGGATGCCACTAAAGCCGAAGATGGTGGCGGCGGAGAACTATTGGGATGAAATGGGGAATGGCAATGCCGCTGCGGTCCACACTATGATGTTCAAAGATTCCTCTATCTTCATGCGAGATATCCTGCGGCAGGCAAACATAACAGCAGAGCAACCAACGTTAGAGTGCCTTATGAATGGTAATGTTCTGTTGATGTGGGCGCTGAGGCGGGAATACAATGTAAGACTGATCGGTGCTATAGGAATCATTGAAGGTTCGGCCCCTGTCCGTTTTCGGGCAACTACAGAAGCTCTTGAACGACTACAGGTACCGAAAAAAGTAATAGCGTATCACCAGTCTCATATTAGTATCGATACCCGGCATAGTAATGCGTGGCTAGAGGTTGTTCTGGATTATTATGCCGGTAGTGGGGAGGAGGTTGTCCGAGAACTAGCGCTGGGTGTTAGCATTCGTTATAACGTGGCGCTGCGTTATTATCATCACATGTACCAGATGATGCGGAGTATCTCTCAATGACTAAGCTTTCAGCTGTGGTTGTTGTGGATCCGATAAGTTCTGCGTGTTATTACGGTGCGGAGATTCAAAAACACGGCTACTTGAGTATAGCTTTAATCAGCGTTAAGCGGTTGTCTGAAGCGGTTCGTCGTCTACAAAACCTAAATGAGTTTGAATCTATTGTTTATGCAGATGACCTTGATGAAGCAATGCAAGCGCTTTCTCGGTACAGTATTCGTGCAGTTATCCCGGGTTCTGACGTGGGTATTAAGTTTTCCGATGCCCTCAGTAGTATGTATGGTTTGCTCGGTAATCCCGTTGAAAGCTCCCAGGCCCGAGTAAATAAATTAGAGTTGAAAGAAAAGTTAATTGCTGCAGGCGTATCGGCTACTTGGGCTCGTGGAGTCAGGCTAGAGGAGCTTAAGATTGATACATTCAAGAAAAATGACTACCCGTTAGTCGTGAAGCCGGCTCAGGGCACGGGTAGCCGCAATGTAAAGGTTTGCCGTAATCATCGAGAGTTGTACGCGGCAGTTCAGGCTGTCGAAAAAGATAGAGAAATCCAATCTGATGGCGAGTTTTATACGCTGGTCGAAAAGTACTTGGCGGGTGATGAGTATTTTGTTGTGACTGCGAATTGCGGTCTGAGTGGGCATAAGGTAATGCTGTGCTTTGCTAAGTACGAGAAGGTCGAGGCAGATGGCAATCCAAGTATCTATAAAAATATACGCTCACTTTCTCTTAATGATAGTCGGGCGCTTCTCGCATTCTCATATGCGTCAGAGGTTAATAGTGCTCTTGAATTTTTCTGGGGTATTAATGATATCGAGTTAAAGATCGGCTCGAATGGGCCGCTGATTATTGAGCAGAATGGCCGATTGCCAGGGGCGAATGTTCCGAGGTTAATAGAGGCTTGTTCTGGTGTGAATTGCTATGAGCTAAACATAGATGTCTATCTGGGTGGATTTTCGAGGGCGTTTGAATCGGTTGAGTTTAGCAGGCACTTTTGTATTTGCTGCTTGATTTGCAATGTGTCTGGAGTGGTAAAAAATATATCCGGATTGGAGAAGGTGGAAGGCCTTGACTCATTTTATATGTTGGAATTATCAGTAGTGGAGGGCGAAATTGTAGGGCGGACGCGAGATTTTCTATCATCTTGGGGCATGGTTTACCTTGTTCATGAAAGTCAGGAGGTATTGGCTAGAGACTCTGACTTTGTACATAAAACACTTGCGCTGATTTGCGACTGAGTTAACGAGGTTTGATTTTTTGGAGGTGATCGGCACGGTGTTATCATGTCTAAGTTGATAGTTGTAATTTTGGTTTTAGTGTTTGTATGCGTGGTCTGTAGAAGGGCGGTAGTAGCGCTCGGGCAACCTAGAGTGCTGGGTGATATAGTTACAGGTATGCTTATGGGACCGGCTATATTTGACGCCTATCTACCAAGCATCGCATTCCACATTGGGTTACCTGAGTTTAGGGGTTTGTTGAATGCCCTTGGTGAGCTCGGGTTGATAATAATCTTAGTAGAGGTATGCTGGCACGGTATTTCTCGAAGAGAAGGAGATCTCAGTAATAGTAAAATTGCTTTGGTTGCATTCTTTGGTGTTGTAACGTCTTTTGCTGTTGGTGGGGTTTTAGCCTTCTATTCTAGTGAAGATATGGGGTTGCAGCATACCCTGCTTGGTTATATTTTGTTTTGTGGTGTTGCATTCTCAGTTACTGCGCTCCCTGTTCTGGTTTTGCTTCTGGATGATATTGCGATAGTTGAGGCTAAAGCAGGGCGCGTTGCTGTTGTTGCAGCAGTGTATACAGATATTTTTGTCTGGTGTGCGTTGGCTGTTATTTTAATTGTGTGGGGCGCTGGGACAGGAGGCGGCATTGCATTAAATTTAGGGGTTGGGCTTATTTATGTCGCGACTATGCTGCTTGTAGTGAGGCCGAAAATAATGAAGTCACAGTTAGTGGCTGGGCTTGGTGATGGTGTGAAGGTGGTGGTGACATTTATAATTGTGCTTAGCTCCTCGCAGTTGACAGAATTTTTTGGGGTTCATAGCTCAGTTGGCGCTTTATTAGCTGCTTATGTGGTGGGTGATGTAGCTGGGGTCAAAGGTGCTTGGGATAAGTACCTACTTGGTATCAGGCAGCTTGTTATTCCTATGTTTTTTATAGCTTCTGGGGGAATGATTTCTGTAAGTGGCCTTTCACAGATGCATATTTGGTTCTGGTTGTTCGTATTTTTATTAGGGGCCACAATTAGCAAAATTATCAGCTGCTATATTGCGGGATTACTTGTAGGCATGAGGCAGCGTGCGTCAATGCAGCTCGGGATATTAATGAGTACGAAAGGTACTGCTGAGTTGGTTGTACTGGCTGTAGGATATCGAGAGGGGCTCTTGTCAGACGATTCCTATACTGTGCTATTGATCCTTTCTGTCGCATCCATGATGTTGACAGTTCCAATGTTGGTCTTCTTAAATAGTTATTTTGGGCAGGATAGCGGATGTCCAAAGGGGTGACGATCATTCGCCTTTTGGCGCAACTTAAGAAGGTCGAAAAATGGATGTGATAATGGGGCTTGTGGCCGCTTTGTGTTGGGGGGTTACTGATTATTTAGTAGGAGTGAATGCGCGAACCTTTGGTGTGAAATATTCTGTATTCTTCAGTCAGTTGATAGGGTTTCTCATGCTGAGTGGTTTCGTATTCGTATCCAGCAGTGGGTTCTCATTCATCATTAGATTGCCTGGGGATGTTGTCCTTATATGTGCGTCGGCCGCAATTCTAACCTTAATTGGTGCCGTTTCACTTACTAGAGCCTTCGAGCATGGAAGAATCGCAATAATTGCTCCGTTGGTAACGTCGTACGGTATTTTTACGACATTATTGGCGTGGATGAGTGGTGATATTCTGACCTCTTACCAGATTCTTGGGTTAGGAGTGTGCGCGTTCGGTGTAATGCTTGTAGGGTTGGGGCATAAGTCTCATGGGTTTATGGGCAATAGGAAGGAGGGAGGTGCAATCTGCTTTGCTCTGATAGCTGCCATCCTTTATGGGAGCAGTTTCTGGGTTCAAGGAAATTACGCGTTGCCTGCTGTCGGTGCCGTGAATATGTTGTGGATGAGTTACTTGGTTGGGACTTTGCTTCTGATGCCACTGGTTTTCAGTGTGAAAACTAAAAAAAGAATTGGGTTGAGTTCTTATGGGGCGCTAGGTGGCGCTAGTCTATTTAATTTAGGGGGGTTTACAGCTTTTTCATATGGAGCGCTCAGTGGGTCTGTTGCGATTGTGACGGTAATTAGTACACTTTCAGGAGGGGTGGCTGCTGTTCTTGGTTACATATTTTATAGGGATAGATTAACTTTGTTGCAATGGCTGGGTATTGTCTTGGTCTTAGCTGGTGCGGTAGTGTTGCATTTGGTTTGATGGCTGGGTCTTGGGATTTGTAAATTAGAGGTGAAGGCGGTGCGATGCAGTAGCGCCACATTTACATAAAAGTGAGTGGTCAAGAAATGGAATCTAAAGGCTACCTACCAAAAAGTCATGTTGATATATTGCCCTGCATGGCGACATTTGCTGTGGTTGTTGAAAGTGGGAGTTTTGTCGAAGCTTCCGTCAGGCTGGGTGTCACTGCCTCTTCAATTAGTAAGCAAATTACAAAGTTGGAGAGCGTATTATCTTTGAGGCTGCTAGAGCGAACGACGCGAAACTTGAAATTAAACCCGGAGGGAGAGGAGGTTTATGGGTACTGCAAAAGTGTGCTTGAATCGTCAGCTAATGTTTTTAGATTAAAAGATAAGCTTACAGAAAATCCCCAGGGCTTGCTACGCATTGCAGTGACAAAATCATTGTATGCGGCGTGTAGTAAGTTGATTCCTGCTTTTTTGTCTCGATACAGAGAAGTGGATGTCCAAATGCTGTGTGGTGAAAGGTTTGACTTTATATCAGATGGCATTGATCTGGGAATAATAATAACTGATAGACCTCCGGAGGGCATGATCGCGCGCAGGCTCTGCGAGATTGACTTTGTGATTTGTGCGGCTGAAAATTATTTCAGGGAATCTAGTAGGCCTAATCATCCTTCAGACTTGACCTCGCATAGCTGTATACCTTTCGTGGGGGACCCTGATAAACAATGTTGGAGATTCTCATCGGTCTCAGAAAGCTGTGATGTAGTAATTCCAGGTAGATATTTGTCAGAGTGTCCTGAGGCTACGTTAACTGCCACACTTTCGGGTGTTGGTATCTCTTGTTTGCCTGTGTGCTTGGCTGCAGAAGCAATTGGAGACAATAGGTTGCAGGTTTTGCTGCCTGATTGGGTTTTTAAAGGGGAACCACAGGGTACTGCATGGGTCGTTTATCAATCTGGAAGGTTTTTGTCGAAACGAGTTAAAGTCATGGTTTCATATCTTTTGAGTGAGCTCGCAGCCGCTAGTCAGGGTTGGAAAAAAACACGCTTATGAATCTTTCTTCTTTAGCGGGGTTGTGAGAATATGAATGAAGGTCGATATATTTGTCACAAGTGTTGGTATGAATATGATGGGGTTCAGGTGTGCCAAGAGTCAGGCGTTTTGGTTGAAATAGATTTTATTGATCTCCCTGGTGACTGGGTGTGTCCGGATTGCGGAGTAAACAAAGCGTACTTTTCTAAATGTATGGTTGATACAAGTGGAGAGAGCGGATAGACCAAGCTCTATTTAACGTATGGTTAGAGATGCCTGGTCAATCTGTTGCTGTGGCTACCTTGCTTCTCGGTTTTCTTTCTAATATGTTGCAGGTTGAAACTCGAAGTTATTGGATGTTTTAGGGGGGTGAGATCTGTAGTGAGTTTTTTGTTCCCAGCATCACCTTGGCAAACGCCTCGCGAACCGCTGTATGTCCTATTCATCTCCAACGCTCACACATAAGCCACGTTCGCCCAGCCAGGTGATCGTCTGTTCACGCAGGCGGGCGTTTTCGGCCTTGCGTTGGGGGATCAACTGGCGGTCTTGCAGGCTGGCCAGGTCTGCCATCAGCGTGGGGGCAGCGGATAGATTCTGGCCGTTTCAGCAGCGGCGGCTGAGCAATGGCCAGGCTCAGGCCGCACCTGTCATGCCATAGAGTTTGCAGAAGGTCTGCAGTACCAGTAGCTCAGGCTATTCCTTGACCGCGCCGATGCAGATCTGGGCGTCGTTGAAATAAATTTAGGCCTAGTCCACTACATACCACGCTGCCGACCGGTTTATGCGTGAGCAATCGTTCGATGGCCTAGCGTGGTGTCAAACTACCAGTTGGGTTGTTGGGGTTGCACAGGCAGATTAGCCCCGGTGAGCGGTCGGCCGCGAGCATAGCGTCTATGTCGTGAGCGTGGCTGGCGTTCAGGTTGATGCTGTGCACAGTGGTACCACGACCTTCGGCGGCTTGCGCCGTCGCTTCATAAGACGGTTCGGCCACCACCAGGCTGCGCGTCCCGGTAAATACCATCACCGCATGCTGCTGGGCCAGTTTGGAGCCACAGAACCCCTGCTCCTTGTCCAGGCCCATGCTAGCCGGCGAATACATCAATCAGTCGATACAGTGCGTAGTAAGGATAGCATCTGTACAGGCTGATACCCTCGCTCATCGCCTGGCGGGCTGCCGAGTTTGGGGCCAAGGGGCTTTCGTTGTAGTTGATACATACCGGGCGAGGGCTGGCAGCCGTTGGGGTTCACTGGCCCAACTTAGCTAGCCGAGCAGCGGTAGGGACATGCACAGGCCTACCAACGATCGACGTGTCATATCGGTCATGCAGCAACTTCTTTGTTTTCTAAGGTTACAGCAGGGGAAGACCCGTCTGAAAGGGACTTACTAGTGGCAAATAGCCTAGGTGGTGCATCTTGTTGCAGAAAAAAACATCATCGCATGCTAAACCATTTGCCCCCGCCTGCCATGAAGGAAGCACCGGTGAAAGCCATTCGCCTGACCCTTGTTTGCCATGCCCTGACTCAAGCCCAGAAGACCGGGCGCTTGCCCACGCCCAAAGACGGCATGCTGGCGCTGGTGCAGCCGCCTGTGGCAATCGGGCCTGCTATGCAGGTACTGACAGCGCCGGAGCGCCGAGCTTGCGAGACGGCGGCTTGGTTATCGGCGCAGACACAGGCGCGTGTCGAGCCTGCGTTGGCAGATTGCGACTTGGGGCAGTGGCAGGGGCTGTCGCTCAAGCAGTTGCAGGCGCAGAACCCGCAGGCGTTGTCCGAGTGGTTGGATAATCCGCACAGCGCGCCACATGGCGGGGAGTCTTTTGCGCAACTGTGCCAGCGCGTGGCGGCTTGGCTGGCGGCGTTCGACACGCCGGGCGAGTGGCTGGCAGTGACCCACCCTATGGTCATCCGTGCCGTGCTGGTACAGCTGTTGGGGGGCCCGTTGAGCACCCACCAGCGCATCGATGTGCTGCCGCTATCGCGCCTTGAACTCAGCTTTACCGGGCAGTGGCGGCTGCGTCTGGGCGCTTAGCGGCGGCAAGCGTGGTTCAGAACGCCAGCTTGTAGCCGATCAGCAGCAGCATCGCCGCCAGGCACGGGCGCAGCACGCGGTCAGAAATGCGCCCGGTGAGGTGGCTGCCCATGTAGATACCCGGCAGCGAGCCGAGCAGCAGGTAACCCAGCAACGACCAGTCCATGTTGCCCATGCCGGCGTGGCCTAGGCCCGCGACCAGGGTCAGCGGTACCGCATGGGCGATTTCGGTGCCGACCAGGCGGCGGGTGACCAGGAACGGGTACAGCAGGAACAGTGCCACGGTGCCCAAGGCACCGGCGCCGATGGAGGTGAGGGTGACCATGACACCCAGCACCACGCCAGTGAGCACGGTAAGCGTGTTGAGGCTGCGGTCGCTGAGGTGGTAGTGATCACCGGCATGGCGGCTGGCGAAGGCCTGCAGGCGCGACTTGAACAGAATGGCCAGTGCGGTGAGGATCAACACCACCGCCAGGCCCTGTTTGATGATGGCGTTGAGCGCCGAGGTGTCGGTGTGCAGGGTACTGAGGAACCACAGGGTGATGGCGGCGGCGGGTACGCTGCCCAGGCTCAGCAGGCCGGTGATTTTCCAGTCGATGTTCTTGTTGCGGGCATGCACCCAGACGCCACTGGCCTTGGTGATGGCGGCATACAGCAGGTCGGTGCCGACAGCGGTGGCCGGGTTGATGCCAAACCACAAGAGGATAGGGGTCATCAGCGAGCCGCCGCCCACGCCGGTCATGCCGACGATGAAACCTACAACCAGCCCGGCAAGGGTGAAACCGAAAGAACCTACATCCATACGCTACTCGACTGCCCAACTTTGCCCGTTATCGGATGGAAGCCAGCATATAGAATTTTTTATAGCCAAATAGACTTGTTCGTTATTAGGTTATAACCGCGTGGCGTCTGCACAGGTGCGTGAAAGCGCGCCTTAACGGTCTGTCATGACCACCATCACATGCGCATCCCCGCCATCCTCGCTTTCCGACAGATAGATATGCCCCACCTGGCTGTTGAAGTACGCGGTCTCCTGCGGGCCGATGCTGACCGCTTCACCGGTCTCGAACTCGATACGCACACGCCCGCAGATGACCAAGGCGAACTCCTGGCCAGGATGGCGGATAAAATCGTCGAACTGCCCGCGTTCGCGGGCGATGATGCGGGCATAGGCCGGGGTCATGCGGCGCTCGGGGAAGGCGCCGGCAATCGGGTGATAGTGGTAGGTGCCGGTCGCATAGCCCGCAACGGCCGCCAGTGAATCAACCACCACCGTCACCGGTACTGGCGTATCGGCCGTGCCGCTGGCACGAAACAACTGGGCGATATCGACATTCAGGGCGCGGGCGGCGGCGGCCAGTTTTTCGTAACTGACCGAGACTTGGGCGAGCTCCATTTTCGACAACGTCGACACCGGCACGCCGCTGGCTTCGGACAACTGTTTGAGGGTCAGCTGGCGGGCCTTGCGCACCTGGCGCAGGCGCCTGCCTACGGCGGCGCGGTCTAGCAGGGGCAAAGCATCGGGGCGGTCATCGGGCATTCGGTGCACTCGGCATACGGCGTTGGTCGGGCATATTACCTTGGACACTTGCGCATCTCTAAATTCTCATATATTAGAATTCTCATAAATGATAATTATAGGGGCGGGAGCGCGCATGACCACGATCTACGACACCTTGATCATTGGCGCCGGAATCGCCGGCGCCTCGCTGGGCTATCGCCTGGCGGGCCAGCAACGGGTGCTGCTGCTCGAGCGCGAGTCGCAACCGGGCTACCACTCGACGGGGCGCTCGGCCGCGATGTTCATGGAGGCCTACGGGACCCCGCAGATCCAAGCCCTGACCCGCGCCAGCCGCGCGTTCTATGAAGCGCCGCCACAAGGCTTCTGCGAACATCCCCTGCTTGAACCGCGCGGCTGTCTCTATGTCGCCAGCGTCGAGCAACGGCAACTGCTCGAACAGGCCCACGCGCAGAACTTGGCCAACGGCACCGACGTCAGCCTGCTCGACCGCGATGCGGCCCTGGCCCTGGTGCCGAGCTTGCGCGCTGAAGTGCTGGCGGGCGCGGTGCTGGAGCCGGGCGCCATGGACCTGGACGTGCACGCGCTGCACCAGGGTTTTTTGCGCGGCTATCGCGCTGCCGGCGGCGAGCTTCACTGCAATGCCGAGTTGGCCCAGGCCTGCTACCTAGACGGGGTATGGCAGGTGCAACTGAGCGATGGCAGCCATCTCCAGGCACGTCGACTGGTCAATGCCGCCGGTGCCTGGGCCGACCGTGTCGCCGAGCAGTGCGGCGTGGGCGCCATCGGCCTGCAACCGTGCCGGCGCAGCGCCTTTACCTTCCCAGGCCCGGCAGACCAGGACTTCGCCCGCTGGCCGGCGGTGATCGGCGTTGACGAGAGCTTCTACTTCAAGCCCGACGCTGGCCAGCTGCTTGGTTCGCCGGCCAACGCCGACCCGGTCGAACCCCAGGACGCTGCGCCCGAGGAGCTCGATGTGGCACTGGGCATCTACAACATCGAAGCCATGACCACGCTAAGTATCCGCCGCCCGAGCCACAGCTGGGCCGGTTTACGTTCATTCGTAGCCGATGGCGACCTGGTGATCGGTTTCGATGCGCGCAGCCCCGCGTTCTTCTGGCTGGCGGCACAAGGTGGTTATGGCATCCAGTCGGCCGCAGGGGCTTCACGCCTGGCGGCCGACCTGCTGCTCGGTCAGCCGTTGTGCCCTAGCCTTGTCAGCCAGGGGGTGGCGCCCGAGCGCTTGTCCCCGGCACGTTTCCAGCAACCTTGAAAGGAGCTACTCATGAGCAATGACATCCAGCGTTTCCCCAGCAGCTTGCCGTTTCCGTTTTCGCGTGCGGTGAAGGCGGGCGGTTTTCTGTTCCTGTCCGGGCAGGTGCCGATGAGTGCCGGCGGTGAAGTGGTACGGGGGGATATTCAGACCCAGACCCGCGCTGCCTGCGAGCGCATCGGCGAAAGCCTGGCGGCCTGTGGGGCGAATTTCGACCAGGTGGTGAAGGCCACGGTGTGGCTTTCGGACATGAGCCACTTTGCCGGTTTCAACGAGGTTTACAAAGAGTTCTTCGGCGCCGCATTGCCTGTGCGCTCGACGGTGGCCTCGGCATTGGCACTGGGGGTCGATGTAGAAATCGAAGTGCAGGCGTTTATCGGGGAGTGACAGGTCGCCCTGGCAAGGCCGCTTCTATACAGGAATGCGTGGCGCTCAAACACACCTAACAACAATAAATACAGAGGTTCACATGCAAGAGCAGCTGAAAATCGCCGGCGCCTTTGTCGGCGTGATCGTAGGGGCGGGCTTTGCTTCGGGGCGGGAACTGCTGTTGTTCTTTGTCGATTTCGGGGTCTGGGGGTTGGTTGGCGCGATGGTCAGCGCGGTCTTGTTCACCTTCCTCGGCATGGCCCTGGCGGGGTTGGGCAACCGCCAGCGGGCCACTTCGCACAAAGATGTGATCCAGGCCATCTGTGGCCGTCACCTGGGCCTGTTCGTCGATTGGCTGATCACCTTCTTCATGTTCGCCGTCACCGTGGTCATGCTGGCCGGTGGCGGTGCTTTGCTGGAGCAGCAGTTCGGCATCCCGGCATTGACCGGCAGTGTGCTGGTAACGCTCGTGGTGGTGGGCATCGTGTGCCTGGACGTGCGCAAGGTGATCCTGGCCATCGGCGCGATCACCCCGTTGCTGATTCTGGTGGCTTCGGCGATTGCACTGTATGCCGTGTTCACCCGTGAACAGAGTTTCGCCGACCTCGACCACCTGGCCAGCCAGCAGCAGGCAGGCACGCGCCATTGGCTGCTGGGCGCGTTTCTGTATGTGTCCTACAACATCGTTGCCGGTGCGCCGATCCTGGCCATTCTGGGGGGCTCGGCCAAAGGCGAGAAGACGGCGGTGTGGGGTGGCTTGCTGGGGGGGGCGGCGCTGGGCGGCTTGATGCTGGTGATGACCGCCGGGCTGTTGTCACGCCTGGACAGTGTCGCCGACCTGCCGATGCCGATGCTGTCGATCGCTAATGAGGTGTCGCCGGTGTTGGGGGTGGTGATGTGCCTGATCATCTTCGGCATGATCGTCAACACGGCGGTGGGGACGATGTTCTCGTTCCTGTCGCGGCTGTTGCCGGCGGGTACGGCGAAGTTTCGCTGGGGCTCGGTGGTGACCGGGGTTGTGGCGTTCGGCTGCAGCCTGGTGGGGTTCATCAGCTTGGTGGGCGAGGTGTATCCGCTGTTTGGGTACCTGGGGTTTGTGCTGATGGCGGCGGTGTTGGTGGCTTGGGTGCGGCGGGGTAAGGCTGGGAAGGTGGTGGTGGTGGTGTAGGGGGGGCTGCTTTGCAGCCCATCGCGACGCAAGGCCGCTCCTACAGGAGCGGCCTTGCGTTACAGCGGCACTCAGATTCTGAAGCTGCCTACCAGCTGCTTCAAGCGGCCAGCCTGTTGGGCCAGTTGATCGCAGTGCAGCAATGTTTCGTTCAGGTTCTCGACGCCTTGCTGGTTGAGGGCGTTGATCTGGGTAATGTCCAGGTTGAGGCTCTCGACCACGGCGGTCTGTTCTTCGGTGGCAGTGGCCACTGACTGGTTCATGCCATCGATCTCACCGATACGCTGGGTCACGCTGGCCAGGCGCACGCCGGCCTGGTTGGCCACCTGCACGGTCTGCTCGCTGGAGACCTGGCTGGTGTTCATGGTATGCACCGCCTCGCGTGAACCCACCTGCAGGCTGGTGATCATGCGGTGGATTTCTTCGGCCGATTCCTGGGTGCGGTGCGCCAGGTTGCGTACCTCGTCGGCGACCACGGCAAAGCCTCGGCCGGCCTCACCGGCACGGGCTGCCTCGATGGCAGCGTTGAGCGCCAGCAAGTTGGTCTGCTGCGAGATGCCCTTGATCACATCGAGGATCTTGCCGATCTCATCAGTGCTGGCATTGAGCGTTTCGATCTGCGCGCAGGACTCGCTGATGCGCTGCGACAGGGCGGTCATGGCACTGATCGCTTCCTCGACCACTTCGCGGCCGCCATGGGCCTGCTCGCTGGCACCGCTGGCATGCTGCGAGGCGTCGGCCGCGTTGCGGGCGATCTCCTGGGTGGCGGCGCCCAGCTCGTTGATCGCCGCCGCCACGCTGTTGGTGCGCATGCTTTGTTCTTCGGAGCCGGTGATCGAAGCGTTGGAGGCATTGACGACCTTTTCCGACAGGTCATGCACCAGGCGGGTGGCCGAGGACACTTCGCTGATCGAGGCATGGATGCGTTCGACGAAGCGGTTGAACGAGGTGGCCAGTTCGCCGAACTCGTCCTTGTTCTGCACGGCCAGGCGGCGGGTCAGGTCGCCTTCGCCTTCGGCGATGTCGCGCATGGCACGGCCCATGGTGGTCAGCGGTTGCATCAGCACCGGGATCAACAAGCCCAACAGGCCGGCGATGGCCGCTACGGCGATGAGCATGGCGATGATTGCCGACGTGCGGAACTGGTCAAGGGCGGCGTAGGCCTTGTCCTTGTCGATCGACAGGCCGATGTACCACTGTGCGGAAGGCAGGCCGGAAACGGGCGCGAAGGAGATGAGGCGTTCCTGGCCGTTGAGGGTGACATCCTGCATGCCCGACGCGACGCGCAGGCCACTGCCAGGGTAGATGTCTTTGAGGTTTTTCATCACCTGGTCTTTATCGGGGCTGACGATTACCTGGCCATTGCTGTCGGCAAGGAAGGCGTGGCCGATGCCGCCGAAATCGACCGAGTTGATGATCTCTACCAGGGTATCGAGGGTGACGTCACCGCCTACCACGCCGATCAGCTCGCCATTGGCCTTGCTTTTCACAGGGGTGGCAATGGTCACCACCAGGCCGCCGACGGCGCCTTGGTAGGGCGGGGTCAACACGGTTTGCCCGGCGCTCGCCGCGGTGCTGTACCACGGGCGCTGGCGGGGGTCGTAACCGGCGGGCATCTGCGCGTCGGGGCGCTGGGTGAATGCGCCGTTGGACTGGCCCAGGTAGGTGAACAGGAAATTGCGCGTGTAAGAAGGCTGCTCGATAAACCCGGCCAGGGTGTCACCGGCACCTTGCTGGCCGATGTCCTGGGCCAGGTTTTCCAGCACCAGGATGCGCCCGCTCATCCAGTTCTGCACGCTGCTGGCGGTTAGCTCACCGGATTGCTGCACCGAAGACTCGATGTTTTGGCGAATGGTGTTGCGTTGCAGGTAGTCGTTGTAGAGCGTGAACAGGGCAAAAGCCAGGACCACGACGCCGCAGGCGCTGAGCAGGATCTTGTGGCGAAATTTCAGGTTCATGTTTCGAGACCTTGGGCCAATGAGGGGAGGGCGTAGCGCGCTCATGACGCGCTGCGCCCTGTCGATTGGCTATCGGCTTGCGGGCTAAAAAATTGAAACACTTGGCGAAATTTCTTTAGGACGTTTCGACGAACGGCGTTCAACGCATGGACAGCTGCTCAATCAACAAACGCGCCGCCTGCTGCAGCGGCTGCTGCTTGCGCCACAAAAGGTGCACGGGCAACTGCAACTCGTTGCGGGTATTGCGAAAGCCCAGCCGCACCAGACGCCCGGCCGCTAGCAGCGGTGCGATGCGCGAGAGTGGCAGGTCCCCCCAGCCGAGGCCGGCCTCGACCATCTGCAGGGCGACATCGAAGCTGTCGGTGGACCAGTGCGTGGCACCAATCAGTGCGCGCGGGTCGGTCAGCGGCAGGTCGCGGCTGCGCACCAGGATCTGGCGCACGTTGATCAGGTCTTCGAGGTAGTGAACGCGGTCTTCGAGCACGGCCGGGTGCGCGGGTGACAGCGTTGCCACCAGCGATTCCATGCCGATGTGCTGAAAGCCGCGGCGGGCATCCACCTGCAGGCCGGCGAAGGCCACGCAGAGGTCGGCGCGGCCACTGTCGAGCAGGTGCAGGGCGTCTTCCTGCGGGGCGCTGAGCAGTGCGATATCGAGCAGCGGGTAGCGTTCACCAAGCTGGGCGATGGCGGCCAGCAGCGGGCGATGGTCGATGTCCGGGATCACGGCGATGGTCAGGCTGCTCTCAAGCCCTTGGGACAGCTCCAGGGCATGTACTTGCAACAGCCCTAGCTGTTCGGCGATCAGCCTGGCATGGGGCTCCAGGGCCAAGGCTTGGGCGGTCGCGCGGACTTCGCGCGGGCCACGTTCAAACAGGCTGTAGCCGAGCTCTGCCTCCAGGTTGCCGATGGCCATGCTTACCGCCGAGGGCACGCGGTGCAACGCGCGCGCGGCCGCAGAGAACGAGCCGCGATCGAGCACGGCGAGAAACAGCTGGATGTTGTCGCTGGAAAAGTTCATGGCAGCCTCCTGTCAGTTGATCTGACAGCTGCTGACTTTTACTGTCAAGAAGATTGAAGCATTCTCCCGCCCCATCGTTGTTAGTCAAATAGAGGTAAAACGGGGTGCAGGGCGTTAAACGCAAATTGGTCTACGTGACGTTTTATGAATTGATCGGGCTGTGCATGTCGACCCTCGGGCTGGCGTATCTGTCAGACACTGAGGCGTCCCACACCGGGCCACTGGCCGTGATGATCACCACCATCGCCATGCTCTGGAACCTGATCTACAACACGCTGTTCGAGCGCTGGGAGAGCCGCCAGGCCAAGCGCGGGCGCAGCGTGGGGCGGCGTGTGGCACATGCCATCGGGTTTCAGCTGACCTTGGTGGTGTACTTGATTCCGCTGATTGCCTGGTGGCTGGGCATGAGCCTGGTGGAGGCGTTTGTGGTGGACCTGGCATTCATCATTCTGGTGCCGTGCTACACCTTTGCCTACAACTGGGCGTTCGACCGGATTTTCGGCTTGCCCCGCTCAGCGCTGGCCACTGCCTGAGGCCGGTACCGCTAACCGCTACGGCGGCAGGCGTATCAACAGTGGCGTCTGCTTCTGTTCTGCCTGCGGCTCCACGGGCTCCACCGGCCGCGGCGCGCTGGCCAGCAGGTTGTCCTCGACCTGCCCTGACAGGTAATAGACGCCGGCCATCGCCCCGCTCTGGCGGTTTTCCATCAGCTCCTGCCATTCCTGGTTCAGCGCGACATTGAGGATCACCCGCAACTGCTCGACCATCTGCGGTTGCTCACGGTCGTGGGTGATCATGCCGTAGCCTGCCGCCGCCACCGAGATCATCGCCCCGGCCACCTTGCCCACCGCCGAAGCCACGGCGCTGGCAATGCCGCGCGGGGCCAGGGTGGCACCGAGTTTCTCGCTGGCCCGCGTGGCCACCGATGACAGCCCCACGTCGGTCTGCCCAGGCCCTTTGCTGGCTTGCTCGTGCAGATGCTGGCGCATGGCTTGCCAGGCCGGTTGCTGGTCCAGCGACTTGGCGCGCAGCAGTTGATAGAGGCTGGCGTTGCGCGCATCGGGTGGGCCCAGGGCGATGGCGGGTATGCGATTGAGGCGTTGGCTGAGTTGCTCGGGCGGCGCGTTGTAGCGGGCGATGATGGCCGGCAGTTGCTGGCCGAGCAACTGCACATACAGCTCACAGGCACGGTCGCGGATGCCCTCCGGGTTGATCTGCTCGGCCACCGGCTCGATCACCCGCTCGTGGTACTGCTCCTGAAGGTACAGCGCCAGGCGTTTTTGCGCAGGCTCGCGGCCTTCACCGCTGTCGAGCTTGTACCAGGCCACCTTGAGGGTCAGCCATTGCTGGGTCCAATAACCGGTGAACCATGGGATGAACTCACTTTCGGTACGTTGCTGCACCTGGTCCTTCCACACCCGCATGGAGCGCCGGGCATAGTCGTTGGCAGAACCTGCAGCGCCCACCGAGGCATCGATCAGGTCCTGATCGATGCGCTGCCACGTGGCCGGGGTCAGCACCGCGGCAGGTGGCGGGGCAGGCGGACGCTTGCCCGCGCAGCCGCCGAGGGCCAACAGCAGGCAAAGCAGCAGTAACGGCATACGCGAGCTCACGCGGCCGCCTCCCTGGGTAGAGGCTGGGGTGGTTTCTCGAGTATAGGGCGGCCTTGAAAAAAACCTCAGCCCAGGTCGAGTTTGTCTTGCAGCCGGTCAAGATGCTCATGCATCAATGCCAGCGCCGCCGCCGCATCCCCGGCTTCCACCGCATCGATGATCGCCGCATGCTCTTCCCAGGCGCAGTGGTCGCAGCAAGGTGATTCGTAGCGGGCAATGATCAGCGAGGTCATCGGCACCAAACCGTTGAGGAACCGCGCCAGTGGCGCGTTGGCGGCGACCTGCGCGAGCTTCAGGTGAAACTCGCCGCCCAGGCGGATGGCCGCGCAGCGCTCACCACTTTCATGGTGCTGGCGCTCGCGCTCGACCAACAGGCGCAGCTGGCGGATCTGTGCCGGCCGCGCGCGCTGCGCAGCCAGGGTAATCAAGGTGGTTTCGGCCAGGCGCCTGGCACTGAGCACCTGGCGCGCCTGGTCTGGGTCGGGGGCGGCCAGGTGCGCAGTGTGGCTGGGGCGCTGGACCACCACCTGCTGGTCCGACAGGCGGCCGAGCACCCGACGGATCACCGTGCGGCTTACCCCAAAGGCATGCCCCAGGGCTTGCTCGGGCAGCAGGGCGCCGGGTGGCAGGCGCTGTTCGAGGATCGCGTCGAACAGCCGTGGGTAGATCTGGTCGGCCGACAGGCGAGTTTCGCCAGCGACGAGCAGGGCAGGCAGGTGGGGGGCGGCGTGGGCGCTGGCGGTCATGGTCGCTCTCCTGGGGTCAAGGGCGTGGGTGTTCGTCCGGGATGTTCAGCTGGATGCCCATGCGCTGGCCTTCGGCAAGGATGTGCTGACGCATCTGGGCACTGGCCTCGGCGCTGTTGCGTTCGCGGATGGCGCGCACCACGGCATTGCTTTCCTTCAGCCGCGCGGCCAGGTGCTCGGGCGAATTGCGCAGCATGTCGGCGCTTTGCTTGAGGGCATTGCTGGTCTGTTGCACCACGCTCTGGAAGATCGGGTTGGTGGTCAGGGCGAACAGCGCCTCATGCAGCGCGATGTAGGCTTTGACTCCGGCTTCGCTGTCATCGGCGTCCAGTGCTTCGCGCATGTCCATCAGCGTCAGGCGCAGTTGGCCGATGTCGTGGCTGTTGGCCGACTGCGCCACCAGGCCGACGATGAAGGGTTCGAGGGTGTAGCGCAGCTCCAGCACATCGGCCAGGCTGGCCGACGCGCTGGTGTCGATGCCCGGCTCCGGCAGGGCGGCGTCGGCATCCAATACCAGTACGCCTTTACCCGGTAGGGCGCGCACCAGGCCCAGGGTTTCCAGCACGGTGACGGCCTCGCGCAGGCTGGGGCGGCTGATGCCCAGTTGTTCGGCCAGTTCGCGCTGGCCCGGCAGCATGTCGCCAGAACGCCATTGGCCGCGGGCCAGGGCCTGGCGCAGTTTTTCCACCACAGAGGTGACGACGGTTGATGAGCTGATCACGGTTCGCTCCTGGAAGGGCCGGCGTCCAACGCCGGCCTTGTTCGATCAGAATTCCTGTTGATGGGCGTTGGGCTGCTTGCGGGGTGTGTGGGCAAAACCAGGTTTGCCAGCGAGCACGTTCTGCGCGCGTTCCAGGTCGATGTCCTTTTCCCAGCGCGCGATGGCCACGGTGGCCACGCAGTTGCCGATCAGGTTGGTCAGTGCCCGCCCGATCCCCATGAACCAGTCCACGGCCAGCACCAGCACCAGGCCTACTACCGGGATGGCCGGCACAGCGGTCAGGGTGGCGGCGAGGATCACCAACGCCGAGCCTGGGATGCCATGAGCACCCTTGGAAGTCACCAGCGATACCAGCAGGATGGTCAGCAGGTCGGTCATCTCCAGTGGCGTGCCGGTGGCATTGGCGATGAACACGATGGCCAGGGTCAGGTAGATGGAGAAGCCGTCGAGGTTGAACGAGTACCCGGTCGGGATGACCAGGCCGACGGTGGAGCTGCCAATGCCCAGGTGCTCGAGCTTGCGCATGATCTGTGGCAGCACGGCGTCGGACGAGGCGGTACCAAGAACGATGGTCAGTTCTTCGCGCAGGTATTTGATCAGGGGCAGCAGTTTCAGGCCCGACACGCGCATGACAGTGCCCAGCACGACCAGCACGAAGCCGGCGCAGGTCAGGTAGAACAACGCGACCAAGCCACCCAGGTGTTGCAGCGATTCCAGGCCATATTTGCTGGTGGTGAAGGCGATGGCGCCGAACACACCGATCGGCGCCAGGCGCACGATCATGCCCATGATGCGGAAGATCACGTGGCTGAGTTCGTTGATCAGCCGCGAAATGCCCGCCGCCGAGTCGCCCACCAGGTTCAGCGCGCTGCCGAACAGCACCGAGAACAGCAGCACCTGCAGGATGTTGTTGTCAGCGAAGGCACCGACTACCGAGGTCGGGATCAGGTCCATGAAGAACGCGGTGGCACCGTGGATGTGCTGGCCGCGCTCGGCCAGGCCGTTGGCATCGGCGCTGGACAACTGGTCCAAGTGGATGTTGGCGCCGCTGCCGATGCCGCTGCTGAAGGCAAATACCAGGCCGATCACCAAGGCGATGGTGGTCAGCACTTCGAAGTAGATGACCGACTTCAGGCCGATTCGCCCGACCTTCTTGAGGTCGCCCGCACCGGAAATACCACTGACCACGACACAAAATACGATCAGGCCGATGAGCATCTTGATCAGCTTGATGAAGCCGTCGCCGAGGGGTTTGAGTTGCAGGGAGAGGTCGGGGAAGCTGAGGCCGCAGGCAATGCCGAGGGCAAGGCCCAGCACAACTTGCAGGAAGATCGAACGCGAGCACCATTTGAGCATGGGAGTGATCTCTGATCGGTGTCCTTGCTTCGATGCCGCGGGGGTCAAAGAGCGCAGGACTTAATTATTGTGGTCTTACCGGTTTGTTCAGCGCGAGGCCATAAAAGCGCGAAAAATCCTACATTGCAAGGGTTTTTGGCCTTACCGGTCTGACCAGTTATGGTGCAATCGGCCCTGCTAGGCTCTAATTCGGTGCGTTGCCATTTGGTCGGGGCTGCACAGTTCGCCCCAAGAAAGGGAAGAATCAGATCAGGGCTTGGCCAATACCTCGTCCACTGCTGCAATCAGCTTGCCAAGGTCTTTGGGTGGGGCGTTGTGGATGACACCGAACAGGTAGGCGCGCTGCTCCTCTTCGTCGTCCGGTTCGGCGAAGAAGTCCTTGGGTTTGACGCCCAGCACGCCGGCGAACGCCATGAGCGCATCAACGCTGGGGGTATAGGTGCCGGTCTCGAAACGGCTGATAGTCTTGGGGTCGAAGCCGGTTCGCTCGGCGAATTGTGCCTGGGTCAGACCCGCCAGCTTGCGGTAGCGACGCAGGGCAAACCCCAGAGCTGATCTCGTCATCACTTAATTCCCATTTAGAATCAAGAACTTAACGATATCTATCCGCATGGCGCAACGCCATGATTGATCACCTTTGTTGGATTTATGTGATGGATTTCGTAGAATTCGCCACTTGACCGGACAGTCATCATCGAGTCTCCAGTGTCATTCGGCCTCATGCCGGTGTGGCTGGAAGCACATGTGCACATTTGAGCGGATCGATGCGGATCGGTTCCGATGGCCGTCGATGGGCAGAGTGCCGGTTCGTCAGTGAATGGAGTCTCATCGTGCGCCTCAATCTCCCGGTAACCCCGGTCGAGCAACGTTTCCCCTCGGGTCAGCGGCTTATTTCCGCCACCGACACCACCAGCCTGATTACCTACTGCAACCCAGAGTTTGCCGCCATCAGCGGCTACAGCGAGGCCGAACTGATCGGCAGCCCGCACAACCTGGTGCGCCACCCGGACATGCCCGCAGCGGTGTATGCCTTGATGTGGCGTCACCTGAAAGCCGGCAAAAGCTGGATGGGTATCGTCAAGAACCGCTGCCGCAACGGTGACTACTACTGGGTCAATGCCTATGTCACGCCGATCCTTGAAGGGGGCCGGGTCATTGGCTACGAGTCGGTGCGGGTCTGCCCGACCCGCGAGCAGGTGCGCCGTGCCGAAGCATTGTATGCGCGCTTGCGCCAAGGCCAGGCGCCGCTGTCGAACGCCCGCCGCCTGGCCCTGCTGGCCCAGGCCTTGGCGTTGCCACTGCTGGGCGGGGTATTGGCGGTGGGCGCCAACCAGCTCTTGCCGGGCTGGCCAGGGCAGGGCGTGACCCTGGCCTTGTTCGCCGCCTACGGCCTGTGGATGCGCAACGACCTGGGCCGCCAACTGCGGCGGGTGATCCGGGGCGCTGAAGGGACCTTCGCCGACCCGACCGCCGCCTTGACCTACAGCGACTTGCCCGGTGCGGCTGGGCAACTGCAACTGATCCTGATCGGTGAAGAAGCCCGCCTGAAGACCGCGTTGACCCGCCTCAGCGATCTCGCCACGCAGATGGCGGTGGCCGCCCACGATGCCGGGCGGTTGTCGCGCGGCACTGAAACGGCGCTGCTGGAACAGCGCGCCGAAACCGACCTGAGCGCAACCGCCATGACCCAGATGACTGCATCGATCGGTGAGGTGGTCAACCATGTGCAGCTCACCGCAGCCGAGGCGCAAACCGCGCACCTGCTGGCCGAGCAGGGCAGCCGCGTGGCCGACGCCAGCGGCACGGCCATTCGCGCCTTGGCCGGCACGGTGGACCAGATCAATCAGGCGGTCACCCACCTGGCCGGCCAGACCGGTGCCATCGCCGAGGCTGCCGGGATGATCCGTGGCATTGCCGAACAGACCAACCTGCTGGCCCTCAATGCCGCCATCGAGGCCGCCCGTGCCGGCGAGCAGGGCCGCGGCTTTGCCGTGGTAGCCGATGAAGTAAGGGCGTTGGCCGACAAGACCCGGCAGTCGACGTTGCATATCCAGGCCATCATCGACGGCCTGCGCAGCGGCGCCGAGGACGCCGTGGCCATTGCCAGCCAAGGTATCCAGGGTGCCGAACAGGGCGTAGCCCAGGTGCAGGAAGCACAGCAGGCACTGCACGGTATTCGTGCAGCGGTGCAGCGTATCAGTGACATGAGCCAGCAGATGGCCACGGCCTCGCAGCAGCAGTCTGCCGTGGCAGAAGAGGTGTCGCGGCAGATCAACGGTGTGGCGGGTATTGCCCAACACAGCGCCCACAGTGCCAACGCCGCCGCCTCGCGCGGTGCCGAGCTGGAAGAGGTGTGCGCAGGATTACGCGCCCTCGTGGAGCGCTTCAACCGCTAGGGCAGGATGCTTATGGACGATAACTACCGTGCGGCCGTGGACGCGGCCGCGATCTTTTCCGAAACCGACCTGCGTGGCTGCATTACCTATGTCAACCAGCAGTTTTGCAGCATCTCGGGTTACAGCCGGGACGAACTGCTGGGCGCCAACCATCGCATTCTGAACTCCGGCCTGCATGAGCCGGAGTTCTTCGAGGGCATGTGGCGGGCACTGGCCGCCGGCAAGGTGTGGAAGGGCGAGATCTGCAACCGTGCCAAGGACGGTTCGCTGTACTGGGTGGACAGTACCATGGTGCCGCTGGTCGACCCCGCGACTGGGAAGGTACGCAAGTATGTGTCGATACGTTTCGATGTCACCGAGAAGCGCCAGCTGCTGCATACCCTGCAGTGGCGGGTGGGCCACGATGTGCTGACGGGCCTGCCCAACCGCGCCTTCCTGTCCGACTTGCTCAACCAGGCGTTGGCTTTTTCGCGTCGCGAGGACATACCGCTGGCCGTGTGCATGCTCGACCTGGATGGCTTCAAGGCGGTCAACGATGGTTACGGGCATGCCACGGGTGACCTGTTGCTGGTCGAAGTGGCGCAGCGCCTGAAAGGTATCTTGCGCGGTGGGGATGCCGTCGCCCGGTTATCGGGTGACGAGTTCGTGTTGATCCTGCGCAATGTCGGTGACGACCGTCAGCTGGATGCGGCCCTGCGCCGTGTGTTGCGCGCGCTGTCGACCCCGTATGTGGTACGTGAACACACCCTTTCGCTAAGCGCCAGTATCGGCGTCACGCTCTACCCGCTCGACGATGAGGATGCCGATACACTGGTGCGCCACGCTGACCAGGCCATGTACGTGGCCAAGCAGCGGGGGCGCAACCGCTATCACCTGTTCGATGTGTCCCAGGAGCAGGAGCTCAAGGCCACCCACCAGACTGTGGCGCGGGTACGTCGGGCACTGCGCAATAGTGAGCTGTGCCTCCACTACCAGCCCAAGGTCAATTTGCGCAGCGGCCAGGTGCTGGGGTTCGAGGGTTTGTTGCGTTGGCAAAGGCCGGGTCGTGGCCTGGTGCCTCCCGGTGAGTTCCTGCCCTGGGTGGAGCAGACCGACTTGATCATCGAGATTGGCGAATGGGTGATCGACCAGGCGTTGAGCCAGCTGCAGGCCTGGCAACGACTGGGGCAGCCTTGGTCGCTGAGTGTCAACATCGCGGCGCGGCATCTGCAGCGCAATGATTTCGTCGAGCGCCTGGAGCAGTTGCTGGCAGCGCATGCGGGGGTTGACCCGACGCGGCTGGACCTGGAAATCGTCGAGTCGGTGGCCATCGACAACCTGCAGCATGTCAGCCGCTGCCTGGATGCTTGCCGGGCCCTGGGCGTGCGCTTTTCGCTGGACGATTTCGGCACCGGTTATTCGTCGCTCAGCTACCTCAAGCGCTTGCCCACCCAAACCATCAAGATCGACAAGTCATTCGTGCGTGACATCCTTCATGACCAGGACGACCTGGCCCTGACCGGGGCGGTGATCGGGCTGGCGCGGGCGTTTGGCCGCGAGGTGATTGCCGAAGGCCTGGAGAGTGTCGAGCACGGGCGGGTGTTGATGGCGCTGGGCTGTGAGCTGGCGCAGGGCTATTGCATTGCCCGGCCGATGCCGGCGAGCGAGGTGGTGGCGTGGGCGCAAGGCTATCGGCAGCCCGAGGCCTGGCGCGGCGGTTGATGGTTGAGAGGCCGATACAGGCTTACAGGTGGGAGGGTTCCAGCCCCTGTTCGCGCAGGCGTTTGTACAGGGTGGTGCGGCTGATGCCCAGCAAGCGCGCCAGCGCAGAAATGTTGCCGTCGCAGGTGTTCAGCAGGTGGGCCAGGTCAGTGGCGGGCGTTTGCGTCGCTGCGACCTGCGGGCTTGGCGTGAGTGCTCTGGCCTGGGCAAGGAAGCACGCTGAAAAGTGCTCGATGCCGATTGGCTGCGTGCCGGCCAGGGCCAGGGCTACCTGCAGTACGCTGTTGAGTTGGCGCAGGTTGCCCGGCCAGGGATGGTGCAACAACAGTTCAAGGGTGTTGGGGGGTAATTGCCGTGGTTGCCCGGGGGCGAGATGCCGGGCGTGCACCTGCTCGATCAGCGCGCGCCGATCACTGCGTTCGCGCAAGGCCGGCAAGCTGAGGGTCAGCCCGGCTACCCGGTAGTAAAGGTCTTCGCGAAATCGACCGGTACGCACGGCGTCGGCCAGGTCGCGATTGCTCGCCGATACCACGCGGATGTCTACGGTCACTGGCTCGCCGCTGCCCAGGGGCTGAATGCTGCGTGATTGCAGTACGCGCAGCAGTCGGGCCTGGGTCGGCAGTGGCATGTCGCCGATTTCGTCGAGAAACAGAATGCCGTGATCGGCCTTGCGGATCAGCCCGGGGTTGCCCTTGTGATGAGCGCCGGTGAAGGCGCCTTTGTCATAGCCGAACAGCTCCGACTCGACCAGCTCGGCGGGGATTGCCGCGCAGTTGACGGCGATCAGCGGCTGGCCGGCGCGGCTGCTGGCGCGGTGCAGGGCCTCGACGAAGACTTCCTTGCCCACCCCAGTTTCACCCTGGATCAATACCGGGATGTCCTTTTCCAGTAGCAGGCTGGCTTGGTCCAAGGCTTTGCCCAGGCGCGGGTCACCGTGACCGGGTGACGTGGGTGTGGGGCCGTGGCGGGGCGGTTGCCATTGGCAGTGGAAACGGTGGCGGCCGGCCGCCTGCAGGGCAAACGGCTGTTGCTGGGGCTGGGCCAGCAACTGCTGCAAGGGGGTTTGGAACAATTGTTCGAGGTTCTGCCGCAGCGGGTTGCCGCCGAGCAGGCTGTCGGCCCGGTGATTGGCCGCGAGCACCTGGCCGCGCTCATCGCATACCAGCAAGCCCGCCCAAGGGCTGTCGAGGTTGTCGCAGGCGCTGTTGAACAGCAGCTGGGCGTGATGGTCGCCATGCTGCGCCAGGATCAACCGGTTCTCCAGACTCTGGCCCATCATGCGCACCAGGCCGAGCGTCTGGCTGGCGGGCAGGTAGCCGTCGCTGGCCACATCGAGCGCGCCGACCAGTTGCCGCTCGGCATCGAACACCGGCGCAGCGGCGCTGCACAGGTAGCGGTTCTGCTGCAGAAAGTGTTCATCCTGGCCAACGTGGATCGCTTCGGCGCAGACCAGCGCAGTACCCAGGGCATTGGTGCCCACGCCGCGTTCGAGCCAATGGGCGCCTGCGCTGAAACCATGGCGTTGACGCGGGTCGACGAAGCGTTGCGAACCCCAGGTGTCAAGCAGGCAACCACTGGCGTCGGCCAGCATCACCAGGTAGCTGGCGTTGCCCAGCAGGTGTGCATAGTGTGGCAGCACTTCATCACGGGTCAGCCGCAACAGCGCATGGCGCCGCTCCAGCAGGCTGTTCAGTTCGGTTACGGTCAGGCAATCGAAGTCGGGTGCACGCTGAGGTTGCAGGCCATGCTCGCGGCATCGCGCCCAGGACGCCTGGATCAGTTGGGCATGGGGCGAAGCGGATGCGGCCATGGGCCTGTCCTGTGTGTTTGTTGTTATCAGTCGACCGCTGTTCAGTGTCGTCCACGGTTGTTCATTGTCAAACCCACGCCTGTTCAGGTGTTCAGGGCAGGTGTTCAGGTGTGAACGGGCAATGGCAGGCCCTGGCAGGTGAAGGCGCGGGCCAGAGCGATCAGGCAGTGCTGGCACGAAACTGGCTGTGCCCTGCGCACAACAATCAAGAAAAGGCCACGCCATGTCCCTGGTGCTGGAGCAGGTCAGCCGCAGTGTCGACAACCAGGCTTGCATCGTCGATGCGTCCCTGCGTTTCGAGCCGGGGTCGTTCAACGTGCTGCTGGGCCGCACCTTGGCCGGCAAGACCAGCCTGATGCGCCTGATGGCGGGGCTTGACCGACCGGACCGGGGCCGCGTGCTGATGGCCGGCAGCGATGTCACCGGGGTGCCGGTGCGCCAGCGCAACGTGTCGATGGTGTATCAGCAGTTCATCAATTACCCGACCCTGAGCGTGTACGAGAACATCGCTTCACCCCTGCGCCAGGCACGCCTGGCCGAGGCAGAGGTGCGCCGACGGGTACAGGAAACCGCCGAAATGCTGCGCATCGAGGCTTACCTGCAGCGCTTGCCGCTGGAGTTGTCCGGTGGCCAGCAGCAACGCACGGCGATGGCCCGGGCGCTGGTCAAGGATGCTTCGTTGATCCTGTTCGACGAGCCGTTGGTCAACCTCGATTACAAGCTGCGCGAAGGCCTGCGCCAAGAGCTGCGGGCGTTGTTCGCCCAGCGCAACTGCATTGCCGTCTATGCCACCACCGAGCCCAATGAAGCGCTGGCGCTGGGCGGTACCACCACGCTCTTGCACCAGGGGCGCATCGTGCAGAGCGGCCCAACCGCGGCGGTCTATCAGCAGCCCAACAGCGTGCTGGCCGCCGAGCTGTTTTCCGAACCCCCCATCAACCTGATACCCGGGCGCATCGCGGGCAATGAGGTGAGCATGGCGCAGGCGGTGCACTTTGCCCGCAACGCCGACCTGCAACGCCTAGGCGAAGGTGACTACCGCTTTGGTGTGCGCCCCAGCCACATCACCCTGGTGCCGACCCATGACGATGACCTGGAGCTGGCGGTACTGGTGGAGCTGGCCGAGATCAGTGGCTCGGAAACCTTCCTCCATGTGCGCAATGAGCACTGGCGGATGACCCTGCACTTGCCGGGCGTGCACGAGTACCAGGTGGACACGCCGATCCGGGTGTTCATCCCCACGCACAAGCTGTTTGTCTTCGACAATGCCGGGGCCTTGGTACAGGCCCCGGGCCTGCGCCAGGCAAGGCGTCGTTGATGGCCGAGATCCGCCTGCGCCAGCTGGCGCACAGCTACAGCCGCCAGCCGGCCTCGGAGGCAGACTACGCCTTGCACGCGCTGGAGCACGTGTGGGAGCAAGGGGGTGCCTATGCCTTGCTCGGGCCTTCGGGTTGCGGCAAGTCGACCTTGCTCAACATCATCTCGGGGCTGCTTACGCCTTCTCACGGCGAAGTGCTGTTCGACGGCAAGCCGGTCAACGCGCTGTCGCCGCAGGCGCGCAACATTGCCCAGGTGTTCCAGTTTCCGGTGGTGTACGACACCATGACGGTGTTCGACAACCTGGCGTTTCCGTTACGCAACCAGGGGGTGGACGAGGGCAGGGTGCGAGCACGGGTGGAGGAGATCGCCGAGGTGCTCGACCTGTCCGCCGTGCTGAAAAAGAAGGCGCGCAACCTCAGCGCCGATGAGAAGCAGAAAGTCTCGATGGGCCGTGGCCTGGTACGCGAAGACGTCTCGGCGATCCTCTTCGACGAGCCTTTGACGGTGATCGACCCGCACCTGAAGTGGAAGCTGCGGCGCAAGCTCAAGCAGATCCATGAGCAGTTCAACATCACCATGATCTACGTCACCCACGATCAACTGGAGGCCTCGACCTTCGCCGACAAGATCGCGGTGATGCACGCTGGGCGCATCGTCCAGTTCGCAACCCCGCGCGAGTTGTTCGAGCGGCCACGTCATACCTTTGTCGGCTATTTCATTGGCAGCCCGGGCATGAACTTCATCGACGTGCGCGCCGAAGCCGATGGGGTGAGCTTTGGCGGCCTGCACCTGGCATTGCCCGATGGCCTGCGCGAACGTTTGGCGGCAACGGCAGGTGGGCGCCTGCAAGTAGGGATACGGCCGGAGTTCGTGCAGCTCTGGGACACCCCGCTCGACCACGCCTTTGCGGTGCAGGTGCTGGATGTCGAAGACCTGGGCACCTACCGCATCGTCACCTTCACGCTCGGCGGTGCCACGCTTAAGGCGCGCCTGGGCGAGGACCGCCCGCTGCCGGTGGGCCAGGCCTGGGTGAGCCTGCCCAGCCAATGGCTGATGCTCTACGTCGATGATGTACTGCTGGAGGCCGGGCCATGAACAAGGTGCGCAACAACAAGGCCTGGTGGCTGGTGCTGCCGGTGTTCACGCTGGTGGCGTTCAGCGCGGTGGTGCCGATGATGACCGTGGTCAACTATTCGGTGCAGGACATCTTCGATCAGTCCAATCGCTATTTTGTGGGTGCCGACTGGTACCGCCAGGTACTGCGTGACCCTGCCCTGCACGATGCCCTGCTGCGCCAGTTCATCTATTCAGGCTGCGTGCTGCTGATCGAGATTCCGCTGGGGATCGGCATCGCCCTGACGATGCCGACCAAGGGCCGCATGGCGTCGATCTGCTTGATCGTGATGGCCATTCCGCTGCTGATCCCGTGGAACGTGGTCGGCACCATCTGGCAGATCTTCGGCCGTGCCGACATTGGCCTGATGGGCGCCGCGTTGGCCAAGCTCGGGGTCAACTACAACTATGCCAGTGACCCGTTCGACGCCTGGCTCACGGTGTTGGTGATGGATGTCTGGCACTGGACGTCGCTGGTGGCGCTGCTCTGCTATTCGGGCTTGCGGGCCATACCCGATGTCTATTACCAGGCCGCCCGCATCGACCGGGCGTCGGCCTGGGCGGTGTTCCGCCACATCCAGCTGCCGAAGCTCAAGAACGTGCTGCTGATCGCGGTGATGCTGCGTTTCATGGACAGCTTCATGATCTACACCGAGCCGTTCGTGCTGACCGGTGGCGGGCCCGGCAATGCCACCACGTTCCTTAGCCAGACCCTCACGCGCATGGCGGTAGGGCAGTTCGACCTGGGGCCGGCTGCGGCATTTTCGCTGGTGTACTTCCTGATCATCCTGCTGGTGTCGTGGCTGTTCTACACCGCCATGACGCACGCCGACAAGGACTAGGCCATGAGCGCGCGCAAGGCATTGCCCCTGCTGCTGTACTTCTTCTTCCTGCTGGTGCCGATCTACTGGCTGCTGAACATGTCGTTCAAGAGCAACACCGAGATCCTCGGCGGCCTGACCCTGTGGCCACAGGCATTCACGCTCGACAATTACCGGGTGATCTTCACCGACGCCAGCTGGTACAGCGGCTATATCAACTCGCTGTACTACGTGTGCCTGAACACGCTTATTTCGCTGGCGGTGGCGTTGCCGGCGGCCTATGCCTTCTCACGCTATCGCTTTCTTGGCGACCGCCACCTGTTCTTCTGGTTGCTGACCAACCGCATGGCGCCGCCGGCGGTGTTCCTGTTGCCGTTTTTTCAGCTGTATTCCTCGATTGGCCTGTTCGACACGCACATTGCCGTGGCGCTGGCCCATTGCTTGTTCAACGTGCCGCTGGCGGTGTGGATCCTTGAGGGCTTCATGTCGGGGGTGCCGAAGGAGATCGACGAAACGGCTTACATCGACGGTTACAGCTTCCCGCGTTTCTTCGTGAAGATCTTCATCCCGCTGATTGGCTCCGGCATCGGCGTGACGGCGTTTTTCTGCTTCATGTTTTCGTGGGTCGAACTGCTGCTGGCGCGCACCCTCACCTCAGTCAATGCCAAGCCGATCGCGGCGGTGATGACGCGTACCGTTTCGGCTTCCGGTATCGACTGGGGCGTGCTGGCCGCTGCCGGCGTGCTGACCATCTTGCCGGGCATGCTGGTGATCTGGTTTGTCCGCAACCATGTGGCCAAGGGCTTTGCCCTTGGCCGGGTGTAAGGAGGGCAACGCATGGAATGGATGGCCTGGACCCTGCCGACAGCGCTGTTCTTCGCTGCCGTCGGTGTGCTGCTGGTGTGCATGACCCTGCTCGAACTGCGCCACCCCTGTGTGGAGCGGCGCGGCTTTCTGCCGATCGTCACCAGCCGTGGCGACCGGTTGTTCGTTGGCTTGCTGGTCAGCGCCTACCTGCACTTGTTGGTAGTCGGGGTCAGCGACTGGCCGTTGTGGGTGGCCTCGCTGCTGTCGCTGGGCTGGCTCGTGGTGGTGCTGCGTTGGGGCTGAGCGACGGCTCCGGGAATAACTCAATCGGGAGATCACAATGTTCCATGACAATGACAAAAGGCGACATTTGACCCTGGCCGCGTTGCTGGTGCTGGCCAGCGTGCCGGGCGCGGCGTGGGCCGACCAGTACGAGGAAGCGGCATCGCGGTGGATCGGCAGCGAGTTCAAGCCTTCGACCCTGACACCTGAGCAGCAGTTGGCCGAACTCAAGTGGTTCATCAAGGCCGCCGAACCGTTTCGTGGGATGAAGATCAATGTGGTGTCGGAAACCATCACCACCCATGAGTACGAATCCAAGGTGCTGGCCAAGGCCTTCAGTGAGATCACCGGCATCCAGCTGACCCACGACCTGCTGCAGGAAGGTGACGTGGTCGAGAAGCTGCAGACCCAGATGCAATCGGACAAGAACATCTATGACGGCTGGGTCAACGATTCGGACCTGATCGGTACGCATTTTCGCTATGGCAAGGTCGAATCGATCACCGACCTGATGGCCAACGAGGGCAAGGCCTACACTTCGCCGACCCTCGACCTCAAGGATTTCATCGGCATCTCGTTTACCACCGCGCCGGATGGCAAGGTCTACCAGTTGCCTGACCAGCAGTTCGCCAACCTTTACTGGTTCCGTGCCGACTGGTTCGAGCGGCCAGCGCTCAAAGCCAGGTTCAAGGAGAAGTACGGCTATGAGCTGGGCGTGCCGGTGAACTGGTCGGCCTACGAGGACATCGCCCAATTCTTCAGCGAGGACGTCAAGGAAATCGACGGCAAGCGTGTCTATGGCCACATGGACTACGGCAAGAAGGACCCGTCGCTGGGGTGGCGCTTTACCGATGCCTGGTTCTCGATGGCCGGCGGTGGCGACAAGGGCCTGCCCAATGGCCTGCCGGTGGACGAGTGGGGCATCCGCGTGGAGGACTGCCACCCGGTGGGTTCCAGCGTTACCCGCGGCGGTGACACCAATGGCCCGGCGGCCGTGTACGCAACACAGAAGTACGTGGACTGGATGCGCGCCTACGCGCCCAAGGAAGCCCAGGGCATGACCTTCTCCGAGGCAGGCCCGGTGCCGGCGCAGGGCAACATTGCCCAGCAGATCTTCTGGTACACCGCCTTTACCGCCGACATGACCAAGCCCGGGCTGCCGGTGGTCAACGCCGATGGCACGCCGAAGTGGCGCATGGCGCCATCGCCCAAGGGGCCGTACTGGGAGGAGGGGATGAAGCTGGGCTATCAGGACACCGGCTCCTGGACGTTCTTCAAGTCCACCCCCGAGAAGCAGCGCCTGGCTGCCTGGCTGTATGCGCAGTTCGTGACATCCAAGACGGTGTCGCTGAAAAAGACCATCGTCGGTCTGACGCCGATTCGCGAGTCGGACATCAACTCCCAGGCGATGACCGACCTTGCGCCCAAGCTGGGCGGGCTGGTGGAGTTCTACCGCAGCCCGGCACGGGTGCAATGGACGCCCACCGGCACCAACGTGCCTGATTACCCGCGGCTGGCGCAATTGTGGTGGAGCCATATCGCCGAAGTGGCCAGCGGCGAGAAGACCCCGCAGGAGGCGCTGGATGGCCTGGCCCGTGATCAGGACCGGATGATGGAGCGGCTGCAGCGTTCCAATGCCCAGGCAACCTGTGCGCCGAAGCTCAACCCGGAACGGGACGCCCAATACTGGTACGACCAGCCGGGCGCGCCGAAGCCTAAGCTGGCCAACGAAAAGCCCAAGGGCGAGACGGTGAGCTACAACGAGCTGCTGAAGTCGTGGGAGGCGGCGCGCAAGTGATCGGCTAACGACCGCGCAAAGGTCGGTACAGTCAGCCGATAAACCGCAGGCAAAAAAAACGGCACCTGCAATCGGTGCCGTTTTTTATCACGCTTTCTTACTTATGCAGCTCTTCAGCTGCATACAGCGTGTTTTCCAGCAAGCAAGCCCGGGTCATCGGGCCGACGCCACCCGGCACTGGGGTGATCCAGCCCGCGCGTGGCAAGGCAGTCTCGTAGACCACGTCGCCAACCAGCTTGCCATCTTCCTGGCGGTTGATGCCCACGTCGATGACGATGGCGCCTTCCTTGACCCACTCACCCTTGACCAGCCCCGGCTTGCCGGCGGCCACGACCACCAGGTCGGCACGGCCGACGTGGCCGGCCAGGTCTTTGGTGAAGCGGTGGCAGACCGTGACGGTGCAACCGGCCAGCAACAGCTCCATGGCCATGGGGCGGCCGACGATATTGGAGGCGCCGACGATGACCGCGTTCATGCCGTACAGGTCCTGACCGGTGCTTTCGAGCAGGGTCATGATGCCTTTCGGCGTGCAGGGACGCAGCAGCGGAATACGCTGGGCCAGGCGGCCGACGTTGTACGGATGGAAGCCGTCGACATCTTTGTCCGGGCGGATGCGCTCGAGCAGCAGCGAGGCGTCCAGGTGAGCGGGCAGCGGCAGTTGCAGCAGGATGCCGTCGACGGCCGGGTCGTCATTGAGGCGGTCGATCAGCTCGGTCAGGGCTTGCTGCGTGGTTTCGCTGGGCAGGTCGAACGCCTGGGAAATGAAGCCGACCTCTTCACAGTCCTTGCGCTTGTGCGAGACATAGACTTGGGAGGCGGGGTCGGTGCCGACCAGGATCACAGCCAGGCCCGGGGTGCGCAGGCCTTGCTGGCGACGCTCCACGACACGTTGAGCGATCTGCTGGCGCAGGCTGGCGGCGATCGCCTTGCCATCGATTAGGTGTGCAGTCATAGACGCGTGATTAACCATCGAGAAGGAAACAATAAAGAGCGCACATTCTCGCACGACACGGCCCGAGGGCAAAGGCGGGTGGTCGGGCAAATCCCCTAACCCCTTAAATAATTTAAATTTTTTAGAAAAAGATGTTGACGACCTAGCAGCTCGGCTATAACATTCGCCGCACTTGTCGGGCACTGCCTAGCACTGGTTGGCAAAGTCGGGCAGAATGAGTGGTTTGGCAGTTCGCTGTTGAGTCATCGTTCGGTTAGGCTGATCGCTTATGCGCCCGTAGCTCAGCTGGATAGAGCATCCGCCTTCTAAGCGGATGGTCGCAGGTTCGAGTCCTGCCGGGTGCGCCATCAGGCAGCTTAGGCAAGCAAGTAGTTGTACCGCAATATGGTGGGCGTAGCTCAGTTGGTAGAGCGCTGGATTGTGATTCCAGTTGTCGTGGGTTCGATTCCCATCGTCCACCCCATATTTTACAGGGGCGCCTTGATTGTACGATCCGGCGCCTTTGTTTTAAGCGTTACGCGGACGTGGTGAAATTGGTAGACACACTGGATTTAGGTTCCAGCGGCGCAAGCTGTAAGAGTTCGAGTCTCTTCGTCCGCACCATGCTTCTGTAACACCCTGCATTTGTAACATACCGCAAGACCGCAATATGGTGGGCGTAGCTCAGTTGGTAGAGCGCTGGATTGTGATTCCAGTTGTCGTGGGTTCGATTCCCATCGTCCACCCCATATTTTTCGAAGGCGCCTTGATTGTAAAATCAGGCGCCTTTGTTTTGTCTACACCACGCGGGCGTGGTGGGGTGTCGAGAAAAGCCGCTGATTGCGGCTTTTTTTGTGCGCGGCGGAAAAGTGTTTGGCAATCCACCTGATCCCCCTTGTAATCCTCTGGTGGCGCCCCAATAAAAGCTGATAGATTTCAGCCGGTTGAAGCACCGGCCCTGCGGTCGGCAGAGGAAAGACCCCATGATTGCAAAAGAAGCCCGTCAGGCCATGGCGCTGCAGCGCTTCGCCGACGCCAACCCGCAACTGCTCGAAGAAATCCGCGAGCTGGATGCGCAAGAGCAAGCCCAGCAGATCGAATGGGCCTTCGAAGATGCGGCCGAGGAGCAAGGTATAGAACCTTGGGAGCTGGCGCTGCAATTGATCGCTGAAAGCCCGGAGCAGCTGCAGGCCATGCGCCTGGAGACGCACCGCGAGGTCGCTGAGGCGCTGGGCATGGCCTGGGAAGAGTACTGCCAGTTCAATGAAATCGACCCTCAATAAGGAAGGCGAATTCGTTGGCTGCAGTTGTTTGACAAGGTATTTCGGCTGCGGGTCGCCCAAGGTGGCGCGCAGCCTCAAGTGAATCGGGCTCGACGGTACGCCGTACGTGCCCTGCAAGTTAATCGACCGGCGTGGTTTCCCGTCGTCCCGAGTGGGGTGACTTCTGCTGCGCGACTCACTAGAATGCTTGCCCTTGATTCTGGAGTCGGGCTAACGCCGGCTAACGTCTGTGCAACGAGGAATATCCATGCAAGTTTCTGTTGAAAACACTTCCGCTCTCGAGCGCCGCATGACCATCGCCGTCCCGGCCGATCGCGTCGAGACCGAAGTCAACAAGCGTCTGCAGCAGACTGCCCGTCGCGCCAAGGTTGCAGGCTTCCGTCCTGGCAAAGTACCGATGAGCGTGATCCGTCAGCGTTTCGAAGCTGACGCCCGTCAGGAAGTGTTCGGTGATCTGGTCCAGTCTTCCTTCTACGAAGCTGTGGTCGAGCAGAAGCTGAACCCGGCTGGCGCTCCGGCTGTCGAGCCGAAGTCCTTCGAAAAAGGCAAGGACCTGGAATTCGTCGCTATCTTCGAAGTGTTCCCTGAGTTCACCGTTGCCGGCCTCGAGTCGATCAACGTCGAGCGCCTGAGCGCCGAAGTGGCTGACGCCGACCTGGACAACATGCTGGAAGTGCTGCGCAAGCAGAACACCCGCTTCGAAACCGTTGAGCGCGCTGCGCAGAACGACGACCAAGTCAACATCGACTTCGTCGGCAAGGTAGACGGTGAAGTGTTCGCTGGCGGTTCGGCCAAGGGCACTCAGCTGGTGCTGGGCTCCGGCCGCATGATCCCAGGCTTCGAAGATGGCCTGGTAGGCGCCAAGGCTGGCGAAGAGCGCGTTGTCAACGTGACCTTCCCAGAGGACTATCAAAACCTGGACCTGGCCGGCAAGGCCGCCGAGTTCACCATCACCGTCAACAGCGTTTCGGCACCTGCGCTGCCTGAGCTGAACGAAGAATTCTTCGCCCAGTTCGGCATCAAGGAATCGACCCTGGAAGGCTTCCGCACCGAAGTTCGCAAGAACATGGAGCGTGAGTTGCGTCAGGCGATCAAGGCCAAGGTCAAGAACCAGGTCATGGACGGTCTGCTGGCCGCCAACCCGATCGAAGTGCCAAAAGCCCTGCTGGAGAACGAAGTCAACCGTCTGCGCGTGCAGGCTGTTCAACAGTTCGGCGGCAACATCAAGCCTGAGCAACTGCCGGCCGAGCTGTTCACCGAACAAGCCAAGCGCCGTGTGGTCCTGGGCCTGATCGTCGCTGAAGTGGTCAAGCAGTTCGAACTGAAGCCAGACGAAGGCAAGGTTCGCGAGATGATCGAAGAAATGGCCTCGGCTTACCAAGAGCCAGAGCAGGTCATCTCCTGGTACTACAAGAACGACCAGCAACTGAACGAAGTCCGTTCGGTTGTGCTGGAAGAGCAAGTTGTAGATACTGTTCTGCAGAAAGCGACTGTGACCGACAAATCGGTCTCGTACGAAGAAGCCGTAAAACCCGCTGAGGCACCTGCCGAAGCCGAGTAATACGCTACTCTCGTAGGAAACCCCCACAAGCCAGCCTTCGCGCTGGCTTGTGCGTATTCAAGCCATGACTATTTGGGAGTGAGCGCAGGACATGTCCCGCAATTCTTATATTCAGCAGAGCTCTGACATCCAGGCCGCAGGCGGCCTGGTCCCGATGGTTATCGAGCAGTCCGCCCGTGGCGAACGCGCTTACGACATCTACTCGCGTTTGTTGAAGGAGCGAGTGATTTTCCTGGTGGGCCCGGTAGAAGACTACATGGCCAACCTCGTCGTGGCGCAGATGTTGTTCCTCGAAGCGGAAAACCCGGACAAGGATATCCATCTGTACATCAACTCGCCGGGTGGCTCGGTCACCGCTGGCATGTCGATCTACGACACCATGCAGTTCATCAAGCCGGACGTCTCGACCATCTGCATCGGCCAAGCCTGCAGCATGGGCGCCTTCCTGCTGACTGCCGGTGCCAAAGGCAAGCGTCACTGCCTGCCTAACTCGCGTGTGATGATTCACCAGCCGCTGGGCGGCTTCCAGGGCCAGGCTACCGATATCGAGATCCACGCCCAGGAAATCCTCAATATCAAGGCGCGTCTGAACGAGTTGCTGGCCTACCACACTGGCCAGGATCTGGAGACCATCAAGCGCGACACCGAGCGTGACAACTTCATGAGCGCCTCGCGCGCGGCCGAGTACGGCCTGATCGACTCGGTATACGACAAGCGGCAACTGGCCTCCTGATCCCAGGGGCCAGAGCAGGTGGGCGCCGAAAGCGCCTACCTGCGGACTTGAAAAAGCCCGCAATTGCCTTCATCTTGTGTTGCAAGCCTACCGGATTGGATCGATCGAATGACTGACACCCGTAACGGCGAGGACAGCGGCAAATTGCTCTATTGCTCCTTCTGCGGCAAAAGCCAGCACGAAGTGCGCAAATTGATTGCCGGGCCCTCGGTATTTATCTGCGACGAGTGCGTCGACCTGTGCAATGACATCATCCGTGAGGAGGTGCAGGAAGCCCAGGCCGAGAGCAGCGCGCACAAATTGCCTTCGCCGAAAGAAATCAGCGGCATCCTGGACCAGTATGTGATTGGTCAGGAGCGCGCGAAGAAGGTGCTGGCCGTAGCGGTGTACAACCACTACAAGCGCCTTAACCAGCGTGACAAGAAGGGCGACGAAGTCGAACTCGGCAAGAGCAACATCCTGCTCATCGGGCCTACCGGCTCGGGCAAGACCCTGCTCGCCGAAACCCTTGCACGTCTGCTGAACGTACCGTTCACCATTGCTGACGCCACCACCCTGACCGAAGCCGGTTATGTGGGTGAGGACGTCGAGAACATCATTCAGAAACTGCTGCAGAAGTGCGACTACGACGTGGAAAAGGCCCAGATGGGCATTGTCTACATCGACGAAATCGACAAGATTTCGCGCAAGTCGGACAACCCGTCCATCACCCGTGACGTATCGGGCGAAGGCGTGCAGCAGGCGCTGTTGAAACTGATCGAAGGCACCGTTGCTTCGGTTCCGCCGCAAGGTGGGCGCAAGCACCCGCAACAGGAATTCCTGCAGGTTGATACCCGCAATATCCTGTTCATTTGCGGTGGCGCGTTCTCGGGTCTGGAAAAGGTCATCCAGAACCGCTCCACCAAGGGTGGCATTGGTTTCAGCGCAGAAGTACGTAGCAAGGAAGAAGGCAAGAAAGTTGGCGAGTCCCTGCGTGAAGTCGAGCCGGACGACCTGGTCAAGTTTGGCCTGATCCCCGAGTTCGTCGGCCGTCTGCCTGTACTGGCGACGCTCGATGAGCTGGATGAGGCTGCTTTGATGCAGATCCTCACCGAGCCGAAGAACGCGCTGACCAAGCAGTATGCCAAGCTGTTCGAGATGGAAAGCGTCGACCTCGAGTTCCGCAGCGATGCACTCAAGGCCGTTGCTCGCAAGGCCTTGGAGCGCAAAACCGGTGCCCGTGGCCTGCGTTCGATCCTCGAAGGTGTGCTGCTCGACACCATGTACGAGATCCCTTCGCAGAAGGATGTCAGCAAGGTGGTGATCGATGAGAGCGTCATCGAGGGTACTTCGCAGCCGCTGATGATCTACGAGAACAGCGAGCCGCAAGCCAAGGCCGCACCTGACGCCTGATCCAGGCGATAACCAGGTGGTGGTTGCAAGCAAGAAAGAAAGGGGCCTACGGGCCCCTTTCTGCTTTTCCTGCGCAAGCGCTTGTAATTTCCCAGGCGTGCCCCCACATTAGGTCCAAGCATCATTTCCACCGGTTTCCGGCCATAAAGGCCGCTGTAGAGGCGAAATCATGAAGACCACCCTCGACTTGCCTCTTTTGCCATTGCGCGATGTCGTTGTTTACCCGCACATGGTCATCCCGCTGTTCGTGGGGCGCGAAAAATCCATCGAAGCCCTTGAGGCAGCGATGACGGGCGAGAAGCAGATTCTGCTGCTGGCCCAGAAGAACCCGGCCGATGACGATCCAGGCGAAGACGCCCTGTACCGTGTCGGTACCGTTGCCACCGTGTTGCAATTGCTGAAACTGCCCGATGGCACCGTCAAGGTGCTGGTCGAGGGCGAGCAGCGCGGTGCGGTCGAGCGCTTCACCGAAGTAGAAGGGCACATCCGTGCCGAAGTTTCCCTGATCGATGAAGTCGATGCCGCCGAGCGCGAGTCGGAAGTCTTCGTGCGCACGTTGCTGTCGCAATTCGAGCAGTACGTGCAGTTGGGCAAGAAAGTGCCCGCCGAAGTACTGTCGTCGTTGAACAGCATCGAAGAGCCTGGGCGCCTGGTCGATACCATGGCCGCGCACATGGCGCTGAAGATCGAGCAGAAGCAGGAAATCCTCGAGATCGTCGACCTGACGACCCGCGTCGAGCACGTGCTGGCGCTGCTGGATGCCGAGATCGACCTGTTGCAGGTCGAGAAGCGCATCCGTGGTCGGGTCAAAAAGCAAATGGAGCGCAGCCAGCGCGAGTACTACCTGAATGAGCAGATGAAGGCCATTCAGAAAGAGCTCGGTGATGGCGACGAAGGCCACAACGAAGTCGAAGAGCTGAAAAAGCGCATCGAAGCCGCTGGCCTGCCCAAGGATGCCCTGACCAAGGCCCAGGCCGAGCTGAACAAGCTCAAGCAGATGTCGCCGATGTCGGCTGAAGCGACGGTGGTTCGCTCCTACCTCGACTGGCTCGTCCAGGTGCCGTGGAAGGCCCAGAGCAAGGTGCGCCTGGACCTGGCCAAGGCCGAGGAAATCCTTGATGCCGACCACTATGGCCTCGAAGAGGTCAAGGAACGCATCCTTGAATACCTTGCCGTGCAAAAGCGCGTGAAGAAGATCCGCGGCCCGGTGCTGTGCCTGGTCGGCCCGCCTGGCGTCGGTAAGACCTCGCTGGCCGAGTCGATTGCTGCCGCCACCAACCGCAAGTTCGTGCGCATGGCCCTGGGCGGCGTGCGTGACGAGGCCGAGATTCGTGGCCACCGTCGCACCTACATCGGCTCCATGCCGGGCCGTCTGATCCAGAAGATGACCAAGGTGGGCGTGCGCAACCCGCTGTTCCTGCTCGACGAGATCGACAAGATGGGCAGCGACATGCGTGGCGACCCGGCCTCGGCATTGCTCGAAGTACTCGACCCCGAGCAGAACCACAACTTCAACGACCACTACCTGGAAGTCGACTACGACCTCTCGGACGTGATGTTCCTCTGCACCTCCAACTCGATGAACATCCCGCCAGCGTTGCTGGACCGCATGGAAGTCATCCGTCTGCCGGGCTACACCGAAGACGAGAAGATCAACATCGCGGTCAAGTACCTGGTGCCCAAGCAGGTCAAGGCCAACGGCCTGAAGAAGGAAGAGCTCGAGATCGATGTCTCGGCGATCCGCGACATCATCCGTTACTACACCCGCGAAGCCGGCGTGCGGGGCCTGGAGCGGCAGATTGCCAAGGTCTGCCGCAAGGTGGTCAAGGAACATACCGGGCAGAAGCAGGTCAAGGTAAAAGTGTCCAGCGAGCAGCTCGAACACCTGCTGGGCGTGCGCAAGTTCCGTTACGGCCTAGCCGAGCAACAGGACCAGATCGGTCAGGTAACCGGCCTGGCGTGGACCCAGGTGGGTGGCGAATTGCTGACCATCGAGGCGGTGGTGATCCCCGGCAAGGGGCAGCTGATCAAGACCGGTTCCCTGGGCGATGTCATGGTCGAGTCGATCACTGCCGCGCAGACCGTGGTGCGCAGCCGCGCCCGCAGCCTGGGCATCGCAGCTGACTTCCACGAGAAGCATGATGTGCATATCCACATGCCCGAGGGCGCCACGCCCAAGGACGGCCCAAGTGCCGGTATCGGCATGTGCACCGCGCTGGTGTCGGCGCTGACGCAGATTCCGGTACGTGCCGACGTGGCAATGACCGGCGAGATCACCTTGCGTGGTCAGGTCCTGGCCATTGGCGGGTTGAAGGAAAAACTGCTGGCGGCACACCGTGGCGGCATCAAGACGGTGATCATTCCCGAGGAGAATGTTCGCGACCTGAAGGAGATTCCGGAAAATATCAAACAGGATCTTCAGATCAAACCGGTCAAATGGATTGACGAAGTCCTGCAAATTGCGCTGCAATACGCCCCGGAGCCCTTGCCAGATGTGGCTCCGGAGATTGTCGCAAAGGATGAGAAGCGCGACAGCGATGCTAAGGAAAGAATCAGCACGCATTAGTAGTTTTTAGCTGGGGGGCTTTCCTTGACAGTTTTTTCGGGGCCTTGCTATAAAGCGGCACGCTATTGTTATCAGGCCACCCAGCGCACGTTACATACGCTTTTCATTACATACTTAGAAACAAACTCATTAGAGAAATAAGGGGACTTAGAGTGAACAAGTCGGAACTGATTGACGCTATCGCTGCATCGGCTGACATTTCCAAAGCTACCGCAGGTAAGGCTCTGGATGCTGTGATCGACTCCGTAACGGGTGCCCTGAAAGCAGGCGACGACGTCGTTCTGGTTGGCTTCGGTACCTTCTCGGTCAAGGATCGCGCCGAGCGTACTGGCCGTAACCCTCAAACTGGCAAGGCTATCAAGATCGAAGCCGCCAAGGTTCCAGGCTTCAAGGCTGGCAAAGGCCTGAAAGACGCCGTCAACTAAGTCGTCTCTTTCAGCCGGACCCGGCCTGGCCAGGTTCGAGCACGTGAGGCGGGTCGCAAACGTTCCCGCCTGACACGTTTGCTAAGAAAAGGCGCATCCTCGGATGCGCCTTTCTTTTATCAGGATTCTACCCACGCTCCGCGGTTGTCGACGCAGTGGTACAGCCGTTTCTGGGGGACGCATGCTGCAAAATATCAGGGACAATTCACAAGGTTGGATTGCCAAGACCATCATCGGCCTTATCGTCGTGTTGATGGCGTTGACCGGCTTCGAGGCCATTTTCCAGGCTGCCAGCCATAGCCAGGACGCCGCCAAGGTGAACGGCCAGACCATCAGCCAGAACGAGCTAAGCCAGGCGACCGACATGCAGCGCCGCCAGCTGATGCAACAGTTGGGCAAGGATTTCGACCCTGCGCTGCTGGATGACAAGCTGCTGCGTGATGAGGCACTCAAGGGCCTGATCACTCGCAAGCTGCTGTTGCAGGGCGCCGAAGACGCCAAGTTCGCCTTCTCCGAGGCCGCGCTGGATCAAGTGATCCTGCAGACTCCGGAGTTCCAGGTTGACGGCAAGTTCAACGCCGATCGTTTCGACCAGGTCATTCGCCAGATGGGTTATGGCCGCCTGCAATTCCGCGACATGCTTGCCGAGGAAATGCTCATCGGCCAACTGCGTACCGGCCTTGCCGGCAGCAGCTTCGTCACTGACAAGCAGGTCGAGGCGTTCGCGCGCCTGGAGAAGCAGACCCGCGATTTCGCCTCCCTGACCTTCAAGGCCGACCCGGCCGCGGTCAAGGTCAGCGAAGCAGAGGTCAAGGCGCACTACGACCAGCACGCCAAGGAATTCATGTCGCCTGACCAGGTTGTCATCGATTACATCGAGCTGAAGAAGTCGGTGTTCTTTGACCAGGTCAAGGTTAGTGATGACGAGCTCAAGGCCCAGTACGAGAAAGAAATCGCCAACCTCGCCGAACAGCGCCATGCCGCGCACATTCTGATCGAGGTCAACGACAAGGTCACCGACGCCCAGGCCAAGGCCCGTGCCGAAGAGATCGAACAGCGCCTGGCCAAGGGTGAAGACTTTGCCGCACTGGCCAAGGAGTTCTCCCAGGACCCAGGTTCGGCCACTACGGGTGGTGACCTCGGCTTCGCCGGCCCTGGCGTGTACGACCCGGCCTTTGAAGATGCCTTGTACCAGTTGAAAGATGGCCAGGTATCGGCCCCGGTGCGCACCGAGTTCGGTTACCACCTGATCAAGCTGCTGGGTGTCGAGGCGCCGCAAGTACCAAGTTTCGCCAGCCTGAAGGACAAGCTGACCCGTGACTTGAAGACCCCGCTGGTCGAACAGCGCTACGTCGACGCCAGCAAGCAGTTGCAGGATGCCGCTTACGAGGCTTCCGACCTGGCTCAGCCTGCCCAGGACCTGAACCTGAAGGTGCACACCTCCGCCGCGTTCGGCCGTGAGGGTGGCGAAGGTATCACTGCCAACCGTGCGGTGGTTCAGGCGGCGTTCTCGGAGGAAGTGCTGGAGGAGGCTGCCAACAGCACCGCCATCGAGCTCGATCCGGAAACCACCGTGGTGCTGCGCGTCAAGGAGCACCGCAAGCCGGAACAGCTGCCGTTGGAAGCGGTGGCCAAGAACATCAGCGAACACCTGGCCAAGGAGAAGGCGACAGCCGAACTCAAGACCAAGGCGGACAAGCTGATTGCCGGCCTGCGTGATGGCTCCATTGCCGCTGACAGCGTCCATGAGGGTCAGGGCTGGAAAACCTACGAGGCAGTGACCCGTGGTGAGGACGGCATCGACCCGGCCGAGCTGCAGGCAGTGTTCCGCCTGGGCAAGCCGCAGGCCAAGGACAAGCCGGTCTACACCAGTGTGGTGCTGGGCGACGGCAGCCTGGTGGTCTTGCAGCTCAAAGGGGTCAACGAAGGCGCTGCGGCCACCGACGAAGAGAAGCAGCAGATTCGCCGCTACCTCGCTTCGCGTGCCGGCCAGCAGGACTTCGCTGCCTACCGCAAGCAGTTGGAAGCCAATGCTGATATCACCCGTTACTGAGTGATCGTTGCATGACAAGACAGGCCGCGTAATGCGGCCTGTCTTGTTTCTGGCCTGAGCGGCCCTCTACCGCTTCACCCCTTCATAATTATCCAGCGTATCCCGCGCAATCTCCCGACCCAGGGCAATCAGCTCCGGTGCTTTGTAGAACTCGAAGAACCGGCACACGCGCTTGGGTACGTTGATCAGTACATCGGGCGGGTACCCTGCAATCTTGTATTGCGCCAGCGACGTCTGCATCACTTCGAAGCTTTGGTTGATCAGGTCCAGCAGCGACGCAGGCCCCACGTTGTCGATGATGAATGACCCGGTAGCAGACTTGGGTGCCCCTTCACGTTCGGGGGCCGCCGCAGGCTGCTGGCCTTCCGGGTCTGCAGTACCTGCCAGCCACGGGCTGGGCGGCGCCAGCCCTTCGGCGACGATTTCCTGTTCGATACGTATCAGCTCTTCCGCCGGCTTGCGCCGGAAGGGCAGGCGTGAACCCAGCGAGCTGAGCAGCGAATCGAAGCGCATCTTGAATGCCGCCGGGCGTTCGATCACCGGCAACTGGTACTGCTTCTGGTTGGTAGCGTTGAGGTTGACCGCAATGATCAAGTCGCAGTGGCTGGACACCACCGGCACGATCGGCAGCGGGTTGAGAATGCCACCGTCGACCAGCATGCGGTTGCCTTGCATCACCGGTGTGAACAGGCTGGGGATTGCTGCAGACGCGCGCATGGCCTGGTGCAGGCACCCTTCCTGGAACCAGATTTCCTGTTGGTTGGTAAGGTCGGTGGCCACTGCGGTGTAGGGGATGCGCAACTGCTCGATGTTGATCTCGCCGACGATCTTGCGGATCTGGCCGAACACCTTGTCACCGCGGATCGCGCCAAGGCGGAAGCTGACATCGACCAGGCGCAGGACGTCCAGGTAGTCGAGGCTTTCGATCCAGTTGCGATACTCTTCGAGTTTGCCGGCGGCATAGATGCCACCCACCACCGCCCCCATGGAGCAGCCGGCGACGCAGGCGATGTCGTAGCCGCGTCGTTCGATTTCTTCGATCACACCGATGTGTGCATACCCTCGGGCACCCCCCGATCCCAGTACCAGCGCAACGCGTTTACTCATGATTTTCCCTCAGCCTGTGCAACCATGGTTTAACAATGCACCCATTGCTGCCTGTGCTTCAATGTACACCGCGCTGATCTACGCTAAGCAAAGCGCCTTGGCGGGCACTTTTCTATTGCAGGTGCGTCGAACAGCCACTCTTTTCACTTTGAGGAATTACCGATGAAAGCCTGGATCTGCCTTCCACTGATTGCGCTGGCCCTTGCTGGCTGTGCGGGCAAGACGGCCTACCGTGACAGCTGCGCAACCCAGCTGGATGCCGCCTGGAAGGAGCTCGACCTGGCCAAGGCCGAGGGTTTCGCCGGTACTGTCAGTTACTCCAAGGCCTTGTCGCTGCTGACCGGCGCCAAGACCCAGCAGCAGTTCGAGGGGTTTGAAGGTTGCACCAAGAAGGCCGAGAAGGCGCGATTCTACATTCGTGAGTCGCGCGCTGGCCGCTGACCGAGGAGCTTCCCATGTCTGCCATGGTCGATCACGTGGTGTCACAGATACTGGCCTTGCAGGTGCGCCTGCTGGCCTGCCGTGAGCGCCTCGCTGCCGATACCGACAGCGAGGCATTGCATGACCTGCGCATCGCTGTACGGCGTTTGCGCAGCCTTCTGCGGCCGCTGCAGGGGTTGCCGGGGGTCGAACAGCTGGAAGGCGCAGCCAAGGCCCTGGGGGCGTTGACGACGCCGCTGCGTGACCGCGAGGTGCTGGCGGCCGAATTGTCCGGGCGGGGCTTGAATGAGGCGGCGCAGCGACGGCTGGCGGGGCGGGGCAGTACCTTTGCCAGTGTCGCGAGCTGCGCACAGCTGGCCCGTCTGCTGGCGATCGTCGATGCATTTCCGTTGTTCCTGCGCGCGGCTGATCGCGAAGGCCTGGTCGATGCGCTGGCCAAGCGCATCGACAAACGCCTCGGCAAGCAATGGCGCAAGCTGCGCAAGGCATTGGCGGACCCCGCCCATGATCGGCATCGGCTACGGTTGTTGATCAAGCGGGCACGCTATGGCGATGAGGCCTACCCGCAGCTTGAACATGCCGGGAAAAAACTGCAACGTCTGTTGAAGAAGGCACAGAGCGACCTGGGTACGTGGCATGACCGTCTGCAGTGGTTGTTGCAAGCGCGCAAGGACGCCGATCTGGCAGTGTGCACGCTCGATTGGCAGCAGCAGTTGCAGGAGGCCGAGGGCAAATCCGATGTCACGCTGGATGCCTTGCAGGTGGCGTTGAAACAGCGATAGCCCGGCAAATGACCGATATGCGGGCTGAACGGAGCCGAGTGGCTGGTTAGTATGTCCCGACGCAGGGCACGTGAAGGGCGTGCCCCGGATCGCCACGGCACAGGAGCCCACCTGCCATGAACTTCACCCAATTGCTCGAAGCCGTTCGAGCCAACCCTGAATCGGTTTCGGTACCGGCGTCATGGGCCCAGGGCCGCGCGGCCTTCGGTGGGCTCATGGCCGCCATGGTCTATGAAGCGATGCGCCTGAAGCTTGCCGATGATCGGCCTGTGCGCTCTTTGGCGATCAGTTTCGTGGCGCCTGCTGCGGCTGACGTGCCGATCCGTTTCGAGGTCGACGTGCTGCGTGAGGGCAAAGCGGTCAGTACCTTGCTTGGCCGCGCGGTGCAGGAGGGGCAGGTCGTCACCCTGGTGCAGGGCAATTTCGGTGCGGGTCGCTCCTCGGAGGTCGAGGTCCCGGCTAAGGCTGCGGTTGCCATGAAGCCGCTGGAGCAGGCTGCCCCTGAGCTTCCCTACATCAAAGGTGTGACCCCAGAGTTCATGCGCCATGTAGCCCTGCGTTGGGCGGTTGGTGGGCTGCCGTTCAGTGGCAACGATTCGCGGCAGATGGGGGGCTGGGTACGCTTGCGGGACATCGCTGACGAGCCGTTGAACGAGGCTCATCTGCTGGCACTGGTAGATGCCTGGCCGCCCAGCCTGTTGCCGTACCTGAAGCGGCCGGCGGCGGGTAGCACACTGACCTGGACCATCGAATTCATCCAGCCCATACCGCAGTTGTCGACACTGGACTGGTGCCGCTATTGCGTCGAGACCGAGCACGCTCGTGAGGGTTATGGGCATGCCGCCGCCGCGCTGTGGTCCGCAGAGGGCGAGTTGCTGACATTGAGCCGGCAGACGGTGACGGTTTTCGCTTAGCCGTAATGGGCGGCAGGGTCAACGGCGATGCTTGTGCCGCTCGCGCCAGGCACGCCACCAGGCGCCGCTCAGCACAAAGCGTGGAAAGGTGATGAACTGCTCGGTCAGCAGGCGCTGCACGGCGTCTTTGCGGTTGGCGAATGGCTCCGGTTGTTCGGCTTCGAGGCGATGCCCGTGGCGCTGCAGGCCCAGGCCGGCAATCAGGGAGATGACGCCAACGGCGATCTGCCCCAGGTCCAGGGCGAATAGGCCGGACAGCACCAGTAATGCGCCGAGAATGAACAGCGGCACGGCGATCAGGTGCAGTACCAGGTTGGCCGGGTGACGGTGATTATGGTGGTACCCGCGCCATTGCCAGGCGGGCAGGTTGGGTAGGCGTTTGCTCATGGGCAGGTCCTCTCGGTCATGTCCAAAGCTTAGTGCGGCCCCCGGAAGGGGGCCAATCGAGGCTGGCTATCGTGACTGTAAATGGGGGCTATAGCTTGAGCTGGCCTATCACCTTGTTCAGCTCACCGGCCAGCGTCGCCAGTTCGTTGCTGGTGGTGGCCGAGCCGACGGTCTGTTGCACGGTGTGTTCGGTGACGTCGCGGATACTCACCACTGCCCGGTTCATTTCTTCGGCCACCTGGCTCTGCTGTTCGGCAGCCACGGCGATCTGGGTGTTGCTTTCGCGCATCTGCGCGACCGCACCGGTGATCTCGGCCAGCGCTGCACCGGCTGCCTGGGCCTGCCGGACGCAATCGTCAGCCTTGTACGAGCTCTCCTGCATGAACTCGACTGCATCGCGGGTGCCGGACTGAAGCGCCGAGACCATGGTGGTGATTTCGTCCGTGGACGTCTGCACGCGCTTGGCCAAGTTGCGTACCTCATCGGCGACCACTGCGAAGCCGCGGCCCAAGTCACCGGCACGGGCTGCTTCGATGGCGGCATTGAGTGCCAGCAGGTTGGTTTGTTCGGCAATGCTGTGGATCACCCCGACCACGCCATTGATCTTCTGGCTGTCCTCGGCCAGTTGGCGGATCATCTCGGCGGTCTGCTGTACGCCGCTGGACAGCCCGGAAATCGAGTCCTGAACGCGGCTGACGACCTCCTGGCCGCTGCCGGCGAGGGTATCGGCGGTCTGCGACAGGTCGCGTGTGGCGCCGGCATGCTGGGCGATATGGTGCACCGTGGCCGACATCTGGTTGATGGCCGTGGCGGCCTGGTCGGTCTCGCTCTGCTGGCCGAGCATACCGTGGCGTACGTCATTCATGCTCGCCGCCAGGCGTGCGGCGCCGGCGTCGAGCTGTGCGGCAGTGTGGGCCACAGTGCTGACCACGCGGTGATAGGTGCCTTGCATGGCGTTGAAGGCGCCCGCCATCTGGCCGACTTCGTCGCCGCACGCCAGGGGTACGCGTGCCGACAGGTCGCCGGTCTTCTCCACATGGAGCATGACGTCCTTGAGGGTGTTGAGCTGGCTGAGCAGAAAGCGGATCAGCAACTGCGAGGCGCCAAGCATGGCCAGCATCAGTATCAGCACGCACACGGCATAGTTGGTGAAACGTTCGAAGAACACCTGGCGTACGCTCGGCGACTCGGCCAGCACGGCCAGTTGCTGATCGCCGTTGCGCAGCACCTGGGCGCCGCGCAGGGGGTTATCGCCAAGCAGCCAGGCAGCGGGCAGTTCGACCCAGCCCTGGGCATCGCGCAGGGCCTCCAGCGGTTCGCCGGCAAAGGTCGGGGTCTGGCCTGGCAGCCAGGTGATGACATTGGCCTGGCGGGGCAGCGTTTGCCCGAGGGGCCATGCTGCCAACAGCTGGGCCTGTGCCGCCGCTTGGGCCTGGGCGGCGTCCGCACGGGCGCGCTGCTCCAGATGCACGGCGTACAGCACCAGCAAAAGGGTCGTGACAAAGGCCACCGCGTTGACGGCCCAGAATTTGTACTTCAGGGAAATATTGCTAAGCCAGGCACCCATGGGCAGGTCTTCTCTGAGTTGAGCGGAAACAATATTGGCAAGGTGCCATCATTGTGCCTGCGCCTGCCAGAGCCGTTCTTGATATGTATCAAGAAAAAAACCGAGGTGCCTGTATCGACGGGGCCCGATGCAGCCTTAGCTCAGCCGAAAGAATGCCCGTGCCGCCGCGGTGGTATGGGTTGCCGTGTGTTCCATCGACTCGCCCCGGTGCAGCGCCACCTCCCTCAGCACTTCCAGCAGAAACGCCGGTTCGTTACGGCCATTTTTCGGCTTGGGCCTCAGGCTGCGCGGCAGCAGGTAAGGCGCATCGCTCTCCAGCATCAGGCGCCCTCCAGGGATATTACCGACCAGCGGGTGCAGGTGCGTCCCGCGACGTTCGTCACAAATCCAGCCGGTGATGCCGATGTGCAGGTCCAGGTCCAGGTAGGCGAACAACGCCTCGCGCTCGCCGGTGAAGCAATGCACCACAGCGCCGGTCAAGTGGTCCCTGTAGTCCTTGAGGATGGCCAGCAAGCGCGCGCTGGCGTCGCGTTCGTGCAGAAACACAGGCAAGCCCAGTTCGGCAGCGAGTGTCAGCTGTGCCTCCAAGGCCTTTTCCTGCTGAGGGCGAGGGGAGAAGTCGCGGTTGAAGTCCAGGCCGCACTCACCCACTGCGCGCACCCGTTGCTCATTCAACAATTGGCGCAGTTGCCGCTCGCTGCCAGCGTCCCAGGACTTGGCATCGTGGGGGTGGACGCCCGCCGTGGCGAACAGGTGTTCAGCGGCCACATCCAGCTGCTGGCACAGCTCCAGTGCCTGTTCGCTGACCGCAAGGCTGGTGCCGGTCAGCACCATCTGCGCCACGCCAGCCTCGATGGCGCGCTCGACAATGGCGGCCTGCTGGTCGTGGAAACTGCTGTTGGTCAGGTTGACGCCGATATCGATCAGTTGCATGGTGCTACCTCGTGCCGCGGGGCGGCCAGCATAGCAAAATCCGCGTTTCTCGGAAAAATCCAAGAACTTCATGCGGTTGCCGTGGTCTTCTGCCGTCATTTATCACCAGGCGGCCATGCCACATGAGTGCCGCCCACCGACCTCGGACTCGTTTTCGCATGCTGCGATACCTGCTGACCTTCCTGCTGATGCTTGGGCTGACCATGGCCGGTGCTGCCCAGGCGCGCCTGCCGGGGCCGCAGCAGAACATCCCGCCCAGCAAGCTGCGTGACCTGCAGCAGGTTCGGGCGAGCAAGGTGTTGCGGGTGCTGGTCAATCAAAGCCGCAACAGCTCTGGCGAGGTCAAGGGCGAGCCGGTCGGCATCGAATATTACCGCCTGCGTGCGCTCGAGCATTACCTGAATGCCCGCGCAGGTGACGGGCAGCAGATTCAGCTGAAGCTTATCCCTCGGGCCAAGGAGCAGTTGCTGGGTGCGTTGCAGCGCGGCGAGGGCGACCTGGCGGCGCCCGGTGAACTGCTCGACCCGGTGGTGGTGCGCGGTGTCAGCAGCAGCGCGCCGGTGCTGGACCAAGTGCCCTTGTTGCTGGTCGGGCGCAAGGGGGAGCGCAGCTTCAGCCATGTCGAGCAGTTGTCCGGGCGCACCGTGGCCTTGACCAGTGCCAGTGCTGCCGGCCCGGTGATCCAGCAGGTGAACCAGCAGCTGGCCCTGCGCAAGCGCGCGCCGATCAAGGTGGAGTGGGTCGATTCGACCCTGGCGGTGGAGGATGTCTTGGAGATGGTGCAGGCCGGCATCTACCACCTGACCGTGGTAGAGCGCCCGATTGCCCGGCGGTGGGCCAGGGTGATGCCGCGTCTGCGCCTGGACAGCCGTGTGCACCTGGGCTCGCCGCAAGCCATGCGCTGGTATGTAGGGCGCGATGCGCCGCAATTGCTGGCCACGGTCGATCGCTTCCTTCAGGGCTATCGCGCGCCGGACAACCAGGACGCAGCATTCGAGCGTATCTACCGCCGCCAGTACCGGGTACACAACCCCTTGGCGAGCAAGGATCGCCAACGCCTCAGTGCGGTGCGTGCGGTGCTGCAGAAGCATGGCCAGGCGCAGCAGATCGACTGGCTCAACCTGGCGGCGCTGGCTTTCAAGGAGTCGACACTCAACCCCGCTGCGCGCGGCACAGGCGGGGCCCACGGCCTGATGCAGATCACCGCTTCGGCCGCCCAGCGGGTAGGGGTGAGCAATACCGCCACGGTGGACGGCAATGTGCAGGCCAGTGCCCGCTACCTGGCGTTGATCCGGCGCAAGTTCTTTGCCAGCCCACAGATCAACGAGCGCGAGCGCATGGCGTTCGTGCTGGCGGCTTACAACCTGGGGCCCGAGCGGGTCCAGGCGATGCGTGCCGAAGCGCGTCGGCGTGGGCTCAACGGCAACCAGTGGTTTTTCCAAACCGAGCGTATTGCCATGGAGCAGGTCGGCATGGGCCCGGTCAATTTCGTCAACAGCGTCAACAAGTACTTCCTGGCGTTCAACCGCGAGCGTGCCGTGCTGGAGCGGGTGGCCAAGCGCTGAGCAATGCAGCTTGAGGCTTGTAACTTAGCGCTTGTAGCTCTAGCATACCGCCTGCGCCGATTTAAACAGCTACTTGCGGGGCGCAGGAAAGGCCCTCCGGTCATCCGAAATACCGCTAAAGCGCTGGTTCGGTGACGCCTCCCACCGCTGCCCAGCGGGAATCGCGAGGCTGAGAGAAGCGCCATGAGTTGCCCACGTACCAGTGTCTGTTTGAGCCCTTTGCCTGCCAACCAGGCGTCCCGCACACCGCGTATCCTGCTCGGTGGCCAGCATCAACCCACTCTTTTGCGTCACCTTGAAGGGCTTTCGCGTCGTAAAGGCCAGGCCCGTGCCTTTCTCATCCAGTTCAGCGAAACCTGCTGCCACCTTGCGCAGTACGGCAACGACCGTTTCGACCTGGCGGTGATACAGGCGCCGGCCTCTGCCGAGGCCGCCGAAGTCATCGGCCATCTCACCCGCATTGCTCGCCAAGGCCTGATTACCCGCCGTTGAGGAGAGTGCTGTTGAGCACCAATATCATCACCACCGAAGGTCATGAGGCCCTGAAGAAGGAGCTGGATCACCTGTGGCGCGTGTACCGCCCCGAGATCACCCAGAAGGTCGCCTGGGCGGCTTCGCTTGGCGATCGCAGCGAGAATGCCGACCTCGCTGTATCACCCCAACACCCCTACTATTTCGCCCGCACCCCTTGCCACGCCTGGCCTGCCTAAATAGTAGGCCTACTATCTGCGCCCTACTCTTTCGAGTAGTGCAATGTTGCGAAATGCAGCGTCGCTACGGTGCGTGGCAGCCATTTTCGGACGAATTCGGCTTCGATCGGTAATAGCATCGCCTCGCTTTTCATAATTCCACCATCCCCAGCTTCTGAAACCCTCGCATGAAGAGACGAGCCCTTGGCACCCATTCGGTCTGAAATTGACCTTGCCGAGGGAGCTTGGACGTGGAGCAGCTCCGGCCTTTCTGACCCGGGGGAGGCCATCTTCAGTCCGTCAAAAAATCGTCGATGCCGCTGGTGGGATTTCTACTGAGAGAAATTCTGCAGTCCTATCAATCGCCATAGCGACCTTTTTTCGGACGTTTGCGGAAGGTAGATTCGCTTACCAGGCCCAATTCTCCACTTGGAAAGACCCTGCATCCTGGCTCATATTCATGCTGGGTCATTGATGGCTGGTCGCCCCGGCGATCAGTCCAAATGGATCCTCAGCATGCTCAAGGGAGTGGCGCTGTGCCCAACCCCGAAAGAGTCAGGACGCTTTCTATACGACTGCTTCGAAGTGACGCAGAGGTCAATGAAGCACTCAAGGAGGAATTTGCCCCGGGGCGCTCAGCGCAACCGCCTCCAGCGTGGCGACTGGCCCACCATGGAGGGAGCTGAGTTGTTCATCGGGCATATCTATACGAGCAGGCCCGGCTGGATCTCCTTCGTGGAAGAGCAGGCAGGCATCCAGCCTGACAACTGATCGCCGGTGGCGCCGGTGCTGTGCTCTTCCTGTCAGTGAATGACCGTGTCTTCGCGATTTGCTTCGGCCACATTCACATGGCGCTGGAAGAGGAGGCCTTCGAGCGCCAGTTCGGTCTGAAGATTACGCTGAATTCGGTGCCTCGCGATGGCCTGAGAACGCTCGACCTGGCGACCCCGGATGCCGTGACATTCCAGAAAAGGGTTCAGGCGAGTAAAGACAGCGACGTCCAGGACTTTAGTGTGGACGTCCTGCGTGACCTTGCAAGGGTTGCTGGCGGCACACCAGACAGCCTTTCGATCACGTGCAAACTGGTGTCTGACGATCTGCTGGCCAAATGTGAGGAGGTTCTGCAGGTCTACCGCAGCAACACCTACAAGCAGCGCTTCCCGTGGATCGACAGCATGCAGGTTGTCCCGGAAAGAGTCACGCTCACGGCCCTGGATCGAAAGCTATTTGCTGCCTTGAATGAGCTAAGGAAGGGGAGGGACAGCGAGCTTCACATGGCCCCGCCAGAGATTGTCGATTACCAGGAAGGCTGCCTGCTGCACTACAACGGATTCGGCAGTGCTGGTACCGATTTCCACAGCCTGTCGATCGAGGATTACGTCGCAGAGCTTGAGCGCTGCGACTTCAAAGGAACGATAGACGACATCCGGGAGCGTCATTACATCAGGGCCAAGGCGCCAGGCTCAGAGGTCTTCAATACGCAGTGGCGAGTCTACAACTGCTTCACCTTTGAGACTGACACCAAGACGGCGGGTGTCACCAACAGCTACGTGTTGTTCTCAGGGCAGTGGTACTGCGTCGAACGCAATTTCAAGCGGCAAGTGGAGGCACGCTTCCAGTCCATCCCGAGAGTCCAGATCATCGGACCAACAGATTGCCGCAACGAGCGTGAACTCATTGCGCATCTGGTAGACAGCCGGGCTGATCTCGCACCTCCTATTTGGGCCTTATTATGAGGCTTGGAGGTGTCTATGAAACTAGGGGCGATTCATTTTCACCTTGACGGAAACCACGAATTCCATAGGATTCGCAGCCACATCGCTGTGGTTTCTGACAAGGATTGTTGATGCGATACCTCTTTGGCTGCCTCGGCTTGACCCTGGCGCTTCTTCCTGTAACAGCTCTCGCGCAAAGCCCCGATGGACAGTCCGCTACTAGGGCGAGTCTGCTCTCGATTTACAGCCAGGCGGCCATGAACGATGCTGAGCTGGCGGCTGCACGCCATGAGTATCGGGCGCGCACCGAGGCGACCCCTCAAGCTCGTTCGGGGCTACTGCCGAGCATCACTGCCGGAATGGTTAGCGAATCGACCCGGCTCGATAGAGATAGCCCTTCACTCGTTCGCTCGCGCAGTGGCAGTGCTTTTCGTGCAAGCCTCACCCAGCCACTTTTTCGCCTTGATCGCTGGTTTGAGCTCAAGGCTGCCCAGGCAGATGTCGCCCAGGCGGAAATGGAACTCGCAGCCAAGGAGCAGGCGCTTATTCTGAAAGTGGCGGAGGCTTATTTCGAAACCCTTCGCCAACTCGATGCGCTCGCCGCTTCACGTGCTGAGGAATCTGCTCTGCTCGAGCAGCAGGCCCAGGCGCAAGGGCGCCTCGAAGGCGGTGTTGCCAGCATCACCGACGTGCTCGACGCGCAGGCTGCCAATGATCTAGCAAAGGCGAATTCGAAGGTTCTCCAGCGTAACGTCGATGAGGCCTTCGATCTCCTATATCGGCTGACAACATGCGACTATGTTACTATCGACGGCGTAGCCCACTCGATGCCGGTATACCCACCATTCCCTAACGACGCGACGGTATGGGTCGATCTGGCTATCGAGCAAAACCTCAACCTGCTTGCGACTAACCACGCGGTGACCTCCGCTGAAGAGAGGGTTAGGAAGAGCAAGGCAGGGTTTTCACCTACCGTCGATGTAGTTGCCTCTTATCGAAAAGGTGACAACGATAGCTTTGGCTACAACAACCCCTCTGATTTTGGCCGCAGTGATTATCGCGATGATGTCGCGCAGAGCAGCATCGGAATCGAGCTCAACATTCCGCTCTACAGTGGAGGCATGACTCGCTCGCAAGTGCGCCAATCGGTAGAGCTCCTGGCTAAGAGCGAAAATGATCGCGAGAATGCCAGGCGTGAGGTGGTTCTGCTTACCAGAAGCTCACATCGAGCGATCAATGTAGGTGTAGAGCAGATTGCAGCCCGTCTACAGGCGATAAAGTCAGGCCGGATGTCGTTAGAGGCTAACGAGGTTGGCTTGAGGGTCGGAACTCGCAACATGGCCGATGTACTGAATGCCCAGCGGCTACTCTACGCGGCTGTTCGGGATTACAACGATTTCCGGTACGACTACATCATCGACAACTTCAAGCTCAAACAGGCTGCGGGACTTCTGGGTGTAGGTGATCTTGAGGAGTTTTCTGGCTATCTTAAGTCGGATTACGACCCTGATCGCGATTTTCTGCCAACGTTGAGCAGTGATGGAGTGCGCCGGTAGCCTGCTGCTTCAGGCCAGAACCGCTTCTCAAGCACCACCACCGTGATGGCTAAAGTTCGTAAAGAAATACTGTGAACCATTCGCGGTTAAGTGTCTTGCTCTAGTGTGGTGTTTCAGAAGTACCAATGAAAATTTGGTCTACGCTTCATAGAAACCCACTCATCAATAGTTGTGTATCGACATGGGCCGACCAGCAACCGTCATTACTCTTTCTGAAACTGAAAGAGCGGAGCTTCTACGCCGGATAAAGCTCCGCAAAGGCGCCCAGGATGCATCTCTGCGCGCCCAAATAATCCTCGCTTGTGCCGCCGGCGAGTCAGGCAACGACATTGCTCTGCGCCTGGGTACCAGCAAGGATGTGGTCTCACGATGGCGCCAACGTTTCTCTAAACTGGGATTGCTGGGGTTGAATGATGAACCGCGCTCCGGTCGTCCGGGCACCATTTCGGATGAACAAGTTCAGCAAGTGGTCAATCAGGTATTGCAAGGTAAGCCCGACGACTCCAGCCACTGGAGTACGCGCCGTATGAGCCGCGAGACGGGCCTTTCTCCAGCCAGCATCATGCGCATTTGGCACGCGTTCGGAATCAAGCCGCATCTGGAAAAGACCTTCAAACTTGCCACAGATCCGTTGTTTGTCGACAAGGTTCACGACATTGTTGGTCTGTATTTGAATCCGCCCGAAAGGGCGCTGGTGCTGTGCCTTGATGAGAAGAGCCAGATTCAGGCCTTGAACCGTATACAGCCTGGATTACCGCTTTCACCAGGCAGTCCCGCAACTCGCACGCACGATTACAAACGCCATGGAACAACCTCTCTATTCGTCGCTCTGGATGTGGCAACAGGTGAAGTCATTGGCCGGTTGAAACGCCAGCATCGCAGCACTGAGTTCCTCGCCTTTCTGAAAGAAATCGATGCATCAGTTCCTGATGACATGCCGATTCATCTGATAATGGATAACTATGCCAGGCACAAGACCGACAAGGTCAGAGCGTGGCTTGCTGCGCGTCCACGCTACAACATCCACTTCACGCCGACTTCTGCCTCCTGGCTGAATTTGGTCGAGCGCTTTTTCTCAACGTTGAGCGAGAAGTGGATCAAGCGACAGGCGCACGTCAGTGTCAAAGATCTCGAAGCTTCGATTGAGCACTACTTGGAGATCTACAACCAGAACCCGAAACCGTTCCGGTGGCACAAAAAAGCAGAGGACATCCTCGCCTCGGTAGCTCGTGCAGCACGAGCGTTGGGCGCGTGATTTTATCATTGGTACTTCTGAAACACCACGCTAGGTGGCAAACGCTCTAATATACAGCATCCGTCGCGGTAATATTTTTGACTTTTTTGGTGTTCGCCATCTTGTTCTGCTGGCGGTACCAAGTAAAATTCCGCCAAGCCATGGCGCTTCGACATGGCACATGCACGGATGCACAAATGCTGAACGACTCAGCTACCACCGGGCCAGCCCCTGAGCTGGATACAGGCCTTGCCTGCTTGGTTATGTTGGCGCGTTTTCATAACGTTGCTGCTTCTCCTGAACAACTCACTCACGAATATGCCGAAGATGGCCGACTGTTTGGTCGCCCTGAAATCTTGCTGGCTGCGAAAAAGTTTGGGCTCCAAGTCAAGTCCGCGCGTAGCTCGTTTTCGCGACTGACGCAGACGCCATTGCCGGCCATCGCGGTCGATACCGATGGTCGCTTTTTCATCATTGCCCGGATGGATGAAGGCAAGGCGTTGATCCATGATCCCTGCGCGCAGCGTCCTGAGGTGGTAGCTCAGGAAGAACTCGAGGCTCGCTGGACAGGGGATCTGCTGCTGATTCGCTCCGAGGCCTCGATGGCTGGGGAGCTTTCGCGCTTCGACTTCACCTGGTTCATTCCTGCGATCGTCAAATACCGCAAGCTGTTGGGGGAGGTGCTGCTCGTCTCCTTCGTGCTGCAGATCTTCGCCTTGCTGACGCCGCTGTTCTTCCAGGTCGTCATGGACAAAGTGCTGGTGCACCGCGGCTTGACAACCCTGGACGTGATTGCCATCGGCCTGCTCGGCATCATGATTTTTGAAACATTGCTGTCAGGCTTACGAAGCTATGTCTTCGCCCACACGGCCAGCCGAATCGATGTGGAGCTCGGATCAAGATTATTTCGTCATCTGGTCACACTGCCCTTGTCTTACTTCCAGGCACGCAGGGTGGGGGACTCGGTCGCCCGGGTTCGCGAGCTGGAGAACATCCGCAGCTTCCTGACCGGTAACGCGATCACGCTGGTGCTGGATGTATTATTCTCGGTGGCGTTTATCGCCGTGATGTTCATGTACAGCGACTGGCTGACTCTGGTGGTCATCCTGTCGCTGCCGCTGTATTTCATCGTCTCCTTGCTGATTACTCCGGTGCTGCGGGCGCGGTTAAACGAGAGCTTTACCCGTGGCGCGGAAAATCAGGCGTTCCTGGTGGAAACCGTCCACGGTATCGACACCCTCAAATCCATGGCCGTCGAGCCGCAGGTCAACCGCAAGTGGGATAACCAGCTTGCCGGCTATGTGGCCGCAAGCTTCAAGACCCAGAACCTGTCGAACCTGGCTAACGAAAGTGTCGGCCTGATTGGCAAGCTGGTGACGGTAGCAACACTATGGCTGGGCGCTCGACTGGTAATTGATGGGCAGTTGAGCGTGGGCCAACTGATCGCTTTCAACATGCTGGCCGGGCGGGTGTCGCAACCGATTATGCGCCTCGCTCAGCTATGGACAAATTTCCAGCAAACCGGCGTCTCGGTGCAGCGCCTCGGTGACATTTTCAACACACGGACAGAAATGTCTCAGTCCTCGCGCAGTGCGTTACCTCCGCTTAAAGGCGATATCGAGTTCGACCAAGTGCAGTTTCGCTACCGGCCAGACGGCCCCGAAGTGTTTCGCGGAGTCAGCATGAGGATCCAGGCCGGCGAAGTGATCGGCGTCGTGGGTCGATCGGGCTCGGGCAAGAGTACGCTGACACGTCTATTGCAGCGGCTTTACACCCCAGAGCGGGGGCGTGTGCTGGTCGATGGTATGGATCTCGCGTTGGCAGATGTGTCGTCGCTGCGTCGACAGATTGGCGTGGTGCTTCAAGACAATATGCTGTTCGCCCGCAGCATCCGGGAAAACATCGCACTGACCGATCCTGGTGCACCTATCGAGGTCGTGATGCAGGCAGCCAAGATGGCAGGGGCCCATGACTTTATCCTCGAATTGCCGGAAGGCTACGACACCGTTGTCGGTGAGCACGGCGCATCGCTGTCGGGTGGTCAAAGGCAGCGTGTGGCCATCGCCCGAGCCCTGATCGGCAACCCGCGCATCCTGATTTTCGACGAAGCCACGAGTGCCCTCGATTACGAATCCGAGCGCGTCATTCAGCAGAACATGCAGACCATCTGTAAGGGGCGGACGGTGATCATTATTGCCCACCGGCTTTCTGCTGTGCGCGATGCAAACCGCATCGTTGTCATGGATCGCGGCCAGATCGTAGAGCAGGGTAGCCATTCGGAGTTGCTGACTCACCAGGCAGGCCACTACTCCCGCCTACATCGGTTGCAGCAGGGGGACGTGGCATGAGCAGTTGTCTAGGGTCGTGCGTACTGCCGTTGGCAAAGGAGCAATGCGATGAGCGCTAAACGGGAGTTACTCAATCGATACCGCCGTGCCTGGCGACACTCATGGCGCGCCCGCAAGGCAATGGTTGCGCCGCCTCGGCTAAGTCACGAAGTTCAGTTTCTGCCCGCTGCTCTGGCGTTGCAGGAAAAGCCCGTCCATCCGGCGCCACGTTATATCCAGTGGACGATCATGCTCTTCGCGGCGCTCGCGTTGATCTGGGCCTGTGTCGGCGAGATCGATGTCGTGGCCACGGCGACAGGCAAGATAGTGCCAAGCGGTAAGACCAAGGTCATCCAGCCCAATGAGGTGGCCGTCGTGAAGGCCATTTATGTGCACGATGGCCAGCAAGTGAAGGCGGGCGAGCTGCTTGTTGAACTCGATAGCCAGATCACTGGAGCGGAGGTGGAAAGACTTCACAGTGAGCTGCTCGGCGTTCAGGTCGATAGCGCCCGGGCCCGCCTGCTCTTGCAGGCAATAAAGGACAAGGCCGAGCCAGCATTGGTTTCCGGCATAATTCCGAACGCCACACCCGCGCAGCAAGAAAGCCTGCAGCGATGGGTGCAAGGTCAGTATCTCGAACTGCGTGCCGCCCTTGACCAAAGCGATGCCCAGATCGAGCAGCGAGAGGCTGAAATACGCTCCATCCGAGCCTCCATCACCGCACTCAGTAAAACGCTCCCTATCTCACGTGAGCTGGCAGCTGACTACCGTGGCCTGCTCGACAAGCAATTTGTCGCCAAACACGCCTATCTGGAGAAAGAGCAGATTCTTCTGGATCAGGAGCGTGAGCTGGCCCAACAAAAAGCACGAATCAGCGAGCTGAAAGCCGCTTTGAAAGCCGCGCAACAGCAACGCACAGGTGTCTTGGCTCAGACGCGCAGGGCGATGCTCGATCTGCAGAATGATGCGGACGTCCGCGCTGCAGGCCTCACTCAAGAACTTAGGAAAGCAGAGCAACGAAATCGACTTACGCAGCTTACGGCCCCTGTAGATGGGACTGTCCAACAACTGGCGATCCATACCCAAGGCGGCGTTGTAACTCAGGCCCAACCGCTGATGGTGATTGTCCCAAGCGATCAGGCGGTGGAGGTTGATGCGAAGCTGGAGAACAAGGACGTCGGTTTCGTACGCCCTGGTCAGGCCGTAGAAGTGAAGATCGAGACTTTTAACTTTACAAAATACGGTGTGATAGATGGGACTGTAGTGAGCGTATCCAGTGATGCGATTGAGGATGAAAAGTTTGGATTGGTTTATAGCGTGCGGATACAACTGAATAAAAATATGATTCTGGTTGGCGAAAACCTGATTGCATTATCGCCGGGCATGGCTGTTACGGCTGAATTGAAGACCGATAAGAGAAAGGTGATTGACTACTTCTTGAGCCCGCTCAAGCAGCATGCAGCAGAAAGTCTGGATGAACGCTAGATATCGCCAATACGTAAGGTGTGAATCAATCGACTCATCTGGCGTCGATACCGTCCCGCTAGAGCCATTTCGCTAAGGTTTTAATCATTTGTCGATTTGTAGTTTGGCACACGGGTCGCGAAGGGGTATAAGCCTGCTCCACGTATTAAAATTTCGTTGGGCGGGTAGTGTAATCATAAGGATATGTATCGCGGCGCTGTAGAGTGGCCTCCTAGTAATCGTAAGTCTATCGATGTGTAGTGATTATGGTTGATATTTTCTGATCAAGCTCTACGGCCTTATAGTGGGAAATTAAGTAGGAAATGCGGGGTTGGTGTATTGGTTCAGGGGCTGTTGGAAGTTCCTCGTTGGTGGCAAAAAGGAGTAGGTATGGAATATATTGTTGGTGCAATAGTTGAGTATTTGTTTTTCAGGCTAGGTCGATGGTGCCTCCGGATAATTACTGTCGGGAGAGTAAATGGCGATAATCCGCATCACTTTTATTTGATCTCTCTGTTTGGATTTCTTATTACCTGTTTGTTGTTGCTTATAATTGTCCTTGTGGTTTCGTTATGAGTTTGCCTAAAAGTGCTGAAAGAATAATCGTCAACGCCTTTTTGAATGGTTCGGTAGGGGCCAAGTTCATTGGGGTGGGCGCGTTTGTGCACTCAGAGCCTTTGGGTGGTTATATTGATCCTGATAGTATAGAGAACTATAAATATAATCCGAGTGATGGAAATTGGTATGCGGCGCCTCCTCCTTACCCAGGCGCTCGCTGGAGGGAGAAGGCTACTCATGATAAAAAAATAGAATTAGATGCGCGTAGGGATCTATATATACAGCACAATGAAATAGAAGGCCGTTCTCTCGATGATCCTGATATAAAGGCGGATCCAAGCTTAGTCCGCATCGCGTTGGCGATTGTGAAGGATCTTGCTGTCGATGGTCATTTGAAAAATCTTGTCTCCAGAATCAATATTCAGGAAAATGAACTCTACAGGTCTGCCCTTAACTTTATTTTGCGTCGCGACCCTCTCGCTCTGGATCTCGATGGAGATGGGATAGAAACAGTTTCTGCTAATTCTGGTATTGTCTTCGACTTTAATGGTGATGGTCTTAAGACGGGAACAGGATGGGTCAAGGGTGACGATGGTTTTTTGGTATTAGATCGCGACGGTAACGGCAGTATCGATAACGGCAATGAGCTGTTCGGCGTAGATACCATCAAGGCTAATGGTAATAAGGCTACAGATGGCTTTGACGCTCTGAGCGATCTAGATAGTAATTCTGACAGTGTATTCGACGCTCAAGATGAACAATTTTCTAATGTTCGTGTATGGCAGGATCAAAACCAGGATGGTATTGCGCAGACGATTGAGCTGAAGAGTCTTGCCGAGCATGATATTACCGCGATCAACTTGGGTTTCAACGCTGTCAGGCATGACACCAACGGTAACCTGATTCGTGCGGTGGGAACTTTTGTCCGTGCAGATGGCAGCGAGGGGGCACTTAACGGAAATCAGAGCTTGGCCGCAAACTTGGATCTTGCTACTAACCCGTTCTACCGTGAATACACCGATACCGTTCCGCTTCACGGTAGCGTTGAAGTTTTACCAAATATGGGTGGTTCTGGCTCAGTACGTGACCTACAAGAAGCTGCCATGCTAAACGAAGGATTACGCTCTGTACTAACGCAGTATAGTCGGGCCGCTACACGTGCTGAGCAACTATCCAAGATTGATAAGCTCCTTGCTGAGTGGGCAAGTACCAGTAACTTCAGAACTTTCGATCAGCTTGTTGGTGATCTCAACTTCACGCGCGGTCTCGAAGGTATCGAATTTGAGTTTAGCTACTCTTGGGAAAAGCCGGAGAGCGCCTTCGAATTTTCGACTGGGTCAAGTTCTGGCGGTGGTGGTAGCGGTAATATTAGCGGGGCGCCCACGGCTGAGGGTGACACAGGCCCTACACCTGAGCAGTTGGCAAAAAAAACGCTGCTGGAGAAAATTAAGGTTCTTGAGGTTTTTAATGGTCAGAGCTTCTTTGGTTTTACTAAGCAGGAAACTCCAACTAAAGATGGGGGTGTTTCTATTTCGGTTGGTTTCTCGTTAGGATCAACTACGCGCAGCTCAAGTGGGTCACTCGGTTTGATGCCTTCGGGAACTCGCGCTATTTATATAACTGAGGAGGACTTAGCGCTTGGTCCTGGTCAGATAGAGCTGCTCAATAATGCATATGAAGTACTGGTTAAGTCTGTTTACAATGGGCTGCTGTTACAAGCTCGATTGAAGTCGTATGTTGACTCCGTTGAGCTCGAGTTTAGTGAAGCTGGCCTAAGTCTTAATTATGAAGGCCTAGTACAGCGGTTAGTTGATGTCGGTGCAGCTGATCCGGTTAGGGCTATTATCGACAGTGGAGATTTGCGACAAGCGATGCCCAACGGCCCAGATTACTCAAAATTAGGCTCTTTAACTGAATATTGGCTTGAACAGTTATCTAACAGCCAAATGCAGTCTTTAACGCAACAGCTTGGCGGGCAAGTGCTACAGAATGGAGAGGATTCTGGCACCTTGACTGGCGGAGTCGGAGTGGATTTTCTTTTAGGGCGCGGCGGTAACGATACACTCAATTCCGGTGCTGGTGATGACTTCCTTAGTGGCGGTGCAGGCAACAACAGCCTTAATGGTGGCAACGGAAACGACCTCCTGCTGGGGGGGGAGGGTAATGACAATTTGAAAGGGGGCGCCGGTGACGACATATTGTATGGTGGTACCGGCAACGACTATCTTTACGGCAGTAACGGCAACGACCTGGTGTTGGGCGGTGAGGGGGCTGATCAGCTATACGGTGATGCCGGTGATGACCTCCTCGATGGCGGTGCTGGTAATGACGCACTGAATGGTGGTGCTGGCAGTGATATCTACCGGTTCGCCCGTGGTTGGGGCCAGGACACGATCAACAACTACGACCAGAGCACCGGCAAGACCGATGCGATCGAGTTCAGCGACGTAGCGTCGGGCGATGTCACCGTGAGCCGCTCGACTACCGACTTGATCCTGAGCCTGAAAGGCAGCACTGATCGGGTTACTATCAGCAACTACTTCCGCGACGATGGCACCAGTGCCTACAAGCTGGAAGAGATCCGCTTCGCCGACGGCAAGTCTTGGAGCATCGAGCAGGTCAAGACCCTGGTGCTGACCGGGACTGATGGCAATGACACGGTGAGAGGTTTTGCAACCGATGACGTGATGGATGGCGGTTCGGGTAACGACTACCTGTATGGCGAAAACGGCAACGACACCCTCAAAGGTGGAGCCGGCAACGATGTCCTGTACGGCGGCAACGGCAACGACCTGGTATTGGGCGGTGAGGGGGCTGATCAGCTATACGGTGATGCCGGTGATGACCTCCTCGATGGCGGTGCTGGTAATGACGCACTGAATGGTGGTGCTGGCAGTGATATCTACCGGTTCGCCCGTGGTTGGGGCCAGGACACGATCAACAACTACGACCAGAGCACCGGCAAGACCGATGCGATCGAGTTCAGCGACGTAGCGTCGGGCGATGTCACCGTGAGCCGCTCGACTACCGACTTGATCCTGAGCCTGAAAGGCAGCACTGATCGGGTTACTATCAGCAACTACTTCCGCGACGATGGCACCAGTGCCTACAAGCTGGAAGAGATCCGCTTCGCCGACGGCAAGTCTTGGAGCATCGAGCAGGTCAAGACCCTGGTGCTGACCGGGACTGATGGCAATGACACGGTGAGAGGTTTTGCAACCGATGACGTGATGGATGGCGGTTCGGGTAACGACTACCTGTATGGCGAAAACGGCAACGACACCTTCAAAGGTGGAGCCGGCAACGATGTCCTGTACGGCGGCAACGGCAACGACCTGGTATTGGGCGGTGAGGGGGCTGATCAGTTATACGGTGATGCCGGTGATGACCTCCTCGATGGCGGTGCTGGTAATGACGCACTGAATGGTGGTGCTGGG